>NZ_JBVHMN010000012.1:0-283845 GCF_055558435.1 Streptomyces sp. NPDC025784
CCCTTCGGTCTTGCGTTTCCGACTCTATCAGATCTTTCCGATCCGATTTCCTCGGTGCTTTCCAGGTTCCCGCTTTCGCGTTTCCCTTTCCGGCGATTCCGACTCTATCAGACTCTTTCGTGTCCGATTCCCTGTCGGCGGGATTGTCTTCGGGCTTTCGATGGCTTTCGCCCCGCGGCCTTTCGACATTCACTACGTTAACCGATTCCCGCGTCCACTCATAATCGAGTTGCGCGAGTTCGAATTCGGGCATGCAGGCACACCGAATTCGCCCCCGCTGAGGGGAAGTCGTAGGTAGTGGGTTGGCCGCTTCCGGCTGCTGGCTGAACGCCGTACCCGGTTCAAGCGGCTCGGGCTACATTACGGATCCCCCAGGGACGCGTCAAGTTGAGCGCCGACGGGGCGTATGCGCCCGATATGGGCTCACCCGTAGGGTCGTTGGCGATCCAGCAGCGCCAAGGGTGGACTCCGCCGTCGCCGGACACACCGGTACGGGGACCGTTCCGTACCTGGTCGGAGGGGACGGGAGTGCCCGCGCGCAAGGTCAGCGGGGAGCCTTCGGGGCCGCAGGCGTCGGTGCCGTCGAGCGCACGGACCACCCCGAGAGCCGTGGCAAGGCGCGCCGGCCCTTTGGCCAGTTCCTTGTCATTGCGGGCCGAGATTCGACGTTTGCGATCCAGGTCGACGCCCTCGGTGATCTCGCCGGCCCGGAGCAGGACGCCGCTGGGCCTGTCACCGGGACCGCCCCCAGGTTCATGCAGAACCACATGCGTAGGTGACTCACTGTGCATGCATGTCGTTGATCCGGCGTCATCCGCAAGGCGACGACAAGCAGGAGTCAGACAGTGCGAGCGATCATCTACGCCAGGCTCAGCCCCACCCCGAGGGGCGAGGGATCCAAGGGCGGGAACCTGACACAACAGGTCGAGCTGAGTCAGGCACGGTGCGACCGGAAGGGCTGGTCGGTCATAGCCGTGGTCGTTGAGAAGGACACGTCAGCTTCAACCAAGCGGGGAGCCAAGCGAAGCGCCGAGTGGGAGCGCGTGAAAGCTCTGGTAGAGGACGGCAAGGCAGACGCCATCGTGTCCCGACACTACGACCGTATGCACCGCACCCCCTGGGATCTTGAAGACCTGGTGGACCTGGCCGAGGCGACCGGCGTCACGCTGGCCGCCGCACAGGCTCAGGGAGTACTCGACCTGTCCACTACTTCCGGCCGCCTCGCTGCTCGCATCGGCGCTGTGGTGGCTCGCAACGAGACTGAGATGCGAGTGGAACACCAGGTACTCGGACACCAGCGGCGCAGGGAGTCGGGCGGGGCCCCTCGCCAGGCCGGCGAGGGAGGGGCCGGACATCCCTCAGATGCATCTGTGCGCAACTGACTCGGCTCACCGGCAACGGCAACGGCACGTGTGGAGACGATGACTGCCCGAACGTCTACCGCACCGCGTCCGGCGCCATCGTGGTTCAGGGCGACGTGTCCGACGCCTTCACTCCCCCGCAGGGGGAAGGGCTCGTGGAGATCCCCGAGAGTGTTCTTCGGGAGGCCGTTCGTGCTCTTGGACGGTGAGGAGTGGCGGGCGATGTTCCGCGGCAAGCCGTCCTCTACGACGCCTCGAAACGGTTCACGTTCGTTCTGACCGAGCAGGCGGTTCGCCGGCCGGTCGTCTCCCCGCTGGCACTGGCCGAGCAGATGGACCGTCTGGCGTCCCTGTCCTACCTCCCGAACGTTCGGATCGGGGTGATCCCCCTGGGGACACCGACGCCCCGAACCCCTCTGAGTACGTTCACCGTCCACGACGCCGCGTTGGTGACCATCGAGACGACGGCGGGAAGTCTCGTACTCCGCGACGGCCGAGATGTTCAGGCGTACCTGAAGGAGTTCGCCGGGTACGAGGAATACGCCCTCTTCGGCGAAGACCTTCGGGCACGGCTCGCCGAGTGGTCCGCCGCTTGCCGCGCATGACTTCCGTCGACCACGCGACTGAGGCGCCATCCCGTAGGCGCCCCGGGGGATCATCCTCGATGGACGGGCCGGTATACGTGACCCTTCCCTCTGCGCCGCCCGACCCTGTGTCGGGGTGTCGTGAGTGCCTTCGGTACGCGGTGGCTCGCGCGAACGCCACGTCGGTCGGGGATTACTCACAGGTGTCGGACGAGAACGTGGGCCCGCGGGCTCATGCTCCGGCCGGCGGTTTGGCTCTCGGGCTCAGTCGGTACGCCGAGACCGTTGGATCACCGGCGAGGTAGAAGCGGTGCTGCCAGTCGTGGGCTTTGCTCACGCCTACCCGAGGACCAACCCGGATGAGTGCGGCAGGTACTGGCTCGCCCTCGGACAGCGCGACCGAGGCGCCTGTCAGTAGGTCTGCGCCGTTGTGCTCCGCCGTGATGCCGAGCGCTTGGCAGAAGTTCCCCGGACCCCGCGCGAGACGTGGACTCTCGACCTTGCCCCCTCGCCGCTCGCGGGCCAGGTCTTCCCCTTCGATGACCCTGCCTGCCCGGATGAGGACAGCTGTAGCGATGCCGTCTGCCCCGGTGACGATGTTGGCGCACCAGTGGAGTCCGTGAGACCGGTACACGTACAGGTGTCCCGCAGGTCCGAACATGACGGCGTTTCGGGGTGTCCTGCCTCGATAGGCGTGGGAGGCAGGGTCGGCCGAACCGGAGTACGCCTCGGTCTCCGTGATGGTGATGCTCACGGTTCCCTCGGGGGTCTCGTGGGTGAGGATGGCACCGAGCAGCTTGGGGGCGACTTCTTCAGCGGGGTGAGCAAGATCCATGAAGCTCATGCTGACCGCCTTGACATGCCGTAGGTGAAGTAGACGTACACATGGCCGGGCGGACCGAACATCACTCCGTTGCGGGCCGTGCGGCCGCGACAGGCGTGTGAGCCGGGGTCGTTCGGGCCGTCGTACGCCTCCACCTCCGTGATGCGGAGCTCGATCGGACCGTCCGGGGTGGAGCGCACGAGGATGCGCCCCAGGAGGTCGGGGGCGACGTCCAGTACGGGGCGGTCGAAGAAGTCGCGCGTGAGAGGCGTACGGTCAGGGGCCACGATCATGGCGTACGAGCGTAGTCCAGGAACCGGGACGGGAGCCGGGAGCGGTCCGGGGCCGGTGCGGGCGGATGCTCGTCGACGGGGTGGTCAGGTGCTCCGCTCCTTGGAAAAGTGTGGGCACGGAACCGGCCGCGGCTGGATCGCGTTTGTAAGGATCAAGGAATCCAGACGGACATCAGGACGGAACAGGCGTTGCCTGGGGAGGTAGTGACATGGGGTTCAAGCGGCTGCTCGCGAGCATGGGTGCCGGTGGCGCTTCGGTCGAGACGGTGCTGACGGAGGCCAACACCGTCCCGGGCGGCGTCGTCCAGGGCGAGGTGCGGATCCAGGGCGGGTCGGTGGACCAGTCCATCGAGGGCCTGTCCGTCGGTCTGCAGGCCCGGGTCGAGGTCGAGGGCCACGACGACCAGGAGTACAAGCAGGACATCGTCTTCACGAAGGTGCGCCTCGGCGGCGCCTTCGAGCTCCAGGCCGGCGCGGTGCACGCGGTGCCGTTCGGTCTGGAGATCCCGTGGGAGACGCCGGTCACCATGATCGACGGGCAGAGCCTGCGCGGGATGAACATCGGTGTGGTGACGGAGCTGGAGATCGCGCGCGCCATCGACTCGGGCGACCTGGACCCGATCAACGTGCACCCGCTGCCGGCGCAGAAGGCCATCCTGGACGCGTTCATCCAGCTGGGCTTCCGCTTCAAGACCGCGGACATGGAGCGCGGTCACATCCGGGGGACGCGGCAGAAGCTGCCGTTCTACCAGGAGGTCGAGTTCTACCCGCCGTCGCAGTACCGCGGTCTGAACCAGGTGGAGTTGAGCTTCGTCGCGGACGAGCACGCGATGGACGTCGTGCTGGAGATGGACAAGAAGCCGGGCCTCTTCAGCGAGGGCAGCGACTCGTTCCGCTCGTTCCAGGTGGGGCTGCACGACTACCAGAGCACGGACTGGGCGGCCTACCTGAACCAGTGGCTGTCGGAGGTCGGCAGCAAGCGCAGCTGGTTCTAGGCTCGGGTCGGGAGATTCCGCTTCAGGAACCGCCCGGCAACCGACCAGGAACCGATCAGGAGGTACCGACGTGACCGAGCTCAAGCGGCCGCCACTCCCCCACGACTTCCATCCGCCCGTGCCGGCGTTCACGGTCACGAGCGAGGACGTCGAGCAGGGTGCGACGCTCAAGGACGCTCAGGTCTACGCGGCGGGGAACACCTCTCCGCAGCTGCGCTGGGAGGGTTTCCCGCCGGAGACCAAGAGTTTCGCCGTGACCTGCTACGACCCGGACGCGCCGACGGGGAGCGGATTCTGGCACTGGGTCCTGTTCGACATCCCGGTGTCGGTCACCGAGCTGCCCACGGGGGCCGGCACCGGCAAGTTCGAGGGCCTGCCCGAGGGCGCGGTGCACGTGCGCAACGACTACGGCTCGAAGGACTTCGGCGGTGCGGCGCCGCCGTCCGGGGACCCGGCTCACCGGTATGTGTTCACGGTCTACGCCGTCGATCAGGAGAAGCTCGGTCCTGACTCGGACGTGTCGGCCGCCGTGGTGGGCTTCAATCTGCGGTTCCACACGCTGGGGCGCGCCCAGCTGATCGGTGAGTACGCCGCTCCCGCGTGAGGCACCTCGCGGTGTCGAAGACTGACGTTCATTGAACGTTTGCCCGCCTCTGGTCTTGGAAGTGATCAGGGGCGGGCATTTTTTATTGCGTTGTCCATCTCGGCGTGCCCGGCCAGAGTTGATCCAGCCCGCCAGGGGGGTGGGCCGGTGCGCACAGGAGGTGGGCTGGATGCGGGACACGCTGGTACTCAACGCGAGCTTTGAGCCGCTGTCGACGGTGACGTTGAACCGAGCCGTCGTTCTGGTGCTGCAGGACAAGGCGGTCGTCGAGCAGGCCCACCCCGAGCTGCGCATGCGCGGAGCCGACCTGGACATACCCGTGCCCCGGGTGATCAGGCTCTGCCGCTACGTCCGGGTGCCCTTCCGAAGACAAGCCCCGTGGTCGAGGCGGGGTGTGCTGGTACGCGACCGGCACAGGTGCGCGTACTGCGGGCACCGGGCGACGACCGTGGACCACGTGGTGCCGCGGGCGCAGGGTGGTCAGGACTCGTGGCTGAACACGGTCGCCTCGTGTGCGGTGGACAATCACCGCAAGGCGGACCGTACGCCGGAGCAGGCGGGCATGCCGCTGCTGCGGCAGCCGTTCGAGCCGACGCCGGCGGACGCGATGCTGCTGGCGCTCGGGCAGGACGACTTCGACGCACTGCCTCAGTGGCTGGTGCAGCCGGCCGCCTGATCCGCGCGGCGCGGCCCGTGACCGGTACGGCGATGGGGCCCACCTCCCTCGTGGAGGTGGGCCCCATCGCCGTATGCGGAGAGGTCAGTCGGTGATCGACGGCTTCTCGCGGCGCTCCGTGCCGCCGCCGGAGCCGCCCGACGTGCCGCCGTTGCCCGAACCGCCGCCCATGGCACCGAAGTTGCCCATGGCGCCGCTGAGTCCCTTGAGGGCGTCGCCGATCTCGCTGGGCACGATCCAGAGCTTGTTGGCGTCGCCTTCGGCGATCTTCGGGAGCATCTGGAGGTACTGGTAGGAGAGGAGCTTCTGGTCCGGGTCCCCGGCGTGGATCGCCTCGAAGACCGTGCGGACGGCCTGGGCCTCGCCCTCGGCGCGCAGTGCGGCGGCCTTGGCCTCACCTTCGGCGCGCAGGATCGCGGACTGCTTCTCACCTTCCGCGGTGAGGATCTGGGACTGGCGGATGCCTTCGGCGGTGAGGATCGCGGCGCGCTTGTCACGGTCGGCGCGCATCTGCTTCTCCATCGAGTCCTGGATGGAGGTGGGCGGCTCGATGGCCTTGAGCTCGACGCGGTTGACGCGGATGCCCCACTTGCCGGTGGCCTCGTCGAGGACGCCGCGCAGGGCCGCGTTGATCTCCTCGCGGGAGGTCAGCGTGCGCTCCAGGTCCATGCCGCCGATGATGTTGCGCAACGTGGTGACGGTGAGCTGCTCGATCGCCTGGATGTAGCTGGCGACCTCGTACGTCGCGGCCCGGGCGTCGGTGACCTGGTAGTAGATCACGGTGTCGATGTTGACGACCAGGTTGTCCTGGGTGATCACCGGCTGCGGGGGGAACGGCACGACCTGTTCGCGCAGGTCGATGCGGTTGCGGATGGAGTCGATGAACGGGACGACGATGTTCAGGCCGGCGTTCAGTGTGCGTGTGTAGCGGCCGAAGCGCTCGACGATGGCGGCGCTCGCCTGTGGGATGACCTGGATGGTCTTGATCAGGGCGATGAAGACCAGCACCACCAGAATGATCAGGACGATGATGATCGGTTCCATCGTTGCTCCCCGTACCCTTCTCCGCCTCGGTGATTCCGAAAGATCTTATGGTTGTTGAAGATCTTGCTGGACGAGTCTGACAGACCGCCGTCTGCCACGTGGGGCGTTCGGTTCACTTGCGTCGTACGAGGTCACATGATGATCGCGGTAGCTCCTTCGATGTCCACGACGTCCACTTCCTGGCCTACCTCGTAGGACTGTCCGGCGTCGAGGGCGCGCGCGGACCAGATCTCCCCGGCGAGCTTGATCCTGCCGCCGCCGGAGCCGTCGATCCGCTCCATGACGACTGCCTGTTTCCCCTTCAATGCTTCCACGCCCGTGGCCAGTTGAGGCTGCTGGGCGCGGTGTCGGGCCGCGATGGGCCGCACCACGGCGATGAGGGCGACCGAGACGACGGCGAAGACGAGGACCTGGAGGACGACACCACCGCCGAGGCCGGACGTGGCCGCGGCCGCGACGGCGCCGACGGCGAGCATGCCGAACTCCGGCATGGCGGTCACGACGAGCGGGATGCCGAGTCCGGCCGCGGCGACCAGCCACCACACCCATGCGTTGATGTCGTTCACACGGTCATGGTAGGACCGTGTGCCCTCGGCGGACAGGGCGCACGATCAACCGGGACGCGCGGCCCAGGGCGCGTCCGGGTGGCCGGGTGGCCGGGTGGCCGGGTGGCCGGGTGGCCGGGTCGGGCGCTCAGGCCATCGGGAGGCCCTGCGCCGTCCAGCGCTCGCCGACCTGCTCGACGACGAGCGGGAGTCCGAAGCAGAGCGAGAGGTTGCGCGAGGTGAGTTCGAGCTCCAGCGGGCCGGCGGCGAGGACCTTGCCCTGACGGATCATCAGGACGTGGGTGAAGCCGGGCGCGATCTCCTCGACGTGGTGGGTGACCATGATCATGGAGGGGGCGATGGGGTCGCGGGCGAGGCGGCCGAGGCGGCGTACGAGGTCCTCACGGCCGCCCAGGTCGAGGCCCGCGGCGGGCTCGTCGAGCAGCAGCAGCTCGGGGTCGGTCATCAGGGCGCGGGCGATCAGGGTGCGCTTGCGCTCGCCCTCGGAGAGCGTGCCGAACCTGCGGTCGAGGTAGTCGCTCATGCCGAGCCGGTCGAGGAAGGCGCGGGCGCGCTGCTCGTCGACGTCCTCGTAGTCCTCGTGCCAGCCGGCGGTCATGCCGTAGGCGGCGGTCAGCACGGTCTGCAGGACGGTCTGGCGCTTGGGGAGCTTCTCCGCCATGGCGATGCCGGCCACGCCGATGCGCGGACGCAGTTCGAAGACGTCGACCTTCCCGAGGGTCTCGCCGAGGATGGTGGCGGTGCCCTGGCTGGGGAAGAGGTAGCTGGAGGCGACGTTCAGGAGGGTCGTCTTCCCGGCGCCGTTGGGGCCGAGGATGACCCAGCGCTCGCCCTCCTTGACCGACCAGGAGACCTGGTCCACCAGAGCCCGGCCCTCGCGGACCACGGACACGTCCTCCAGCTCCAGTACATCGCTCATGAGCGCGTTGTCTCCCATTGCAGTCTCGGCCGTCGCTGACGTCTGTCGACGCAGCCCCCAGGGAAAACCTACGCCACCGGTCGGCCGCTCCAATCCATCGGCCGGTCCTTAGGGTGGAGGCATGCTCTCGGAACCACGCTCAGGACGACTGGCCGCATGGGGAAATGCCCTTTTGGCCGGACTTGTTTCACCGGACGACGCGGTGCTCGCCGTCGTCGGGGAGGACGCCGTGCACCGGGTCGAGGGGCTGCCCGGCGAGTCCGGGCCCGTGGGCCTGACGTTCGCCCTCGGACGGCTCCGCGCGCTCGGCGTGACGGGACTGCGGGTCGCGCTGCCGGCGCCGGGTCATCCGCTCGGGCTGAGCGGTCCGCCGGAGTTCAACGCGCGCGCCCTCGACGCCGAGGAGGCCGTCGTCTGTCACGGCGCGGCGCTCGGGCTCGTGCCCGAGGTGTACGAGGCCGGGCCCGAAGGCGATGTGCACGTCGAGGTCCTCTGGCACTGTCTCGCCGTGCGGGAGGCGCCGCCCGCCGACGTGCCGTCCCTCGGCGAGGCGGAGCGGGAGCTGGCGGAGGCGCTGCGCGAGGCGACCGAGGTGTTGTCGCGACTGGACGTGGCCGGATCGGGGCCGGTCGCGGAGGCCGCGATCGACGCGTACCGGGCGCGTGCCGAGCGTGGTCGCGAGGTGCTCGCTCCCGGTTATCCGCCGCGCGCCGTGCGTGTACTGGAGCTCGCCCAGCGGGTGGGGCTGCTGATCTCCGTGGCCTACGAGAACGGCCACGGCGGAGCGGTGAGCGCCTCGGAGATCGGCGCACGCTCCCTCGCGCTGCGCCCGGTGGAGCGGACGGCCCGACGGGCGCAGGTGGCCGCGTACAACGCCTTCGTGGAGGAGCGGGAACGGGGGGCTCGGTGAGCGTCCGGGGGGGGCGGCGCGGGGGTCGGCCGACCTGGGTGAGCGGGAGACTCCGGGGGCTCGGTGAGCGGGCCCGAGAGCAGTGCGGGGGCGGTGAGCGGGCCCGAGCCTGAGCAGTGCGGGGGCGGTGAGCGGGCCCGAGCCTGAGCAGTGCGGGGGCGGTGAGCGGGCCCGAGCCGGAGGTGCCGGGGCCGGCGGCGCACCGGGGGCTGTGCGGGGTCCGGGCGGATTGGGGGTCGCGGCGGACCGAGCGGCATTGAGAGGCGGCCTGGGATCCCGAGTCGCGCTCCCGCGCGAAGGGGCCGGGGACACGGAAGGAGCCTGCGCCCCGCGGGCGCGCTCGTGGCGCGGGACAGGGACCTTCGGGCCTCACGGGAGCGCTCACGGCGTGCGGGACGGAGCCTCCACGGCGCGTGAGCGCTCACCGCGCGCGGGACGCCGGGCCGACGCTCCTGGCCCGCGGGGTGGGCGCTCCCGGTACGCGAAGGGCCCCGCGCGCTTCCGGCGCGGGGCCCTTGACGACCGTACGGATCAGTCGTTGACGGCCTGGTTGCCGAAGGCCGGGTTCAGGAGACCGATGACGTTCACGCTGTCGCCGGACACGTTCACGGGGACGTGGACCGGGACCTGCACGGTGTTGCCCGAGGCGACGCCCGGGGACTGCGCGGCAGCGCCGTCGGCACCCGAGTCGGCGACGGCGGCACCGGCCGAGGCGCCCGCGGCGATCCCGGCGACGGTGAGGGCCAGGGCTGCCTTCTTGGCGATCTTCATAAAAAACGTTCCTCCTGCGTTCGCTTATCCGACCCGGCCGAGGGTCGTACGCTGAGCAACGCGAGGAGGTCCGACGCGGCACGGGATGCCGCGACGAAAGCCCCGATCGGGCCAGTCAACTGATCATTCGACAACCTGACCGGCCTCCCAAGGACCCCTGGAAGGCCGGTGGTCACGAACGGTCCGGTGCGGGCCTCAGTGGTTGATGCCCAGGTTGCCGAAGGCCGGGTTCAGGGCACCGATGACGTTCACCGTGTTGCCGACCGCGTTCACCGGGACGTGCACCGGGGCCTGGACGAGGTTGCCGGAGACGACACCCGGGGAGCCCGCGGCCTTGCCGCCCGCCCACGCACCGTCGGTGGCGGAGGCCATGCCGGCTCCCGCGGCGACCAGGCCGCCGGCCACCATCGCGACTGCCGTGACCTTCTTCAGGTTCTTCACTTCTTCAACCCCTCCTGGCGATCACCGCGGCAGGTCGCCGCGGCACGCACTGGAGAACGGCGGAGATCACCAAAGGATGCGCCATTCGAGGGACATACACACGACGGTATGAATCTCATCCCGGAGCGGAACCCTCCGAATTGCCGGACGCCGACCGTCCAGGGAAGTGCGCCGGAGCGCCCTCTCCCTGGTGACCGGCCCCGGCCTCAGCCCCCGACGCCGTGCCGCACGGCCCAGAGCGCGGCCTGGGTCCGGTCGGCGAGGTCGAGCTTCATCAGGATGTTCGAGACATGGGTCTTCACCGTCTTCTCGGACAGGACGAGGGCGCGGGCGATCTCCCGGTTGGAGCGGCCGTCAGCGATCAGGCCCAGCACCTCACGCTCCCGCTCGGTGAGCGAACCGCCTCTCCCCTGACCCGAGTTGGCCTCGTCCTGGGACAACAGGGCACCCGCGACCTCGGGTTGCAGCAGGATGTGTCCGGCGTGCACGGAGCGGATGGCGCCGGCCAGGGCGTCCGGATCCACGTCCTTGTACACGTAGCCGGCGGCTCCGGCGCGCAGGGCCGGCACGACGGTGCGCTGCTCGGTGAAGCTGGTGACGATCAGCACCCGTGCCGGGTTGGCGAGTTCGCGGAGCCGGCGCAGCGCGTCGATGCCGTCCATGCCCGGCATCTTGACGTCCATGAGGACGACGTCGGGTTTCAACTCCTCGGCGCGCTCGACCCCTTCGGCACCGTCGGAGGCCTCTCCCACGACCTCGATGTCGTCCTGTACTTCGAGGAAGGTGCGCAGACCGCGGCGGACCACTTGGTGGTCGTCGACGAGCAGCACCTTGATTGCGTCAGCCACCAGGGACCTCCATCTCGATCGTGGTGCCCTTTCCGGGCGCCGATTCCACGGTGAGGTTGCCGCCGACCCCGCTCGCCCGGTCGCGCATCGACACCAGTCCGAGGTGGCGGCCGGCGCTGCGTATCGCGGCGGGTTCGAAACCGCCGCCGTCGTCGGTGACGCGCAGGACGGCACCCGGGCCGTGCTTCTCCAGGGTGACGTCGACCCGGGTGGCGCCGGAGTGCCGCAGCGCGTTGTGCAGGGCCTCCTGGGCGACGCGCAGCAGGGCCTCCTCCTGGGCCGCGGGCAGCGCGCGGACCCCGCGGCTGGAGAACGCGACCCGCGCCGAGTGGGCGCGGTCGAGGACCTGGATCTGATTGCGCAGGGTGGCGACCAGGCCGTCCTCGTCGAGCGCGGTGGGGCGCAACTCGACGACGGCGGCGCGCAGTTCGTCCGCCGCCTCCGCGGCGAGCGCGGCCACCTGCTGGAGTTCGCCCTTGGCGCGTGACGGGTCGCGGTCGACGAGGGCGGCTGCCGCCTGCGCGGTGAGGCGCAGGGAGAAAAGCTTCTGGCTGACCGCGTCGTGCAGTTCATGGGCGAGCCGGGACCGCTCCTCGGCGATGGTGAGCTCGCGGCTGCGCTCGTACAGGCGGGCGTTGGTCAGGGCGATCGCCGCGTGCTGGGCGAGGATCGTGAGCAGTTCCTCGTCGTCCTCGGTGAATCCGCAGCCGCCGCCCGTCCGGGGTGCCGGGACGTCCTGTCCGTGGCCCGCGGAGGGGCGCACCTTGTTGGCGAGGAACAGTGCGCCGATGACCTCGTCCCCGTCGCGGATGGGCAGGCCCAGGAAGTCGGACATGTTCGGGTGGGCGGAGGGCCAGCCCTCGAAGCGGGGGTCCTTGCGCACGTCGGCGAGGCGTTCCGGGCGGGCCTCGTGGAGCATGGCGGCGAGGATGCCGTGCTGGCGCGGGAGCGGGCCGATGGCCTTCCACTGTGCGTCGCTGACGCCGTCGACGACGAACTGGGCGAAGCCGCCGTGGTCGTCGGGCACGCCGAGCGCCGCGTACTGCGCGTCGAGCAGTTCACGGGCCGAGGCGACGATCGTCTTGAGGACGTCGCGCACCTCGAGGTGCCTGCTCATGGCCAGCAGCGCGGAGCTCACCGCGGACAGGCCGGAACGGGGTCCTTGGCTCATGACCTCAAGGTACCGGCGGGGTGTGACGGCGCGTATCGGACCTGTGGTGGCCCCCGCCTAGGCCGGTGGGCCTAGGACGAAGGAACCCGGATCATTGCGGCCCGCGCACGAGGCGCCGGGGTGGGCCCGGTTCCTACCTTGAAGACACCCGCCGGGAAAGGCGGTCAAGGGATGAGGGGACGGTTGTCATGCCGGTAGCGATCATCACGGGGGCTTCGAAGGGGCTGGGGCGGGCGCTCGGTGCGGCCCTGGCGGAGCGCGGCTGGGACCTGGTGCTCGACGCCAGGACGGCCGGGGTTCTGGAGGAGACCGCGGTGGCACTGTCCGCGTACGGGACCCGTGTCGAGGCTCTGCCCGGGGATGTCACGGACGCGGGGCACCGCGCGGAGCTGGTGGCGACGGCCCGCAAGCTCGGGGGTGTCGATCTGCTGGTGAACAACGCGAGCGCGCTCGGCGCCGAGCCGCTGGTGCGTCTGGAGGATCTGACGCTGGACGGGCTGCGGCAGGCGCTGGAGGTCAATGTGGTGGCCGCGCTGGGCCTGGTCCAGGAGGCGCTGCCGCTGCTCCGGGCCGCGGAGGCGGGCACGGTCGTCGACATCAGCTCGGACGCGGCCGCCGAGGCGTACGAGACGTGGGGCGGCTACGGCGCGTCTAAGGCGGCGCTCGACCATCTGTCGGCGGTCCTCGGCGAGGAGGAGCCCGGTCTTCGGGTCTGGGCCGTCGACCCCGGGGACATGGGTACGGACCTGTACGCGGCGGCCGTACCGGAGGACGACGATCCACGGCCGGCGCCGGACAGCGTGGTTCCTGCCTTTCTGCGACTGATCGACGAACGGCCGGCGAGTGGACGCTACTCCGCTCCGGCCCTCCTGGAGGAGCGATGACGACGGCGGTGCGGGTTCCGGAGGAGTTGTCGGCGCGGGTGCCGGCCGAGCAGCGCGGTCCCGGCCTGGACCGGGACTCGGTACGGCTGCTGGTGTCGCGCGGCACAGAGGTGTCGCATCACGAGTTCGTGGAGCTGCCCCGGGAGCTGAAGGCGGGTGACCTGCTCGTGGTCAACACCTCCGCCACCCTGGCGGCGGCGGTGGACGGGCGGGTGGGGGACGCGCGGGTGGTCGTCCACTTCTCCACACGAGGGGACGACGGGCGGTGGGCCGTCGAGCTGCGGGATCCCGACGGTGCTGGTACTACGCGCGCGCGGGCGGGCGGGCCTGCGGGTACAGAGGTGTGTCTGCCCGGGGACGTGCGGCTCGTCCTGGAGGAGCCGCTGACCTCGCGGAGCCCGCGGCTGTGGTGGGGACGGGTGTCGGAGGCCGACGTCCTGGGGCTGCTGCGGCGGCACGGGCGACCCATTCGTTACTCCTATACGGACAGGGACCAGCCGCTGTCCGTGTACCAGACGGTGTTCGCGCTGCCGTCCGCCGACGGCGCGGGCAGTGCGGAGATGCCGAGCGCGGCGCGGCCCTTCACCGCTCGGCTGGTGGCGGAGCTGGTGAGCCGGGGCGTGCAGTTCGCGCCGATCACGCTGCACACGGGGGTGGCGTCGGCGGAGTCGCACGAGCCGCCGTATCCGGAGAGGTACGAGGTGCCGGAGGCTTCGGCCCGGCTGATCAACGCGGCGAAGGCCGGCGGAGGCCGGATCATCGCGATCGGCACGACCGCGGTGCGTGCCGTCGAGTCCGCGACCGGCACCGACGGGGTGGTGCGGGCGGCGAAGGGCTGGACCGATCTGGTGGTGACCCCGGAGCGCGGGGTGCGGGTCGTCGACGGGCTGCTGACCGGGCTGCACGAGCCCGAGGCCTCGCATCTTCTGATGCTGGAGGCGGTCGCCGGCCGCGCTGCGATCGACAGCAGCTACGACGAGGCGCTGCGCGGGCTGTACCTCTGGCACGAGTTCGGGGACGTCCACCTCATCCTCCCCGAGGAGGGTGCTCGCTCTCGGCATTGCTCCGGCAACTGTTGGTGATATCGGGGAGGGAGCGGTGTGAGCCCGCACATAGGGCACACATCACGTACGAGGGAGCATAGGAGATAAACAGGACGCATTGACCGGGGCAGACGTGACAGTCTGCCCCGATTTGCCCGTTCCGCTCCCACTATCCGGCTTCGTACGTCACACCTTTGCCACAGGATTTTGCGGCCGCTAAGAATTGCCTCCGTCGCTCAGCACCGAGGGTTTCGCCCCACGGTGTTCGTTCCGGAAACGATTTGTCCCCCACCGGGCCCCGAGCGACCTCCGCGCTATTCGAAGAGGTCCATCAGCCATGCCCAAGAACAACACCACTCCTGGACATAGTCCGAAGCTGACCAAGGTCCGCAAGCTCTCGCTCGCAGGTGTCGCCACCCTCGGCGCCGCTGCCCTCGGGTTCTCGCTGGTACCGGGTCACTCGGGGACCACCACGACCGACGTCGCCGTCGCCCCGGCCCCGGTCTCCTACAGCGAGACGCACATCCAGGACGTCAAGGCCCGCATCACCGACCAGCTGGCCGCCAAGGACCTGAAGACCCAGGACATCGCCGCGAAGCAGAAGGCCGTCGCCGACGCCGCCGCCTCGAAGAAGGCCGCCGCCGCCAAGGCCGCGCAGAAGGCCGAGGCCCTCGCCGAGCAGCAGGCCGCGGAATCCCGTGTGACGACGCTGGCCGCCGGCCGCTCCGCGCCGATCCACGTCGAGACGGTCGCCGCGACGACCTACACCAACAACCTCGACGGCTGGATCCGCAAGTCCCTCTCGATCATGGCCAAGCACGGCATCCCGGGCACCTACAACGGCCTGTACCGCAACATCATGCGGGAGTCGTCGGGGAACCCGAACGCCATCAACGGCTGGGACATCAACGCGATCAACGGCATCCCGTCGAAGGGTCTGCTGCAGGTCATCCAGCCGACCTTCAACGCCTATCACGTGCCCGGCACCTCGTGGAACATCTACGACCCGGTCGCCAACATCACCGCCGCCGCCAACTACGCGGCCGACAAGTACGGCTCGATGGACAACGTCAACAGCGCCTACTGAGGGCTTGGCGCGGAGCTCCCACGCAGACGCCGAAGGGCGGCACCCCGGTCGGGGTGCCGCCCTTCGCCCGTGCCGGCCGGACCGCGTCTGCGGGCAGCCGGTCCGCGCGACTACTTGCGCATGACCTCGGGCTCGTGGCGGCGCAGGAAGCGGGCCACGAAGAAGCCGCAGAGCACGCCGAGGACGATCAGGGCGACCATGTCCAGGGTCCAGGCCCCGGCCGTGTGGTCCCACAGCGGGTCCGTACTGCTCGGGTCGTCCTGGTTCGGGAAGATGTTGTTGAAGTCCAGCGTCGTACCGGATGCGGCGACAGCCCAGCGGGCCGGCATCAGGTACGAGAACTGGTTGACGCCGGGCGTGCCGTTCAGGATGAACAGACAGCCGGTGAAGACGACCTGGACGATCGCGAACATGACCAGCAGCGGCATGGTCTTCTCGGCGGTCTTCACCAGCGAGGAGATGACCAGGCCGAACATCATCGACGCGAAGCCGAGGGCCATGATCGGGATGGTGAGCTCGACCTTGGGCAGGCCCGTCAGGATCAGGCCCTCTTCCGGGACCGTGCGGCTGCCGAAGCCGATGGCACCGATCAAGGCACCCTGCAGCATGGTGATCACGCCGAGGACGATGACCTTGGACATGAGATACGCGGAACGTGACAGACCCGTCGCGCGCTCCCGCTCGTAGATCACCCGCTCCTTGATCAGCTCGCGGACGGAGTTGGCGGCGCCGGCGAAGCACGCGCCGACCGCGAGGATGAGGAGCACCGTCGTGGCCGTGCCGTTGGCGACGTGGAAGCCCCCCTTCGTGATGATCGGGTTGACCAGCAGCGTCTTGTCCGAGTCGATGAGCAGACTCACCGCGCCCAGCACCGCCGGCAGGATCACCGTCAGCGCCAGGAAGCCCTTGTCGGAGGCGATCACCGAGACATAGCGGCGGATCAGGGTCATCAGCTGGGAGCCCCAGCTCTGCGGCTTCGGCGGCTTCATCGCCTGCGGCGGCGGCATCTGCGTCGACTGCGGGGCGACCGCGTCGATGTCCGCGGCGTACATCTGGTAGTGCTGCGAGCCCTTCCAGCGGCCCGCCCAGTCGTAGTCGCGGTAGTTCTCGAAGGCGGAGAACACATCGGCCCAGGTGTCGTAGCCGAAGAAGTTCAGCGCCTCCTCCGGCGGGCCGAAGTAGGCCACGGAGCCGCCGGGCGCCATGACGAGGAGCTTGTCGCAGATCGCCAGCTCGGCCACGGAGTGCGTGACGACGAGGACCGTACGGCCGTCGTCGGCGAGGCCGCGCAGCAGCTGCATGACGTCACGGTCCATGCCCGGGTCGAGGCCGGAGGTCGGCTCGTCCAGGAAGATCAGCGACGGCTTGGTGAGCAGCTCCAGAGCCACCGAGACACGCTTGCGCTGGCCACCGGAGAGGGAGGTGACCTTCTTCTCCTTGTGGATGTCCAGCTTCAGTTCGCGCAGCACCTCGTCGATGCGGGCCTCGCGCTCCTCGGCCGTGGTGTCGGCGGGGAAGCGCAGCTTGGCCGCGTACTTGAGGGCCTTCTTGACGGTCAGTTCCTTGTGCAGGATGTCGTCCTGCGGGACCAGACCGATGCGCTGACGCAGCTCGGCGAACTGCTTGTACAGGTTCCGGTTGTCGTAGAGGACGTCGCCCTGGTTGGCGGGCCGGTAGCCGGTGAGCGCCTTCAGCAGCGTCGACTTGCCGGAACCGGACGGGCCGATGACCGCGATGAGCGACTTCTCCGGCACGCCGAAGGAGACGTCCTTGAGGATCTGCTTGCCGCCGTCGACCGTCACGGTCAGGTGGCGGGCCGAGAAGGAGACCTCACCGGTGTCGACGAACTCCTCGAGGCGGTCTCCGACGAGGCGGAACGTCGAGTGGCCGACGCCGACGATGTCGTTCGGGCCGAGCAGCGCCGAACCGCCCTTGGCGATCGGCATACCGTTGACGTACGTGCCGTTGTGCGAGCCGAGGTCACGGATCTCGAAGCGGCCGTCGGGCGTCGCGTGGAACTCGGCGTGGTGGCGCGAGACCTGGAGGTCGGAGACGACCAGCTCGTTCTCCAGCGCACGGCCGATGCGCATCACGCGGCCGAGCGAGAACTGGTGGAAGGTCGTCGGGCTGCGGTCGCCGTAGACCGGCGGCGCCCCCGCGGCTCCACCGGGTCCCTGCTGCTGCGGCACACTCGGTGCCGACTGCTGCGGCTGCTGCCAGCTCTGGTCGGGCGCCTGCTGCTGCGGCTGCTGAGCCCAGCCGGGGCTCGCGCCCTGCGCGGCGTACGGCTGCTGCTGCGGCTGCGCGACCGAGGCGGCGGCACCCGACACGTTCAGGCGCGGCCCGTCGGTCGCGTTGCCCAGGTGCACGGCCGAGCCCGGGCCGATCTCCATCTGGTGGATCCGCTGGCCCTGCACGAATGTGCCGTTGGTGCTGCCGTGGTCCTCGATGACCCAACTGCGGCCGCCCCAGCTGATCGTGGCGTGACGCCAGGACACCCTGGCGTCGTCGAGCACGATGTCCCCCTGCGGATCGCGTCCGAGGGTGTGTGGCCTGGACGCATCGAGCGTCCAGGTCCGTCCATTCAATTCCAGTACGAGTTCCGGCACTCCATGCCCCACTGAGTTGTCCCCCGAGTTACCCCCATCACAGGGAGTCTAGGGATGTCGAACATCGTGGGGAACTATTTCAGTAGGAGCCCCCCGACCGAAAGTCGGGCCTTGTGAAGGATGAGTACGGGCGGGTTGCCCGTTTCCGTTGACGGGGTTGAAACCGGCCCGGAGAGTGGTAATCCCACGCGAGGGGGACATCCGCGGTGGATCGCCGCGGCGCGGATCGGGGGGTCTGACGATGAGCATCGGGACCGCGGACCACGAGGCGGGCACCAGGAGCGTGCCGTGGGGAGACGTGGCACTGTCCGCGATCGCCTCCGTGAGCTGGGCGTTGATCGGCATGGCCGGTACGGCCGCGCTCGGTCTGCATCTGCTCGGGGCGGACTCGGCGGGCTCGCTGGGGCCGATGACCGCGGCGGTGGTGGCACTTGGGGCGAACGGCGCGGTCAAGCCGTCGGGCGACGTGTCGGCCTTCGGCCTGAAGGGAGCGGAGGCGCACACCACGATCCAGGTCACACCGCTGGGTGTGGGCCTGGTCGGTGCGCTGCTGCTGGCCTGGTTCTTCCTGAGGTCCTTGCGCGGGGCGGGAGTTGTGATCTCTCCGTCCGAACTCCTCGCGCGTGGGGCCTCGGTGGTGGTGCTCTTCGTCGCCACGCTGGGCGGCCTCGCCTGGGCCGGTCATGACGTCATCACGATCGACGGGAGCAAGCTCGGGCTCGACCGGGTCGCGGGCGGGGGCGGACTCGGCGACATCACCGACAAACTCCCCGGCGGACTGGGCGACCTGGGCGGACTGCTCCCCGACAGGATCGGCGACCTGGTCGACGCGAAGGCGGCCGTGGGGTTCACCGTCGACACGGTGCCCACGCTGCTGGGCGGTGCGGCGTGGGCGGCCGGGGTCCTGGTGATCGCTCTGCTGGCCTCGCGGCGCACACCGCTGCCGCGCGGCTGGGAGGTCGTGCACCGCGTGGTGCGGCCGGCCGCCTCCGCACTCGTCACGGTGCTGCTGGTCGCCGTCCTGGCCGGGCTCGCCGCGGCGGCGTACGCGGCGATCGGCGACGACCACCCGAAGCGGATCGCCGGGGCCGCCCTGCTCGGTGCGCCCAACGGCGTGTGGCTCGGCGTGCCCGTCGGCCTCTTCGTGCCGTGGGACGGCAGGGCCACGGGCGAACTCGCCAAGCTGCTCCCCGACCCGCTGGACCGGTTGCTCGGTGTCGACTCCGGCCGGCCCGTCACCCTGGGCCGTCTCGCCGAACTCGACGGACGGGTGTGGCTGCTGGGTGTCGCGACCGCCCTCATGATGCTGTTCGCGGGCGTTCTGACGGCGACGCGTACGCCTTTTGTACGGGACCCGGGTGCCGCCGTCGCGGGAGGCGCGGCTGCCGCAGACGTACGGGGCAGGGGTGCCTTGTCCTTCGCAGGGCGCTGCGCTCTTCCGCTCGCGGTGGTGACCGCGGCCGCACTGCCCCTGATGGCGTGGCTGACGGAGGTGTCCGCGGACGCCTCGCTGTCGGTGCTCGGCTTCGACGCGTTCGGCGCGGGGATCGAGTTGCACGGACGCCTGGGCATCGCGCTGCTGCTCGGCGTCGCGTGGGGTGCGGGTGCGGGCGCGGCCGGGGCGCTGCTGGCGTACGCGAGCGGCGCCGCGGGACGAAGGGCCGCGCCTTCGGCACCGGGTGACGTCGGGGGTCGCCCGGTGGCCGCGGCCGAGTACGCCGTGCCTGCCGGGGAGTCCGGGCCCTACCGTCCGCAGGCCTCCTACCGGCCGCCGAACCCGGACACGAATCCCTACCTCCAGCTGCCGGAGGAGTTGCGGAGGCCGGGCGGCGCGAGGGCGCGGGGGCCCGCGCCGGGCACGGCACCGGGACGCGACGGGCAGCGCTCGCGGGCAGCCGGACCCAGGGACGGCGGACCGCCCTCACGAGAAGCCGGACCGCGGGACGGCGGACCGCCCTCCGAGGGCACGCGGTCGCCGGGGAGCGGACCGGCGCCCGGCGATGTGTACGGTGCGCCGACGGTGGCCGGGCCCATCGGGCCGCCGCCTCCGCGTCGGCCCCGGCCGGGCGGGCAGGGGCTGGGCGGGACGCCGCCGCCTCCCCCGCCTCCGCCTCCGGACGAGGGGACGCCCCCTCCGCGCCGGCCCCGCGGAGGACGCTGACAGGCCCGCGTCGCGCGCGTGCGTCCGACCGGCACGACCCCGTTCCCGCTGGGTGCGGGCGCCTTGCGCACGCGAGGGCGGTACGGCGTCGGCGGACGGTCATGAGCGCGCCACTCAGGTGACATCCAGTGTTCCCCGTCCGCCAGGCGGACCAGGAAGGCGGAAGGCACTCGGTGCCGGATACGGTGGAAGCACCATGAGCGCTTCGCAGACCTCCGACGTCCCCACTCTCCTCGTCAAGATCTTCGGCAAGGACCGGCCGGGCATCACCGCCGGACTGTTCGACACCCTCGCCGCCTTCTCCGTCGGCGTGGTCGACATCGAGCAGGTCGTCACCCGTGGCCGGATCGTGCTGTGCGCGCTCGTGACCGAGCCGCACGTCGGGCTCGAGGGTGATCTGCGGGCCACCGTCCACAGCTGGGCGGAGTCGATGAAGATGCAGGCGGAGATCATCTCCGGTCACGGCGACAACCGGCCCCGTGGGCTCGGACGTTCGCTCGTCACGGTGCTCGGACATCCGCTGACCGCGGAGTCGACCGCCGCGATCGCCGCGCGGATCACGAAGACCGGCGGCAATATCGACCGCATCTTCCGGCTCGCCAAGTACCCGGTGACGGCCGTCGAATTCGCCGTGTCCGGTACGGAGACCGAGGCGCTGCGCACCGCGCTGGTGACGGAGGCGGCGGCGCTGGGTGTCGACATCGCGGTCGTCGCGGCCGGTCTGCACCGCAGGGCCCAGCGTCTGGTCGTCATGGACGTGGACTCGACGCTCATCCAGGACGAGGTGATCGAGCTCTTCGCGGCGCACGCGGGCTGCGAGGCCGAGGTCGCCGAGGTGACGGCGGCGGCGATGCGCGGGGAGCTGGACTTCGAGCAGTCGCTGCACGCGCGTGTGGCCCTGCTCAAGGGGCTCGACGCCTCCGTGGTGGACAAGGTGCGCGAGGAGGTGCGGCTGACGCCGGGCGCGCGCACCCTCATCCGTACGCTGAAGCGGCTCGGTTTCCAAGTCGGCGTCGTGTCGGGCGGGTTCACCCAGGTCACGGACGACCTGAAGGAACGGCTCGGGCTCGACTTCGCGCAGGCCAACACGCTGGAGATCGTCGACGGGAAGCTGACCGGCAAGGTCACCGGCGAGATCGTGGACCGGGCGGGCAAGGCGCGGCTGCTGCGCCGGTTCGCCGCCGAGGCGGGTGTCCCGCTCGCGCAGACCGTGGCGATCGGTGACGGCGCCAACGACCTGGACATGCTCAATGCGGCCGGGCTCGGCGTGGCGTTCAACGCGAAGCCGGTGGTGCGCGAGGCCGCACACACGGCGGTGAACTTCCCGTTCCTCGACACGGTCCTCTATCTGCTGGGCGTCACCCGCGAAGAGGTCGAGGCGGCGGACATGCACACGGACGACCACTGACCCGTCCGGTGATATGACGAAGGGGGGTCCGGCACAAGGTGCCGGACCCCCCTTCGTCACGAGGGCGGGCGGGTCACTCCGTCGGCGCCCAGTAGTCGACGAGGGTGGCCACGCCGGGCTCCAGGGTCTTCCAGGAGCCGTCGAAGGTGAGCACCGCGAAGGCGGCGGCGGGGAACCCTCTGCTGTTCATCCGGGTGCGGGCGTCGCCCTCGGCCTGGCCGGCCAGGATCTCGGCCAGGCCGTGCACCCCGGGGTTGTGGCCGATGAGGACCACCTGGCGCGCGTCGTCGGGGGTTTCGTTGAGCACGGCGATCAGCTCGCCGGGCGAGGCTTCGTAGAGCCGCTCCTCATAGACTGTTTTCGGCCGGTGCGCGAGTTCGTGGACCGCGAGCTTCCAGGTGTCGCGGGTCCGGATCGCGGTGGAGCAGAGGGCCAGGTCGAAGGTGATGCCGGTGTCGGCCAGCTTGCGTCCGGCGACGGCCGCGTCCATGCGGCCCCGGTCAGCGAGCGGCCGCTCGTGGTCGGCCACCTGCGGCCAGTCGGCTTTCGCATGCCGGAAGAGGATGATCCTGCGGGGTTCTGCGACGCTCATGCGTTCCAGCTTCGCATGAAACACGCCACGGGGCGCTGGGAGTTGACGTGCTCACCCGCCAGGGGTGATGAGGTCCCCCGGACGGCGCGGGCCGGGCCGGACGTGCGGTGACTCAGGGCGCCCGGTGGAGCACTGTCTGCTGGACCTGCTCGAAGACGTGGGTGATCGCGGGGTCGCCGCCCGCGGCGTGCGCGTCGGCGGGGTTGAGGATCAGGAGCAGCAGGGTGACGAAGGCGAGCGTGGGCAGGGCCAGGGCCCACCAGGGCAGACGGATGTCGACGCGGCCCGGGGTTGCCGGGTGGGGCCGGGTGTGCGTTCGGGCCGACATGCCGCCTCCGTGGTCTTCGAGTGGTCCGTGACCGGCGTCCTCGCGGCCACATCTCGAAACTACGGACTCGGGCGCGCTCAACCCATCCGGTGATCCACCCACTTGACCCTGACACTCACCCCCTAGGGGACAGGGGGGATAGCCCCACCATCGCGGTGGGACGCGTGGCCCGGGTGGCCGAGGGGGCCTCGGGTCACGGCGAGGCGATCGACGCGATGATGCCGATGATCACGGTGATGGCCAGCATCGCTCCAAACACGAGCAGGAGCTTCTTCTGGCCGTTCTGGGGGTTCGGGTCGAGCGCAGGCATACGGCCAGTCTCGCACCCTTCGTCCGGGCCTCGGAGGGTGGGGTCCGGGACGCCGGCCGCCAGCGTGCGGGCCCCGCCGTCACGCCCCGAGCCGTGGCCTCCTCCCCTGGCGGGCCATGGCCTCCCCCGCGGGCCACGGTCTCGGCCGGGGACCACGGCCTCTCCCGCGGGCCATGGCCTCGTCCCAGGGCCGCGGTCTCAGCCCTGCGCGCCCTGCGCCGCCGCCTCGTCCTCCACCGTGCGGTCGCGGCCGGCCAGGACGCCCACCGCCATCTGCGGAATCATCAGCGCGGCCATGAGGGCGAGGGGCAGGCCCCAGCCGCCGCTGTGCTGGTAGAGCACGCCGACGAGCAGCGGGCCCGGGATGGAGAGCAGGTAACCGGTGCTCTGGGCGAAGGCCGACAGCTTGGCGACGCCCGCCCCGGTCCTGGCCCGCATGCCGACCATGGTGAGCGCGAGGGGGAAGGCACAGTTGGAGACGCCGAGGAGCAGCGCCCAGGCCCAGGCGCCGCCCGCCGGCGCGAAGTAGAGCCCGGCGTACCCGGCGAGCCCGCAGACGCCGAGGGCGAGCACGATCGGCCCCTGGTGGGGCAGGCGCGTGGCGAGGCGCGGGATGAGGAAGGCCAGCGGAACGCCCATGACCATCGTGACGGCGAGGAGCAGTCCGGCGGTGCCGGCCGAGACGCCCGCGTCGCGGAAGATCTGCGCCATCCAGCCCATCGTGATGTAGGCGGCGGTGGCCTGGAGCCCGAAGAAGACGGCGAGCGCCCAGGCCGTACGGCTGCGGGTGATGCGCAGCCCGTCCGGCTCGGATCCCGCCGCCGCGGCGGCCCCGGAGTCCGCCCGCGCGTCCCGGGAACCGGCGCGCCGGGCGGGGCCGGCACCGGCTTCCGCGTCCCGTGCGCGCGCGAGCAAGAGCCACGGCAGCACGGCCGCCGCCGCGAGCCCCGCCCAGACCGCCAGCCCGGACTGCCAACTGCCGCCCAGGACATCGGCCATGGGCACCGTCACCGCCGCGGCGGCCGAGGTGCCGAGCGCCAGGGCCATCGAGTACAGGCCGGTCATGGAGCCGACCCGGTCCGGGAACCAGCGCTTGACGATGACCGGCATCAGGACGTTGCTGACGGCGATGCCCATGAGCGCGAGCGCGCTGGCGGCCAGGAAGCCGGCCGTGTTCCCCGCGTAGGGGCGGATGGCCAGGCCCGCCGCGATGGCGGCCATGCCCGCGCAGACGACCGCGCCCGACCCGAAGCGGCGGGCCAGCCGCGGCGCCATGACACCGAAGACCGCGAAGCAGAGCGGCGGTACGGAGGTGAGCAGCCCTGCGAGGCTGCCGCTCATGCCGAGGCCGTCGCGCACCTCTTCGAGGAGGGCGCCGAGGCTGGTGATCGCCGGACGCAGGTTGAGCGCGGTGAGGACGATGCCGACGACCACGAGTCGCGTCGTCCACGCGCGCGTGGCGGGCGATCGGGATTCCGTGCTCCCTTCGGAGCTGCGTATCGGTGTGGACGTCATCGTCCGGGTCTCCTCGCTTGGCATGTCGCCCATCATAGAATCATGGGATGATTGGCTGTCCAATCCGCCTGCGTTAATCTCCGAAACCTCCGGCCCCGTGCGACCGACCACACCGGGCCCGTACGAAGGACCGACATGCCGCTGAGCCACCCACGCCGTTCGGCCCTGTCCGAGCAGGTCATCGCCGAGCTGCGGACGCAGATCACCTCGGGCGAGTGGCCGGTCGGCTCACGCATCCCCACCGAGCCGGAGCTCGTCGAGCAGCTGGGCGTCGCCCGCAACACCGTCCGCGAAGCCGTCCGTGCCCTCGCCCACAACGGCCTGCTCGACATCCGTCAGGGCTCGGGCACCTACGTCGTGGCGACCAGCGAACTGGCCGGAGTGATGCACCGCCGCTTCGCGGACGCGGACCCGCGGCACATCGCCGAACTGCGCTCCACGCTGGAGTCGAGCGCGGCGAAGCTGGCGGCCGAGCGGCGCACCGAGCGTGATCTCAAGCAGCTGGACACCCTGCTCCTGCGCCGCGAGGAGGCGTGGGAGTCGGGCGACACGGAGGCGTTCGTGACAGCGGACGCGACCTTCCACCTGGCGGTGGTGGCCGCGTCCCACAACGACGTCATGAGGGCGATGTACGCGGACCTGGGCGAGGTGCTCCGGGACTGGCTGCGCGAGGACGTCGGCGAGGAGCTGACGCCGGAGACGTACATGGACCACACGCGGCTCGTCGACGCCATCCGCACGGGCGACGCGGAGGCGGCGGCCACGGAGGCCGCGGGCTATCCGTTCCTGTGCCGTCCCGGGAGGTTCAGCTCGGCTGCTTCTGGTGACTGACCCAGACGGAACGGATCTCCTTCCAGCACCGGCCGGTGAGCTTCACCGTGGCCGCTGCACCGGCGTCGGCCGGGGCGCTGTCGGTGTCGATGTCCCACCAGCGGTCGCACTCGACGTGCAGACGGACGCGGTCGGTGTCCACATAGGGGTTGTGGCAGTACGCGACGGCGTGCGAGCCGTCGATGGTGGTACGGCACTCGGCACCGAACGGTTCGGGATCGGCGGGCCGGCCGTCGTCGGTCGAGGGGTTCTGGGCGTCGTCGTGTCCCACGCGCGCGTGGGGTATCGCGTCGTACGGCACGGCCATCACGAGAGCGACAGCTGCGAACACCGGGGCAAAGCGGCGGGACAGGCGCACAAGGGGACCTCCTCGGCCGTACGGCTGCGGGGCGGTGCTACTCCAATCGTGCGTGCCGGGCCACCCCGGGCGCCCGGTCTGTTGGGCCGAACGGGGGACGCCCCGCCCCCCGCGGCTGCGGGGAACGGGGCGTCGGGTACGAGCGTCCGCGGGGCCGTGCCGGGAGGCCTCGCCGGTGTCCCGGGGCGACGCGTCGCGAGGTGTCAGGCGCCGATCGCGTGCAGACCGCCGTCGACGTGGATGATCTCGCCCGTGGTCTTCGGGAACCAGTCGCTCAGCAGGGCGACGACACCACGGCCGGCCGGCTCCGGATCCTTGAGGTCCCACTCCAGGGGCGCGCGGGTGTCCCACACGGCGGCGAGCTCGCTGAAGCCCGGGATGGACTTGGCGGCCATGGAGCCGATCGGGCCCGCCGAGATCAGGTTGGAGCGCACGTTCTGCTTGCCCAGGTCCCGGGCGAGGTAGCGGTTGGTGGCCTCCAGGGCCGCCTTGGCCGGACCCATCCAGTCGTACTGCGGCCACGCGTACTGGGCGTCGAAGGTGAGGCCGACGACCGATCCGCCGTTCTGCATCAGCGGCAGGCAGGCCATGGTCAGCGACTTCAGGGAGAACGCCGAGACGTGCATGGCCGTGGCGACCGACTCGAACGGCGTGTTGAGGAAGTTGCCGCCGAGTGCGTCCTGCGGGGCGAAGCCGATGGAGTGAACCACGCCGTCCAGGCCGCCGAGCTCCTCACCGACGACGTCGGCGAGGCGGGCGAGGTGCTCCTCGTTGGTGACGTCGAGCTCGATGACCTTGGTGGGCTTGGGGAGCTTCTTGGCGATGCGCTCGGTCAGCGTGGGCCGCGGGAACGCGGTCAGGATGATCTCGGCACCCTGCTCCTGGGCCAGCTTGGCGGTGTGGAAGGCGATGGAGGACTCCATCAGCACACCGGTGATCAGGACGCGCTTGCCCTCGAGAATTCCGCTCATGGTGATCAGTGACCCATTCCCAGTCCGCCGTCAACGGGGATGACGGCTCCAGTGATGTACGAGGCGTCGTCCGAGGCGAGGAACCGCACCGTCGCGGCGACCTCCTCGGGCTGCGCGTAGCGGCCCAGCGGCACCTGCGACACGATGCCCGCGCGCTGGTCGTCGGTGAGCGCCTGGGTCATGTCGGTGTCGACGAAACCGGGCGCGACGACGTTGAAGGTGATGTTGCGCGAGCCGAGCTCCCGGGCGAGGGAACGCGCGAAGCCGACCAGGGCGGCCTTGGAGGCGGCGTAGTTGGCCTGCCCCGCCGAACCGAGCAGTCCGACGACCGACGAGATCAGGACGACGCGGCCCTTCTTGGCGCGCAGCATGCCGCGGTTGGCGCGCTTGACGACGCGGAAGGCACCGGTGAGGTTCGTGTCGATGACCGAGGTGAAGTCCTCCTCGGACATGCGCATCAGGAGCTGGTCCTTGGTGACGCCGGCGTTGGCGACGAGGACCTCGACCGGGCCGTGCTCGGCCTCGATCTCCTTGTAGGCCTGCTCCACCTGCTCGGTGTCGGTGATGTCGCACTTGACGGCCAGGAAGCCGGACGGCGGCTCACCGGAACGGTATGTGATCGCGACCTTGTCGCCGGCGTCGGCGAACGCGCGGGCGATGGCGAGGCCGATGCCCCGGTTTCCTCCGGTGACGAGAACCGAGCGGCTCAACGGATCACCCTTTCGATAGCGGACTGGAACCCCTGCAAGACAGGCGCCTTCCTCGGAAACCTATCGGTCCGGCAGGCCGCTCGGAGAATCGGGCACCGACAGTGGCGCCGGGGAGTCGCTGTCGGGTCCCTACAGAAATCCCTGCTCGGCAGGGGCCGGGACCCGGCCGGCCCGCCGAATCCCGCGGCCCGCCGGACGTACCGGCCCGAAACCTGCGCCTGCTGGAGGAAAGGCATGGCCGCCGGGCCCGCCCGCGCGACATGATCGGATCCGACAGGCCACGACAGCAGGGAGACCTCGGTGCCTCATTCCATCGACGAAGCCTTCACGGCGCTACCGCTGCGCGCCCTGGCCGACGCCGCGCTCGCGCGGGCGCGGGCCCTGGGCGCCGAGCACGCGGACTTCCGCTTCGAGCGGGTGCGCAGCGCGTCCTGGCGGCTGCGGGACGCCAAGCCCGCCGGTTCGTCGGACACCACGGACCTCGGGTACGCGGTGCGGGTGGTGCACGGCGGGACCTGGGGCTTCGCGTCAGGTGTGGACCTGACGATGGACGCCGCCGCGAAGGTCGCCTCGCAGGCCGTGGCGATGGCGAAGCTGTCCGCCCAGGTGATCAGGGCCGCCGGGTCCGAGGAGGTCGTGGAGCTGGCGGACGAGCCCGTGCACGCCGAGAAGACGTGGGTCTCCTCGTACGACATCGACCCCTTCTCCGTGCCCGACGAGGAGAAGGCCGGGCTGCTCGCGGACTGGAGCGCGCGGCTGCTGGCCGCCGACGGCGTCAACCACGTCGACGCCTCGCTGCTGACCGTGCACGAGAACAAGTTCTACGCCGACACCGCCGGGACCGTGACCACCCAGCAGCGGGTCAGGCTGCACCCGCAGCTCACGGCCGTGGCCGTCGACGAGTCCAGCGGCGAGTTCGACTCGATGCGGACCCTCGCGCCGCCGGTCGGGCGCGGCTGGGAGTACCTGACGGGCACCGGCTGGGACTGGGAGTCGGAGCTCGCGCAGATCCCGGAACTGCTCGCGGAGAAGATGCGGGCGCCGAGCGTCGACGCCGGCGTGTACGACCTCGTGGTCGACCCCTCCAACCTCTGGCTGACGATCCACGAGTCCATCGGGCACGCCACCGAGCTGGACCGCGCGCTGGGCTACGAGGCGGCGTACGCCGGCACCTCCTTCGCCACCTTCGACCAGCTGGGCAAGCTGCGGTACGGCTCCGAGCTGATGAACGTCACCGGTGACCGCACCGCCGAGCACGGACTCGCGACCGTCGGGTACGACGACGAGGGTGTCGCGGGACAGTCCTGGGACCTGGTCAAGGACGGCACGCTCGTCGGCTACCAGCTGGACCGGCGCATCGCGCGGCTGACCGGCTTCGAGCGGTCCAACGGCTGCGCGTACGCCGACTCCCCCGGACACGTGCCCGTGCAGCGCATGGCCAACGTGTCGCTCCGGCCGGACCCGGCCGGGATGTCCACCGAGGACCTGATCGGGAGCGTGGACCGCGGCATCTACGTGGTCGGCGACCGGTCCTGGTCGATCGACATGCAGCGCTACAACTTCCAGTTCACCGGCCAGCGCTTCTTCAAGATCGAGAACGGCCGGCTCACCGGCCAGCTGCGGGATGTCGCGTATCAGGCCACGACCACCGACTTCTGGGGTTCGATGGCCGCGGTGGGCGGCCCGCAGACGTACGTCCTGGGCGGTGCCTTCAACTGCGGCAAGGCCCAGCCGGGCCAGGTCGCCGCGGTCTCGCACGGCTGCCCGGCAGCCCTCTTCAAGGGCGTGAACATCCTCAACACCACGCAGGAGGCCGGTCGATGACCGCTCGTACGAACAAGCCGCACGAGGTCGTCGAGCGCGCCCTCGAACTGTCCCGCGCCGACGGCTGCGTGGTGATCGCCGACGAGCAGTCCACGGCGAACCTGCGCTGGGCGGGCAACGCGCTCACCACGAACGGCGTCACCCGCGGGCGCACGCTGACCGTCATCGCGACCGTCGACGGCCGTGAGGGCACCGCGTCCGGGGTCGTCTCGCGCTCGGCCGTGACCGCCGACGAGCTGGAGCCGCTGGTGCGGGCCGCCGAGGCCGCCGCGCGCGGTGCCGGTCCCGCCGAGGACGCACAGCCGCTCGTGACGGGAGTGTCGGAGTCCCCGGACTTCACGGACGCGCCCGCCGAGACGTCGTCCGCCGTCTTCGCCGACTTCGCGCCGGCGCTCGGCGAGTCCTTCGCCCGCGCCCGGCACGGCGGCCGCGAGCTGTACGGTTTCGCGAACCACGAGCTGGTCTCCAGCTACCTGGGCACGTCGGCCGGGCTGCGGCTGCGGCACGACCAGCCCAACGGCACGCTGGAGCTCAACGCCAAGTCGCCGGACCGTACGCGGTCGGCGTGGGCGGGGCGCTCGACCCGGGACTTCAAGGACGTGGACCCGGCGGCGCTGGACGCGGAGCTGGCGGTGCGGCTCGGCTGGGCTAAGCGGCGCGTCGAGCTGCCCGCGGGGCGCTACGAGACGCTGCTGCCGCCGACCGCCGTCGCCGACCTGCTGATCTACCAGATGTGGTCGGCCGCGGCCCGGGACGCGGCCGAGGGCCGCACCGTGTTCAGCAAGCCCGGGGGCGGCACCCGCGTCGGCGAGAAACTCACCGAGCTGCCGCTGACGCTGCGCAGCGACCCGAACGAGCCGGGCCTGGAGACGGCCCCGTTCGTCCTCGCGCACTCCTCGGGGGACGACGCCTCCGTGTTCGACAACGGGCTGCCGCTGGCCGCGACGGACTGGGTGCGCGAGGGCACGCTGCACCGTCTGTCCACCACCCGGCACAGCGCGGACCTGACCGGGCTCCCGGTGGCGCCGTCGATCGGGAACCTCGTCCTGGACGGGGGCGAGGACCGCTCGCTGGAGGAGATGGTCGCCGCCACCGAGCGCGGTCTGCTGCTGACCTGCCTGTGGTACATCCGCGAGGTCGACCCGGCGACGCTGCTGCTGACGGGGCTGACCAGGGACGGCGTCTACCTCGTGGAGAAGGGCCAGGTCGTCGGCGAGGTGAACAATTTCCGCTTCAACGAGTCGCCGGTGGACCTGCTGGGGCGGGCCACGGAGGCGGGGCGCACGGAAAAGACATTGCCGCGTGAATGGAGCGATTGGTTCACTCGTGCTGCGATGCCGGCGCTGCGGGTGCCGGACTTCAACATGAGCTCGGTCAGCCAGGGCGTGTGACCCGCCTAGACTGACCGGTGCCCATCCTTCGCTTTCAAGGAGACACAAGACCGTGACGGACATCGTCGACGAACTGAAGTGGCGCGGGCTGATCGCCCTCTCCACGGACGAGGACGCATTGCGCAAGGCGTTCGCGGACGGTCCCGTCACGTTCTATTGCGGCTTCGACCCGACCGCGCCCAGCCTGCACCTCGGCAACCTCGTGCAGATCCTGACGATGCGCCGCATCCAGCAGGCGGGCAACCGTCCGCTGGGCCTGGTCGGTGGTGCCACCGGTCTGATCGGTGACCCGAAGCCGAACTCCGAGCGCACGCTGAACGCGCCCGAGGTCGTCGCCCAGTGGGTGGAGCGGCTGCGCGCCCAGATCCAGCCGCTGCTGGACTTCGAGGGGCCGAACGCGGCGGTCATGGTCAACAACCTGGACTGGACCCAGGGCCTGTCGGCCATCGAGTTCCTGCGTGACGTGGGCAAGCACTTCCGCGTCAACAAGATGATCACCAAGGAGGCCGTCGCCCGGCGCCTGGAGTCCCAGGAGGGCATCAGCTACACCGAGTTCAGCTACCAGATCCTGCAGGGCATGGACTTCCTGGAGCTGTACCGCAGGTACGGCTGCACGCTGCAGACCGGTGGCAGCGACCAGTGGGGCAACCTCACCTCGGGCACCGACCTGATCCACCGGGTCGAGCCGGACGCCGTGGTGCACGCGCTGGGCACTCCGCTGATCACCAAGGCGGACGGCACCAAGTTCGGCAAGACGGAGTCGGGCACGGTCTGGCTCGACCCCGAGATGACCACGCCGTACGCGTTCTACCAGTTCTGGCTGAACGCGGACGACCGGGATGTCTCCAAGTTCCTGCGCATCTTCAGCTTCAGGTCCCGTGAGGAGATCGAGGAGCTGGAGAAGCAGACCGAGGAGCGTCCGCAGGCCCGTGCCGCGCAGCGTGCGCTGGCCGAGGAGCTGACGACGCTGGTGCACGGCGCCGGCCAGACGGCCGCGGTGATCGCCGCGTCGAAGGCCCTCTTCGGCCAGGGCGAGCTGGCGGAGCTCGACGAGAAGACGCTGGCCGCGTCCCTCTCCGAGCTGCCGCACGTCCAGGTCGCCGAGCTCGGTCCCGTCGTGGACCTCTTCGCGGAGGTCGGCCTGGTGGCGAGCAAGTCCGCCGCGCGCCGCACGGTCAAGGAGGGCGGCGCGTACGTGAACAACGTGAAGGTCGTCGGCGAGGACGCGGTCCCCGCCAAGGAGGACCTGCTGCACGGGCGCTGGCTCGTGCTGCGCCGCGGCAAGAAGAACCTGGCGGCCGTCGAGGTCACGGGCGGCTGAGCCGGAACACGCACGAAGGGGGCGGTCCCGTCGGGACCGCCCCCTTCGCCGTGCGTACGCGCCCCGCTCAGGCGCGCTGCTTCCTCTTGTTGCCCCACACCGCCATGTAGGCCATGTCGCCGAGGAAGACGATGATGATCGCCGCCACGAGCTGGAAGGCGTGCCGGCTCCAGTCGATGCCACGCGTCTCGGCGACGCCCAGCCCCTGGGCGATCGCGTTGCCGGCGATGGCGCCGAGCATGCCGAAGATGGTGGTCAGCCAGAGAGGGCTGTGCTGCTTGCCCGGGAGGACCGCCTTGGCCAGCAGACCCAGCACGAACCCGACGATGATGGCCCACAACCAGCCCATGTCTGCCTCCTAGTGCGGCTCCCTATGAGCAGTACGCCCAGTCTCGGCCTGTCCGCCATACGGCGCATGTCGGGCGGCGCCGTACGCGCTACGGCGCATCCGGTCCACCCCGTCGGGTCTCCGCCCCGGTCTCGAAGGCGGCGCAGCCGCGGCGTAACGTGGAGCTGTTCGGACCTGCTTCCTCGACGAGGTCCGGGCCGGGTACGGACCGGGGAGCGTCCGACACAGGCGGGTGGTGGAACGTGATGCGGAAGCAGAGCAATGTCCAGGTCTTCCGGATCACCGGAGCCAGGCAGGGACTGGACGAGGACGTACGCGGACGGCAGCGCCGCTACGTCATCTCGATGTCCGTGCGCACGGTCTCCGTGATCCTTGCGGCCACCCTGTGGAACGTGGAGCGGCACGTCGCGATCGTCGCGCTGGTGCTCGGCTTGGTGCTCCCCTACATCGCGGTGGTCATCGCCAACGCGGGGCGCGAGAACGCGCCGTCGCTCCCCTCGACATTCGTCGCCGCCCCCACCCGTCCGATGATCGCGCCGCCGCGTGAGGACGCCCCTTCGGAAGACGTTCCGGAGGACGTCACGGCCGATCCCGACAGGGGTTCGCGGGCCGAACGGCAGGACATGAACTGACCCCGGCCCGGCCACCGGGACTCCTTCCGAAACGGAACGCCGTCGCGCATCAAGCTCAAGAAAAGCTCAGATCAATCATGTTGTTCCGGTGCCGGGCGACGGGTTACCCGTGACATACTTCGTACGCGCTCCGCATCCCCCGTCGGAGCGACGGACCGACGCCGGGCAGCTCCCCCCGTGGCTGCTCGGCGTCGCCTTTTGGGGGCCGTCTAGGGTTGAGGCGTGAACCTCCCGCTGCCCGATCCGTCATCCGCTCCCGCCACCGCGCAGTGCTCCGCCAAGGGCTGTCGTGCCGACGCCGTGTGGGTGCTCGCCTGGAACAATCCGAAGCTGCACACGCCGGAGCGGCGCAAGACGTGGCTCGCGTGCGAGGAGCATCGCGAGCACCTGTCTCAGTTCCTCGGTGTGCGCGGGTTCCTCAAGGACGTCGTGAAACTGGCGGACTGGGAAGCGCCCGAAGGGGCCTAAGGAGTGCCGGACGACCTCTCCCGGAACTAGCCGCCGATCGCGGACATCGGTCGGTCGGGCTGGAGGAACGACGGGTCGTCCAGGCCCGAGCCCGCCTTCTTGCCCCACATCGCGAGCCGCCAGATCCGGGCGATCTCCTCGTCGGGGGCGTCCGAGCGCAGCGCGGCCCTCAGGTCGGTCTCCTCGGTGGCGAACAGGCAGGTGCGGATCTGGCCGTCGGCCGTGAGCCGGGTGCGGTCGCAGGCCGCGCAGAACGGGCGGGTGACCGAGGCGATCACACCGACGCGGTGCGGTCCGCCGTCGACGAGCCAGCGCTCGGCGGGGGCGGAGCCCCGCTCGCCGGAACCCTCCGGGGTGAGCTCGAACCGGGTGCGCAGTGAGGCGAGGATGTCACCGGCGGTGACCATGCCCTCGCGCTTCCAGCCGTGCTGGGCGTCCAGGGGCATCTGCTCGATGAAGCGGAGTTCGTAGTCGTGCTCCACCGCCCAGGCGAGCAGGTCGGGTGCCTCGTCGTCGTTCAGTCCGGGCATGAGGACCGAATTGACCTTGACCGGGGTCAGGCCGGCGTCCCGGGCGGCTTCGAGACCTTCGAGGACGTCCTTGTGGCGGTCACGGCGCGTGAGGGTCTTGAAGACATCGGGGCGCAGGGTGTCCAGCGAGACGTTCACCCGGTCCAGGCCCGCCGCCTCGAGGGCCGTCGCGGTGCGCTTCAGGCCGATGCCGTTGGTCGTCAGGGACATCTGGGGGCGGGGGTCGAGCGCGGCGACCTGCTCCACGATGCCGGCCAGACCTGGGCGCAACAGGGGCTCACCGCCGGTGAAACGGACCTCGGTGATGCCGAGATCGGTGACAGCCACGCGTATCAGCCGGACGATCTCGTCGTCCGTGAGCAGGTCCGGCTTGGACAACCACTGCAGGCCCTCCTCGGGCATGCAGTACGTGCACCGCAGGTTGCAGCGGTCCGTCAGCGAGACACGCAGGTCGGTGGCCACCCGGCCGTAGGTGTCGATGAGCACGTGGGCCCCCTCCCGCTATGCGGATCACTTTGCCTGACACTGCGAGCCTACGTGACGGGACGGACATCGACAGCGGCCCGATCCCACGAGGTGCGACGCGACCGCGTCGTAGGGATCTACGACGCGGCCGCGAGCGGTACGGTCCGGATGGGGAACCGGTACGGGCCGGGCCGGGGCCCGGTGCGGTCCCGGCGGCCGTGGCGGCGCGTGCTCAGTGCGCCCCGGTTCCGGTGAGCGAGCGGACCTCCAGCTCCGCGTACTTCCCGGCGTCCGGCTCCTCCTTCGACAGGATCGTGCCGAGCCAGCCCAGCAGGAAGCCGACCGGGATGGAGATGAGCCCCGGGTTCTCCAGCGCGAACCAGTGGAAGTCGACGTCCGGGAACATCGAGGTGGGCTTGCCGGACACGACCGGCGAGAACAGCACCAGGCCGACCGCGGTGACCAGACCGCCGTAGATCGACCAGAGGGCGCCCTGCGTGGTGAACCTCTTCCAGAACAGGCTGTAGAGGATCGTCGGCAGGTTGGCGGAGGCGGCGACGGCGAAGGCCAGTGCGACCAGGCCGGCGACGTTCAGGTCGCGGGCGAGGGCACCCAGCAGGATGGACACGGCGCCGATGCCGACCGTCGCGTACCGGGCGGCCTTCATCTCCTGCTTCTCCGACGCCTGGCCCTTCTTGATGACGTTCGCGTAGATGTCGTGCGCGAACGACGAGGACGAGGCGAGCGTCAGTCCCGCGACGACGGCGAGGATCGTGGCGAAGGCGACGGCCGAGATGGAGGCGAGCAGGATCGCGCCCCAGTTGGAGTCGACGCCTCCCAGATGCAGCGCGAGCAGCGGGGCCGCCGTGTTGCCCGCCTTGTTGGACGCGATGATCTCGTCCGGTTTGATCAGCGCGGCGGCGCCGAAGCCGAGGGCGAGGGTCATCAGGTAGAAGGCGCCGATGAGGCCGATCGCCCAGTTCACGGACTTCCGCGCGGTCTTGGCCGTGGGCACGGTGTAGAAGCGGATCAGGATGTGCGGCAGGCCCGCGGTGCCGAGGACCAGCGCCATGCCCAGCGAGATGAAGTCCAGCTTGGTGGTCGAGGTCGCGCCGTACTTGAGCCCGGGCTCCAGGAAGGGCGCGCCCTTGCCGCTGTTGTCGGCGGCCTTGCCGAGCAGGTCGGAGATGTTGAAGTCGAACTTCAGCAGAACCAGGAAGGTGAGCAGGAGGGCGCCGACGATGAGCAGCACCGCCTTGACCATCTGCACCCAGGTGGTGCCCTTCATGCCGCCGATGGTGACGTACACGATCATCAGGACGCCGACGAGGGCGACGATGCCGATCTTGCCGCCGTCGCTGGTGATGCCGAGGAGCAGGGACACGAGGACACCCGCGCCCGCCATCTGGGCCAGCAGGTAGAAGATCGAGACGACGATCGTGGAGGTGCCCGCGGCGGTGCGCACCGGGCGCTGGCGCATGCGGTACGCGAGGACGTCGCCCATGGTGTACCGGCCGGAGTTGCGCAGCGGCTCGGCGACCAGGAGCAGGGCCACCAGCCAGGCGACCAGGAAGCCGATGGAGTAGAGGAAGCCGTCGTAGCCGAAGAGGGCGATCGCGCCCGCGATGCCGAGGAAGGACGCGGCGGACATGTAGTCGCCGGAGACCGCGAGACCGTTCTGGAAGCCGGTGAACTGACGGCCGCCCGCGTAGAAGTCGGAGGCGTCCTTGGTCTGGCGGCCGGCCCAGACGGTGATGACGAGGGTCGCGGCGACGAACACCGCGAACAGGGTGATGATCAGCGGCCGGTGCTCGCTGGCCTCGCCTGCGGCCAGGGTGATCGCGGGGCTCATGCGCCGCCCTCCATCCGGGACTTGATCGCCTCGGCCTTGGGGTCGAGCTTGGCGGCGGCGTGCCGCGAGTACCACCAGGCGATGAGGAACGTGGTGAGGAACTGCCCGAGGCCGAGCACCAGGGCGACGTTGATGTTGCCGAACAGCTTGGTGCCCATGAAGTCGCCCGCGTAGTTCGACAGCAGGACGTACAGCAGGTACCAGACGATGAAACCGACGGTCAGCGGGAAGGCGAAGGAGCGGTAGGAGCTGCGCAGTTCACCGAATTCGGCGCTCTCCTGCACCTGGACGAACTCCTCGGTGGAGGGGAGGGGTGTTCCGGCTTTCGAGGGTGGCGGTGCGTCGGTGGCCACGTTGTCTCCTCGCGTTGCGGGTGCTGTTGCGACGGTGGACGGGGGCGAGCCGGGGCTCGCGGACGGGGACGGCTCGCTTACGGACATGCAGTTCTGACCTCACAGTGATATGGATCACATGACGGGGCGTGATCATAAGGCTCTCGTAAGTGATCCGTCAGGGGGCTCGATCGTCCTCGGGCTCCCTGCTCAAGGTCACGGCGCCACGCGTGGACCGGTTCAACTCCCCCGACTTCTTTCGGAAGTCATCGCCGGAAGTCGTTGCTGCCCAGCTCGGACCGGGGATAGCTTTCGCCCTGCACCACTCCGTCATGCACCTGCCCGGGCACCACCTGTGTTCGGGCAGCTTCGTTTTCCGGATGATGTGGAGATCCCATGGCTCATCTGCGATCCAGACGCCGCCTCGGCCTCGCCGTACCGGTCGTGCTGTCGCTCACGGCCTCGCTCGGCTTCCTGCCGGGTGCCGCCTCCGCCGCCCCCCTCGGCGCTCCCGCCGCGACCACCGCGGACGGACCCAACCTGTCGTACGTGGTCAACACCCGGACGGACCACCGGACGATCGAGTCGGTGAGGAAGGCGATCAAGGCGGCCGGTGGCAGTGTCGTCATCGCGTACGAGCAGATCGGTGTGATCGTCGTCCACTCCGCCAACCCGGACTTCGGGAAGCAGATCCGGACGGTGCGCGGAGTGCAGTCCGCGGGTGCGACGCGCACCTCGCCGCTGACGCCCGCGGGGACGACGGACGAGGGTTCCGCGCAGGTGCTGTCGGCCGCCGAGGCCGCCAAGGTCTCGCGCGCCGCCACGGCGGACGAGGAACCCCTCGAGGCCGACCAGTGGGACCTGCGCGCGATAGGCGCCGACAAGGCGGCGAAGATCAACCCGGGCAGCAAGAAGGTGACGGTCGCCGTGATCGACGTCGGCGTCGACGACACCCACCCGGACATCGCCCCGAACTTCTCGCCGTCGCAGTCCGCGAACTGTGTGGGCGGCAAGCCGGACACCACGTACGGTTCCTGGCGTCCGGTCGACGCCGACCACTACCACGGCACGCATGTCGCGGGCGAGATCGCGGCGGCCCGCAACGGCGTCGGCGTCGCGGGTGTGGCGCCCGGAGTGAAGGTCTCGGGCATCACGGTGGCCCAGCCGGACTCCACGCAGCTCTTCTATCCCGAAAGCGTCGTCTGCGCCTTCGTGTTCGCCGCCGACCACGGTGTCGAGATCACCAACAACAGCTACTACGTGGACCCGTGGCTCTACAACTGCCTCGACGACCCCGACCAGCGGGCCATCGTCGACGCGGTGAACCGGGCCCAGACCTACGCCCAGAAGAAGGGCACGCTGAACGTCGCCGCGGCCGGCAACTCCAACGACGACCTGGACTCCGACGCCCTCACCGACGCGTCCAGCCCCGACGACTCGACACCGGTCACCCGCACCGTCGACCCCCACAAGTGCTTCGACGTGCCGACCCAGTTGCCGGGTGTCGTCACGGTCAGCTCGACCGGTGTGAAGGGCGCCAAGTCGTACTTCTCCAGCTACGGCGACGGCGTCATCGACGTGTCCGCGCCCGGCGGCGACCGGTACCAGATCCCGGACACGCCGTCGAAGAACGGTCGGATCCTGTCCACCATGCCCAACAACCAGTACGGCTACCTCCAGGGCACCTCGATGGCGACACCGCACGTCGCCGGTGTGGCCGCGCTGCTGAAGTCCAAGTACCCCTGGGCCGGCCCGGCACAGCTCCAGGCGCTGCTCAAGGCGCAGGCCGACAACCCGGGTTGCCCGACCGACCCGTACGACGGGAACGGCGACGGCGTCGTCGACGCCACCTGCTCGGGCGGCAAGCGTGTGAACGGCTTCTACGGCTGGGGCATCGTCAACGCGCTGCGGGCGGTCAAGTAGCCGTCACCGCAAAGCCGGTCGCGCCGTGCAGGCGGCACGACCTCGACGAACCGGGCCGGGCGGCGCGACCGCCCGGCCCGGTTCGTCCACCGGGGGGAGGAACTCCTCGGACGTGCGCGAAGAACCGCGCCCGTGGGGGCGGCCGCCTCTCATGTTGATCCGGTCCACCCTGCATAGTGCCTGGTATGAAGCATTCGCCGATAGCTGCTGTGTGGGAGGGACTGGGCGGCGATCCCGCGCTGCTCCCCCGGGTGTCGACCGTGCCGCGTGAAGGCGCTCTGGAGTCGCGGCTCCCCGTACGTGCCATGGCCCGGGCCTGCGTGGGCGGCTGCGCGCTGGCCGCGGCCGAGCTCGGGGCGCTGCGGGCGGGGCGCACGGACGTGCCGGAGGTGCGGGTCGACGACGGGGCCGTCGCGACCGCGTTCGTCAGCGAGCGGCATCTGCTGATCGACGGTCGGGCGCCCGTGACCTTCGCGCCGGTGTCGCGGTTCTGGCGCACCGCCGACGGGTGGGTGCGCACGCACGCCAACTATCCGCACCACCGGACACGGCTGCTGGGCGCGCTGGGGCTGCCCGGGGACGCCTCCGTGGACACGGTCGCCGCGCATCTCTCGGAGCGGTCCGCCGTGGCCGTGGAGGACACGGTGTACGCCGCCGGGGGCCTAGCCGTCGCGCTGCGCACGGCGAAGGAGTGGAGGGCGCACGAACAGGGCGCCGCCGTGGCGCACGGACCGCTGCTGGGACGGGAGCGACTGGACGACGCGCCGGTGCGCGGGCTCCCCGCGCACCACGGTGATCCGCTGCTGCCCGCGGCGGGTCTGCGCGTCCTCGACCTCACCCGGGTGATCGCGGGCCCGGTCGCCACCCGGACGCTCGCCCTGCTGGGGGCCGACGTGCTGCGCGTGGACTCGCCGCGGCTGCCCGAACTCGCCGACGCGCACGCCGACACGGGCTTCGGCAAGCGGTCCGCCGTCCTCGACCTCGCGACCGACCGGCGGGCCTTCGAGGAGTTGCTCGCCGCCGCGGACGTCGTCGTCACCGGGTACCGCCCGGGCACCCTGGACCGGTTCGGTCTCTCGCCCGAGGCGCTGGCCGAGCGCAGGCCAGGACTGGTCGTGGCGCAGCTGTCGGCCTGGGGCGACCGCGGTCCGTGGGCGGGACGCCGGGGTTTCGACAGTCTGGTGCAGGTCGCCACGGGCATCGCCGCCGTGGAAGGGTCGCCGGAGCGGCCGGGCGCGCTGCCCGCGCAGGCGCTCGACCACGGGACGGGATACCTGCTCGCCGCGGGAGTGCTGCGGGCGTTGACGGAACAGGCCGGTGACGGCGGCAGCCGGTCCGTGCGGCTCGCCCTGGCGCGGACGGCGGCCTGGCTGATGGACGACGTGGACGGCACCACGGACGGGGCCGTGCCCGCGGGCGAGAACGCGGCCGCGAACAGGACCGTACCCGTGGGCGGGACGGGCGGTGCGGGGCAGGCCGACAACGCGGGCCGATACGACACCCCCGATCCGTGGCTCGCCGTGACGGACAGCCCGCTCGGGCGTCTCAGGTACGCCCGGTCCCCCGTCTCGTTCGCCGGCGGACCGGCCGACTGGGCACGGCCGCCGGGGACCTGGGGTGCGGACACGGCCCGGTGGTCATGAGCGTCCCGCCGACCGGACACGTACCTGTGGGCGGAATGGTGCCGCCCCAGTTGTTCCTCCGTGCTTGCCCGCATCAGCGGCACCTGGTGAGGATCGTGACGTGACGTCGACGAGACCGACGGCCCGGTCGGCGGACGGGGCCGGGCCGGGCCGGCCGGGTTCCGCCGGGCGCGCCGTCGCCGTGCTCGGTCTGGTGGCCGTCGCCGCACTGATACCGCTGCTGGGCCCACGAGGCGCGTTGCAGGGGACGGGCGAGGCGGCGGCACCCGGCACCGGCGGCATAGCCCTGCTGCGTACGGTGCTGTTCGCCGCGCTGTGCGTGCCCGTGGGCGAACTCCTCGCGGCCCGGCTGGCCCGCCGTGTGCCGGGCGCCCCGCCGGAGGACGCGCCGCGCAGCTGGGCCCCCCTCGCGGCCGCCGCCGGGCTCGTCGCCTCCCTCGGGCTGGCGTCGGTCGTCGCCACGGGCAATCTGCTGCCGCAGCACCTCTCCGACATGGACGTCGGAGGGCTGTACCGGACCAGGGACGGCAAATCGGCGCTCCTGGAGGTCAACGCCTTCGCGGCCGCCTGGCTGTGCGCCCGCTCGCGCCGGCCGGCCGTCCGGGCGTGGCCGTCGGCCGTGGTGGCGGTCGCGGAGGCGCTGCGCGTCCACCCCGCGGCGGAGCACGACCCGCTGATCGGCTCCGGCCTGACGTTCCTTCATGTGACCTGCGCGGCCCTGTGGGTGGGCGGTCTGCTGCACGTCCTGCGACTGCTGCGGACCTGGCGCGCGAGGGAGGCCGGGGCCGCGCTCCTCGGCCTCTACGCGCGCGTGGCGGCCGTCCTGTTCGCGGTGCTGACCGCGACGGGCACATGGAGCGCGCTGCGCCGCATGCCACCGGGAACGGTCCTGGAGCAGCTGACGACGACGGCGTACGGGCGCACCCTGCTCGCCAAGGTGCTCGTCGTCGCCGTCGTCGCCGTCCTGGCCCTGTGGGCCCGTCTGCGGATGGGCCGGGCGGCGGACCCGCTCGGGGCCTGTTCCCCCGCGCGCGCGGAGGTCGTCGCGCTGGGCGTGGTCGTCGCGGTCTCGGGCGTACTGACGGCCCTGCCGCTGCCCATCAGGTGGTGACCACGGCGAGGGTGGTCGGCCTCCGCGCGCGACGAGGCGGACCGGGTACGGTCCCGGCTCGCGGTGCCGGCCGGGTGGTTCAGCGGTGGTTCAGCTCGCGACGAGGACCTTGAGGGCCGTGCGCTCGTCCATGGCCTTGTAGCCCTCCGGCACGCCTTCGAGGCCGATGGTCATGTCGAAGACGGGCGACGGGTCGATGGTCCCGTCGAGGACGTCGGGCAGCAGCTCCGGGATGTAGGCGCGCACTGGCGCCACACCGCCGCGCAGGGCGATGTTCCGGTCGAACATGACGCCCAGGTCCAGGCCCGTGCCGCTGCCGTGCGGCACGCCGACGAAGCCGATGGCGCCGCCGTCACGGGTGATGTTCACGGCCGTCCGCATGGACTGCTCGGTGCCGACCGCCTCGACGACGCAGTGCGCGCCCTGCCCGCGGGTCAGCTCACGGACGGCCTCGACCGCCGCGTCGCCGCGCTCGGCGACGACGTCCGTGGCGCCGAAGCGGCGGGCGATGTCCGTCCGCACCTGGTGGCGGCCGAGCGCGATGATCCGCTCGGCGCCGAGCCGCTTGGCGGCCAGCACGGCGCACAGCCCGACGGCCCCGTCGCCGACGACGGCGACGGTGGAGCCCGCCCGGACACCGGCGCCCAGGGCCGCGTGGTGGCCGGTGCCCATGACGTCGGAGAGCGTCAGCAGCGCCGCCAGCAGGTGGTCGTCGGAGGCCGCCTCCTTGGGCAGCTGGACGAGGGTGCCGTCGGCGAACGGGACGCGCACGGCCTCGCCCTGGCCGCCGTCGTATCCGACGGAGCCCCAGAAGCCGCCGTGCTCGCACGAGGTGGTGAGTCCTTCACGGCAGTAGTCGCACACGCCGTCGGACCACATGAAGGGCGCGACGACCAGGTCGCCGCGCCGGACGGTGCCGACCTCGGAGCCGGTCTCCTCGACGATGCCGAGGAACTCGTGCCCGATGCGCTGGCCGGGCTGCCGCTCCGCCTCACCGCGGTACGCCCACAGGTCGCTGCCGCAGATGCAGGAGCGCAGCACGCGTACGACGGCGTCGGTGGGCAGCTGCACCACGGGCTCGGGAACGTCCTCCACGCGCATGTCGAACGGGGCGTGGATGGTGGTGGCGCGCATGGCGAGGGTCCTTCTCGTGCGGGGCGTCGGTGGATGCGCTCAGGGGGTGGTTGAGCGCATCTCACCGTACGCCGCCGCGGGCGCGGGCCGCGCGCCGAGGGTGCCCAGCACGCCGCGGACCAGCAGGAACTGGGCGGCGGCGTACGTGAGCATGATCCAGAAGGCTGGTTCCGGAAGCTGCGGCCAGTCGGCGACGCCGGTGGCGATGAGCGTGTCCGAGACCATGAAGAGCGCACCGCCGAGACCCGCGACCGGTCCGAGCCGCGTGGCACTGTACGCCATCGCGGTGAGCAGCAGGCTGTAGCCGGCGACGGGAACGCGGAGGCCGGCGGGCAGATCGGGCCACAGCAGGACGACGAGAGCGGTCAGCGCGAGGGCGTACGCCCCGGCGAGCGGGAGGCCGGCCCGTGCGGGTGCGGTCCTGCGGAAGAGGACCAGGTAGCAGACGTGGCCCGCGGCGAAGGAGGCCATGCCCGCGAGGAAGGCGGCGTCCGCGTCGGACAGGAGCAGCACGTCGCCGCCCCACCCGCAGAGCAGGGCCGCGACGAGCAGGCGCGGGCCGCCGCGCACGACCACATGGACGGCGAGCAGCGGGAGCAGGAGGGGCTTGGCGACCGTGTGACCCGGGTCGAAGCCGGTGACCAGGGAGACGAGGTCCACGGCGGTCGCCGCGGCGAACGCGGCGAGCAGCACCCGCGCGGGGCTCCGGCTCACGCGACGGACTCCGAGACGGACGGCTCCGCGACGGGCGTGCCGGCGGCGGCCGGTACGGGCTGCCAGCCGGGCCCGCGCAGGACCCGCCCGGCCCGCTCGCGCCAACTCGTCGCCGCCTTCACGTCCCTGGCGATGGCGACGTACTCGTGGGTGGCGACGCGCAGGGGGTTGTACGTGGAGATGTTCTTGGTGAGTCCGTACACGGGTCGCTCGGTCTCGGCGACGAACGACCGGAAGAGGCGGTCCCAGACGATGAGGATGCCCCCGAAGTTGCGGTCCAGGTAGCCGCCCTGCGACGCGTGGTGGACACGGTGGTGGGAGGGCGTGTTGAAGGCGAACTCGAAGGGCCGGGGCAGCTTGTCGATGCGCTCGGTGTGGATCCAGAACTGGTAGACGAGGTTCACGGACGAGCAGAACGCGAGCGCGGCGGGATGCACGCCGAGCGCCACGAGCGGCAGGTAGAAGGGCCAGGACGTCCAGGACGTCCACGGCTGGCGCAGCGCGGTGGTGAGGTTGAACTTCCGGCTGGAGTGGTGGACGACGTGGCAGGCCCACAGGATGCGGATCACGTGATGCCCGCGGTGCGACCAGTAGTAGAAGAAGTCCTGCGCGAGCAGCATCAGCAGGATCGTCCACCACAGGACGGGCACCCGCAGCGGCGTCAGTGCGTAGACCGCCGAGTAGACCGCGACGATCGGGATCTTCCAGAAGAAGTCGAACAGGAGACTGCCGAGGCCCATGCCGACGCTGGTCGCGGCGTCCTTCGCCTCGTACCCTGCCGCGTCCTCGTCGGGGTGGATGCGGACGCTGATCATCTCGATGACGCTGAGCAGCACGAAGGCGGGGATCGACCAGACCACGACGTCGGGGAGGTTCGGCATGGGTGCACCGTAGAGCCGCTGATCGGCTGCGGCTAGGGGTGGTTACCGACAAGTATTACCGCCGGTACGCGCTTGCTTGTTGGCGATCTCCGCCAAAGTCCCGGCGCTCACCCGCCGCACGCCGCCCACCAGCGGGTTCACCGGCCGGCTGCCCGGCGGGGCTCGCCCGCCACCGCACCGCGCGGCACCGCGGGCTCCACACGCCCACCGCGCCGGGCACCCCGCAGGCTCCACACGGCCACCGCGCGGGCCGACCCGCGGGGTTCCCCCGGCCATCGCGCCGCGCGGCCGGCGGGCTCCCCCGCACCCCAACGGCCGTGTCCGGCAAGTCCGGTGTGTCCGACGGGGTTCACACCCCCGCGGCACCCAGCAGGCTTCCCGCCGCGTATGTCACCCCCATCGCCAGCGCGCCCCCGGCGGCGTTGCGCAGCACCGCGCGCCTCGCGTCGGCCGCCCCCAGCCGGGCGCTGCTCCACCCGGTGAGGACGAGTGCCGCGAGCACCGACAGGACCGTGACCCCGAGCCGCCACTCCGCGGGCGGCAGCACGATCGCCAGCAGCGGAAGCAGCGCCCCCACGGTGAACGCCAGGAAGCTGGCCCACGCCGCATGCCACGGATTGGTGAGCGCGTCGGGGTCGATGCCGAGCTCCACGCGCGCGTGAGCTCTGAGCGCGTCCCGCTCGGTGAGCTGCTGCGCCGCCTCACGGGCCACCGCCCGGGACAGGCCGCGCTCCTCCAGCAGTTCGGTCAGCTCCTCCAGCTCGGCCTCCGGCTGCTCCTTCAGCTCGCGCTTCTCCGCCGCCAGGGCGGCCAGCTCCGAGTCGCGCTGGGTGGAGACGGACACGTATTCGCCCGCGGCCATCGACATCGACCCGGCCAGCAGGCCCGCGAGCCCGGCCGTGAGCAGCGCGGCGCGGTCGTCGGTGGCGCCCGCCACGCCGACGACGAGGCCCGCGGTGGAGACGATGCCGTCGTTGGCGCCGAGGACGGCGGCCCGCAGCCAGTTCAGCCGGGTGCCGAGTGCGCCTGGGTGGACCTCGTCGTGCGTCGGTTCCGTCACACGGCGAGGATCCCACCCCGGGCGCCGCCGTCGGCGTACCGACGCTTCGGTCACCACACCCGTACGGAGCCCCCCTTCGCGAACACCGGGCTGGTCGCGTCCGCGGGCGGGGCGCCGAGCGGCTCGGCGATCTCGGCCACCGTCGGCCCTGCCTTCGCCGCGATCTCGTCCAGCCGGTCCAGGTCGAAGCCGTACACGCGCGCCGCGTTGCCGCCGACCATCGCCGCGACCTCGTCCCGCGGCAGGCCCGCGTAGGCGATGCGCAGCCCTTCGCGGGAGTACGGGTGGGTGCCCTCGTCGTGCGGGTAGTCGCTGCCCCACATGATCTTGTCGAGGCCGATGCGGTCGCGCAGCGGCACCTCGTGCGGACGCATGAAGCTGGCCCCGACGAAGCAGTTCTCCCGCCAGACCTGCGAGGGCCCCTTGCCCATCGCCGCGGCGAGTCCCGCGCCGAACTTCGACTCGGCCGTCGACGCCTTCGTGGCCGCGGCCACCAGTCGCCCGTGGTAGTAGTCCAGCATGTCCAGCACGCCGGGGATCCAGCCGGAGCCCTGCTCGGTGAGGACGAGCTTCAGGCCGGGGTGGCGGCGGAACGCGCCGCCGAACACGAGGTGCCACAGCGCCCGGTGCGAGAACCACGTCGTCTCCACCATGAACACCGCGCGGGCGGCCGGCTCGTCGCCCAGGGGCGGTGACGCCGAGCCCGCGTGGTGGTTGACGGGGACGTCCAGTTCGTCGCAGACCGCCCAGATCGGGTCGTACACCGAGGAGTAGAGCTCGGGCAGGCCCGAGCCCGGCGGTGTGCCGGGGAGCAGCAGGCCGCCGCGCAGGCCCGCGCCGACCGCCCACCTGATCTCCTTCACCGCTTCGTCCACGTCGTTCAGGAGGATCTGGAAGACGCCCGCCCGGCGTCCCGGGGCGGCCGCGCAGAAGTCCGCGAGCCAGCGGTTGTGGGCGCGCAGTCCGGCCCACCGCTGCTCGAACTCCTCCGCGGTCGGGGCGGGCGCCATCAGGGAGGCGGAGGGGAAGAACGGCGGGATGGTGTTGGGGAAGACGACCTCCGCGACGATTCCGTCCGCCTCCAGCTCCGCGACGCGCCGCTCGGAGTTCCAGTTCCGGTCGGCCGTGTCGGCGAGCAGGTCCGCGTAGGGGTTGACGTAGGTGGCCGCCCAGGCGTCGAAGGCGTCGTGGTGTCTCGCCGCCAAGTACGGCCGGTAGTCGAGGAGATCGGCGCCGGCGTGGCAGTCGGCGGAGATCACCGTGTACCGGTCGTCCGGCCCGCCCGGGTCGTGTCGGGCTTCCGTCACGGGGTCACCCCCAGGGCGGGGAAGTCATGGTCCGTGAGCCAGTGGCGGCCCACCTCGCGCGAGTGTGCCCAGGAGGCCTCGACCGCCGACTGGTCGTCCGGCTGGCCGAGTTCGCCGGGCGTCGGGCCGATGCGCCGGGCGAGCGGTGCCAGCCTTTCCACGTCGAAGCCGAAGACCTCGGCGGCGGCCAGGCCGAGCATGCGGCGCGTCTCGGCGACGGGGATGTCGTGAAAGGTCCTCCTCAGCCACGCGCGCGTGTCGGGCCAGGTGCCCTCGGGGTGCGGGAAGTCGCTGCCCCAGAGGATGTTGTCGACACCGATCTCGTAGCGCTGGGCCAGTTCGCGGCGCTTGGTGTTGGTCGCGCAGATGAAGAGCTGGCGGTCCAGGTATTCGTGCGGGGGCCGCTTCAGCTCGGCGAAGGGGGACAGCTTCTTGCCGCCGTGCGCGCCGAGGTAGAGGCGGTCCATGAACCACAGCAGGTTCGGCAGCCACCAGCAGCCCGACTCGGCGACCCCGAACCGCAGGCCCGGGTGCCGTTCGAGGACGCCCGACCAGAGCAGGAACCACAGGGGGCGGGCGGGCCACCAGGTCACCTCGCTGACGTAGATGCCGAGGTGGTCGCCGTACTCGTGGCGCGGGGCCGCCCCGGAGTGGGTGACCACCGGCATCCCGCACTCGGCCGCCGCCGCCCACACGGGGTCGTAACGGCGGTCGTGGTACGGCTCCTTGTCCACCCACATGGAGGGGATCATGAGGGCGCCGAGTCCCGATTCCTTCGCCCGGTGCACCTCGGCGACGACCCGCCCGGTGTCCGCGGTGACCGGCAGCAGGGCGACCCCGCAGTGCCGTTCGGGGTTCTCGGAGACGAAGTCGGCGAGCCAGCGGTTGTGGGCCTGCGCGCCGGCCATGCCGAGCTCCGGGTCGTGGTCGCCGGACAGGCCGAGACCGACGCCGAAGGGGGCGGCGGTCCGACTGTCCACGGCGTCCGCGTCGGGGAAGACCACCTCGGCCGCCACACCGTCGCCGTCCAGCTCCTTGAGGCGCTGCGCGGTGTCCCAGCCGCCGCGCAGCCCCTCCTCGTTGTCCTGGAACCACTTGTTCGCGAAGGACTCGTTGCGGATGCCGAGCCGTGTCATCTCCTCGCGGCGCCGGTCCCGGCCCGCGAGGAAGTCGTCGAAGTCCCGGTGGAAGCGGGAGTCCAGATAGGGCCGGTACTCCTCGGTGGGGAGTCCGGCGTGACAGTCGGAGGAGATGATCAGGTAGGGGTCCTGGTCCGGCATCACGGCTCCCTCAGTCCAGGATGAAGTGTTCGAGATACGACGGGTCGGCCCGGTCGAGCATCGACTGCGACCGCGCGCGGATCTGCCGGTCGCTGTGCTCGCTCTCGGGCAGCAGCCAGAAGCGGCCGGCGCGGATGCCCTCGGCGACGAGGTCGGCGACGTCCTCGACGGGCGTGAACCGCACCTCGTGGCCGGCCTCCTTCATGGCGGCCTCCCACTGGCCGAGGCTGCGGTAGGGGGTCTTCCTGGGTTTCTGCTTCGCGTAGCGCGCGGGCCGGTTGCGGTGCGACTCCCACAGGCCGGTACGGAGCATGTGGGGACCGGGAAAGAGCACGGACGCTCCCACACGCGCGCGTTCCGCCTTCAGATGCGCGTAGAGCGACTCGGTCATCGTCACGACGGCCGCCTTGGTGACGGCGTACACGGACGCGGTGGGCAGCGGGGCGATACCGCCGTCCCCGGACGAGGTGTTGACGACGTGTCCCGGCTCTCCCCCGGCGATCATCCGCGGGACGAACGCCTGGACGCCGTGGAAGACGCCCCACACGTTGACGGCGAACGCCCACTTCCAGTCGTTGGGGTCGTGCTCCCACATGCGGCCCTCGGCGCCGGAGCCGACACCGGCGTTGTTGCACAGGACGTGGACGGCGCCGTACCGCTCGTACGTCTCGGTGGCGAGCGCCTCCACCTGCGCGCGGTCCGCGACGTCCACCACGCACGCGTGCACGTCGGCGCCGTCCTTGCGCAGCCCGGCGGCGGCGTCCTCCAGGGCGCCCTCCTCGACGTCCGCCAGGACCACCTTCAGACCGTCCGCGGCGAAACGGCGCGCCATGGCGAGACCGATGCCGCTCGCGGCGCCGGTGACCACGGCGACCTGGCCCGGTGTCAGCTCCATGGCCGCCCGCCCTTCCGTGCCGGCCCCGTGGGGTGGTCCTGGGAGTGGTGCGCACCGGGAGGACGCGGCATCAGACGCTCCCCTCGGGTGGTCCGTCGAGGATCTGCTGCGGATCGTCGTAGCGCTGGTGGATGTACGGCATCAGGGCCTGGGCGCTGACGCGTTCCACGACCCTGCCCTGCTGGTCGGTGGTCTTCTCGCCGATGGTGATCTCGACGAGTTCGCGCACGGGGAGGTCGGCGACCGGGTCGTACATGGACTCGCGCAGCACGACGTCCCCGGTGACGCGCTCCAGCCTGCGCACCTTCTCGTTGCGCACGCAGTGCACGAGGACGGGATCGGCGTCGAAGCCCGAACCGTCCACCGCGGGAAGGAACTTGAAGTAGAAGTCGGTCTTCTGCACGGGCCCGGGCAGCGGGAGGTCACCGCTCACCGCGCCGCGCACCTCGACGAACGCGATGCCGTGCCGGGCGAGCGCGGCGCGTACGACGAGGCCGTCGCGTTCGACCGTCACCTCGCCGAGCTTCTTGGGCTCCCCGAAGACCTCACGGCCGCCGATCAGGGCCCGCTCGTGGGTCATCGGCATGACGAGCGGATACCAGCCCTCGACACCGTCGTGTGCGGCGGCGACGGCGAACGAACCCGCGCCCAGCGGATATCCGGGCAGGTCGACCTTGCTGATGTTGACCCGCACCAGGGGGCGACCGGTGGGTTTCAGCGGCGGCGGCAGGACCGCCGCGACCGCGTCCGGATCGCTCTCCCAGACGGCCACCACGCCGGTGGACCAGATGTCGGGGAGCCTGGAGCTCGCGGCGCGCGCGGCGGCGATCTCCGCCCCGGTCCGCGCGCCGTACCTCACGCGTGCCATGTCGTACCGCCCTTCGTCAGGTGCTTCGGAAGGTTTCTGATGGTCCGTCACTGGCGCCTGTAACACAGTTACAGCAGAGTCCGCGAAGGGTAAATACGTGTGCGTGACAAAGCCTTGGGGGCGCCCGTGAGCAGACCGGTACTCACCCGCGAGCGGGTGCTCGACACCGCCGCGGGTCTGGTGACCCAGCACGGCCCGGACGCTCTGACGATGCGCAAGCTCGCCGCCGAGCTGGGCACCGCCGTCACCTCGATCTACTGGCACGTCGGCAACCGCGAGTCGCTGCTCGACGCCCTCGTCGAGCGGACCGTCGCCGACCTCGGTGCGCTGCGCCCCACCGGGCGCACCCCGGCCCAGCGCATCGTGTCGCTGGCCCGCGCCCTGCGCCGGCAGCTGCGCGCCCATCCGCACCTCGTCGCGATGGTGCACGAACGCGGTCTGACCGAGCGGATGTTCCTGCCCGCCCGGCAGGCCCTGGTGCGCGAGGCGCACGCGGCGGGGCTGGAGGGCGCGCGGGCGGCCGAGGTGGTGCGCGCGGTGCAGTTCCAGGTCGTCGGCTTCGTGCTCGTCGAACGCAACCGCGAACGCGCGCCGGCGCAGCGGCCCGCCGAGGAGGAGGCGTGGGACGCCGAGACCGCCGGGCGGGACGCGGCCCTGGCCCGCGCGCTCGCCCGTCCGGTGGACGAGGAGAGGCTGTTCGTCACCTCCGTACGGGCGTTGGTGGACGGACTCCTGGCACGCTGAGCGGCGGCCCGGGACGGCCGTGCCGCGGCGGCCCGCGGTACGCCGGAGCGCTCTCCGCTTCCGGGAAGGCGGGGCCCGGGCTGTCAGTCGCGGCCCGTATCCTCATGGACCATGCTCGAAGACCTCACGACCGCAGCGTCCCCAGCCTCCTGGCCGGCCGCGTATCCGCAGGGATACGCGGTCGTTGACGTGGAGACCACCGGACTGGCCCGCGACGACCGGATCATCTCCGCCGCCGTCTACCGGCTGGACGCGCGCGGCGAGGTCGAGGACCACTGGTACACGATGGTCAATCCGGAGCGCGATCCGGGCCCCGTGTGGATCCACGGGCTGACGAGCGAGATGCTCGAAGGGGCCCCGTTCTTCCACGAGGTCGCCGAGGAGTTCGCCGCCCGGCTCGCGGACCGCGTGCTGGTCGCGCACAACGCGGTCTTCGACTGGTCCATGATCGCCCGCGAGTACGCGCGCGTGGAGCGCGAGGCCCCCGTGCGGCAGCGGCTGTGCACCATCGCCCTCTCCAAGGAGCTGCGGCTGCCGCTGGCCAATCACAAGCTGGAGTCGCTGGCCGCGCACTTCGGCGTCGTGCAGCAGCGCGCGCACCACGCGCTGGACGACGCACGCGTGCTGGCCGAGGCGTTCCGGCCGAGCCTGCGGGCCGCCGCCCGCGACGGGGTACGGCTGCCGCTGCTGGAGTGCCGGCCGCTCAAGGAGTGGTCCGACAGTCCGGCCGCGCCGCGGATCGGCCGGCAGTCCGGCGGTTATCCGTCCGGAAGTTGGCGCCCTTCACGCAAGCGCCCCGCATGCCCCTATCCCAACCCAGGGCGATACGAAGAGGGCAAACCACTCAAGCAGGGCATGCGGGTGGCGTTCTCCGGGGACACGTCCGTCGACCGCGAGCTGCTGGAGGACCGCGCCGTCGAGGCCGGACTGCACGTCGCGACGAGCCTGTCCCGGCTCACCAGCCTGCTCGTCACCAACGACCCGGACTCCGGCACGTCCAAGGTGGTCAAGGCCAGGCAGTTCGGCACACCGGTGATCGACGAGGCCGCGTTCGGCCAGCTCCTGCGGGACGTGGAGCCGGCCACCGAGGGGTGACCGGCCGCGGGGACGGACCCGCCGCGCGAGGGCCCCTCGACCGCGGAAGGACGCCTCGTCCCGGGGACGCGAACCCGCGGCAACGGGCGGAGCCGGGGCGCGGGCCACTGACGGACGTACGGGTGATTGGCGCACGACTCGCCCGGCTCCCGCTCGCCCGCGCCGCGTCGGCGCCTCACCCTGTGGCGCATGGCGAGATGCGAAGTATGTGGCAATGACTACGGCATGACGTTCGAGGTGCACGCGCAGGGCTCGGTGCACGTCTTCGACTGCTTCTCCTGCGCGATCCACCGGATGGCCCCCATCTGCGAGCACTGTCGCGTGCAGATCATCGGCCAGGGGGTCGAGGTCGAGGGCCACTGGTTCTGCGGGGCGCACTGCGCCCGCGCGGAGGGGAAGGTGGGGATCATCGACAAGGTCTGACCGCCGGGCCGCACGGCCCCCGACGGGACCCTCCCGTCGGGGGCCGAATCGTGCCGAGTACCGTCAATGGGGTGTACCGCTTCCTGTTGTCCCGGCAGTGGGTGATCCTCACCCTCGTGACCCTCGCGCTCATCCCGACGATGATCAAGCTGGGCTACTGGCAGCTGCACCGGCACGAGCACAAGGTCGCACTGAACAAGGTGATCTCCGACTCGCTCGCCGCCGATCCGGTACCGGCCGCGTCACTGACCGCGCCGGGACGGCAGATCGCCCATGACGACCTGTACCGCCGGGTGACCGCGAAGGGTCGCTTCGACACGGCAGACGAAGAGGTCGTACGCCGTCGCACGAACTCCGACGGCGAGGTCGGCTATCACGTCCTCACCCCGTTCGTCCTCGACGACGGCCGGGTGCTCATGGTCAACCGGGGCTGGGTCCCGGCGGACGGCGCACAGACCCAGTTCCCCAGGATCCCGGCTCCGCCGCGCGGCGAGACCACCGTCACCGGACGGCTGATGGCCGACCAGACGACCGCCGACAGCGGCATCAAGAACGTCAAGGGCCTGCCCGACCGGCAGGTCATGCTGATCGACAGCGGGCAGGAGGCCCGACGGCTCGGCAAGCAGGTCCTCGGCGGCTACATCGAGCAGACCGCGCCGCGGCCGAAGGGCGGCTCCCCCGAGCTGATCCCCGATCCCGAGCACAGCGACATCGGCCCGCACATGGCCTACGCGATCCAGTGGTGGCTGTTCTCCGCGGGCGTTCCCGTGGGCTGGGCGGTCCTGGTCCGCCGTGAACGCCGTGACAGGGCGGCGTCCGCGCAGGCGGAGGCCGCTCCGGAGGCGGCCCCCGCGGGCGTGTAGCCCCACGCCCCGGGCCGGCGGCCGTCGCGCCGCCCGCCCACGCCCCGGGCCGGGCGGTCCCGACCGGAGGTCACCCGGTCGGCCCCCGCCCGGATTGACTCCGCCCCCGACCGGGGAACTCGCCCCACGTGGACCCACGCATCGAGGACTACGCGCTCATCGGGGACGAGCAGACCGCGGCCCTGGTGAGCCGGTACGGCTCCATCGACTGGCTGTGTCTGCCCCGGTTCGACTCGGCGGCCTGCTTCGCCGCGCTGCTGGGCGACGAGGACAACGGCCACTGGCGGATCTCCCCCAAGGGCGCCGGCGCCTGCACCCGGCGCGCCTACCGCCCGGACACGCTCGTGCTGGACACCGAGTGGGAGACCGACGAGGGGGCGGTCCGGGTGACCGACCTGATGCCGCAACGCGACGTCGCCCCCGACGTCGTACGCGTCATCGAGGGGCTGAGCGGCCGGGTCACCATGCAGAGCCAGCTACGGCTGCGCTTCGACTACGGCTCGATCGTGCCGTGGATGCGCCGCGCGGAGGGCCACCGGGTGGCGGTCGCGGGCCCCGACTCGGTCTGGCTGCGCAGCGAGCCGCCCGTGCGGACCTGGGGCAAGGACTTCCGCACGTACTCGGAGTTCACGGTCGAGGCCGGACAGAAGGTGGCCTTCGTCCTGACTTGGCACCCCTCGCACCAACCGCGTCCGCCACTGGGCGACCCCTTCGAGGCGCTGCGCAGCAGCGTCGAGGACTGGCAGGCGTGGGCGGCGGGCTGCCGCTACGACGGCCCGCACCGGGACGCCGTCGTGCGCTCCCTGATCACCCTCAAGGCCCTCACCTACTCGCCGACCGGCGGCATCGTGGCCGCTCCCACCACCTCGCTGCCCGAGGAGCTCGGCGGCGTCCGCAACTGGGACTACCGGTACTGCTGGCTGCGCGACTCCACCCTCACCCTCGGCGCGCTCCTGTCGGCCGGCTACCACGAGGAGGCCGAGGCCTGGCGCGACTGGCTGCTGCGCGCGGTCGCGGGCGACCCGGCGGACCTGCAGATCATGTACGGCCTGTCCGGGGAACGCCGGCTGACCGAGTTCGAGCTGCCGTGGCTGTCCGGCTTCGCGGGCTCGACCCCGGTCCGGATCGGCAACGCCGCCGTGGAGCAGCTGCAGCTGGACGTGTACGGCGAGGTCATCGACTCGCTGGCGCTGTCACGCCGTTCGGGTCTGCCCTTCAAGCCCCACATGTGGCGGGTGTGGTGCGCCCTGATGGACTTCGTGCGCACGGCGTGGCGGCAGCCCGACGAGGGCATCTGGGAAGTCCGGGGCCCGCGCAGGCACTTCGTGTACTCCAAGGTGATGGCCTGGGTGGCCGCCGACCGCGCGGTGCGCGCCCTGGAGAGCGAGCCGGCACTCGGCGGCGACCTGGAGGGCTGGCGCGCGATGCGCGACGAGGTGCACCGCGAGGTGTGCGAGCGCGGCTTCGACCCGGAACGGAACACGTTCACCCAGTCCTACGGCTCGCGCGAGCTGGACGCCTCCTTGCTGCTGATCCCCCGCGTCGGATTCCTGCCGCCCGACGATCCGAGGGTCGTCGGCACGATCGACGCCGTCCGGGCGGAGCTCGACAACAACGGCTTCCTGCGTCGCTACGACATCGACCCGTCCGGCGCCGTCGAGGTGTCCGTCGACGAGGCCGAGGTGTCCGTGAGCGAGACCGAGGTGTCCCTGAGCGAGACCGAGATGTCCCTCAGCAGCCCCGGCAGGCACGTCGTCGACGGGCTCCCCGGCGGCGAGGGAACGTTCCTCGTCTGCTCGTTCTGGCTCGCGGAGGCGCTGCACGCGACGGGCAGGAAGCAGGAGGCCCGCGAGCTGTTCGACCGGCTGGTGGCGCTGACCAACGACGTGGGTCTGCTGTCCGAGGAGTACGACCCCGTCGCCGGACGCCAGCTCGGCAATTTCCCCCAGGCGTTCAGCCACATCGGCCTGGTGAGCACCGCCCTCGCCCTGTTCGGGGGCGACCGGGCAGGATAGGGGGCATGGATCTTGGACTGAAGGACCGTGTGTACGTCGTCACGGGAGCCACCCGCGGGCTGGGCAACGCCGCCGCGCGTGAACTCGTCGCCGACGGCGCGAAGGTGATCGTCACCGGGCGCGACGAGAAGAGCGCCGCCGAGGCGGCGTCCGCGCTCGGCCCGAACGCGGTCGGCGTCGCCGCCGACAACGGCGACCCGGCGGCCGCGACCCGGCTCGTCGCGGCGGCCCATGAGCACTTCGGTGGTTTCGACGGCATCCTGATCAGCGTCGGCGGACCGCCGCCGGGATTCGTCGCCGACAACACCGACGAGCAGTGGACGGCCGCGTTCGACTCGGTCTTCCTCGGCGCGGTGCGACTGGCCCGCACGGCCGCCGCGGAACTCGGCGAGGGTGGGGTCATCGGGTTCGTGCTCTCCGGCTCGGTGCACGAACCGATCCCCGGGCTGACCATCTCCAACGGCCTGCGTCCCGGCCTCGCGGGCTTCGCCAAGTCCCTCGCGGACGAGCTCGGCCCGCGCGGCATCCGCGTCCTCGGGCTGCTGCCGTCGCGCATCGACACCGACCGCGTCCGCGAGCTGGACGGTCTGTCCGCCGACCCGGAGGCCACCCGCGCGGCCAACGAGGCGCGCATCCCGCTGCGCCGCTACGGCACTCCCGAGGAGTTCGGCCGCGCGGCCGCGTTCCTGCTCTCGCCGGCAGCCTCCTACCTCACCGGCATCATGCTGCCGGTGGACGGCGGCATGCGGCACGGCTTCTGACCGCCGACGGACGGTTCCGCCTCCGAACACCGCTGTGCGGTACGACTGCGCAACGCGACTGTGCGGCACGGCTGCACCACGGGCCGTGCCGGCTGCACCACGGGCCGTGCCGGCTGCACAACGCGGCCGTGCGGCACGGCTGCTCGGCACGAGCGGGCGGTCCCGCCTCTGAACACCGGTGCGCGGTACGGCCGCTCGACACCGCCGTGCGGCACGGCTGCCGGCCGGCGCACGGACGGCTCGGCGGGTCAGCTCACGCGCTCGGCCCGGTGCTTGACCCCGCGCAGGCGCGCCTCCGCGGGGAGCGCGGCGAGGCCCGCCGAGTCCCGCGCGTGCGCGAGCGCCTCCGTGGTGAGCAGATGCAGCGCGTCCCCGGGGTCCACGTGCGGTTCCAGCTGGAGCTGCACGCGTGCCTCCGGCGTGCTGCGCCGTCCGGTCAGCAGCACGTGCGCCTGCGCGACGCCGTCCAGCCTGCCCGCCTCGGCGGCCAGTACGCCTTCCAGGGCCCGTCCGCGCAGCAGCGCGCCCTCGCCGTCGCCGGTATCCACGAGCACCTCGGCGAGCCGACGGCGCCGCAGCACGGCCACCAGCCACCACAGGGCGAGGAGCAGCAGGACCGTGAGGGCGGCGATGACGGTCGGCCACCACCACCCGTGGTCCCGCCAACGGGCCCGGTCGGCGTCGCTGAGCAGCACGTCGTGCCGCCCTTCGTGGATCCACCACGACGGCGGGCGCACGCCGAGCCCGACGGCGAGCACGGATCCGCCGAGCACGAGCAGCGCGAGACCGATGATCCCGATCAGTACGCGGTTGACGACGCGCAGCACTGTCTCACCCCTTCCGTCCGGGGCGCCTGACGTGCACCGACAGGGAGGGCGGCCGGGCGAGCCCGAGCCCCCGGATGCCGTCGGCGAGTGTGGCGTCCAGGTCGGCACGTACGTCGTCGAGTTCGCGGAAGTGCGAGAGCGCGCGCACGGAAGCCTTGTGCCGGCCCATGTGGACCCGGACCGCCTGCACGCCGGCGACCTCCATGGCCCGGTCGCGCAACGCCATCGCCGCGGCGCCCCGGTGCAGCCCGGCCCGGACGTCCGTGTGGGTGCGCCGCATCGGCAGGACGTCCCGCAGTCCCGGTGTGGCCGCGAGGACGATCAGCCACAGTCCGACGGCCGCGGCGACACCCGCGCCGACGAGCACCCAGGTGTCGTCCAGGGGCCGTTCGGCGAGCGAGTCGGCCAGGGTCCTGCGCCAGCGCATGGCGGGCCGGTGCGCGCGCACGGCCGCCACGTCGTACAGGAAGGCGCCCGCGCAGAGGAGGATCAGCACCGCGAGGACGCCCGCCGGGATCCGGCGGGCGGACCAGAAGCGGCCCTGGCCGCCGTCCTCGTCCGCGTCGGTGCGCAGTGGTTCGTAGTCCGCCGCGGAGGCGGACTGGCCGAGTGCGCTCTCGCCGGCCTTCTCCATGACGGGCATGCGCCGGGTGTTCTCCGAGCCCTGGGGCTCGCTCATCGCGTCCTCCCCTGTGCCGCGCCGGGCGTCTGTGCCAGGTGCAACCGCTCCACCTGGACGGCCACCTCCGGAACTTCCATCCCCGCCAACGCCTCTACCCGCTCGGCGACGTGCCGACGCACCGCGCCGCAGCGGCCGCCGATGTCGGAGGGGTAGTCGAGTTCGAGGCTGACCCGGACGTGGGCGCTCTCGGCCGGGGCGTCCGCCGACCGGCCCGAGCCCTTCTCGTGGCGACGCACGACCACGGTGGCGTGCGGGGCCCCGGCCTCCGCGGGCAGCGCGGGAAGTACCTCGCGGGCCGCCTGTGCGGCGATCTTCGCGACGACCCGGTCGGCGATCCGGGTCGCGCCGCGCTCGCCGGCCGGCACGACCGTCAGGGGCCGCCGCCTCTCACCGAGCCGGTCCGCCTGACCTGGCACGCGTCACCGCCGCCGGTCGTCGCGGGTGCGGAACAGGTCGCCGACGTCCAGGTCCCCTTCGAGGAAACGCCCGACGACGAAGCCGACGGCGCCCAGGGCGGCCACCAGGAGGAAGGCTCCGAAACCCCCGAAATATCCGGCGAAGCCCAGCGCCATTCCGGCGATCATGCCGATCACGGCCAAACTCATGGTGCGCTCCTCAGCAGTTCGGTGGCCGAGTGATCACCGGTGGTCCGGTGGCCGGGTGGTCACTGGAGCCTCGACTCCGGCTCCTCGTCTTCTTCCTCGGGAAGCTTCACATCACTCACCGCGATGTTGACTTCCACCACCTCGAGTCCCGTCATGCGCTCGACGGCCGCGACCACGTTCTCCCGTACGGCGCGGGCGACATCACCGATCGAGACCCCGTAGTCGACGACGATCTCCAGGTCGAGCGCGGTCTGCAGCTCGCCGACCTCTGCCTTCACGCCCCGTGTGACGGACTTCGAGCCGCCGCCGGGCACCCTGTCGCGCACCGCCCCGAAGGTCCGGCTCAGTCCGCTGCCCATCGCGTGCACGCCGAGCACGTCGCGGGCGGCGAGCCCGGCGATCTTCTCGACCACACCGTCGGCGATCGTGGTGCGTCCGCGCGTCGCGGGGTCCCCGCCGCCGCGTCTGGTGGGCTTGCGGATCTGCGGCGACTCCGTCCCGCCTTCGGGGCTCCCCGTCCGGTTCGGCTCCGTCATGTCGGTCATGGCCGTACGTCCCTTTCGGTCGTCCTCCTGTGCCCACAGTAAGTGCGGTTGCGTGGTCGCGCGCCGGGGATGGGGCAGGCTGGAGCAATGACGGCGGACCGGTGGAATCAGGTGGTGCGGCATCAGCTCGGGCTCGGCAGACTGCTGCCCCTGGGGCTCCCGCAGGACGGCGCGTGGATCGCGGAGGCGGCGGCCGGACCGGTCCTGCGGAGCGCGGCGGGGCGCGTGCGCGGGGTACGGGTGGGCGCGCTGCGGATCGCACTCGCCGATCCGGACGAGGTGTACGACCCGGTCGTGGTGCCCCCGCCCGGCGCGCTGCCGCCGGGGCCCCTGCGGATCGACGCCGAGTTCCGGGCCTCCGCGGATCCGACGGCGCCGGGTGCCGAGCCGCTGCCGGCCACCGCGGCGCGGCTGCGGTCGGCCCTCGTCGGGGCGGCGGACCGTCTCGGCCTGGTGGTCGCACGGGTCGACCTGCGGATCACGGGACTGTTGGAGGAGGACGAGGTGCCGGTCGCCGAACACCCTGACGCTCCGCGGCCGGCGCCCGAGCCGACGGACCCCGAGGAGGCACAGGTGGCCGCGGCGGCGCGGTCCGTGCCGGGGGTGAGCCGTCTGACGGACGTCCTGGGCCACCCGGTGCACATCGAGGTCCGTCCCGGCGGTGACGCGGCGCTGCCCCGACGCCATGTGCGCGTCGAACTGGCGGTGACCGCGCGCAGCCACGCCGTCGAGGTGGTGGGAGCCGTCAGGGCGGCGGCGGCCCGAGCCCTCCCGGACGCCCCGTCGGTGACGGTCCTGGTGACGGCGGTGACGGACTGATCCCCGCCGGGCGCGATGCTGCCCGGGAGTGAGGCGGGACGCGCGAAGGGCACCACGGCGTGCCGGGGTGCCCTTCATCCGCAAGACGTACGGCGAGTGCGGGGCGCCGCGGCCCACGGAGCGGCGGCGCGGGTCACCGTGCGGACGGGTGCCTCGCTGCTGGTGCCGCGGTGTCAGTCGCCCACGCCGGCGAGGTCGCGGAGGCGTCGGGCCTGCGCCGCCCGCTCGGCGACGCGCTGCTCCTCGTACGTCCGCTCCTGGGCACCACGCAGCAGCGCCTTCGTCTCGATGACGGCGTCGCGCGGTGCGGCGAGCAGCGCGGCGGACAGGTCCCGTACCGCCTCGTCGAGCTGGTCGGCGGGCACGGCGAGGTTGGCGAGTCCGGTGCGCTCGGCCTCGTCGGCCGTCACGAGCCGGCCCGTCGCGCAGATCTCGAGCGCACGGGCATAGCCCACCAGGCCCACCAGCGGATGCGTCCCCGTCAGGTCCGGGACGAGTCCCAGACTGGTCTCGCGCATGGCGAACTGCACGTCGTCCGCGACGACACGCAGATCACAGGCGAGAGCGAGCTGGAACCCTGCGCCGATCGCATGCCCCTGGACAGCGGCGATGGACACGATGTCGCTGCGCCGCCACCAGGTGAACGCTTCCTGGTACTCGGCGATGGTCGCGTCGAGCTCGGTGTCGGAGCCGCGCGCCAGATCGATGAACGACGGTTCCCCGTCGAACCCCTCCGGCGTGAAGGCCTGCCGGTCGAGCCCCGCGGAGAAGGACTTGCCCTCGGCGCGCAGGACGACCACCCGGACGGAGCCCGGCAGCGACCGGCCGGCCTGCGTCAACGCCCGCCACAGAGCAGGACTCTGGGCGTTGCGCTTGGCCGGGTTGGTCAGCGTCACCGTGGCGATCGCGTCGTCGACGGTGAGCCGTACGCCGTCCTTGTCGAGTACCGGGTCGAGCGAAGCCATGGGGCGCCTCCGATGGGTGCGGTCGGATCAGGTGCGTGCCCACAGGAGACACACCTAAGTGACTGCACAGTAACCACCCGGCCGATCGCGCGACCGACCGGGTGGCCACCACCGAAGCCGATGGGGACGCCCGGCCTCAGGCCGAGGCGGCCTTCTTGCCCCTCGTCGCTCCGCCACGCCCTCGGAGCGTGACGCCCGACTCGCTGAGCATCCGGTGCACGAAGCCATACGAGCGGCCGGTCTCTTCGGCCAGCGCCCGGATGCTCGCACCGGAGTCGTACTTCTTCTTCAGGTCTGCCGCGAGCTTGTCGCGCGCGGCGCCGGTCACCCGGCTGCCCTTCTTCAGAGTCTCGGCCACCCGTGCCTCCTCATGGGAAGTGCGCTCTGGACTCTCATGATCACCCCTCCTGGGCGTCATGGCCACCCATTCGGCAAGGTCCGTAAGACAAGGTTTTGACGACAGGAGCCCGTCCCCACGAGTGGAATCTTGCGTTCCGGCTGTCGCGTTCCGTACACCCGAACGGGTTCTTCGGCGAAGTACCTGGTCAGCGACGCAGGACGGCCGAGCCCTTGGGAACAAAGGACTCGGCCGCAAAATCGATGTACGACACACCTCGGTACGAGGAGATCTCACACAGATGATGGATCACGGATCGGCCGAATGATCCATACGCAGTGGATCAGTCATGCGATCAAGCGCGGCTGACCCGCCCGCTCGTGGCGGGGACGGGCCGTGGCCGCGTCACGGGGGGTCAGGCGAGGGCGACCAGGTCCGCGTAGTCGGCGCCCCACAGGTCCTCGACGCCGTCCGGCAGCAGGATGATCCGCTCCGGCTGGAGCGCCTCGACGGCACCCTCGTCGTGGGTGACGAGGACGACGGCGCCCTTGTAGGTGCGCAGCGCGCCGAGGATCTCCTCGCGGCTGGCCGGGTCGAGGTTGTTCGTCGGCTCGTCGAGCAGCAGCACGTTCGCCGAGGAGACCACGAGGGTCGCGAGGGCAAGACGGGTCTTCTCGCCACCGGAGAGGACACCGGCCGGCTTGTCGACGTCGTCGCCGGAGAACAGGAACGAACCGAGCACCTTGCGGACCTCGACCAGGTCGAGGTCGGGGGCGGCGGAGCGCATGTTCTCCAGGACCGTGCGCTCCGGGTCGAGGGTCTCGTGCTCCTGCGCGTAGTAGCCCAGCTTGAGGCCGTGGCCCTCGACGACCTGGCCGGTGTCGGGCTGCTCGGCGCCGCCGAGCAGCCGCAGCAGGGTCGTCTTGCCCGCGCCGTTGAGGCCGAGGATGACCACGCGCGAGCCCTTGTCGATGGCCAGGTCGACGTCGGTGAAGATCTCCAGCGAGCCGTACGACTTCGACAGCCCCTCGGCCGTCAGCGGCGTCTTGCCGCAGGGCGCGGGCTCGGGGAAACGCAGCTTGGCGACCTTGTCCGAGACGCGGACCGCCTCGAGGCCGGCGAGCAGCTTGTCGGCGCGCTTGGCCATGTTCTGCGCGGCCACCGTCTTGGTCGCCTTGGCGCGCATCTTGTCGGCCTGCGCATTCAGTGCGGCGGCCTTCTTCTCGGCGTTCTGGCGCTCGCGCTTGCGGCGCTTCTCGTCGGCCTCGCGCTGCTGCTGGTAGAGCTTCCAGCCCATGTTGTAGACGTCGATCTGGGAGCGGTTGGCGTCGAGGTAGAACACCTTGTTGACGACCGTCTCGACGAGGTCGACGTCGTGGGAGATCACGATGAAGCCTCCGCGGTACGTCTTCAGGTAGTCGCGCAGCCAGACGATCGAGTCGGCGTCGAGGTGGTTCGTCGGCTCGTCCAGCAGCAGGGTGTCGGCGTCCGAGAACAGGATGCGGGCCAGCTCGATACGGCGCCGCTGACCGCCGGAGAGCGTGTGCAGCGGCTGGCCGAGCACACGGTCGGGCAGGTTGAGCGCGGCGGCGATGGTGGCGGCCTCGGCCTCGGCGGAGTACCCGCCCTTGGTGAGGAACTCCGTCTCCTGGCGCTCGTACTGTCGCATGGCCTTGTCACGGGTGGCGCCGGTGCCGGTGGCGATCCGCTCCTCGTTCTGCCGCATCTTGCGGATCAGGGTGTCCAGGCCGCGCGCGGACAGGATGCGGTCGCGGGCGAGCACGTCGAGGTCGCCGGTGCGGGGGTCCTGCGGCAGATAGCCGACCTCTCCGGAGCGGGTGACGGTGCCGCCGGCGGGGATGCCCTCCCCCGCGAGGACCTTGGTGAGGGTCGTCTTCCCCGCGCCGTTGCGACCGACCAGACCGACGCGGTCGCCCTTGGCGATACGGAAGGTGGCGGACTCGATGAGGACACGGGCGCCGGCGCGCAGCTCGATGGCGGAGGCGGAGATCACGGACATGCTCCTGGGGCGGATGGGTGGCGGGATGGGCGGCTGAGGACGTTCCCGCCGTCTATTGCGCGAGGAGAATGGCCATGGGGCCAAGTCTAACGGGGCCGTGCAAGCACTTTTTCTGCGTGCGGGTGTTCGGCACTGTGATGCTCGCCCCGCCGTTCGCCGCCCAGGGGGGCGCGGTCGGGGGTGATCCTGCCCAGCTCGTCGACGGCGACGATCTCGCCGGTCCAGTCGGCCGCGGTGGCGCACGGCTGGGCGACGAGCAGGGCGCCGTCGTGGCGCACCGCGCGCGCGGGAGCGAAGGCGCAGCCCGGGCGGGCGGGCAGTACCCAGCGCAGGTCGCCGTCGGCGAGGCGGTACGCGGCGACGCGCCGCGGGGTGACCACGGCGAGCACACGGGGACCGAGGACACGCAGCACGCCCGCTCCCCCGCGGCCCGCGAGCCAGGGTGCGGCTCCGGGGAGCGCCCGGTGCCAGCGGACCGCACGGCCGTCGTCCCGCACGGTCGCGGTGACCAGCCCGTCGTCCCAGAGGGCGATCGCGTCCCCGCGCGCGGGGAGCACGACGAGCGGCCGCCGCCCCTCGCGCGCGTAGGTCCAGCGGGGGTGCCCGGTCGCCGTGTCGTACGCCTCGACCGTCGCCGCCCGCGCGCGCAGCGCGGGCCGCGGGCCGTGCTCCACGCGCGCGTGGACGGTGAGGCGGTCCCCGAAGGGCGCGGAGCGTGCCTTGTGGGCCGCCACGAGAAGCGGCACCACCAGCAGGATCACGAGGGCGACGGGCAGGAACGCGCGGGCGCTGCGGCGCCGGGCGTCCCGGCGGTCGGGAGGGGTGGTACGTGGGACGGTGGGCGGGGCCGGGGTCACCGGGCCCGTGGAGGCGGCCGAGGTCACCAGGGCGGTGGGTGCTGCCAGGGTCACCGGGGCGGCCGGAGTGGCGCGGACGGACGGCTGGGCCGGACCCGCGGAGACGTTCGACGTGGCCGGACCTGGAGAGGCTGACGGTGCTGCCGGACCGGCAGGGGCCGGAGCGGTCGGGGCGGGCGAGGTGTCCGGGGCCGTGGGCGGCGCGTCCGGTACACCGATGCGCGCGACGACCACCTTGCCCCCTCGCCCCGACGGCCATGTTCGGCGGCCCGCGCAGGGAACACGGACCGTCCCGGGTGTTCCGACGGTCACGGGCCGTCCCACGGGACAGGCGCAAAGCGTAGACGCCGCGGTCCGCAGGAGGCCGCCGACACGACGGGCGGGGGCCGGCGCGTAGCCCGTTCGGACCTCCGCCCGAATGGCCGGGCGTCCGGGGGCGTACGAGGATGGCGGCACGGAGAGACGTGCGGCAGAGGATGGTGTGCGCATGCAGTTCGACGACGACGCCGACCTGGACACCTCCGAGGTCCAGGATGTGCGCGGCAGTCGAATCCCCGGCGGCAGAGCGACCGTCGGCGGCGGCGTCGCCGCGCTCATAGCCCTGATCCTCGGTCTGTTCTTCGGGGTCGGCCCCGACCAGCTCGGCCTGTCCTCGGGCGACGGCCAGCCGGACGCGGCCAGCTCCTCCCTCGCGCAGGTCCAGCAGACCTGCAAGAAGGGAAGCGACGCGAACACCAAGGAGGACTGCCGCATGGTGGCGGTGGTCAACAGCGTCCAGGACTTCTGGACACAGGAGTTCGCGCGCCGCAGTGGCACCTACACGCCCTCCCCGACGGTCTTCTTCACCGACAGGGTCGGCACCGCGTGCGGCACGGCCACGTCCGCCGTCGGGCCCTTCTACTGCCCGGGAGACCGGAAGGTCTACCTGGACCTCGGCTTCTTCGACGAACTGCGCGACAAGTTCGGCTCCAGCGGCGGGCCGTTCGCCCAGGCGTACGTGGTGGCGCACGAGTACGGGCATCACGTGCAGGACCTGATGGGCACGCTGGCCAAGGCACAGGACGGCGTGACCGGCGCGAACAGCAACTCGGTGCGGACGGAGCTGCAGGCCGACTGCTACGCCGGGGTGTGGGCGAGCCACGCGACGACCACGAAGGACCCGGTGACCGGCAAGGCGCTGCTGACCAGCCTCACGGACGCCGACATCCGCGACGGCCTGGACGCGGCGGCGGCCGTCGGGGACGACCGGATCCAGGAGAGGTTCCAGGGCCGGGTGACCCCGGAGACCTGGACGCACGGCTCCTCCGAGCAGCGGCAGCAGTGGTTCTACCGGGGCTTCAGCAGCGGCGACATGGCGCAGTGCAACACGTTCCGCTGAGCCGCCGCTCCCCCGGTCCGTACGCCCCGTCGGATCACGTGCTCCGGTGGCTTCCAGGCTCCGCCGGGTCGCACGTGCCGCCGGTCGCCGTCGTGGCGGCCCGCGATCGGCGGGGCGTTGTCGGTGGCCGGTGCAAGACTGGGCGGCAGGTCGAGATCCGGCGGCGGGACCAGAGGAAGTGATCGGCATGGCAGGTTTGGACGGCGGGCGCCCGAGCATCTACCCGACCCTGCTGTACGCGGACGCGAAAGCGGCCATCAGGCAGCTCACGGAGGCCTTCGGTTTCACCGAGGCGTCGGTGTACGAGGGCGAGGACGGCACGGTGATGCACGCCGAGCTGGTCCAGGGCCACGGCGCGGTGATGCTGGGGTCCAAGGGCCGCGGCGGAGCGTTCGACACCGCGATGAAGGACGCCGGCCCCGCCGGGGTGTATGTGGTGGTGGACGACATCGACGCCCACCACCAGCGGGCCGTGGACCACGGTGCCGAGATCGTGATGCCCCCGACCGACCAGGACTACGGCTCCCGCGACTACATGGCCCGCGACCTGGAGGGCAACATCTGGAGCTTCGGCACCTACGCCCCCGAGACAGGGGCGTAGGGCTCCAGGACCGGCTCGCGGGACGCGCCCGTCAGCTGCCTCCGGTGTGCACCTGGAAGGCCGCCCGGCGTACGGCCTTGGCGAGCGCCGGATCCGGGTGGGCGGCCGCGAGCGCGACCAGGACCTGCACCGTGCGCGGGTGTCCGACCGCGCGGACCGCGTCGAGGAGCGCGGGCACGGTCGGCTGCACGGCCGACTCCAAGTGCCGTACGAGGAGCGGGGCTTCGCCGTGGTCGGCGACGGCGGCGGCGGTGTCCACCCACAGCCAGGTCGCTTCCTCCCGGGTGAGCACCTCGTGGGCGTCCTCGGGGTCGTGGCCGTCGTGCTCGGCCAGCCACAGCAGGGCGTACGGACGCAGCGGGGTCTCGCCGGCCACGGCACGCACATCGGGCTCGGCGGGGGCGCCGACGACGCGCAGGGCTTCGAAGGCGAGGCCGCGGGTGAGGGCGTCCTCGCCACGGGCGGCGTCGAGGAGTTCGGTGACCGCGCTGCCGACGGGACGGGCGGCGAGCCAGGCGCGGTACTCGGCACGGGCCGCGTTCGGGCGCAGTTGGGCGCAGCCCCGGAGCATGTCCTCGGCGGACTGCTCGATGTTCCCGGCGGGGCTCTGCGCGGCGACGCAGATCTGCTCCAGCTTGACCCAGACCGCCCAGCTGCCGAGCGGGGTGAGGGTGGCCTGTCCGTCCCCGTAGGTGAGCGCACCGACGGAGGCCAGGGCGTGCAGGGCCCAGTCGAGGAGGGGGGCGAGTTCCGCGTCCGCGACCTCGGGGCCCTCCGGCGCCGCCTCGGGCTGGGGGCCGTAGGAGACCTCGCAGCGCGCGGTGCGCAGTTCCGTGACGCGCTGCTCCAGCAGGTCGAGGAGTTGCTCCATCGGGACGGGCCCGGCGGAGAGCTGGAGGAAGGAGAGCACCTGGGGCATCGCGGAGACGACCTCGGCGACGGCGGCGGGTTCGCGGTCCTCGGGTTCCGGATGGGCGAGCGACCAGGCGTCGAAGAGGGCGACCCAGCCGCGCAGGACGGCGCTGTCGTCGCGGTTCCAGGCGCGCAGCCGCCATCCCGGACGGGCGCTGTCGCCGTGCACCTCGACGAGGCCCGCGAGGCGTGCCGTGTCCCAGTCCGCGCGGACCTGAACCGTGCTCAGCGCGAGGTCGGCCGCCGCCCGTTCGGCGGTGGCCTCGGACAGGGTGCCCTTGCCGTCGGGGGTTCCGCCGTCACGACCCGGGCGCAGGGCGGCGTCCGCCCAGCGGGCGACACGGGCCGCGCCGGCCAGGCGGGTGCGCGCCATGCGCGCCAGCTCCGCGGGCGGGGGCGTGCCCTCGGGCGGCCGCGGTGCGGGGCGGCGCGTGCGGCGCTGGGTCACCGCTCGGGGGGCAGCGGCCAGGGGCCGTGGGCTGACGAGTCGGAGCCTGGAGTCGCGCGGATTACGGGACGTCACGGGTGCAGTCTTCCGGTTGACGGTCCGAAAACCCAAACGGAATGCCGCGGAGGGCGACGGGGGTGCTCGCGGGGCGGGGCTCCGGGGGCTCTTCACACGCGGGAACGGGCCGTCGCGGGAGTCGTCCGACGCCGAACCGGAAGCGGGTGTGCGGCCCCGCCGGAGGGGTTCCCGCGAAGTGGCGGAAGAGCCGGCCCCGGGCTACATCAAGGGGGTGAGGAAGCGGCGCAGCGCCTCCTCGTAGGTCTCCGGGTCGGCGTTCCACATGGCGCCGTGCGGGGCCTGCGGGACGGTGTGCAGGGTGACCAGGTCGGGGCGGCGCTGCGCGAAGCGGCGCGAGGGTCCCCAGGGGGCGATGGTGTCGTCCGGCCCGTGCACGAGCAGGGTGGGCACCTTGAGGTGGTCGGGATGCGCGCCGTCGAGCCGCTCGTCGCGCAGACCCGTGCGGCCCTGGGCGGCGCGCACCGCGAGGGGCAGCAGCGCGCCCGGCGTGTGGCGGGCCGTGGCGAGGGCGCGCAGTGTGGCCTTCCAGTCGAGGACCGGGGAGTCCAGGACGAGCCCGGAGATCCGCTCGCGCAGGGCTGAGCGCGTGGCGGCGAGCAGGGCCATGGTGGCGCCGGTGGACCACCCGTAGAGGACGACCTGTTCGGCGCCGTACCGCACGGCGTAGCGGATGGCGGCGTCGAGGTCGCGCCACTCGGTCTCGCCGAGGTGGCTCAGCCCGTCCTGGGGGCGGGGGGCGCCGAGGTCGCCGCGGTAGGCGATGTCCAGCACCGGGAAGTGGTAGCGGTTCAGGAACTCCATGACGTTCATGGGGTGCTCGCGGGTGGTGCCCAGGCCGTGCACGGCGATCACCCAGGTGTCGCGGACGGCGGGCACGAACCAGGCGGGCAGTGCGCCGAGTTCGCCGGGGACGTCGACGTCGGCGGTCTCCAGGCCGAGGGCGGAGCTCGGGTCGCCGATGTGCAGGTTGGGGGTGAGCCACACCTTGTCGCCGGGCTCCAGGGCGCCGTGGGTGACGCGCTCCAGGCGGCGGACGACCGTGTCGGCGGGGTGGGGCGTGCCACGCAGGACCGGGCCGACGACCGCGTGGGAGCCGTTGCCGGCGAGGCCGTAGGTGCCCGGACGCAGTGAGGCCAGGTCGCGGGTGAGCGTGATCCCGCCGGACGTCGTGGCGTGCACGGTGAGCCGGGGTTCGGTGGGCAGGGGCCGGCCGGGTGACGCCTTCAGTGCGGCGTCGCTGGCGAACCGGCCCGCCGCCACGGAGGCTGCGCCCGCGGCGATGGCTACGGTGACGGCTGCGGCCGTCGCTTTGACAGTGCGCACGGCTTCAGTCTCCCGGGGGAGCCCGTGGTCGGCCAGTGGGAGCGCGGGGGCACATCCGAGGGCGGGGGTTCGTTCCGTGGGGCTGGGCGCGCCGGGGTTCGGCACCGCCGGAGTGGCCCGTCCCGGCCGGGCGCCGCGTCGGTGGGAGGGAATCTCTCCCCTGGCCGGGCGGGCGGGGCTCCACCCGAGCGCGGGCTCGGCTCCGCCGGAACAGTCCGTCCCGGCCGAGCGCCACGGCGGTGGGAAAGGCGGCCCCGGCAGGGCGCCACAGCGGAGCGAAAGGCGTCCCCCGCCCGGGATGCCCTGCCTGCGCGGCCCCCGTGTCCGGAATCGGCCGGAGGAGTGAGGGTGAGGGTCGGGGCTAGGGTTTCTGGCCGTAGGTCCTCAGGTGTTCGCCCGCCCGGGTCACCTGGGCCGGAGTCAGCAGGTTCGGGGTGAGACCGGGGACCGACGCGGCGAGGAGCCAGACGCGGGACATCCACTCCAGCTGGGCCGTGCGGTCGTACGCCTGGGACAGGGACGCGCCGTGGGCGACGGTGCCGTGGTTCTGGAGGAGGCAGGCGGTGCGGCCGTCGAGGGCCCGGAGCATGTTCTCGGCCAACTCCGCGGTGCCGTACGTCGCATAGGGGGCGACACGGACCGGTCCGCCGAGGGCGCCGGCCATGTAGTGGATCAGCGGGAGCTCGGGGACGAGCGTCGAGACGGCCGTCGCGTGGGCCGCGTGGGTGTGGACGACGGCGACGGCGTCCGTGGCGCGGTAGATCGCGAGATGCATCGGCAGCTCGCTCGTCGGCAGCAGCGAACCGAGCACCTGCCGCCCGTCGAGGCCGACGCCGACGACGTCCTCCGGCGCGAGACGGTCGTACGGCACTCCCGTCGGCGTGACCAGGACGGTGTCGCCGACCCGGACCGAGACGTTGCCCGACGTTCCGACGACCAGCCCGTCGGCCACTGTCCGACGGGCCGTCGCCACGAGCTCCTCCCAGGCCCGCGCCACCGCGTCCCCCGCGCCCCTCGCGTCCCGCGCACCCGCGGCCTGTGCTTCCTCCCGCACGTCCCGTGCGTCCCGCCGCTGTTCAGCCATGCCGCGATCCTGCCAGCAGGCGACCTCGCCGTGTCGCGGGCGAGGGCACTTTAGGCCGGAGCCCACGCCTCCGTAAGGGCGCATATGGGCACGGATCACCCTCCGAGGCGGATTGGCCGGTGATCGACCTCTGATCACCGATCTTCCAGTAGCCTCTGGGGGATTTGTCGTACACGTCGCCATTCCGGGGGGAAATATGGCCCGTGATCACAAACCACTCCATCACCATGTCCGCGCCACGGCCGCGACGGCCGTCGTGGCGGCGCTCACCGCGGCGGGCACCGCCCTCACCGCGCTCCCGGCGAGCGCCGCGGGCAAGCCCAAGGGGCACGACGTCTCCTCTCACCAGAAGAACGTCGACTGGCGGAGCGCCAGGGCGAAGGGCGCCCGGTTCGTCTACGTCAAGGCGACGGAGTCCCACACGTACCGCAACCCCTACTTCAGCCGGCAGTACAACGGCGCGCGCAACGCGGGCATCCTCCGCGGCGCCTACCACTTCGCGGTGCCGGACAAGTCCTCCGGCACCACCCAGGCCGCGTACTTCGTACGCAACGGCGGCGCCTGGCGCGCGGACGGCTGGACGCTGCCGCCCGCGCTGGACATCGAGTACAACCCGTACGGCAAGCGCAAGTGCTACGGCCTGAGCAAGGCCAGGATGGTGAGCTGGATCAAGGCGTTCAGCGACGAGGTCAAGCGGCAGACCGGCCGCCGCCCGGTGATCTACACGACCACGCACTGGTGGAACACCTGCACCGGCGCCAGCCGGGCCTTCGGCGCGAACCACGCCCTGTGGCTTGCGCGCTACGACTCCGCGGACGCCGGCGCCCTGCCGGCCGGCTGGTCCTACTGGACGTTCTGGCAGTACGACAACAGCGGCAGCCTGCCGGGTGACCAAAATCTCTTCAATGGGTCCATAACCGGACTCAAGAGGCTCACCCGAGGCTAGACACTGGTAGCGGAGCCCGATATTCCGCCTGCGTTCGAGGAACGAGGGACCCCTCCGGCACAAACGGAGGGGCATCCCACCGATTGAGACACCCCACAGCCTGCCTCAGTTCATCTTCCGTTCACCCAGGTTGCTTACGGTCCACATGCCACTGACGTCCAACAGAAGCCTGGGTAAATGGAACACATCACGCTCCTCCTCGGAATCGTGATCGTCACCGCTCTCGTGTTCGATTTCACGAACGGTTTCCACGACACTGCCAACGCGATGGCGACGACCATCTCGACCGGCGCTCTCAAGCCCAAGACGGCGGTGGCCATGTCCGCCGTGCTGAATCTCGTCGGTGCGTTCCTCTCGGTGGAGGTCGCCAAGACGATCTCCGGCGGAATCATCAACGAAGAGGGCATACGCACCGAAGTGATCTTCGCGGCGCTCGTCGGCGCCATCCTGTGGAATCTGCTGACCTGGCTCCTGGGTCTGCCCTCCAGCTCCTCCCACGCACTCTTCGGCGGCCTCATCGGTGCCGCCGTCATGTCGGCGGGCTGGTCGTCGGTGAACGGTTCGACCGTCGTCACCAAGGTGCTCATCCCCGCGGTGGCCGCGCCGATCGTGGCCGGAATCGCCGCCATGCTGGCCACCCGGCTGACCTACCGCATCGGCGGTCGCGTCGAGGAGAAGGCGACCGCCAAGGGCTACCGCGCCGGCCAGATCGCCTCCGCCGGCCTGGTCTCCCTCGCCCACGGCACGAACGACGCGCAGAAGACGATGGGCATCATCACCCTGGCCCTGGTCACCGGCGGCGTCATCGCCCCCGGCTCGAACCCTCCCACCTGGGTCATCGTCTCGGCCGGTATGGCCATCGCGCTCGGCACCTACCTGGGCGGCTGGCGCATCATCCGCACGATGGGCAAGGGCCTCACCGATCTCGCGCCGCCGCAGGGCTTCGCCGCCCAGACCAGCGCCGCGACGGCCATCCTGGCCTCCTCGCACATCGGCTTCTCCCTCTCCACCACCCAGGTCTGCTCCGGCGCCGTGATGGGCTCGGGCCTCGGCCGCAAGGGCGGTGTGGTCCGCTGGTCGACCGCGACCCGCATGTTCGTGGCCTGGGGTCTGACCCTGCCGGCCGCGGGTCTGGCCGGTGCCTCCGCCGAGTTCCTGACCAAGCAGGGCACCTGGGGCATCGTCCTCACGGGCGTGCTGCTGGTCGCCGGCGCCGGCGTCATCTGGACGCTGTCGCGCCGCCAGCCGGTCACCGTCGACAACGTGAACGACGTCGACGCCGAGCCCGCCGGCGTCGTCACCACGGCGATGGCCGCCGTCGCCGTGCCGCCGGCCGGCCCGGTCACCGCGGCCGACACCGAGCTCAAGGCCACCATCCCGGTGCCGGACCCCGGCCCCTCCGCCGAACCCACCCGCCCGGCCACGGTGTAAGGAACGAACAGCATGAACATCGACTGGGCAGCTCTCGGCTCCGTCTTCGGAGTCAGCCTCGGGGCCACCGTGGCACTCGTCGGCCTCTTCACCCTCGGCATCGTCGGCCTCTCCAAGCGTGAGTCGGCGTCCGCCCGGGGCGACTCGGCGGCCCTCGCGGTCACCGGCGCGTACGCCTGCTTCGCGGCCTGCGCGGCGGCCGTGGCGTACGGGATCTTCATCATCGTCTCCTGACACGGGCGACGCTCTGCCGCACGAAGGGCGGGTACGGGACACGTAGTCCCGTACCCGCCCTTCGTCGTGCCGGGGCCCTCCGGCGCGAGGGGACGACAGGCGGACGCGCGCGGCGGGATGCGTTCCGGGTCGTCGGAGGGCGGTCCGCGGGCCTGTGCAACGGCCCCGGAGAACGGCGCAATTCGGTCTTGGCGGGCAGCCGGGCGTGGTGGCGGTGTGGGGCTCAGCACACTCTCTCCTCGCAGGTCAACAGCAAGTTGACGGCTGTTCTCGCCCCGTGGTGGACTGCCGGAGCCAAGTACGGCGGCAAGAGAGGAAGCCGGTGCAAGTCCGGCGCGGTCCCGCCACTGTCACCGGGGAAGAGATGTCCCGGGAGCCAGGAACTCTCACCGCCGGTCTCGTCGAACCAGGGCGTGGACACCCTGAGTGAGGACATGTCGCCATGCACGGCTGCCCAAGTGCTCTGCGCAGGACGCGAACGACGGTTGAGACCGACCTGACGGCCGGCTGAACCGATGCGTGCCGATCGCGTCTTCGCGTACGGCGCCGCCGCCGGCCTTCTCGGCGACCTGCTGCTCGGCGATCCTCGCCGGGGGCATCCGGTCGCCGTGTTCGGGCGGGCCGCGGGCGCCGTGGAACGGGTGTTGTGGCGGGACGACCGCGGACGGGGTGCGCTGCACGCCGCCGTGTGCGTGGGCGGTGCCACCGCCCTCGCCGCCCTCGCCCACCGTGCCGTCCGGCCCTCCCCCGCCGCCTCCGTCGCGCTGACCGCCGCCGCCACCTGGGCCGTCGTCGGCGGCACCACACTCGGCCGTGAGGCACGGGCGATCGGCTCGGCGCTCGCCACCGGCGACGTGGAGGTGGCCCGGGAACGGCTGCCGCACCTGTGCGGGCGCGACCCCCAGGCGCTGGACGCCGACGGGATCGCGCGGGCCGTCGTCGAGTCCGTGGCCGAGAACACCTCCGACGCCGTGGTGGGAGCCCTGGTGTGGGGTGCCGTCGGCGGTGCGCCCGGTCTGGTCGCCTTCCGCGCCGTGAACACGCTCGACGCGATGGTCGGACACAAGTCGCCCAAGTACCGCCGGTACGGCTGGGCTTCGGCGCGGCTCGACGACGTCGCCGGCTGGCCGGGGGCGCGGCTGACCGCCGTGCTCGCGACCGTCGCCGGTGGCGCCCCGCGCAGCGCCGCCCGCGCCTGGCGCACGGATGCCCACAAGCATCCGAGTCCCAACGCCGGTCCGGTGGAGGCCTCGTTCGCGGGGGCGCTCGGGGTGCGGCTCGGCGGGACGCTCTCGTACGCGGGCCGGGTCGAGCACCGGCCCGTCCTCAACGGCGACGGCCGTGCGGTGGCCGTCGCCGACATCGAACGGGCCGTACGGCTGTCGCGCCGCGTGGGCTGGCTGGCGCTGGGCGCGTGCGCCGTCGGGCGGACGCTCGTCGGGCGCGCCGCCGCTCGGCGGAGAGGGGCCGGGGCATGACCGGGGAGGGGTACGCCATGGATGCCGGAGCGCGCGAAGGAGCAGTGTCATGAGCGGCGGACTGCTGATCGCCGGGACGACCTCCGACGCCGGCAAGAGCGTCGTCACCGCCGGGATCTGCCGGTGGCTGGTGCGACGGGGCGTCAAGGTCGCGCCGTTCAAGGCGCAGAACATGTCCCTCAACTCCTTCGTCACCCGTGAGGGTGCCGAGATCGGGCGCGCGCAGGCCATGCAGGCGCAGGCCGCGCGCGTGGAGCCGACCGCGCTGATGAACCCCGTGCTGCTCAAGCCGGGCAGCGACCGGAGCAGTCAGGTCGTGCTCATGGGCAAGCCCGTGGGCGAGATGAGCGCGCGCGGCTACCACGGGGGCCGCCAACAGGCGCTCCTCGGCACGGTCCTGGACTGTCTGGCCGAGTTGCGGGGCACGTATGACGCGGTGATCTGTGAGGGGGCCGGCAGCCCTGCCGAGATCAATCTGCGGCGCACCGACATCGTGAACATGGGCATCGCCCGCAACGCGGGGCTGCCCGTGCTCGTCGTCGGCGACATCGACCGCGGCGGTGTGTTCGCCTCGTTCTTCGGGACCGTCGCGCTGCTGTCGCGCGAGGACCAGGCGCTCGTCGCCGGGTTCCTCGTCAACAAGTTCCGCGGCGACGTGTCGCTGCTGGAACCCGGTCTCGACATGCTGAAGGACCTCACCGGGCGGCCCTCCTACGGCGTGCTGCCGTTCCGGCACGGCCTCGGCATCGACGAGGAGGACGGGCTGCGGGTGTCGCTGCGCGGGGCGGTCCGCGAGTCGGAGGTCACCGCCCCGGTCGGCGAGGACGTCCTGCGGGTCTCCGTCTGCGCGGTGCCGCTGATGTCGAACTTCACGGACGTCGACGCGCTGGCCGCCGAACCCGGCGTGGTCGTGCGGTTCGTGGACCGGGCCGAGGAACTCGCCGACGCCGACCTGGTCGTCGTGCCCGGGACGCGGGGAACCGTGAAGGCGCTGGAGTGGCTGCGCGAGCGCGGCCTCGCCGACGCGCTGCTGCGCCGGGCCGCCGAGGGGCGGCCCACGCTCGGCATCTGCGGCGGCTTCCAGCTGCTCGGCGAGCACATCGAGGACGACGTGGAGAGCCGCGCAGGCCACGTCGACGGGCTCGGACTGCTCCCGGTGCGGGTGCGGTTCGCGCACGAGAAGACGCTGACCAGACCGGTCGGCGAGGCCCTGGGCGAACGGGTCGAGGGGTACGAGATCCACCACGGTGTCGCCGATGTCACCGGCGGGGAACCCTTCTTGGACGGATGCCGCGTCGGCTCCGTGTGGGGCACCCACTGGCACGGTTCGCTGGAGTCGGACGGATTCCGGCGGGCCTTCCTGCGCGAGGTAGCCGCCGCCGCGGGCCGCCGCTTCGTGCTGGCCGCCGACACGTCGTTCGCGGCGCTGCGCGAGGAGCAGCTGGACCGGCTCGGCGATCTGATCGACGAACACGCGGACACGGAAGCGCTGTTGCGGCTCATCGAGTCGGGCGCGCCGCAAGGACTGCCTTTCATTCCACCGGGAGCGCCCGCATGAGCACAGTGTTGTTGTTGTCGACCGCCGACACGGATCTGCTGGCGGCCCGTGCCTCCGGCGCCCCGTACCGGATCGGCAATCCGACCCGGGTGGACGTCGTGACGGAGCTGCCCGCTCTTCTCGACGGCGCGGACGTCGCCGTCGTACGGCTGCTGGGCGGAAAGCGCGCCTGGGAGGAGGGCCTGGCCGTGCTGCGGGCGTCGGGTGTGCCGACCGTCCTGCTCGGCGGCGAGTCCGTGCCCGACGCCGAGTTGATGGCCGAGTCGTCGGTGCCCGCCGGTGTGGTCGCGGAGGCGCTGCGCTACTTGGTGGAGGGCGGCCCGGCCAACCTCACCGAACTGGCGCGGTTCCTCTCCGACACCGTGCTGCTCACCGGGGAGGGCTTCGAGGAGCCGCACCGGACGGCCGAGTTCGGTGTGCACGGCGAGCGCGTGGCCGCCGAGGGCCGTCCCACGGTCGGCGTGCTGTTCTACCGGGCCCACGAGCTGTCCGGCAACACCGCGTTCGTGGACACGCTGTGCGACGCGATCGAGGCGCGGGGCGCCAACGCGCTGCCGGTGTTCTGCGGTTCGCTGCGCGGCGCGGACCCGGGCCTGTACGAGATCCTCGGCAGGGCCGACGCGCTGGTCGCCACCGTGCTCGCGGCGGGCGGCACGCACGCCTCCCCGGCGTCCGCGGGCGGCGACGAGGAGGCGTGGGACATCGGCGCGCTCGCCGACCTGGACGTGCCCGTCCTCCAGGGGCTGTGCCTGACCTCCTCGCGGAGCGCCTGGGACGCCTCGGACGCCGCCCTGTCCCCCATGGACGCGGCGATGCAGGTCGCCATCCCGGAGTTCGACGGGCGGCTGATCACGGTGCCGTTCTCCTTCAAGGAGCAGGGCCCGGACGACGTCCCGGTGTACGTCGCCGATCCCGAGCGGGCGGCGCGGGTCGCCGGGATCGCGGTGCGGCACGCCCGGCTCAGGCACAAGCCGAACGGGGAGAAGAAGCTCGCGCTGGTCTTCACCGCCTACCCGACCAAGCACTCGCGGGTCGGCAACGCGGTCGGCCTGGACACGCCCGCCTCGGCGGTGCGGGTCCTGGACGCACTGCGGGGCGCGGGGTACTCGCTGACCGAATACCCCGACAACGGCGACGAGTTGATCCACCGGCTGATCGAGGCGGGCGGTCACGACGTCGAGTGGCTCACCGAGGACCAGCTGGCCGCCGCTCCCGCGCGGGTGCCGCTCGCCGACTACCGGGCCTGGTTCGACGAGCTCGACCCGGAGCTGCGGGACGCCATGCTGGAGGCGTGGGGCGAGCCGCCGGGCAGCCTGTACGTCGACGGGGACGAGATCGTGCTCGCCTCCCTGCAGTTCGGGAACGTCGTCGTGATGATCCAGCCGCCGCGCGGCTTCGGCGAGAACCCGATCGCGATCTACCACGACCCCGACATGCCGCCCTCCCACCACTACATGGCGGCCTACCGGTGGCTGGAGAACAGCTTCGGCGCCGACGCGATCGTCCACATGGGCAAGCACGGCACGATGGAGTGGCTGCCGGGCAAGGGCCTCGGCCTCAGCGGGGGTTGCGCGCCGGACGCCGTGCTCGGCGAGCTGCCGTTGATCTACCCGTTCATCGTCAACGACCCCGGCGAGGGCACCCAGGCCAAGCGCCGCGGGCACGCCACCGTCGTCGACCACCTCGTGCCGCCGATGGCGCGCGCGGACACCTACGGCGACCTGGCCAAGCTGGAGCAGCTGCTCGACGAGTACGCGCTCGTCTCCGACCTGGACCCGACGAAGGCCCCGACGGTGCGCGCGCAGATCTGGACGCTGGTCAAGGCGGCCGAGCTGCACCACGACCTGCACGTCGACGAGCAGCCGGGCGACGACGACTTCGACGAGTTCGTCATGCACATCGACGGCTATCTGTGCGAGATCAAGGACGTGCAGATCCGGGACGGCCTGCACGTCCTCGGTGGCGGTCCCGAGGCCGAGCCGCGCGTGAACCTGGTGCTGGCCGTGCTGCGCGCCTCGCAGGTGTGGGGCGGCACGGCGAACGCCCTGCCGGGTCTGCGGGCCTGCCTGGCCGCGCACTTCGGCCTGGTCGAGAAGGAGTTGCTCGCCGAGCCGGGCGCGCCGGTCAAGGTGCCGGACGGGCTGACCGATCTGGTCGCCGGGCCCTCCCGGACCGGCGCGGACGCGATCGACCTGCTGGAGCAGCTGTGCCGGCGGATCGCGGAGGGCATGGAGGAGCGCGGCTGGGCGGTCGCCGAGGGCCCGGGCCTCGTCCGGGAGGTCGTCGGCACCGAACTGCCGGACGCGGTGGCCGTGCTGGAGTTCGCCTGCCGTGAGGTGGTGCCACGGCTCGCCAGGACGACGGACGAGATCGGACACATCCTCAAGGCGCTGGACGGGGGTTACGTGCCGGCGGGGCCCTCGGGTTCGCCGACGCGCGGGCTGGTCAACGTCCTTCCGACGGGCCGGAACTTCTACTCCGTCGACCCCAAGGCGATCCCGTCCAGGCTGAGCTGGGAGGTCGGGCAGTCCCTCGCGGACTCCCTGGTGCAGCGCTACCTCCAGGACACGGGCGCGTACCCGACCTCCGTCGGGCTCACCGTGTGGGGCACCTCGGCGATGCGCACCCAGGGCGACGACATCGCGGAGATCCTCGCGCTGCTGGGCTGCCGTCCGGTCTGGGACGACGCCTCACGCCGGGTCACCGGCTTCGAGATCGTGCCCCTGGAGGAGCTCGGCCGGCCGCGCATCGACGTGACGGTCCGTATCTCCGGCTTCTTCCGGGACGCGTTCCCGCACGTCGTCGGGCTGATCGACGACGCGGTGCGGGCGGTGGCCGAGCTGGACGAGTCCGCCGAGCGGAACTTCGTGAAGGCGCACGCGGACGAGGACACCGCCGAGCACGGAGACCGGCGGCGGGCGACCGCCCGGGTCTTCGGCTCCAAGCCGGGCGCGTACGGCGCCGGTCTGCTGCCGCTGATCGACGCCCGCAACTGGCGCTCCGACGCCGACCTCGCCGAGGTGTACGCGGTGTGGGGCGGTTACGCGTACGGGCGCGGGCTCGACGGGCGGGCGGCGCGCGGGGACATGGAGACCGCGTTCCGGCGGATCGCGGTGGCCGCGAAGAACGTCGACACCCGCGAGCACGACCTCGTGGACGCCGACGACTACTTCCAGTACCACGGCGGCATGGTCGCCATGGTGCGGCACCTGACGGGGGCCTCCCCCGAGGCGTACGTCGGCGACTCGGCCGTCCCTGACCAGGTGAAGACCCGTACGCTCGGCGAGGAGACCCACCGCGTCTTCCGCGCCCGGGTGGTCAACCCGCGCTGGATGGCGGCGATGCGCCGCCACGGCTACAAGGGCGCCTTCGAGATGGCGGCGACGGTCGACTACCTCTTCGGCTACGACGCCACCGCCGGGGTCGTGGACGACTGGATGTACGAGAAGCTCAGCGCGGAGTACGTCTTCGACGCCGAGAACCGGGACTTCATGAAGAAGTCCAACCCGTGGGCGCTGCGCGGCATCACCGAACGGCTCCTGGAGGCCGCCGACCGCGGGCTGTGGGCCGAGCCGGACGCCGACACGATCGAAGAGCTGCGCGCCACCTATCTGGAGCTCGAAGGCGACTTGGAGGGCGACGAGAAGTGAGTACCCCGTTCCCGTTCACGGCCGTCGTCGGCCAGGACGACCTGCGGCTCGCGCTGCTGCTGAACGCCGTGTCGCCCGCGGTGGGCGGCGTGCTGGTGCGCGGCGAGAAGGGCACCGCCAAGTCCACGGCCGTGCGCGCCCTTTCGGCCCTGATGCCGGTGGTGGACGTCGTCTCCGGATGCCGGTTCTCCTGCGACCCGGCGGCCCCCGACCCGGCCTGCCCGGACGGGCCCCACGGGCCGGGGGCGTCCGAGTCGCGTCCGGCCCGCATGGTGGAGCTGCCGGTCGGCGCCTCCGAGGACCGGCTGGTGGGGGCGCTCGACATCGAGCGGGCGCTCGCCGAGGGCGTGAAGGCCTTCGAGCCGGGCCTGCTGGCCGACGCGCACCGCGGCATCCTGTACGTCGACGAGGTCAATCTCCTCCACGACCATCTCGTCGACCTGCTGCTGGACGCGGCGGCGATGGGCGCCTCGTACGTGGAGCGCGAGGGCGTCTCGGTGCGGCACGCCGCCCGTTTCCTGCTGGTCGGGACGATGAACCCGGAAGAGGGCGAGCTGCGGCCGCAGTTGCTCGACCGGTTCGGGCTGACCGTCGAGGTCGCGGCGTCCCGGGAGCCCGACCAGCGCGTCGAGGTCGTCCGGCGCAGGCTCGCCCACGACGACGACCCGGAGGCCTTCGCCGCGCGCTGGGCCGACGAGGAGGACGCGGTCCGGGCCCGGATCGTGGCCGCGCGCGCCCTGCTGCCGTCGGTGCGGCTCGGCGACGGGGCGCTGCGGCAGATCGCGGCAACCTGCGCGGCCTTCGAGGTGGACGGCATGCGGGCCGACATCGTCATGGCGCGGACCGCGACCGCGCTCGCCGCGTGGGCGGGGCGCACCGAGGTGCTCGCCGAGGACGTGCGCCAGGCGGCGCTGCTGGCGCTGCCGCACCGGCGGCGCCGCAACCCCTTCGACGCGCCCGGGCTGGACGAGGACAAGCTCGACGAGACGCTGGAGGAGTTCGGCGGTCAGGACACGGACCAGGGCGACGACGATCCGGACCCCGGGCCGGACGGACCCGGTGGCGGAGGGCGGCCGGCGCCGGACGAGGGTCCGGCCGGTGGCGACACGGCCGCCCGTCCCGAGTCCGGGGAGGGCGGGGAGCCGCAGGCCTCCGGTGCGGGCGAGCAGTCGCCGGTGCGGGCCGCGGAGCCGTTCCGCACGAAGATGCTGAGCGTTCCCGGGCTCGGGGAGGGCGCGGCCGGGCGGCGTTCGCGCGCGCGGACCGAGCACGGCCGCACGACCGGGTCGCGGCGGCCCCGGGGTGCCCTGACCAAGCTGCACCTGGCGGCGACCGTACGGGCGGCGGCGCCGCACCAGCGGGCGCGCGGGCGGTCCGGGCCCGGTCTGGTCGTCCGGCGCGACGATCTGCGGCAGGCGACGCGGGAGGGCCGCGAGGGGAACCTCGTCCTCTTCGTGGTGGACGCCTCCGGTTCGATGGCGGCCCGGCAGCGGATGGGCGCGGTGAAGGGTGCCGTGCTGTCGCTGCTCCTCGACGCGTACCAGCGGCGGGACAAGGTGGGGCTGGTGACCTTCCGCGGGTCGGCCGCCGAGGTGGCGCTGCCGCCCACGTCGTCGGTGGACGCGGCGGCGGCGCGGCTGGAGTCGCTGCCCACCGGCGGGCGCACGCCGCTCGCCGCGGGGCTGCTCAGGGCCCACGAGGTGCTGCGGGTCGAGCGGCTGCGGGACGCGGCACGACGGCCGCTGGTCGTCCTGGTGACGGACGGGCGGGCCACGGACGGAGGGGCGGCGCGAAGCGCCCCGGGCCGGGGTGGTGGCCGGGCGACGGGCGGGACGGAGCCGGTCGCGCTCGCGGGGCGCGCGGCGCGGCTGTTCGCGGCCGACGGGATCGCGTCCGTGGTCGTCGACTGCGAGACGGGGCCGGTACGGCTGGGTCTCGCCGGGCGGCTCGCGGGCGAGCTGGCCGGTACGGCGGTGACGCTGGACGAGCTGCGGGCGGACTCGATCGCCGGGCTGGTCAGGGAAGTTCAGGGCGACAGGAGGGCCGCGTAATGCCGCAGGGACAGCCGAGCGTGGTGCCGGACGACGGTCTGACGACGCGTCAGCGGCGCAACCGTCCGCTGGTCGTGGTGCACACGGGCGTCGGCAAGGGCAAGTCCACGGCCGCGTTCGGGCTCGCGCTGCGCGCCTGGAACCAGGGGTGGCCCATCGGGGTGTTCCAGTTCGTCAAGTCGGCGAAGTGGAAGGTCGGCGAGGAGAACGCGCTCAAGGTGCTCGGCGCCTCCGGCGAGGGCGGGACCGTCGACTGGCACAAGATGGGCGAGGGCTGGTCGTGGGTCCAGCGCGACGAGCAGCTGGACAACGAGGAGAAGGCCCGGGAGGGCTGGGAGCAGGTCAAGCGGGACCTGGCCGCCGAGACGTACCGGCTGTACGTGCTCGACGAGTTCGCGTATCCGATGCACTGGGGCTGGGTCGACACCGACGAGGTCGTCGACGTGCTCCGGAACCGGCCGGGGACCCAGCACGTGGTGATCACCGGGCGGAACGCGCCGGAGAAGCTCGTGGACCTCGCGGACCTGGTGACCGACATGTCCAAGGTGAAGCACCCCATGGACGCCGGTCAGAAGGGCCAGAGGGGCATCGAGTGGTGATGTCCGTCCCCCGGCTGGTCGTCGCCGCGCCCTCCTCGGGCAGCGGCAAGACCACCGTTGCCACGGGGCTGATGGCGGCGTTCGCCGCGCGGGGGCTCGCCGTGTCCCCGCACAAGGTGGGGCCGGACTACATCGATCCCGGGTATCACGCGCTCGCCACCGGGCGCGTGGGACGGAATCTCGACGCGTACCTGTGCGGGCCGGAACTCGTCGCGCCGTTGTTCGCGCACGGTGCGCGCGGCTGCGACCTGGCGGTCGTCGAGGGCGTGATGGGTCTGTACGACGGGGCCGCCGGGGAGGGCGAGCTGGCGTCCACCGCGCAGGTCGCGAAGCTGCTCCGGGCGCCGGTCGTACTCGTCGTCGACGCCTCGTCGCAGTCGCGGTCGGTGGCCGCGCTGGTGCACGGTTTCGCCTCCTGGGACCCCGAGGTCCGGGTCGCCGGGGTCGTGCTGAACAAGGTCGGCTCCGACCGGCACGAGGCGTTGCTGCGCGACGCGCTGGACTCGGCGGGCGTGCCCGTGCTCGGCGTGCTGCGCCGCGCTCCGCAGGTGGACACGCCGTCGCGGCACCTCGGGCTGGTGCCCGTCGCCGAGCGGCGGGCCGCCGCCGTCGAGGCCGTGGCGGCCATGGCCGCGCAGGTGGCCGAGGGGTGCGACCTGGAGGCCCTGGCCGCGCTGGCGCGAGGCGCCGGGGCACTGCCGGGTGCCGCGTGGGATCCGGCCCACGCCGTGGCCGGTCCTCTCCTTCAGCCCCGGCCCGGCCCGTCTGCGGAGACCGGGCCCGCGGGCCCCTCGGGGCCGCCCGGACGCTCCCGCCCCCGGGCGGCGGACGGGCCGCGGCCGAGGATCGCCGTCGCGGGCGGCGCCGCGTTCACCTTCTCCTACGCCGAGCACGGTGAGCTGCTGGCCGCCGCCGGTGCCGAGGTCGTCACCTTCGACCCGCTGCACGACGAGCAACTGCCGGACGGCACCGCGGGACTGGTCGTCGGCGGTGGTTTCCCCGAGGTGTACGCGGCCGAGCTGTCCGCCAACGAGCCGCTGCGCAAGGCCGTGGCGGAGCTGGCGCTGAGCGGTGCTCCCGTCGCCGCCGAGTGCGCCGGACTGCTGTACCTGTGCCGTGAGCTCGACGGGCGGCCCATGTGCGGGGTGCTCGACGCCACGGCACGCATGACGGAACGGCTGACGCTGGGCTACCGCGATGCCGTCGCCGTGTCCGACAGTGTGCTCGCCGCGGCCGGAACACGGATGCGCGGGCACGAGTTCCACCGGACCGTCGTCGACCCCGGCGCCGGGGCGGCTCCCGCCTGGGGTGTGCGCGCCCCTGAGCGGCGGCTCGAAGGTTTCGTACAACAAGGTGTGCACGCGAGTTATCTGCACACGCACTGGGCGTCCGAGCCCGGTGTCGCCCGTCGGTTCGTGGAGAGGTGCCTGACGTCATGAGCAGCAAGCTGATCGGAGTCGGGGTCGGCCCCGGTGACCCCGAGCTGGTGACCGTCAAGGGTGTCAACGCCCTGCGCGCCGCCGAGGTCGTCGTCGTACCCGTCATGGCCGCGCCGGACGGACAGGACGGCGGCGAGCCCGGGCGTGCGGAGGCGACCGTGCTGCACTACGTGCCCGAGGAGAAGGTCGTACGGGTCGTGTTCGCGCTCAACGAGCGGACCGACCGGGCACGCCGCGAGGCCGCCTGGGACGCCGCCGGCGGGCGGGTCGCCGAACTCCTCACCCGGCACGCCACGGTGGCGTTCGCGACCATCGGCGACCCCAACGTGTATTCGACGTTCACCTATCTCGCTCAGACGATCGGCGAGCTCGTCCCGGGGACGGTGATCGAGACCGTGCCCGGGATCACCGCCATGCAGGACCTCGCCGCACGGTCGGGCGCGGTACTGACCGAGGGGACCGAGCCCCTGGTGCTGGTCCCGGTGACCGCGGGGGCCACCGTGCTGAAGGACGCCCTCGGCGGACCGGGCACCGTGGTCGCGTACAAGTTCGGGCGGCAGGCGCGGGAGGTGGCCGAGGCGTTGCGGGAGACCGGCCGGATCGACGACGCCGTGTGGGGTTCCGCGCTCGGCCTGGAGGGCGAGTCCATCCGCTCCGCGGCCGAACTGGACGGTGCCGCCCTCCCCTACCTGTCGACGCTCATCGCGCCCGCGCGACGTGACGGCACCCGAGGCGGAAAACTGTGAACCGCCCGGGCTCAGCCCGCGATGCCGACCACCAGCCAGATGAAGCCCACGCCCGCGACCGTGCACAGCAGGGTCGAGCGGGCCGGGTGCTCGTGGTGCGCCTCGGGGAGGATCTCCGCGGCGGCGAGATAGAGCAGCACACCGCCGAAGAGCCCGAGATAGCAGCCGAGCACCTGCTCCGGGATGGTGAAGAAGAGCGTGGAGGCCGCGCCGACCACGGGGGCGCAGGCGTCCGCGACGAGCATCATGATCGCCTTGTGGCGGGCGTTCCCGTACAGGCTCGTGATCGTGTACGTGTTGAAGCCGTCCGCGAAGTCGTGCGCGACCACCGCGAGGGCGACCGCGAGGCCCATCCCGCCGCCGATCTGGAAGGCCGCGCCGATCGCGACGCCGTCCATCGCGCTGTGGCCGACCATCGCCGCGGCGGCCGTCAGGCCCACCTCGGGCGCGCGTCCGCCGTCCTCCTCGCCGCCGTGCGCGGCCTGACGATGCGCCAGCAGCCGCTCCACCAGGTGCGCCAGCAGGAACCCCGCGACGAACAGCAGCAGCGCGGCCGGTACGCCGAAGACCTCCTCGCCCGCCGCCTGGAGCGCCTCGGGCAGCAGGTCCAGGCCGACCACGCCGAGCATCAGGCCGCCGGCCAGGCCCAGGACCAGGTGGCGGCGGTCGGTCACACGCTGTGCCGTCCAGCCGCCGGCCAGCGTCATCAGGAACGCGCCGAGCGCTACGAGGACCGCCATACGCCCTTGCTATCCGATCAACCCCCGTTCGCGCACGTCCGACAGCGGATCATCCGCTGACTTTTCGCGATCACCGCATCCGCGGTGCCCGCAGCCGTAGTACTCGCACTGTGTAGGAGAGGACCGATTCCCATGGCCGAAGCCCCCACCGGCAAGGTGACGTTCGTCGGTGCCGGCCCCGGCGCCGCCGACCTGCTGACGTTCCGCGCCGCGCGCGCCATCGCCGAGGCGGACGTCGTGATCTGGGCGGCCAGCCTGGTGCAGGCCGAGGTCCTCGACCACGCGCGGGAGGGGGCGGAGATCCTGGATTCCGCGGCGATGTCCCTGGAGGACGTCGTCGCCGTGTACGAGCGGGCCGCGGCGCAGGGGCTGCGGGTGGCCCGGATCCACTCCGGCGACCCGGCGCTCTGGGGCGGCACGCAGGAGCAGGTCGACCGGTGTGCCGCCCTCGGGATCGAGACGGAGATCGTGCCCGGTGTCTCCTCCTTCTCCGCGGTCGCCGCGCTCGCTCAGCGCGAGCTGACGATCCCCGAGGTCGCGCAGTCCGTGATCCTCACCAGGCTCGGCGGCGGCAAGACGCCGATGCCGCCCGGGGAGGAGGTGCGGGAGTTCGCCCGGCACGGGACGACGATGGCGTTGTTCCTGTCGGCCGCGCGCAGCGGGCAGCTCGTCCGGGAGCTGCTGGAGGGCGGCTATCCGACGTCCACGCCGGTCGTGGTCGCCTACCAGGCGACCTGGCCCGAGGAGCTGGTCGTCAGGTGCACGATCGGCACTCTGGAGGAGACGGTCAAGGAGCACAAGCTGTGGAAGCACACGCTGTTCCTGGTCGGTCCGGCGCTCGACGCGAGCGGCACCCGCTCGCACCTCTACCACCCCGGCCACTTCCACGGCTTCCGCAAGGCCGACCCGCAGGCGCGCGCGGAGCTGCGCGCGGCGCGCAAGAGCGGTTCGTCGTGATCACCGTCGTCGGTACGGGGACGGGGGCGCCGTTGTCGCCGGACGCCGAGGCCGCGCTCGCCGGGGCCGGGCTGGTGGTGGGCGCGCGCCGTCATCTGGCGGCGGCAGGGCTGCCGGACGCGGTGGAGCGGATCGTCCTCGGGCCGCTGGCGCCCGCGCTGGACGCGATCGAGCAGTACGTGGAGAAACGCTCCGCGGAGCGGGCGGCGGGGTCCGCGCGGCCGGACGGGGAGCCGGACGGCGCGCACGGCGACGGGGTCGTGGTGCTCGCCTCCGGCGACCCGGGGTTCTTCGGGATCGTGCGGGCGCTGGCCGGGCGGTTCGGGCCGGACCGGCTGGACGTGCACCCCGGAGTCTCGTCCGTCGCCACCGCGTTCGCGCGGCTCAAAGTGCCCTGGGACGACGCGGTGGTGGTGAGCGCGCACGGACGTGATGTGCGCACCGCCGTGAACGTGTGCCGCGCCCATCCGAAGGTGGCCGTGCTGACCGGCCCGGGCTCCGGTCCTGCCGAGCTGGGCGCGGCCCTCGCGCACCGCTGCGGGACACGTGTCCTGGTCGTGGCGAGCGCCCTCGGCGACCCCGGCCGCGAGCGCGTGGAGCGGGTGACGCCCGCCGAGGCCGCCGCCCGTGACTGGGGTACGGCGGTGAGCGTCGTGCTGTGCCTGGACGAGGCGCGCGCCCTCGGCCCGGTGCGGACCGTCGCCGGGCCCCGGCCGGGGCCGGACCGATGGGCCCTGGACGAGAGTGAGTTCGCCCATCGCGACTCGATGATCAGCAAGTTCGAGGTGCGGGCACTCGCGCTGGCCCGGCTCGGTCCGCGCCCGGGTGACCTGGTCTGGGACGTCGGCGCGGGCTCCGGGTCCGTCGCCGTCGAGTGCGCGCGGTTCGGCGCCGCGGTCGCCGCGGTCGAGAAGACCGTGGACGGTGTCGAGCGGATCCGCGCCAACGCGGAGGCGCACGGCGTGGACGTACGCGTCGTGCACGGGGCGGCGCCCACGGTGCTGTCCGACCTGGACGATCCGGACGCCGTGTTCATCGGCGGCGGCGGACGTGAACTGCCCGTCATCGTCACGGCGTGCGCGCGGCGGGCCCGGCGTGCCGTGGTGGTGGCCATGGCCGCGCTGGACCGGGTGCCGGCGGCCCGTGACGCACTCGTCGCCGCCGGCTTCGACTGCGACGGCGTGCTGTTGCAGTCGTCCCGGCTGGCGCCGCTGCCCGGCGGTGTCGACCGGCTCGCCGCCACCAACCCCGTCTTCCTGCTGTGGGGTGTCAGGCCCCCGGCCCGTATCGAAGGAGTCCCCCAGTGATCGGCCTGATTTCCGCCACGGCGGCCGGCGCGGCGGCGCGTGACCGGCTGGCCGCGGCCTGGCCCTCCCGTACGCGGGTGTACGACGGGTCCGTCGCCGACGCCGTGCGGCGGGCGTTCGCGGAGTGCGACCAGCTCGTGTGCTTCCTCGCCACCGGCGCGGTCGTACGGCTCGTCGCACCGCTGCTGGGCGACAAGACGTCGGACCCGGGGATCGTGTGCGTCGACGAGGCGGGGCGCTTCGCGGTGTCCCTCGTCGGCGGTCACGGCGGCGGGGCGAACGAACTGGCCCGCGAGGTCGGCGAGGTGCTCGGCGCCGCGCCCGTGGTGACCACGGCGACCGACGCGGTGGGCGTCCCCGGTCTGGACACCCTCGGCTTCCCCGTGGAGGGGGACGTCGCCGGTGTCACCCGCGCCCTGCTGGACGGTGAGCCCGTCGGGCTGTCGGCCGAGCTGGCGTGGCCGCTGCCCCCGCTGCCGGTCACGGACGAGGGCGTGTGCACGATCCGGGTCACCGACCGGCTCGTGCCGGCCGCCGACCGGGAGGTCGTGCTGCGTCCGCCGTCGCTCGTCGTGGGCGTCGGCGCGTCCAGCGGCGCGCCCGTCGACGAGGTGCTGGGGCTCGTCGAGGACGCCCTGCGGGAGGCCGGGCTGTCCGTGCGGTCGGTGGGCGAACTCGCCACCGTGGACGCCAAGGCGGGTGAGCCCGGCATCGTCGGGGCCGCCGAGCGCCTCGGGGTGCCGCTGGTGACGTACGCCGCGGACGAACTGGCGCGCGTGGACGCGCCGAACCCGTCGGGCGCACCGCTCGCCGCCGTCGGCACCCCCTCGGTGGCGGAGGCCGCCGCCCTCGTCGGCGGTGGCGAACTCCTCGTCCCCAAGCGCAAGTCGCAGCGCGCGGACGGGCGGCCCGCGATGGCGACCTGCGCGGTCGTGCGGCGGGTGGCCCGCGGCCGGCTCGCGGTCGTCGGTCTCGGACCGGGCGCCCGTGACCTGCTCACCCCGCGCGCCAAGGAGGAACTGCGGCGGGCGTCGGTGCTCGTCGGGCTCGACCAGTACGTCGACCAGATCCGCGATCTGCTGCGCCCGGGCACCCGGGTCCTGGAGTCGGGGCTGGGTGCGGAGGAGGAGCGGGCGCGGACCGCGGTGGCCGAGGCCCGGCGCGGGCAGGCCGTCGCCCTGATCGGCAGCGGCGACGCGGGCGTGTACGCGATGGCGTCGCCCGCGCTGGCCGAGGCGTCCGACGACATCGACGTGGTCGGGGTGCCCGGGGTGACGGCGGCGCTGGCGGCGGGAGCGATCCTGGGTGCCCCGCTCGGCCACGACCACGTGTCGATCAGCCTCTCCGACCTGCACACGCCCTGGGAGGTCATCGAGCGCCGGGTGCGGGCCGCCGCCGAGGCCGACATCGTGGTGACCTTCTACAACCCCCGCAGCAGGGGCCGCGACTGGCAGCTCCCGAAGGCGCTGGCGATCCTCGCCGAGCACCGGGAGCCGCGGACACCGGTGGGCGTCGTGCGCAACGCGTCGCGTCCGGACGAGTCGAGCCGGCTCACCAGCCTCTCGGCTCTCGACCCGGCGACGGTGGACATGATGACCGTGGTCACCGTGGGGAACACGGCGACCCGTGACATCGCCGGGCGCATGGTGACGCCGCGCGGCTACCGCTGGCAGGAGACGGCCGGATGAGCCCGCGCTCCCGGCGGGCGCGGGTCCCGCACACCGAAGGACCGGACCGCCCGGCGCGGTCCGTCGGGCGGGCGTCCCGCCGGTGGCCGCGCACCGGCCGGCCCGGCGTCCCCGCACCCGAACCGCACGTCGCGAGCGGCCGGACCGCCGCCCGCACCGTGTCCGGCGGGCTCCGGCCGGCGGTCACCGCCGCAGCCGGCGTCCTGCCGTACCACCCCGTTCCACAGGCCACCGAGGCTTCACCATCCGCCAAGGAGACATCGTGACCACCCCTGCCCCCGCCCTGCTCATCGCCGGACACGGCACCCGGGACGAGGCCGGAGCCGAGGCCTTCCGCGACTTCGTACGGGAGTTGGGCCGTCGCCACCCCGACCTGCCCGTCGCGGGCGGGTTCATCGAGCTCTCGCCGCCGCCGCTCGGTGAGGCCGTCGCCGAGCTCGTCGGACGGGGCGTGCGGCGCTTCGCGGCCGTACCGCTGATGCTGGTGTCCGCCGGGCACGCCAAGGGCGACATCCCGGCGGCGCTCGCCCGCGAGAAGGAGCGGCACCCCGGCATCTCGTACACGTACGGGCGTCCGCTGGGCCCGCACCCGTCGCTGCTCGCCGTCCTGGAACGGCGGCTCGACGAGGCGCTCGGCGGGACGGCGCGGACGCCCGAGGACCGTGCCGACGTGACCGTGCTGCTCGTGGGGCGCGGTTCCACCGACCCGGACGCCAACGCCGAGGTGCACAAGGCGGCCCGGCTGCTGTGGGAGGGCCGCGGGTACGCGGGGGTCGAGACGGCGTTCGTGTCGCTGGCGGCGCCGGACGTGCCGTCCGGGCTCGACCGGTGCGTGAGGCTGGGCGCCCGCCGGATCGTCGTGCTCCCCTACTTCCTGTTCACCGGCATCCTCCCCGACCGGGTGCGGCAGCAGACCGAGGGCTGGGCCGCCGCGCACCCTGACGTCGAGGTGCGCTCCGCCGATGTCATCGGACCCGAGCCGGAGTTGCTCGACCTCGTCATGGAGCGGTACGAGGAGGCCGTCAGGGGCGATCTGCGGATGAACTGCGACTCCTGCGTGTACCGGATCGCGATGCCCGGGTTCGAGGACAAGGTGGGGCTCCCCCAGCAGCCGCACTTCCACCCCGACGACGACGGTCACCACCACGGACACCACCACGGCGGCCACTCGCACTCGCATGCGCACTGACGGCGGGCACGGGGGCGGTGCGGGCCGCGTGGACGCCCCCGGGGCGGACGCTCCGGCCGCGGGCGACGGCGGCCACGACCTGCGTCACCACGGTGACGCAGAGGTGCGCGACGACGGCTCCGCGCTCACCGATCTCGCCGTGAACGTCCGGGCCGGCACGCCTCCCCCGTGGCTGCGCGAGCGGATCGCCGCGTCGCTGACCGGGCTGGCCGCCTACCCGGACGGGCGGGCGGCGCGGGCCGCGGTGGCCGCGCGGCACGGGCTCCCGGTGGAGCGGGTGCTGCTGACCGCCGGGGCCGCCGAGGCGTTCGTGCTGCTCGCGCGTGCCCTGAAGGTGCGCCGGCCGGTGGTCGTGCATCCGCAGTTCACGGAGCCGGAGGCCGCGTTGCGGGACGCCGGGCACACCGTCGACCGGGTCCTGCTGCGGGCCGAGGACGGTTTCCGGCTGGATCCGGCGGCCGTGCCCGAGGACGCGGACCTCGTCGTGATCGGCAATCCGACCAACCCGACGTCGGTGCTGCACCCGGCCGCGTCGATCGCGCGGCTCGCCGGGCCCGGGCGGGTGCTGGTCGTCGACGAGGCTTTCGTGGACGCGGTGCCCGGGGAGCGGGAGGCGCTGGCCGGCCGCACGGACGTCCCCGGGCTCGTCGTGCTGCGCAGTCTCACGAAGACGTGGGGGCTGGCCGGGCTGCGCGTCGGGTACGTGCTCGCCGATCCCGGGACGGTCGAGGAGCTGGAGCGGGCCCAGCCGCTGTGGCCCGTGTCCACGCCCGCGCTCGCCGCCGCCGAGGCCTGTGTGTCCTCCCAGGCGCTCGCTGAGGCCGCGCACGCGGCGCACCGGATCGCCGCGGACCGGGCCCATCTCGTGGCCGGGCTCAGGGAGTTCGCCTCCGACGGGCTGTACGTCGTGGAGCCGTCGGAGGGACCGTTCGTGCTGGTCCGTCTTCCACGGGCGGCCGCGGTGCGCCGGCATCTGCGCGACCTCGGGTTCGCGGTGCGGCGCGGCGACACGTTTCCCGGGCTGGACGAGGACTGGCTCCGGATCGCCGTCCGGGACCGGACGACGGTCAACCGGCTGCTCCAGGCCGTCGATCGCGCGATCACGCTGTCGCGGGACTGAGGGGTCTTCGCCCCCGGGCCCGCGACGCCGGTGCCGGACGGGCCGGGAAGCCCGCCCGGCACCCGGGGACGGGGCCGTTCGGGCCGGCACGGTTCCTCGGCGGGGCCGCCCCGGCGGCCTCAGCCCCGGCGGCGGCGGGCCAGGACCACCACGCCGGCGCCCGTGGCGAGGAGCGCCGCCGCCCCGGCGGCGATGTACGGGGTCGTCGAACTTCCCCCGGTCTCCGCGAGATTCGCCTCCGCGGGCGCGCCCTGCGGCTTCACGTCGGCCACCGGGTCGCCGGGCCCGGCCGGTGCGGCCGGCGCCGACGGGGCCTCGCAGGTCGCGCCCGCGAGGGTCAGGGTGCCCTCGACCTCGGCCACGTTCAGCTTCAACGGGTTGATGGAGACCTTGAGTTCGAGGGCGGAGGCGGCGGCCGTACGGGTCGTCGTCCGCGTCTTGGACAGGTCGAGGCGGACCTCGCCGACGCCGGGCACCTTGACCTCCGTCGGCCCGCCCGCCGAGAGCGTCACCTTCTTGCCGAGCACGGTGACCGATCCGAGCAGGTTCGCGGTGGCGACGGGCTTCTTCCCGGCCTCGCACGTCGCTTTCGACGTCACCTGCTCGACCTCGATGACCGAGAGCAGGGGCAGTCCGGGGACGTGGACCGCCGCGTGCGCGAGGGTGGTGGAGCCTTCGGCCTTGTCCGCCGACACGGTGGCCTTGGCGGTGGCGACGTCGGCGCGCAGCACGCTGAACGGGCGTCCTCCGTCGACCCCGTCCAACTGGGCGGTGAGCGCGGTCTTCTGCGCGCTCTGCGGTGCCTGCACCTCGTTGAGGGAGACCGCGAGCGGGACGTCCGCGGTCTTGTTGAGCAGGGAGACGTCGAGTCCGGTGCGGAGCACGACGGCGCTCGCGCGACCGTGGTCGGTGGTCGCGTGGGCGGTGCCCGCGCCGGCCAGCGCCGCGGGACCGGCGGCGAGGGCGGTGGCGGCCGCGGTGGCTGCGAGACGGCGTGCGGGCAGGCGGAAGCTGTTGGTGTTCACGGGTGGGACCCCCATGGGAGAAAAGCTCGGGACCCGGAAAGAATTGCGCACTGAGAGTGAACAGTCAGCGACCTTCCGCCACTTCACTCCAACGTGGGAATTCCGCGAACTTATTCGAATCTCCCGGCACGCTTGTTCCCCACCGTCACCCGGACCACCCCAAGGAGGCGAAAGCGCCGGTCGGAGCGCCGGAGTGCGCGCAGCAGTGCACAACGAGCGGCCCGGCCCACCCGTCACCGTCAGTCAACGGACGGAGTCCGGCCGACGGACACGTGCCGGCCGGCCCGGGTCGGCGGACGGACGCCGGTCCACACGGTCGGCGGGCGGGCGCCGGCCGAGCCGGGCGACCTGAGTCGGCCCGAGGGCGCCGGGTCAGCCGACGACCTGCCCGTTCAGGACCACCCGCCGCGGAGCGGCGAGGACCCGGACGTCCTCGCGGGGGTCGCCCTCGTAGACCACGAGGTCCGCGGGCGCTCCTTCGTCGAGGCCGGGCCGCCCGAGCCAGCGGCGGGCGCCCCACGTGGTGGCGGAGAGGGCCTCCACGGGCGGGATGCCCGCGGTGACGAGTTCGGCGACCTCCGCCGCGACGAGCCCGTGCGCGAGGGTGCCGCCCGCGTCGGTGCCCACGTACACGGGGATTCCTGCGTCGTAGGCGGCGCGCACGGTGTCGTGGCGCCGTGCGTGCAGCTGCCGCATGTGGGCCGCCCAGCGCGGGTACTTGGCCTCGCCGCCTGCCGCCAGGCGCGGAAAAATGGCGATGTTCACGAGGGTCGGGACGATGGCGACGCCTCGCTCGGCGAACAGCGGGACGGTGTCCTCGGTCAGCCCGGTCGCGTGCTCGACGCAGTCGATGCCCGCCTCGACGAGGTCCCGGAGCGAGTCCTCCGCGAAGCAGTGTGCGGTGACCCGCGCGCCCAGCCGGTGCGCCTCGGCGATCGCGGCCTCGATAGCGTCGCGCGGCCAGCAGGCGCTCAGGTCGCCGGTGCCCCGGTCGATCCAGTCCCCCACCAGCTTGACCCAGCCGTCGCCGCGCCGGGCCTCCCGGGCGACGTACGCGACGAGGTCCTCGGGTTCGATCTCGTGGGCGTAGTTGCGGATGTAGCGGCGGGTGCGGGCGATGTGACGGCCCGCACGGATGATCTTCGGGAGGTCCTCGCGGTCGTCGATCCAGCGGGTGTCGGACGGCGATCCCGCGTCCCGGATGAGGAGGGTGCCGGCCTCGCGGTCGGTGAGGGCCTGCTTCTCGGCGACGTCCGGCTCGACGGGGCCGTGGGCGTCGAGCCCGACGTGGCAGTGCGCGTCCACCAGGCCGGGCAGCGCCCAGCCCTCGACGGTGCGCACGTCACGGGCTCCCGCCGGGCGCTCGTACGTGACCCTCCCGCCGACGACCCAGAGGTCGTCCCGGACGTCGTCGGGCCCGACGAGCACCCGCCCCTTGACGTGCAGCACCGCGCGATCGCTCATGCACCGCACCTTAGTTCGTGCCGTACGGGCGGGCGCTACGAGCCCTTTTCGGCCGCGTCCGGCGCCTCCTCCTCGACGTCCGCCATCGCGGGGTCGAGCAGCCGGGACAGGAAGTGGCGGGTGCGTTCGTGGCTCGGGGCACCGATGACCTGGGCCGGGGTGCCGTCCTCGACGATCACGCCGCCGTCCATGAACACGACCCGGTCGGCCACCTCGCGGGCGAACGTCATCTCGTGGGTGACGACCATCATGGTCATGCCCTCGTCGGCGAGCATCCGCATGACGGCGAGCACGTCGCCGACGAGCTCGGGGTCGAGTGCCGAGGTCGGCTCGTCGAAGAGCATCACCTCGGGGCCCATGGCGAGCGCACGGGCGATGGCCACGCGCTGCTGCTGGCCGCCGGACAGCGAGGAGGGGTAGGCGTCCGCCTTCTCGGCCAGGCCCACGCGGTCCAGGTTGGCCGCCGCGATCCGGGCGGCCTCGGCCTTGTCCCGCTTCAGCACCCGCCGCTGGGGCAGCGTGAGGTTCTCGGTCACCGAGAGGTGCGGGAAGAGGTTGAACTGCTGGAAGACCATGCCGATGCGGCGGCGTACGGCGTCGATGTCGACGTCCGGGTCGGTGACCTCGGTGCCGCCGACGAAGACCTGGCCCTCGGTGGGCTCCTCCAGCAGGTTGACGCAGCGCAGCAGTGTCGACTTGCCGGAGCCGGACGGGCCGATCACGCAGACGACCTCGCCCTGCCGGATCTCCAGGTCGATGCCGCGCAGCACCTCGTTGTCGCCGAAGGACTTGTGCAGGTCGCGGACCTGGATCTCCGGAGCACCGCTTGCACTCATCGGGTGGCCTCCCCCGCCTTGGCCTCGAGACGTCGTACGACGAATCCGAGCGGCACGGTCACCAGCAGGTAGCACAGGCCCGCCACCAGGATCGGTGTGGAGTTGGCGGTCTGGCTCGCCAGGTCGCGCCCGAACTTGGTGAGTTCGCGCTCCTCCAGCGTGACGCCGAGGAACAGCACCAGGGAGGAGTCCTTGAACAGCAGGACCAGTTCGTTGGTGAGCGGCGGGATCACGATGCGGAACGCCTGCGGGACGACGATCGAGACCATGGCCCGCGCGTGCGAGAAGCCCAGGGAACGGGCCGCTTCCATCTGTCCCTTGGGGACCGCCTGGATGCCGGCGCGGATCGTCTCGGCCATGTACGCGGCCGAGACCAGACCGAGCGCGAGCGCGACCTTGCCGTAGGTGCCGCCGGGGATCTCCGTGCCCGGGAAGGCCAGCGGCACCGCGACGCCGACGAAGACGAAGATCAGCAGGGCGGGCAGGCCGCGGAAGATCTCGATGTAGATGCCGGCGAGCCAGCGGTAGGGACCCACCGGCGAGAGCCGCATCAGGGCGATGACCATGCCGAGCACGAGACCGAACACGAAGCCGGACATCGTGTAGAGCACGGTGTTCTTCAGCGCCAGCGTGATGACGTCCGGGAACATCTGCTGGACCAGGTCCCACTGGGCGAACTGGTTCTTCAGACGTCCCCAGTCCGCCGTGGCCGCGAGGACGGCCACGGCGGCGATGAAGACGGCGTACTGGACGCCGCGCGACAGCGCGCGCTTCTGCCGGCGGGTCAGGCCGGACCTGCGGGGCCGGACCTGTGTGTCGGCACCGCTCATGAGGCGGACGGGGAGGCGGCGGCCGCGGACGCGTCGTACGGGCCGATCCACTTCTCGTACAGCTTCTTGTACGTGCCGTCGGCCTTGGCGTCCTTGATCGCCTTGTTGATGGCGTCGACGAGCTTGGTGTTGCCCTTCTTCACCGTGAAGCCGTACTGCTCACCGGTGTCGAGGTTGTCGACGACCTTGAAGGCGTCGGCGGTGGCCTTGTCCTTCAGCCAGCCCTGCACGACCGGGTAGTCGATGACCACGGCCTGGACCTGGCCGGTGCGCAGGCCGTTGATGACGGCGTCGGAGGACTCGAAGGAGACCGGGTCGAAGCCCTGCTTCTTCGCGTACTCCTCGCCGGTGGTCTGCGCCTGGGCGCCGAGCTTCTTGCCCTTGGCCTTCACGTCGGCGAGGGAGTCGATGCCGCTCTTCTTGTCGACGAGGACGGCCTGGGTGGCGTCGAAGTACGGGTCGGAGAAGTCGACGTTCTTCTTGCGCTCCTCGGTGATCGTCATGCCGGCCGCCGCGAGGTCGCACTGGCCGGAGTTGAGGAACGCGCCCGTCTTGAAGTTCTCGAAGGGGGTGTCGACGATGGTCTGCTTCACGCCCAGGTCCTTGGCGACCAGGTCGATCAGCGAGACGTCAAAGCCCTGCACCTTGCCGTCGATCTCCGACTGGAACGGCGGGTACGGGAGGTGGGTGCAGGTCGTGAGCTTGCCCGCCTTGACCACGGGGACGCCCTTGGCGGTGCCGCCGTCCTTGCCGTCCGAGGAACAACCGGCCACGAGCAGCAGCCCGGCCGTGGCGGTGGTGGCGGCCAGAATGCGCGTCCGGCGTCCGAGGACCGAGTTCACGGGGGACCTCCTGTGGGGGAACTGTGGGTTCCGATTATAAGGAAAGGTTTGGGTTGCTCAAATCAATCCGATGGTCAGGTGGCCGTCCGGCCTCGGATCCCGCACCCGGGAAGGGCCGCCCGGCCACCGCTCACGCGTCCCGCGCGGGCGGCGACGGACGGTCCGGTCGCCGGGGCGGCCTCCGGTTACGCTCACGACGAGTCCCCCCGCGCACCCGCGCTGGAGGCACGCACCCGCGTACCGGACCCGTGAGCGAAGAGAGCACCGCCGTGACCCACCCCTTCCTGGACCTGGCGCCGCTGAGCGCCGCGCACTTCGCCTCGATCGAGGACCGCGTGGCCGGGCTGCTCTCCACCGAGCAGGACGTCGTGATCATGCAGGGCGAGGCGCTGCTCCCGCTGGAGGGGGCCATCCGCGCGACGGCCGGTCCCGGCACGACCGCGCTCAACGTGATCACCGGCCCGTACGGGCAGACCTTCGGCGACTGGCTGCGGGACTGCGGCGCGACCGTGATCGACCTGGCGGTGCCCTTCCACTCGGCGGTCACCGCCGAGCAGATCCGCGAGGCCTTCGCCGAGCACCCGTCGATCGACTTCGTCTCGCTCGTGCACGCAGAGGCGGCCACCGGCAACACCAACCCCGTCGCGGAGATCGGGGAGGTCGTCCGGGAGCACGGCGCTCTGTTCTACCTGGACGCGGTCGCGTCGATCGGCGCCGAGCCGGTGCTGCCGGACACCTGGGGCGTCGACCTGTGCGTGATCGGGGCGCAGAAGGCGATGGGCGGCCCCGCGGGCGTGTCGGCGGTCTCGGTGAGTGAGCGGGCATGGGCACGGATGGCCGCCAACCCGGCGGCCCCGCGCCGGTCGTACCTGTCGCTGCTGGACTGGAAGCAGCGATGGGTCGACGGCGGCCGCAAGGCGCTGCTGCACGCGCCGGCGCAGCTGGAGATGCTGGCGCTGGAGGCCTGTGTCGAGCGCATCGAGAGCGAGGGACTGGGCGCGGTGATGGACCGCCACGCCTCGGCCGCGGCGGCGACCCGGGCCGGGGCGCTCGCCCTGGGCGGCGGCCTCGAGCCGTACGTGTACGCGGCCTCCGACGCGGCGCCGGTCGCCACCACGCTGCGGGTGCCCGCCGGGGCCGACGCGTCCGCGCTGGTCGCGAAGGCGCTGGCCGCCGACCCGGTGCTGCCGCTGGTCGCGGGCGGGGGTGCGCTCGCCAAGGAGATGATCCGGGTGAACCACTACGGGCCCGACGCGACGCGGGGCGTCGTCCACTCCAGCCTCGCGGGACTGGGGGCCGCGCTGGCCGAGTCCGGCTTCCCGGTGGACCTGGAGGGGGCACGCCGGGCCGTGGCGCAGGCCTGGGACTGAGCTCCCGCCGGTTCCCCGGCGTCCGGTGGAGCGCCTCCACCGGACGCCGCCCTGCCCGTAGCGACCCGCGGCCCTCCGCGACGGTGACGGGAACGGGTCGGACGGAACACTCACCGAAAAGAAATTCAGGGCCACTCCGTCCGCTTATCCATATATTAATCAAGTGCAGCTTCCCGTATTCTTCTGCCCGCTTTTTCTGGCCCTAAACGCAAAGATTTCGCGAACGCCAACCGGCGTAATTCGGGCAGGTCTCTTACACATTAATCTCCTGTGACGCACTCCACAACGCATCCCTTTCGTGCGGTATTTTCCGGACAGAACGGTATCTAACATCGCGTTCTCGCGCGCTCACCCGCGGGCGCGTGATAACACACAGACAAGCCTCCCGTAACCCCTCGCGGCGATGCAATTTCAGCTTTCCCTCGGTAAATTCAATTCGCATGACCGCCGCACAAGCAGACCTGCCAGCGGAATTCCGGGAAATGCCGGAGGGCCTTCGGATCGACCGTCCCGAGGTGGCCGACGGGGCCGCGCTCTGGCATCTCGCCAAGAACTCCGGAACCCTCGACCTGAACTCCTCGTACAGCTATCTCCTCTGGTGCCGTGACTTCGCCCGCACGTCCGCGGTCGCACGCGACGCGCAAGGGACGCCGGTCGGCTTCGTCACCGGGTACGTCCGCCCCGAGCGCCCCCGCACCCTGCTCATCTGGCAGGTGGCCGTCGACGAGGCCCATCGCGGACGCGGACTGGCCGCGGCCCTGCTCGACGGCCTGACCGCCCGGCTCGCCGAGGAGAGCACCCAGGCGCCGACCGCCCTGGAGACCACCATCACGCCCGGCAACACCGCCTCCGAGCGCCTGTTCGCGTCGTACGCCCGACGCCACGGCGCGACCGTCGAGCGCGAAGTGCTGTTCGGGACGGCCCACTTCCCCGACGGACCGCACGAGCCGGAAGTGCTGCACCGCATCGGCCCGCTCTCCCTGTGACCCGCGCCGACCTCCCTTCGAGACTTCGCCGATCCCCCTCCCCCCACGTTCCGAGGAGCGATTCGCTGTGACCATCACCCAGCCCGACCTGAGCGTCTTCGAGACCCTGGAGTCCGAGGTGCGCAGCTACTGCCGAGGCTGGCCCACCGTCTTCGACCGGGCCCGGGGCAGCCGGATGTACGACGAGGACGGCCACGAGTACCTGGATTTCTTCGCCGGCGCGGGGTCCCTGAACTACGGCCACAACAACCCCGTACTGAAACGGGCGTTGATCGACTACCTGGAGCGCGACGGCGTCACGCACGGCCTCGACATGTCGACGACGGCCAAGCGCGGCTTCCTGGAGACCTTCCAGAACCTGATCCTGCGCCCGCGCGACCTGCCGTACAAGGTCATGTTCCCCGGGCCGACGGGCACCAACGCCGTCGAGTCCGCGCTGAAACTGGCGCGGAAGGTGAAGGGGCGCGAGGCCATCGTGTCCTTCACCAACGCCTTCCACGGCATGTCCCTCGGGTCGCTCGCCGTGACCGGCAACGCGTTCAAGCGGGCCGGCGCGGGCATCCCGCTGGTGCACGGCACCCCGATGCCCTTCGACAACTACTTCGACGGCCAGGTCCCGGACTTCCTGTGGTTCGAGCGGCTCCTGGAGGACCAGGGCTCCGGCCTCAACCAGCCCGCCGCGGTGATCGTCGAGACCGTGCAGGGCGAGGGCGGCATCAACGTCGCGCGCCCCGAGTGGCTGCGCGCCCTCGCCGACCTCTGCGCCCGCCGCGACATGCTGCTCATCGTGGACGACATCCAGATGGGCTGCGGCCGCACCGGCGCCTTCTTCTCCTTCGAGGAGGCGGGGGTCGTGCCCGACATCGTCACCGTCTCGAAGTCCATCAGCGGATACGGCCTGCCCATGTCCCTGTGCCTGTTCAAGCCAGAGCTGGACATCTGGGAGCCGGGCGAGCACAACGGCACCTTCCGCGGCAACAACCCGGCGTTCGTCACCGCCGCCGCGGCACTGGAGACGTACTGGACCGACGGCTCCGCCATGGAGAAGCAGACCCGCGCCCGCGGCGAGCAGATCGAGCAGGCGCTGATCTCCATCACCGAGGAGAACCTGGCCGACGTCAAGGAGTACCGAGGCCGGGGACTCGTGTGGGGTCTGGAGTTCAAGGACAAGGCGCGCGCGGGCCGCGTAGCGCAGCGCGCCTTCGAACTCGGGCTGCTCATCGAGACGTCCGGTCCGGAGAGCGAGGTCGTGAAACTCCTCCCGGCGCTCACCATCACCCCCGACGAGCTGGACGAGGGGCTGCGCACCCTCGCCCGCGCCGTCCACGAGACGGCCGCCTGACCGCGTACGGCAGCCGTACGACGCGCCCACGTCCGCCGTACGCCCCCGCGTGCGGCGGCCGTGCGCAGCCCGCACCAGCAGAGCAGAAAGGCAGCAACGCACCGTGATCGTCCGATCGTTCAAGGACATCGAGGGAACCGACCGTCATGTGAAGGCGAAGTCCGGCACCTGGGAGAGCAAGCGCATCGTGCTCGCCAAGGAGCGGGTCGGCTTCTCCCTCCACGAGACGACTCTCTACGCGGGTACCGAGACGTCGATGTGGTACGCGAACCACATCGAGGCCGTGCTCTGCGTGGAGGGCGAGGCCGAACTGACCAACGACGAGACCGGCGAGAAGCACTGGATCACCCCGGGGACCATGTATCTCCTGGACGGTCACGAGCGCCACACCATGCGCCCGAAGACCGACTTCCGGTGCGTCTGCGTCTTCAATCCGCCCGTCACCGGACGGGAGGACCACGACGAGAACGGCGTCTACCCGCTGATCACCGAGGAGGTGTGAGACAGATGACCACCGTCGCCGAAGTCACCGATCTTTACCCCAGCCGCGGCGCCACGGAGGTGTCCGTACCCCGCAAGGACCCGGTCGTGTGGAGCGCGCCGGGCGAGCCCGGCCCGATCACGGTGCACGATCTCCAGTGCTACGAGCGCGACGGCTTCCTGCCCGTCGAGGAACTGCTCGCCGACGACGAGGTCGCCGTCTACCGACAGGAGCTGGAGCGCCTCGTCGCCGATCCGGCGATCCGCGCCGACGAGCGGTCCATCGTGGAGCCGGCGTCCCAGGAGATCCGCTCCGTCTTCGAGGTGCACCGCATCAGCGAGGTCTTCGCCCGGCTCGTGCGCGACGAGCGCGTGGTCGGACGGGCCCGCCAGATCCTCGGCTCGGACGTGTACGTCCACCAGTCGCGGATCAACGTGAAGCCGGGCTTCGGGGCCAGCGGCTTCTACTGGCACTCGGACTTCGAGACGTGGCACGCCGAGGACGGTCTGCCGAACATGCGGACGGTGTCCGTGTCGATCGCGCTGACCGAGAACCACGACACCAACGGCGGACTCATGATCATGCCGGGGTCGCACAAGACGTTCCTCGGGTGCGCGGGGGCCACGCCGAAGGACAACTACAAGAAGTCGCTGCAGATGCAGGACGCGGGCACGCCGTCCGACGAGGCGCTCACCCGTTTCGCCTCACGGCACGGCATCAAGCTGTTCACCGGCAGGGCCGGTTCGGCGACCTGGTTCGACTGCAACTGCATGCACGGCTCGGGCGACAACATCACCCCGTTCCCGCGCAGCAACGTCTTCATCGTGTTCAACAGCGTGGAGAACGCGGCGGTGGAGCCGTTCGCGGCGCCGGTGCGCAGGCCCGAGTTCATCGGGGCACGGGACTTCACACCGGTGAAGTGACGTCCGCGCGTGGCCGGTGCCTCCCGGGTGGGGAGGCACCGGCCACGCGCGTGTCCGGGCAAAGAGCTTCGTAGGAGCGGGAGTTGAAGTCCGACGGTGGGCCGGGGAGCCGGATGCGGCCCATCAGCGGTCCGGGTGCTGGTGCCGCGGCAGGCAACGTTTGCCCGTCAAGGAGCGGCGTCCGGTGCGTGCTCTCGGTGTGCCGGCCGGAAGTCCTCGTACCGGACGTACTTGGGCTTTCGGCCGGTGCGGCGAGAGTGCGTGCCGGGCGTCGCGACGGGGCGAACGTTGCCTGCCGCGGCACTAGAGCCACGCCAGTGACGCGGCGCGCTCCAGCACGGCCGTGACGGCGGCGGTGTCCCCCACCGCGCCCCGGGGCACCTCGCCGGGCGCGTACCGTCCGCCGATCAGCAGGCAGAAGTCGACCGGGTCCAGCACGAGTTCCGCCGCCACGGGCTCGTCCTCGGAGCCGAGCACCCACTGCGCGTCGCGCCCGCCGCCCGCCGGCGCGAACAGGACAGGCGCCGCCGTGGGGCCGAGCGCCCTGCCGAGGATGCGCACCGCCAGCCGGACGAGCTGCCACAAGTGGGGCTCGGGCGGCGGGGGCACGGCGACCCCGAGGGCCCGGCCGATGTCGTCGGTGTGGATCCACGCCTCGAAGGCCCGCACGACGAAGTGGTCGGCCAAGGGAAGCCGTACGCCCATCAGCGTGGTCGCGTGCGCCGCCCGTCCGGCGTCGGCCGCCTCCGGTGCGGCCAGGAGCGCGGCGGCCTGCGCGGACCAGACGGCGACGGTCTCGGCGGGGGGCCGGGCCCGCTCGTGCGCGATCACCTCGGCGGTCCGCGCGGCCCAGGCCGCTTCCCAACCCTCCTTCTCGGCGTCTCCGGACCGGGGCACCAGCGGCGCGAGCCCCAGCCGTCGCGCCAACGGTTCGTCCGCCGCGATGAGATGGGCCACCGTGGCCTGCACGTCCCAGTCGTGCACGACCGGCGTCGACCAGCGCCTCGGGTCGTCCAGCTCCCGCAGCAGCGCTCCGAGCCCGGCGACGGCCGCCGCGTACGGGGCGGCGTGCGCGCCGACGCGGGGAGCGGCGGGGCGGGCGCGGCGGGCCGCGGCGAGCAGGGCGGGCGGGAGGCCGGCCGCACCGTCGGGTCCCGTGGGCCGGCCCCGTCCGGCCGGTGCCTTGTCCCGGGCGCCCCGTGCCGCGCGGCCGGTCCCCGCCCCGTTCACCGGGCCGGCCGCCGGGCCGGGGGGTGTGGCGCGCGGGCCGTCCAGGAGCCGTACCGTCTCACGCAGGCGTTCCGCCTCCGCCGCGCAGGACTCGCACGCGGCGAGATGCCGGGGGACGGTCCTCTCGTCGGCGGGGGTCAACGCGCCGACGGCCCAGGCCGCCAGCAGGTCCCGTACCGCCTCGTGCTCGCCGCTCATCGTCCACCGCCCTTCCGGGGCACGGCCGGCAGCACGGCCGGGCCCCGCCCCGCTGGGGCCACGATACGCACGCCCGGCCCGGCCGGGACCGTCCGCGCCGCCATCACGCGCCCCTTTCCAGGGCCGGGTCCGGCGGATCGGCCAGTGACTCGGCGAGCTTGCGCAGGGCCGATCGCAGCCGGGTCTTCGCGGTGCCCTCCGGGATGCCCAGTTCCACCGCCGCCTGGCGGTAGGTGCGACCCGCGAAGTAGGCGAGATGGACCACCTCCCGCTGGGGCAGCGGGAGTTCGGCGAGCGCACTGTGCAGCAGCAGGGCGCGCTCGCGGTCGACGACGGTCTCGTCGGGACCGGGCCCGGAGTCGGGGATGGCGTGCAGCGCGGAGTCGTCGGCGCGGGCGTCCTTGCGGTGCCGGGCCTCGCTGCGCACCCAGTCCACGGCCCTGCGATGGGCGAGCATGGAGAGCCAGGTGCGCAGCGAACCCCGGCGCGCGTCGAAGGCGTAGGGCCGGCTCCACAGGTGGGCGAAGACCTCCTGCGCCACGTCCTCCGCGGCGGCCTGGCTGCGCGTGACGCGCAGGGCGACCCGCCGGACCAGCCCGCCGTAGGCGGCGTACGCCTCGCCCAGCGCGGACTCGTCCCCGTACACCAGCCGCCGATGCAACTCGGCGTCGACGAGCGTAGGTTCCACCGGCACCACCACCTCGTGGTGCCCTTCCTAGCGCCCCGCCGGACCCCGCGCCAGGGGGCCGGGGCGGGCGCACGGTCGCTCAGCCGGACAGCACGTCCAGCAGGCGGTCGACGTCCGCAGCCGTGTTGTACAGGTGGAAGGCCGCCCTCAGGTTGCCCGCGCGGTCGGAGACCTCGACCCCGGCACGGCTCAGATCGGGCTGCCGGTGACCGAGCCCGGGGACGGAGACGATGGGCGAGCCGGGGGCCTGGACGGGTTGCCTGCCCAGCGTGAGCAGGCCCGCGCGGAAGCGGTCGGCGAGGGCGAGGTCGTGGGCGTGCACGCGCTCCACGCCCAGCTCCTCGACGAGTTCCAGCGACCGTCGCGCTCCCGCGTAGGAGAAGAGCGCGGGGCTCTCGTCGAACCGCCGTGCGGAGTGCGCCAGTTCCTCGACCGGGCCGTAGCAGCTGTCCCAGGGGGCCTCGCCCGCGACCCAGCCCGCGAACACCGGCGTGAGGCCGCCGAGGTCCTCCGGGACGACGAGGAAGGCCACGCCGCGCGGGCAGACGAGCCACTTGAAGGCGACGGAGGAGACGTAGTCATGGGCGTCCGCCCGCAGGGGCAGCCATCCGGCGGCCTGGGACGCGTCGATGTACGTACGCGCCCCGTGCGTCCGCGCGGCGTCGCGGATCGCCTCCAGGTCCGCGATCCGGCCGTCGGCGGACTGCGCGGCGCTGACGGCGACGAGCGCCGTGCCGGGACGGACGGACTCGGCGATCCGCTCCAGCGGTACGGCGCGGACCTTGAGGTCGCCGCGGACATGGAAGGGGGTGACGACGGAGCTGAAGTCCGCCTCGGCCGTCAGGACTTCGGCGCCCGGCGGCAGTGAGGCGGCGATCAGGCCGCTGTACACGGCGACGGAGGCCCCGGCGGCCACCCGGCTCGCCGGAACCCCGACGAGCCGCGCGAACGACGCGCGGGCGGCCTCCACGTCGGCGAACATGTCGGAGGGCTGCCCGGCGGCGACGGACTCGACGGCGGCCCGCATGGCGGTCACCGTGCGGGCCGGTACGAGTCCGGTGCTCGCGGTGTTCAGATAGGTGTTCTTCGGGGCGAACTCGGCTCGGACGAGGGTCTCGAAGGTCTCCATGGGTCCACTCTGCGGCCCCGGGAACTCCCCGTCCATTGCGGATTTCTGCGTGGTTCCGCCAAGGAACCCTTATACGTCCGCCCCGACCTGCGATTTTCAGTGCCCGGGCACGGCGCAGCCGTCGGGCCCGCAGGCCTCCGCGTCGGCGGAGCCCTGCTGGATCAGCTTCAGCGGCTCGCGCTCGCCCCATGCCTGGGTGAGCGCCTGGGTGAAGACCTCGGCGGGCTGGGCGCCGGAGACGCCGTACTTACGGTCCAGGACGAAGAAGGGGACGCCGTTCGCGCCCAGCTCCGCCGCCTCGCGCTCGTCGGCACGGACGTCGTCGGCGTACGCGGCCGGGTCGGCGAGCACCGCGCGGGCCGCGTCGGCGTCGAGCCCGGCGGCGACGGCCAGCTCCACGAGCCGCTCGTCGTCGTCGAAGACGGTCCGCTCCTCCGCGAAGTTCGCCTTGTAGAGCAGGCCGATCAGCTCGTCCTGGCGGCCCTGCTCCTTGGCGAGGTGCAGCAGGCGGTGCATGTCGAAGGTGTTGCCGTGGTCGCGGCCCCGGGTGCGGTACTCCAGGCCCTCGGCGGCGGCCTGCGCGCCCAGGTTCTCCTCGCCGGCCTGCGCCTGTGCCTCGCTCATGCCGTACTTCTTGGTGAGCATCGTGAGCACGGGCTGGATGTCGCCCTTGGCGCGGCCCGGGTCCAGCTCGAACGAACGGTGCACGACCTCGACGTCGTCGCGGTGCGGGAAGGCATCCAGCGCCTTCTCGAAGCGGGCCTTGCCCACGTAGCACCACGGGCAGGCGATGTCGCTCCAGATCTCGACGCGCATGTCTCGGCTCTCTCCAGGTCGTGCGGGTACCGGCGGACCCTCGGGCGGGTCGGTGTGTGAACGTTCAAGCGGCTCGTCGTATTCCGTGCCGGCCGGTCCGCACCCCGAGGTGTCGCGAGACCGCTCCCCCGGGCTCTCCGCGAGGGGCGCCCGGTCACTTCCCCGGCGCCGGCACCGCGTACCGCAGGAAGAGGTGGTGGTCCCCCTCGGCCGGCGTGTTCTCCGGGTCCGGGAACCAGCCCTGGCGGGCGTAGAAGGCCTGCGCGCGCCGGTTGTCGACGTGCACGTCCAGGGTGGCCGTGCGCTTTCCGTCGGCGCTCCACTCCTCGACGCACGCCCTGTGCAGCTCGGTGCCGATCCCGGCCCGCCAGTGGTCGGGGTCCACGTGGAACTGGAACAGCTTGACGGTGTCGGCCGCGGCGCCCTCGGCGGTGCGGAAGGAGGCGACGCCGGTGATCCGGCCGCCCTCGACGACGCAGAGCACGTGGCCGTCCGGCCGCTCGATGGCGCCGCGCCAGGCGGCGAGCCAGTCCGTGCCGTCCTGCGGTACGCCGTCCGGGTAGTAGGTGGCCCGCGCACGGGCGTGCAGTGCCGCGACGACGTCGGCCTCGGCGGGCAGCGCGGTTCTGATCACACGGCTCACACAGCTGACACGGTCTTCGATCATGCAGGCCAGGACGCTCCCGGTCAGGCCGCGGTTCCCAGCCTGCTGAACTGGGCGCGGTAGGCGCTCGGGGTGAGCCCGGTGCGCCGGACCAGGTGCCCGCGCAGCGAGTCGGCCGTGCCCAGACCGCAGGCGCGGGCCACCTGGTCCATCGGGAGCGAGGTCGTCTCCAGGAGTTCCTTGGCCCGTTCCACTCGCTGGTGCAGGAGCCACTGCAAGGGGCTCACTCCGCTCTCCGCGTGGAAGCGGCGGGTGAGCGTGCGCACGCTCACGCCCGCGTGCCGGGCGAGGTCGGTGAGCGTGAGCGGCTTGTCGAGGTTGCGCATCACCCAGCCGCGGGTGTCGGCGCAGGCCTCACCGCGCTCGGGCGGCAGCGGGGTCTGGGTGAACTGGGTCTGTCCGCCGGGCCGTACGGGTGCGACGAGCGCGAGCCGCGCGACCCGGTTGGCCGCCGCGGCACCGTAGTCGGTGCGGATGATGTGCAGGCAGAGGTCGATTCCGGCGGCGTATCCGGACGAGGTCATGATCCGGTCGTCCTGGACGTACAGGACGTCGCCCTTGAGGTCGAGGGCCGGGTAGCGCTCGCGCAGCTCGTCCGCGAGTTGCCAGTACGTGGTGACGCTCCGGCCGTCGAGGAGTCCCGCCTCGGCGAGCACGAAGGCGCCGCTGCAGATGGAGGCGATCCGCTTGCCGGCGGCGTCCGCCTCGCGCACGGCGGCCACGGTGGCCGGATCCGGCTCGTACCGCCGCCCGGTGCCCGCGACGATCACCGTGTCCGCGTCGGACACCGCGTCCAGGCCGCGTCCGACGTGCAGGTCGAGTCCGCCGGTGGTGGCGATCGGGCCCGGGCGCGGGGTGCACACGGCCAGTTCGTAGCCCGGCCGTCCGCCGGCCTCGACCTTCCCGAAGAGGAGCTCGGGGATGGCGAGGTTGAACATCGACACGGGGGACGGGGCGATGACGGCGATGCGGTGCGGTGTCCCCTGCGTGACGGACATGGCCAGAACCTCCGGACGTATGGCATTCGGGCCACTACTGTAGGCGGACGCTCTTCCGCAGCATGAGGGCATGTCAACGAACCCGGCCACCGAGGCGCCCCCGTCCGACACCCGACTCCCGTCCGTACCGGGCCGGTCGCCCGGGCAGTCCGCCTCGCTCACCCTCGTCGCCGCCCTGCTCGGCTTCGCGCTCATCACCCTCGACGCGTCCGTCGTGAACGTGGCGCTCCCGTCGATCCGGGCCGATCTCGGCGGCGGGATGTCGGGCCTGCAGTGGGTCGTCGACGCGTACACGCTGGCGTTCGCGGCGCTGATGCTGTCCACCGGGGCGTTCTCCGACCGGGTCGGGGCGAGCCGGGCCTACGGCATCGGGATCACGGTGTTCACCCTGGCGTCCATGGCCTGCGGGCTGGCGCCGAACCTGCCGGTGCTGGTCGGTGCGCGGGTCGCGCAGGGTGTCGCGGCGTCCGTGGTGCTGCCCGCGTCGCTCGCCCTGGTGCGCCAGGCGTATCCGGACGCGGCCCGTCGGGCGCGGGCGGTGTCCCTGTGGGCCGCGGGCGGCTCGGTCGCGGTGGCGCTCGGCCCGGTGGCGGGCGGTGCGCTGACCACGCTGTGGGACTGGCGCGGCATCTTCTTCATCAACGTGCCGCTCGGCGCGGTGGCCTCGGCCCTGCTGGTGCGGGCGCCGCGGTCCCGTCCCCGGCCCGCGCCGCTCGACCTGCCCGGCCAGCTGACGGCCGTCGTGGCGCTCGCCGCGCTGACCTTCGCGGTCATCGAGGGCGGCGGGACCGGGCTCGTCGCCCTGGCGGTGGCGGTCGTCGCGGGGGTGGTCTTCGTCCGCGTCGAGGCGCGGCAGCCGCAACCGGTGGTCCCGCCCGGACTGTTCCGCAGCCGGCAGGTGACCGTCGTGGTCGCCGCGGGCGCCGCGTGCAGTGTGGCCTTCTACGGTGTGGTGTTCGTGTTCTCCCTGTTCTTCCAGCAGGTCCAGGGCCGCTCCCCGCTGTACGCGGGGCTGATGTTCCTGCCGATGACCGGCCTGATCGCGGTCACGAACGTCGTGGCGGGCAAGCTGGCGGGCCGGTTCGGGCCGCGGCTGCCGATGCTGCTGGGGCAGTCGCTGGCCGCCGGGGGACTGCTGCTCCTGCTGGCCGTCGGTCCGGCGACGCGCCCCTGGGCGGTGGCGCTGCTGCTGGTGCCGACGGCCCTGGGGTGCGCCCTGACGGTCCCGCCGCTGACGGCCGCGATGATGGACGCGCTGCCGTCCGCGCGCGCGGGGCTCGCGGCGGGCGTCCTCAACTCGGCACGCCAGGTGTCGGGCGGGCTCGCGGTCGCCGCCTTCGGCTCCCTGGTGTCCGGGGACTTCGAGTCCGGGATGCGGGTGAGTCTGGCGCTGAGCGCGGGGTTGCTCGCGGTGACGGCCGCGGCGACGGTCGGCCTGCGGACGCCTCGCTAGCCGGTGGACGCGGGCGCCTCGTCCATGGCCGGTCCCGGCGGGCGCCCTGCTTCCGGCTGCACCCCGCGGGCGCTGTCTCCGGCTGCACCCCGCGGGCGCTGTCTCCGGCTGCACCCCGCGGGCGCTGTCTCCGGCTGCACCCCGCGGGCGCTGTCTCCGGCTGCACCCCGCGGGCGCCCTGCCGGCCGTCGTCCGCGGGTCAGCTGCCGTCGCGCAGGTCCTTCGGCCAGTGCGGGCGGTACTCGATGCCGTCGTAGGTGACGACGCAGCCCTCGCCCATGGGCGACTGGGTCATGAAGCCGACGAGGGCCGCCCCGGTCTCCTTCTCCTCGCCGAGCGTGAAGAGCCGGACGAAGGTCCACCGCTTGCCGTCGCGCGAGGCGTGGAAGGCGAAGGCCCGCCCGGTCCGGCTGACCCGGAACCAGATGGAACTGCCCTCCACCGTGAAGGAGTTGGCGTCGTCGGAGTGTCCACGGGTGACCACCGTGCACACCGTCGGCACGTCCGGCGAGTACTCCAGGCAGAGCTTCGCCCAGGCACGCTCGCCCACGTGGACGTAGAGGACACCCGCGTCGAAGGCCGCCCCGAAGCCGACCGTGACCCGGGCGATCAGCTGGAAGTCCCCCTCGGGCGCGCCCAGCAGCCTGGGCGCGTCGGAGGCGGGGTCGAGCCCCTCACCGGTGGGCGTCACGAACCGGTCCTGGCGGGGGCCCGCCCAGCCGGCGAGCACCCCGTCCTCGTAGGACCAGTGACCGTCGGGTCCGTACGTGCGCAGGGAGAAGGGAAGTTCGGGGAGTTCGACGTCCATTGCGCGAGTCTCTCAGGTCCGTCCCCGCGCCCCGGAGGGGGCGCGGGAAAGTGGCAGACGCGGCTCCGGCGCTGCTACCGCTCCAGGCGCCCGTCGAAGCGGCGCGGCAGCCCCAGCGGGTTGTCGTCGCGCAGTTCCGGCGGCAGCAGCGCCTCGGGGGCGTTCTGGTACGCCACCGGCCGCAGCCACCGCTCGACGGCGGTGCCGCCGACGGAGGTCGAGGTGGACGTCGTCGCCGGGTACGGGCCGCCGTGGTGCTGTGCCGGGGCGACCGCGACACCGGTCGGCCAGCCGTTGACCAGGACGCGTCCGGCGAGCGGGGTCAGCTCGGCGAGGATCTCGGCGCCGCGGCCCTCGCCCGCGGCCTCCTCGGCGGAGAGCTGGACGGTCGCGGTGAGGTTGCCGGGCAGCCGGGAGAGGACCGCGCTCGCCTCGGACTCGTCCTCGTAGCGCGCGACCACCGTGAGGGGTCCGAAGCACTCCTCCAGGAGCAGGTCGTGCTCGCCCTCGGTGGCGAGCCGGTGCGCGGGCACGGTCAGGAAGCCGGGGCTCACCGTGTGCTCGCTGCCGGCGCCCGGGGTCACCGGGGTCTCCACCTCGGGGAGTTCGGCCCGCTCGGCGACCCCGGCGATGAAGTTGTCGCGCATCCGGTGGTCGAGCAGGACACCGGCGTCGGTGTCGCTGACGGCGTCGGTCAGGGACTTCACCAGCCGGTCGCCGGCGGCTCCGGCGGGCGCGAGCACGAGGCCGGGCTTCACGCAGAACTGGCCGACGCCCAGCGTCATCGAGCCCGCGAGGCCGGCGCCGATCGCCTCGGCGCGCTCGGCGGCGGCGGCCTCGGTCACGACCACGGGATTGAGCGAGCCGAGTTCGCCGTGGAAGGGGATCGGCACGGGGCGTGCGGCGGCGGCATCGAAGAGGGCCCGGCCGCCGCGGACCGAACCGGTGAACCCGGCGGCGGCGATCAGGGGGTGCTTGACCAGGTCGACGCCTGCCTGGAAGCCGTGCAGCAGGCCGATGACGCCCTCGGGGATGTCATGGCGGGCGGCGGCCCGGCGCAGGACGGCCGCGACCAGCTCGGAGAGGGCGGGGTGGTCCGGGTGGGCCTTGACGACGACCGGGCAGCCGGCCGCCAGCGCGCTCGCGGTGTCGCCGCCCGCGACCGAGAACGCGAAGGGGAAGTTGGAGGCGGAGTAGACGGCGACGACGCCGAGCGGCACCTTGTAGCGGCGCAGGTCCGGGACGGGCGGGGTCGCCGTGTCGTCGGGGTGGTTGATGATCACGTCGAGGAAGGCGCCCTCGTCGACGATGTCCGCGAAGGCTCGCAACTGATAGCAGGTGCGGGCGAGTTCCCCGGTGAGCCGGACCGGGCCGAGCGCGCTCTCCGCGTCGGCGGCCTCGACGAGCTGCTCGCGGGCGCCTTCGAGGACGTCCGCGGCGGTGCGCAGGAACGCGGCGCGCACGGTGCGGTCGGCGAGGGCCGGGCGGGCGGCGTGGGCGGCGCGGACGGCGTCGTCCACTTCCTGGGCTGTGGCCTCCACCGCAACCTGTTCACGCTGCTTCCCGGTACGGGGGTCGACACTCCAGACTGGTGCTGCTGCCACCGCGGGTCCCTCCAGATGTGATGCCGCAGTTCTTGTGTCACTCACCAGGGCGTTCGATATACTGAACGCTGTCTCTGATGATGAATATGCTGTCGGAGACTATTTCCCGTCCAACGAAGGGGTCAAGGGCGATGTCGGCAGGCGAGACAGGCGGCGGGGCGCAGGTCAAGTCCGCGGTGCGGACCGTGGAATTGCTCGAGTACTTCGCCGGCCGGCCCGGAATGCACTCCCTGGCCGCGGTCCAGGAGGCCGTCGGCTATCCCAAGTCCAGCCTGTACATGCTGCTGCGCACGCTCGTGGAGCTCGGCTGGGTGGAGACCGACGCGACGGGCACGCGGTACGGCATCGGGGTGCGCGCGCTGCTCGTCGGCACGTCGTACATCGACGGCGACGAGGTGGTGGCCGCGGCCCGGCCCACACTCGACCGGCTGTCCGACGACACCACGGAGACCATCCACCTCGCGCGCCTGGACGGCACGAACGTGGTCTACCTCGCCACCCGCCAGTCCCAGCACTACCTGCGCCCGTTCACGAGGGTGGGCCGCCGGCTCCCCGCGCACTCCACGTCGCTGGGCAAGGCACTGCTCGCCACGCACACGGACGAGCAGGTCCGCAAGATGCTCCCGGAGACCCTGCCCGCACTGACCGAACACACGATCACCGACCGGGAGAAGCTCATCGAGGAGCTGCACCAGGTACGGGAGCAGGGCTTCGCCGTGGACCGCGAGGAGAACACACTGGGGCTGCGCTGCTTCGGCGTCGCCATCCCCTACCGCACGCCGGCCCGCGACGCGATCAGCTGCTCGGTGCCGGTGGCCCGGCTCACCCCCGCGCACGAACAGATGGTCAAGGACGCGCTGTTCGACGCGCGCGACCGTCTGACCCTGGCGACGCGCCGGCTCTGACGGGTCAGGCACGTCTCCCCCGCGCGGCGGAGGCGGATCGTCGCCGGGCACGACGTGCGGCGGGACCCGTCACGGCAGCGTGGAGGGCATGACGCAGACATCCACCGCCGGGCCGGACACGCCGCCGCAGTCGGAACCGTCCTGGGGAGGGCCCGGCCGGGCGCGCCGGGCCCTTCGCACCGTCGCCGTCGTCTCCTGCGTGCCCTATCTGACCCTCAAGATCGCCTGGGTGGCGGGAAGCCGTATCGGCATACCTGAAGGCAGCTCGCTGCTGGACCACCGCGTCGGCATGGCCGTCGCCAACGGTCTGAGCGTGCTGCTCGACAGCGCGGTGATCGTGCTCGCGCTGCTGCTGACCCGGCCATGGGGCCTGCGCGTCCCCTCCTGGCTGCTCGCCTTCCCCATGTGGGTGGCGACCGGCCTGCTCACGCCGATCATGACCGGCTACCCGATGCAGCTCCTCGTGCGGCTCCTCGGTGGTTCGGGGCGCGAGCCGGCCGGCGCGGGCCGCGAACCGTTCCTGGACGAATGGGTCTTCGGCGTCGTCTACACCGGGTTCATCGTGCAGGGCCTCGCACTGGGCACGCTGTTCGTGCTGTACGCGCGGGACCGCTGGGCCCACCTGTGGCGGGGCCGGGTGCGGGAGCTGTCCGCCGGTCCCGTCGGCGCCGCCCGGCGGGCCACGGCGGTCGCCGCCGCCGTGCTCACGCTGTTCCCGCTCACCACGCACCTGGTGTGGGCCTGCGGCGGCACGGCGGGGCTGAGCGCCGGGCGGATCGCCGACCGGTCCGGGGACTTCCGGGTGCTGGAGGCGATGTACGTGGTCTATCTGCTGTGCACGGTCGCGGGCGCCTGGATGCTCGCCTTCCGGCGCGGCCGGGACCTGCCCGTGGCCGTGCCGCTCGCCCTCGGCTGGGCAGGTTCCGGCGCGGTGGCGTGCTGGGGCGGCTGGATGTCGCTGGCGGGCCTGGGCGGTGGGGACGACGCCGATCGCCCGACGGGCCTGGTGAACCTCACCTACTCTGTGCAGATGATCGTCGGCGTGCTCGTGGTCACCCTCGGCGCGTACTTCTTCGCGGAGCGGTCCGCTGCCGCCGGGCCACCGCGGCGTACCGCGTGAGGGGGGCCGCGTGAGGGGGGTCGCCCGCTTCCTGTTCGGCAGGCGGGCCCGTCGGCGATGGGTCCACCTGATCCTCGGCGGCGCACTCGCCATGCCGTACGTGCTGGTCGGCGAGGTGATCGTCGGGCCCGCCACCGGCTCGCAGCACGTGTTCGACTCGCTGCCGCTCCAACTCCTCTCGTTCGCCGTCGGGTTGCCGCTCGCCGCGATCACCGCGCTGTTCCCGCCGACCCGGCCGATGTCGGTGGCCGCGGTGCGCGCCCTGTGCGGCATCGGCGGCGACGTGCTCGCCGAGGGTCCCGCGCGGACCTGGGCGGCCCGTCGGCGGGCCGCGGGCTGGTTCACCCTGCACCTCGGGTTCGGCGGGATCATCAGCGGGATGTCGCTGGCCGTACCGCCGTTCGCGGCCGTCCTGATCGCGCTGCCCGCCGTCTCCCTGCTGCGCGACTCACGCCTGGGACTGCCCGAAGTCCTCGACCACGGCTGGGCGTTGGCGCTCTCCCCGGTCGCCGGGATCGCCACGCTGATCGCGCTCGCGGGCTGCGCCGCCGGGTCCGGCGGGCTGCTGGCCCGCTGGGCGCCCCGACTGCTCGGCCCCACGCCCGAGGACCGGCTCGCGGCGGCCGAACGCCGGGCCGCCGACCTCGCCGTGCGCAACCGCCTCGCCCGCGAGCTGCACGACTCGGTCGGTCATGCCCTCAGCGCGGTCACCCTCCAGGCGAGCGCCGCCCGCCGGGTCCTCGACTCCGACCCGGACTTCGTCCGGGAGGCGCTCGCCGCCATCGAGGACACCACGCGGCGCACGGTCGGCGAACTGGACGCGGTCCTCGGCATGTTGCGGGAGGGCGACGACCGGGAGGGGCGGCCCGGCCCGGAAGCGGAGCCGGGGCCCGGCCCCAGGGAGCCCGCCACCCCCACACTCGACGCCGACCTCGACGGCCTGCTGCGCCGCACCCGCGCCGGCGGCCTGCGCGTCACGGCCGCCGTCGAGGTGCGCCCGGAGACCCTGCCGCCGCTGGTGTCGCGTGAGGCGTACCGCATCGTGCAGGAGGCACTGAGCAACGCGCTGAAGCACGCCGGTCCCGGCACCTGTGTCACGCTGCGGATCGCGCTCACCGGCGACGGGCCGCGCACGGAGCTGCGCATGACCGCCGAGAACCCGGTGTCCGCGGCGGTCCCCGCGCCCCGTCCCGGCGGCGGGCACGGTCTGCGCGGCATCGCCGACCGTGCCCGCCTCCTCGGCGGCACGGCCGAGGCCGGCCCCGCCGATGGGCTGTGGCGCCTGGCCGTGCGCCTGCCCGTACGACCGCCCGCCGAGAGAAGCGAGGAGCCCGCATGACCGGCCCGTCCCCCGGCACCGCTCCCCTGCGCATCGTCGTCGCCGACGACGAGCGCATGGTGCGCACCGCCCTGCGCGTGATCCTCGAAGCCGAGCCCGGCCTGGAGGTGGTCGGCGAGGCGGCCACCGGCGCCGAGGCCGTGTCGGTCGTGCGGGAGCTGGCCCCGGACGTCGTGCTCATGGACGTGCGGATGCCCGAGGTCGACGGCATCCGCGCCACCGAGCAGATCCTCGCGACCCTGCCGGACCCCCCGCGCATCGTCGTCGTGACCACCTTCGAGAACGACGCCCATGTGTACGAGGCGCTGCGCGCCGGAGCCGCGGGGTTCCTGCTCAAGCGGGCCGACGCGGACGCGCTCGTGCAGGCCGTGCGGCTGGTGGCGCGCAGCGACACGCTGCTGTTCCCGTCGGCGGTGCGCGCGCTGGCCGCCGGACACGCCCGGCACCGTCCCGCGCCACCGCCGTGGGTGGCGAAGCTCACCGCGCGGGAGGGGGACGTGCTGCGGCTGATGGCGACGGGGCTCACCAACGCCGAGATCGCCGCGCGCATGGGAGTGGGGCCGGCCACGGTGAAGTCGCACGTGGCGGCGGTGCTGGCGAAGACGGGAACGCGGGACCGCACCCAGGCGGTGATCGCCGCCTACGAGGCCGGCTTCATGAAGGGTGGATGAGAAACCGGGGCGGAAGGGAACGATCCGCCCGCCTCCACTCGTCCTTCTGAGCGGGATGAACAAGACGATCAGGCGGGCCGCCGTCTTCTCTCTGCTGCTCGTGCTCGCGCTGCTGGTCAGGGCGACCTGGGTGCAGTTCTACGACGGCAAGGCGCTCGCGGAAGACAAGGACAACCGGCGGAACGCGATCTCGCTGTACGCGAACCCGCTCGGGAACATCATCGTGGCCGGCGACGCGATCACCGGTTCCGCGCCGACGAAGGGCGGCGACCTCAAGTACAAGCGGACGTACAAGGACGGCAGCCTGTACGCGGCGGTCACCGGGTACAGCTCGCAGGTGTACGGGGCGACCCAGCTGGAGGGCATCTACCGTGATCTGCTGGACGGTACGGACACTCAGCTGAAGAACCCGCTGGACGCGCTCACCAACAAGCACGCCGACCCGGGTGACGTGATCACGACGATCGACCCGGACGTGCAGAAGGCGGTGTACGACGCGCTCGGCGACAAGAAGGGCGGAGCCGTCGCGATCGACCCGAAGACGGGCAAGATCCTCGCGGCCGTCTCCACACCGTCGTACGACCCGACGACGATCTCCGCGGGCAACGACAGCGTCTGGCAGAAGCTGAAGAAGGACGCCGACAAGCCGCTGGTCAACCGCGCGCTGCGGCAGCCGCTGCCGCCGGGCTCGACGTTCAAGCTGGTCGTCGCGGCCGCCGCGCTGGAGGACGGGCTGTACTCGGACGTGGACGCGAAGACGGACAGCCCCGACCCGTACACACTGCCGGGCACGAGCCGCGTCCTGAAGAACGAGAACAGCTCGGCCCCCTGCGAGGACGCCTCCATCCGCGTCGCGCTCCAGTACTCCTGCAACAACGTCTTCGCGAAGATGGCCGTCGACCTGGGCCAGGACAAGGTCAGGGCGATGGCGGAGAAGTTCGGCTTCAACGACGAGGAGCAGGACGTGCCGGTGCGGGCCTACGCCAGCGTGTACCCCTCGGGCATGGACAGGTCCTCGACGGCGCTGACCGGCATCGGCCAGTTCGACGTGACGGCGACGCCGCTCCAGATGGCCATGGTGTCCGCCGCGATCGCCAACGACGGCAAGCTGGTCTCGCCGCACATGGTGGCGCAGACCAGCGACGCCGACGGGGACGTCCTGAAGAACTACGACGACAACACGCGGACGAAGGAGATCGTCAGCTCGTCCACGGCGCAGCAGCTCCAGTCGGCGATGCAGACGGTCGTCGAGGACGGCACGGGCACGAACGCCAGGATCTCCGGCGCGACCGTGGGCGGCAAGACCGGCACGGCCCAGCACGGCGAGAACAACAGCGAGACGCCCTACGCCTGGTTCACGTCGTACGCGAAGTCCGACTCCACCGGCAAGGAGGTCGCCGTCGCGGTGATGGTCGAGCAGTCCGACGCGACCCGTTCCGAGGTCAGCGGCAACGGCCTGGCGGCGCCGGTCGCGAAGGCCGCGATGCGGGCCGCGCTGAAGGGCTGAGCGCCACCCGCGAAGGGCCCCGCACCCCCGTCCGGGTGCGGGGCCCTCGTCGTCACTTCACGCCGAGGATCTGCTCGATCGGGTCGATCGCGAAGTACACGAGGAACAGTGCCGAGGAGGCCCACAGCAGCCAGTGGACCTCCTTCGCCTTGCCGAGGACCGTCTTGATCAGGACGTAGGCCAGGAAGCCCGCGCCGATGCCGTTCGTGATCGAGTAGGTGAACGGCATCACGGCGATGGTCAGGAAGGCGGGGATGGCGATCTCGTACCTGTCCCAGTCGATGTGCTTGACCTGGGTCATCATCAGGAAGCCGACTGCGACGAGCGCGGGCGCGGCGGCCTGCAGCGGGACGATCGTGAGCAGCGGGGTCAGGAACAGCGCGAGCGCGAAGAGCGCGCCGGTGACCAGGTTCGCGAAGCCGGTACGGGCTCCCTCGCCGACGCCCGCCGCCGACTCGATGTACGAGGTCGAGGAGGAGGCCGAGGCGGCACCGCCGGCCACCGCGGCGGCGCCGTCGATGAGCAGGACCCGGCCGAGGTCGGGCACCTTGCCCTCCTCGTCCAGCAGGCCGGCCTCGGCGCTGATGCCGACGACGGTGCCCATCGTGTCGAAGAAGTCGGACAGGACGAGCGTGAAGATCAGCAGGACGACCGTGATCGCGCCGGTCTCTCCGAAGGCACCGAACAGGCTGAAGTGACCGAGCAGTCCGAAGTCCGGTGAGGCCACCACGTCGTCGGGGAGCTTCGGCGTGGTCAGTCCCCAGCTCTTGATGTCGGCCGCGGAGTTGATGACGATCGCCACGATCGTCATGGTCACGATGCTGATCAGGATCGCGCCCTTGACCTTGCGGGCGAGCAGACCGATGGTCAGCAGCACGCCGAGACAGAAGACGAGGACCGGCCAGCCGGTCAGCGTGCCGGTGCCGCCGAGCTGCACCGGGACCGTGGTGCTCGCGACGTCCGGGATGCGGGTGACGAATCCGGCGTCGACGAAGCCGATGAAGGCGATGAACAGACCGATGCCGACACTGATCGCCTGCTTCAGCGGTTGCGGGATGGCGTGCATGACCGCTTCACGCAGGCCCGTCACCACCAGTACGCAGATCAGCAGGCCCTCCAGGACGATCAGGCCCATCGCGTCGTCCCAGCTCATCAGCGGGGCGATCTGGAAGGCGACGACCGCGTTGAGGCCGAGGCCCGCGGCGAGTGCGAGCGGGAGGTTGCCGCCGATGCCCATGACGACGGTCATGACGGCGGCCACCAGGGCGGTGGCGGTGGTCAGTTGGACGGCGTCGAGCTGGTGCCCGAACTTGTCCTTGGCGCTGCCCAGAATGATCGGGTTCAGGACAAGGATGTAGGCCATCGTGAAGAACGTGGCGAAGCCGCCGCGTATCTCCCGGCCGAAGGTGGAGCCCCGGGCGGATATCTTGAAGAACCCGTCGACGCTGTTCGCCGCGGGGGGCGCGGCACTTGGCCGGTCGGCCACCTTCTGGGATTCGGACATGGCGTTGCTCCTCGATGCCTGCGTGCTGGGTGTGCGGATGCTGGCTGGATTGTTCCCGCGTCGCACCGGTTTCAGGTTTTCTCCGTGTTACGGAATCGAGTTCGGCCTGCCATACGGCGTTCGAAGCTCCGTACGGACGCTGATACGCTCTCGCATCCCGCCCCACGGACACGTCACTTCGTCACGGGTGGCACACGGGGTGGCATGACCACGCACCTGCACCGGTGCCCGGAGCCGCAGCGAGGAGAGGTCACCCGTGGGCACGGTCCTCGACGACAACGCCTCTGTGGAGTTCCACGCCTTCTTCGAGCGGCACTACGCCGAACTCTCCCGCCTCGCAGCCCTGTTGACGGGCGAACCGGACGTCGCGGACGATCTGGCGGCGGACGCGCTGCTCGCCCTGTGGCACCGCTGGGACCGGGTGCGCGCGGCGGACCACCCGGTGGCGTACGCGCGCGGTGTGGTCGCCCATCTCGCCCGCAGCCGCATCCGCAGCGCGGTGCGCGAGCGGCGGCGGATCACGCTGTTCTGGTCGAGCCGTGAGGACAGGGCCGAGAACCCCGATGTGCCGGGTGCGATCGACGTCCAGGAGGCGCTGCGCAGACTGCCGTTCCGCAAGCGGGCCTGCGTCGTGCTGCGGCACGCGTTCGACCTCTCGGAGAAGGACACGGCCCTCGCCCTCGGTGTGTCCGTGGGTACGGTGAAGAGCCAGACCTCGAAGGGCATGGCGGAGCTGAAGCGGCTCCTCGGCACCGACGGGACGCCGGTGCGGCTGCATGCGGGAGCGCTGCCCGCGGGTGGAGCCGGAGGGTCGGACCGATGAGGAGGGCGCGGGACGTGCACGACGAGCTGCGCGCCGGGCTGCGGGACGCCGCCGAGGCGCACGAGCCCGACCGCGCGCACATCCTGGCCCGGGTGGAGCGCGGCATGGCCGGCGTTCGGGAGCGGCGGCCCGCACGGCGCGGGGCGGCTGGGCCTCTGCTCGGATGGGTCCGGGTCGTGGGTGCCACGGCGGCCGTCGCCGGAGTCCTCGCGGTGGGCGGTTACGCCGTCGCCTCGGCGGTGCGGGACGGGACGCCGCAGCGGACCGTCGCGGTCTCGCCGACCCCCGAACCGTCGCCGTACACGACGGGCCGCACGCCGGCCGCCGGGAGCGAGGACGGTCCGCTGTGGTCCGACGGCTCGGTCGACCCGCACAGCAACGACTTCTGGGCGCAGAGCAGTGTGACGGTGAGGACGAGCCGGCAACTGTCGGCGCTCACGGTCCGGTTGAGGATCCGGCAGACCGGTGGGGTGAGCGAAACGGGTGCCTGGCGGTCACTGCCCGAGGACGACTTCACGACCACCGTCCGGGAGCGGGACGGCTTCCTCGTCTACACCTGGGTTCTGAAGCCGGGGCGTACGGTCTGGCCCGGCGAGTGGGTCTTCGCGGGGCAGTACGACCACGAGCGCGGCGGCCGGGACGCGAAGGACGACCGGTACACGGCCACGGCCGTGTCGGGCGGCGGACGGTCCGCCGTCGCCGGTGACTTCGCGGACGACGGGACGACCTCCGACGGCGCTTCGTGAACCGGCCCGGACATCACTTGCGAAGAGACCGCCCTGGGGAACAACCGGACGTTCGATTCCGACGTCCTTTCCCTTGTGTGGACCTGCTGGCCTGAGCCCCCCTCGGTCAGCAGAGAACGCCCCCGCCGGTGACGACCGGCGGGGGCGTTCGTCTCCCAGGAGGGCTCAGCTCACGAAGTACGTCGGGTTCGGGAGCTTGTACGTCCTGTCGGCGTAGCCGCCGTCGAGGTCGGAGTACTGGTCGCCGAAGTTGGCGACGATCTCGTACCCGAGGGACTCGATGTGCTTGCGGGTGCCGGACTTGTACTGCACGGTCGTGCAGTTCCAGGCGGTGGCCGTGGCACAGTCGCTCAGGTAGGCGGGCGGGTTGGCCGCGTCCTTGAGGAACATGTGGTCGGCGTCGAGGTTGACGTCGGCGCCGACCTTCTTGAGGTTCTTGACGGCGTCGGCGCGCTGCGACTCCTTCAGGCCCGAGTTGTAGAAGACCTCGACGCCCTTGGACCGCGCGTACTCGACGAGTGCGGGGGTGCCGAAGACCGCCGGACGGTCGGCCTGGGCTACGTACGCGGCCCAGGAGGCCGAGTTGTACGTGTAGTTGGTCTTCTTCTCGTAGTCGAGGGAGAGCAGCAGCGTGTCGTCGACGTCGAAGACGACCGCGGGCTTCTCGCCGTGGTGGCGGGCCTTGTGCGCCGCCTTGTCGATGTAGCGCTCGGCGTCGGACTCGATGCGCGCCAGGTCCTTGGCGTACGGGCTGTCCGGGGAGGCCTGGTACACGCCGTTGCTGTCGAGCGTCGTGCCGTAGTAGGTGTCGATGTCCTTGGCCAGGACCCCGATGTTGTAGGGCTCGTGGGTCGAGTTCGCGGTCGACTGACCGGCGGTGGCCGCACCGGCGCCGTACAGGGCGGCGCCGGCGACGGCACAGGCGGCGGCGATGGCCGCGATGCGTGGCTTATGCATGACAGGTTTCTACGCGCGTCACCCAGGGGAACGCGAGGCCCGTTGCCCGATCGATACATACTCCACAGGCAACGGGCCCCGGCGGCACCGGAGAACCCGGCGCCGTCACCGCCGGCGGGCGCCGGCGGATCAGTGGTCCTTCCAGGGTGCCCAGTCGCCGAGATGTGTCTCGCGGGTGGCGGACTCGGCCTCCTCGGGGGTGAGTTGGGGCCGGTTGGCGGGGACCGTGACGGCCGCACCCGGTCCCGCGTTGCGGTACTCGGCGAAGCGCTGGTTCTGCCACGGGTGGGCGGACGACATGTCGGCGTAGGGCGCGACCGCGTCGGTCCCGGCGTCCAGACGGGTCTCGCGCACCGTCAGCATCGGCCGGGCGGTGGTGTCCGAGCTGGGCACCCAGGGGCGGGCCAGTTTGTAGTACCCGTCGGGGGCTGCGCTGGTGATCCGGCCGCGGACGACCAGGTAGCCGTGCGGAGCGGCGACCGCGGTGGACGGCGCGAAGACGAAGCCGTACGGGGCGGACGCCAGGTCGGTGCGGTCGAGCGTGTGGAAGTGGCAGTGCTCGTACACCGCCGTGGCCCGGCCGAAGACGAAGTCGACGTCGCCCTCGACGTAGCAGTCGCGGTAGTACTGGCGGGCGAAGGTGCCGAGCGCGATCGAGTCGGCGTACAGCGTGTCCTGATGGCCCAGGAACCGGCAGTGGTGGAAGGCAGAACGGTCGCCCTGGACCTTGACCGCGACGGCCTGGGTGCCGGTGATGCCGGGGTGGTCCGCGCGCAGCCAGTCGTTGGCGAAGGTGACCCAGCGGGCCGTGAAGCCGTCGGTGCGCACGGTGGTCGTGGCCGAGCCGGAGGTGCCGTAGGTGCCCGAACCGTCCGGCTTCGGTGTGCCGCCCGCGTTGTCGTACACGACGACGACGTCGTGCGGGTCCTCGGAGGCGCCGATCCACGTCATCCCGGTGCCCGCGACGCCGGGCAGGCCGGTGGCCGGGTCGGTGACCCCGACCGAGACGGTCTCGCGGTACACACCGGGTGCGATGACCAGTGTGTGCCGGGCGCCCGTCGCGGCGTTCACCGCGGCCTGGACGGTGGTGTGGTCGCCGAGGCCGCCGGGATGGACGTACAGGGTCCGCTCGGTGAGCCGCGCGGACGGCGACCCGTACCGCCCGAAGGGCCTGCCGTGACGCCGTGCCGCCGACCGGGGCGCGGCGGTCGCGGGGGCCGCGAGCAGCGGAGCCAGCACGGCTCCGCTGCTCGCGGCGACGAACGCCCGTCTGCCGAACGGGTGCCCGGCCATGTCAGCAGATCCTTCCGGCGCCCGCCCGGTGGTCGACGAGGCCCGGGACGGCCTTCGGTGGGTCGACCTTCGTGCGCAGGGTGGGAGTCCAGCCGGCACCGGACCGGAGCGTCTCGGCCGGGATCTCCGCGTTGTGCACGGCGATCAGGTCGGTCTTCCTGCCGTTGACGTAGTTGTCGGCGGCGGTGAGCGGCGCCTCCTTCCACTTCTTCAGGATCGTCGCGGCGCTGATCTGCTCGGGCAGCGTGAACGCGTTGTGCTCGGCCACGAGCTGGGACTCCATGCCGATGCCGAAGCTGTAGGAGTACGTGGAGTCGGCCACGAAGTGGTTGTTGTAGGAGTCGACCTGGCCGAAGCGGACGCGGGGCGCGCGCTCGACGAGACCGGCGAACAGGTTGTGGTGGAACGTGGCCTTCAGGTGCCCCCGGTCGACGGCGGCGGTCGCCGCGCTGTCGCTGTTGCCGATCAGGATCGTCTTGTCGTGGTCCGCGAACACGTTCCAGGAGGCGGTCACGTAGTCCGCGCCCTTGACGATGTCGAGTTCTCCGTCGTGCTGTTCGTAGATCCGGCCGTAGTACGTCGGCAGGGTGCTGTCCGGGTGCTCCCCGTCGGTGAACGTGTTGTGGTCCAGCCAGACGTGTGTGGAGCCGTACACCACGGCGCTGTCGTACTCGGAGTTCCAGTTCCCGGTGTCGCCGTCGGTGGGGTCCCACTGCGGGAAGCAGTCGAGGGGGCTCTCGAAGGCGAGGTTGCGGACGATGACGTTGTCGACGTCCTTGATCTGGAGGCTGGCGCCCTTGAAGCCCGCGTCCTCGCCGATGCCGATCAGCGTCGTGTCGGCGGGGACGGAGGCCTTGATGGCGGTGTCCTGGCGGGCGGCGGAGGCGCGGCGCAGTCCCTCGGGGCTGTCGTCGGGTTCGGCCGACAGGTCGGTGTCGTAACCCCAGTTCTCCGGCGAGTACTTCTGCAGATAGACGTCGAAGTCGTAGCCGTCGGCGGCGAAGGAGTCGCAGCCGTCGGCGTTGGCGTCGATGGTGCCCTTCACCTTGATGATCTTCGGGGCGGTGCCTCCGGCGGCCAGGGCGGCCTTGAACCCGTCCCAGGTGGTGACGGTGTAGACGTGCGCGGCGTCGGCGGTGGATCCGCCGGTGGTGCCGGTGCCCGCGGAGGCCCATCCGTCGCGGGCCGCGAGGGTCTGGCGGGCGGGGTCGGCGGAGCGGGCCTCGGCGGTGGTGCCGGTGACGGCGAGGACGAGGGCGGTGCAGCCGATCAGCGCCGCGGCACGTGTCGCCGAACGTCGTATCGTGACATGCCCATGCCATTCGTGTGCGTTCATGGTGCGGCTCTCTTCCCGTCGGGTCGGGTGGCGGGTGGTGCTCGGTCAGGCCGTGGGCCAGGTGATCCAGGACTCGGGGATCTCGTCGTCGAGGCGGCGCACATCCCGGGGCGCGAGCACCCCGCGGCGCAGCAGCGCGGCGGCGACGAGACGGGCCACGGCGATCGCGCCGGGCGGGTTGAAGTGCGTGTTGTCCTGCTCGGTCGCGGTCCAGTTGAAGTACTTCTTCGTCTCCTCGGCACCGAGGCGCTGCCACAGGGCGAGGGACAGCGCCTGGATGTCGAGCAGTGCGACGTGCTCGTCCGCGGCGAGCGCGCGCATCGACGCCGGGTAGTCGCCGTGGGTCGGCACGGCGTTGCCGTCCGCGTCGAACTTCCTGCGTTCGACGGGCGTCGCGAGCACCGGACGCGCGCCCCGGGCCCGCGCACCGTCGAGGTACTGGCGCAAGTGGTCCTGGTACGTCGTCCAGGGCTCGGTGGAGCGGGTGGGGTCGGCGCTCTTCTCGTCGTTGTGGCCGAACTGGACGACGAGGAGGTCGCCGGGGCGGATCGCGTCGAGGACGACGTCCAGCCGGCCCTCGTCGATGAAGCTCTTCGAACTGCGGCCGTTCACCGCATGGTTGGCGACGGCGAGACCGTCGTGCAGGAAGAACGGCAGGGCCGTGCCCCAGCCGGTCTCGGGCGCCGCGTCGGCGTACTTCTGGGCGGCGGTGGAGTCGCCGGCGATGTAGAGGGTGCGACGCCGGTGCGCGGCCCGGGCCGTGCCGGTGGCCGCGAGGGCGAGGGGGACGGCGGCGAGCGCCGCCGAGGTGACCTGTCTTCGGCTGAGGGACATCTCGTCGTGCCTTTCAACAGGGGGTGGGATCCGCGCCCCCGACAGGGACGCGGGGCACTGCGCGACCGGCCGGCCCGACGGTCGGACGACGGCCGCGCAGTCGCTTCACCGCGCGTCCGGGCGGGTCATCCGTGGTTCTTCTTCCAGTCCGCCTGCGCGGCGTTGAGCTGGTCGGCCAGCGTGTCCAGGAACTGCTTCGCGGTCATCTTGCCGAGCAGCAGCTTCTGGAAGTTCGGCTCATTGTCGGCCTTGGAGATGGTGTTCCAGTCCGGCAGGTAGTACGGCAGCTGCACGATCTTGGTGCCGGTCCCGTTGAGCGCCTCGGCCGCCAGCTTGGTCGGCTCGGCCTGCTGGATCCATGCGTCCTTGGCCGCGTCGGTGTTCGCCGGCACCTGGCCCGCGGACTCGTTGAACTTGGAGTTCTCCTCGGCCGAGAGCGCGAACTCGATGAACTTCCAGGCGGCGGCCTTGTTCTTGCTCGACTTGAACAGGCTCAGCCCGTCGACGGGGTTGGACACCTGGACGCGCGTGCCGTCGTCCTGCGTCGGGTTCGGGATACCGCGGAACTTGTCCGCGCCGAGGGCCTTCAGGTGGTCCTGGTAGGAACCGAGGTTGTGGCTCAGCATGCCGATGGTGCCGCTGTCCCACTGGGCGACCATCTTGGTGAAGTCGTTGTTGACGTCCGCGGACGGGGTGTCCTTCTTGTACAGGGCCACGTACTTCTCCAGCGCGGCCACGTTCTTCGGATCGTTGACGGTGGTCTTGTCGCCGTTCCAGAACGAGGTGATGCCCGTCTGGCCGTACACCGCGTCCAGGGCCGGCGCGATCGCGCCCTCGCCGCCCCGGATGGTGAAGCCGAACGCGTTCTTGCCCTTGGCGGTGAGCTTGTCGGCCGCCGAGTAGAACTTCGACCAGGTCGTCGGGGCGTCCAGACCGGCCTTCTCGAACAGGTCGGTGCGGTACCACAGCGTGCCGTTGTTGGCGGAGGTCGGCACCTGGTAGAGCGTGTCGCCGCCGCCCGCGGCCCGGCTGCTGTCGAGCAGGTTCTTGCTGAGCCTGCCGTTCAGCGAGCTCTTCTCGACCCGGCTGTCCAGCGGCTCCAGCGCGCCCTGGACGGCGACCTCGGCGAGCATCGCCGTGCCCACACCGCCGACGTCGGGCAGGCCGCCGCCCTGGATGGCGGTGTCGTACTTGGACTGGGCGCTCGCCGCGGGGATGCCGACGTAGTTCACCTTGATGTCCGGGTACTTCTTCTCGAAGTCGGCGATGATCTGCTTCCAGATGTCGGTGCGGACACCGCCGTTGTTGTCCCAGAAGGTGATCTCGCCCTTGCCGGAGCCCTCGCCGCCCTTGTCACCGGCCGAGCCACTGCCGTCGTCGCCGCAGGCGGTGGCGGTCAGCGCGAGCACGGAACCCAGGGCGACGGCCGTCGCGGCACGCCTGCTTCTACGGATGCTGATCTTCATTGGTCGGCTCTCTTCTTCTGGATTCAACGGGGTTGTGGGGTCTTGTGGGTGTGCGGCGACCACGGTGTCGCCGCACCGGTGTACGTGCGTCGGGAGCGGCCCTCAGGGGCCGCGGTGACACGGAACTGCGTGAACGTGGCGGCACCGGCATGACCCGCGCCCACCGGGGCCAGCGCGAAGAGCCCGAGCAGGGCCCCGACCCAGCGCCAGGGCGTGGCGGCGAAGACCTGTCCCGAGGACTCCCGGCCGTCGCCCACGTCGTACGAGAAGCGGCAGCGGGCGCCCGCGCCGATCTCGATCCACAGCCGGGCCCGTCCTTCGGGTGCCACCCGGGAGTGCGCGGCGTCGCGCTCGTGCTCGGCGGCCGGCTCGGCGAACCGGTGCACGAGCCGCACCGATCCGTCGGCCTCCCGCTGGAGCCCGATCCAGCCGAACGCGTCCCCGAGCACGGCGAGTCCGGCCCGGGCGCCCGGCTCCTCGCTGTCGAGCCGCAGCCCGACCTCGACGCAGGCTGCGCCGCCGGGCAGCCGCTGGGTGAGCACGTGCGGCAGTCTGCGCAGGTCGTGCGCGTCGGCCGTGCGCACACAGCTCAGCCGCAGCCCGTCCCCGGAGTGCTGGGTGGCCCAGCCGTCCTGCGGGTTGGCCGTCCACTGCCACTGGCGCCCGAAGCGGCCCCCGGGGAAGTCGTCGTCCGTGGCGGGGGCGGACGGCGGCTGCGGCGGCAGAGCGGGCTTCCGGTGCACCTCGACCGGCGCTCCCCTGTCGCCGATCACCGGCCAGGCTCCGCCGGCCGGGGTGCCGTCCTCCTCCCAGCGCATCGGCTGCAGGTGGACGACCCGCCCGTAGGGGCCGCGCTGCTGGAAGTGCACGAACCAGTCCTCGCCGCCGCCGGTGCGCACCCAGCCGCCCTGGTGCGGGCCGTTGACGTCGGTGTCGCCCTGCTCCAGGACGACTCGCTCCTCGTACGGACCGAAGAAGCCGCGTGAGCGGAAGACGCCCTGCCAGCCGGTCTCCACTCCCCCGGCGGGCGCGAAGATCCAGAACCAGCCGTCGTGCCGGTAGAGTTTCGGGCCTTCGAGGGTGAACCAGCCGGGGATCCGGTCGGCGTCGACGACGACCTTCCCCTCGTCGAGCAGACCCGTGCCGTCGGGGCGCATGCGGTGACCCGTGAGCCTGTTCTTGATGCCCGAACGGGACTTGGCCCACGCGTGCACGAGATAGGCCTCGCCGGTCTCCTCGTCCCACAGCGGACAGGCGTCGATGAGCCCCTTGCCCTCCTTGACCAGGTGCGGACGGGTCCAAGGACCCCGGATCTCGGGGGCGTTGACCTGGAAGACACCGTGGTCGGGGTCGCCCCAGAAGATCCAGAAGCGGTCGTCGTGGTGCCGCAGCGACGGGGCCCACACCCCGCAGTCGTGCCGGGGGGTGCGGAAGCCCGCCGCGGGCTCCAGGCGGGGCAGGGCGTGTCCGACGAGCGTCCAGTTGACCAGGTCGCGGGAGTGCAGCAGCGGCAGCCCCGGAGCACGGCCGAAACTGGAGGCGGTGAGGTAGAAGTCGTCGCCGACCCGCAGGATGTCGGGGTCGGACCAGTCGGCGTCCAGGACGGGGTTGCGGTAGGTCCCGTCACCGAGGTCGGCGGAGGGCAGGGCCATCAGGGACTCACCGCCTTGCGGACGAGCGCTGCGGCCTCGGCCCGGTCGAGCCGGCCGTCGGCGACGACGGTGACGATCCGCCGCACGACCGTGTCACCGGCGGCGACGGGCAGCCGCTCCTCGTGGGCGAGCGAGGAACCCACCCCCGGGTACTCGGCGGCGCGCACGAACCACGGGTCGTGGCGCGTCGCCGTGGTGGCGCCGGCGAAGACGAGCGTCCAGGTGGCGCCCGCGAGGGCGAGCCAGTCGGCGCGCCGGCCGTGCACCGCGGTCACGCCCTCGGCGTCGGCGGTGAACACCCGTGGTGCCTCGGCCTCCTTGCGGGCGCGCCAGAAGAAGCCGCCGTAGGCCGCGCCGGGCCGCCCGTTGGTGGCCGGACTGCCGATGGACAGCGTGCCCCGCGTGGTGTTCGTCAGCGAGAAGGTGAAGTCCAGCGCCCAGGCGGACCCGGTCAGTGCGGTGGTCGCCACCGTGCGCCGCTCGCGCAGCAGTTCGCCGCCCGCGGCCACCCAGCGCAGTTCCTCGACGAAGCCGTCGGGGTCGCGCAGCTGGAAGGCGGTGTGCCGCTGAGCGCCGTGGTTGTCGAGTTCGGTGGGGCCCCGGTCGCGGACATAGGTGCGCCCGCCCCAGAAGTTGTGCCCCTCGACGTCGGGTACGGCGACACCGACGCCGAGGTGGTGGGCGTGGTCGGCGGGGCACAGCTCGGTGACGGCGGTGCCGGCCAGCGTGGTGACGGGGTGCAGGTACGGGCGCGGCGACAGCCGGGCGGGCAGTGCGGGCCGGGTGAGATAGCGGCCGACGGGGCGGCCCGCCACGCGCAGGACCAGCGACTCCTCGTTCATCCGGTGCTCACCTCCTTCGGCGGCGCCCAGACGGCGCCCAGCTCGGAGTAGAGGGCGAGGGTGTCGGCGGCCGCCGCGACCAGGCCGTCGACGCCGCGCACGACCCGGCGGTTCTCACCGGGCACCCGGGTCCAGCTGTCCGCGGGCAGGGCGCGGGGATCGGGCGCCTGTCGAATCGCTTCAACGACCTTCATGAAGGCACCCGTCGACTCGGGTGTGACCAGCAGGTCCGTGCCGTCCGTCAGATGGGCGACCAGGTTCTCCAGCAGGTCCGTCCGGCCGAAGTCGGTCTCCTCGGGGCCGTGCCCGGAGCGCTGCACGAGAACGCGGTCCTGCTTGTACCAGAAGGTGATCCGCCCGGCGCTGCCGTGCACCACGACGTACGGCTCGTCGGGGCGTTCGGCGCACAGGGTCGCGGCCACGGTGATCCGGCCGCCGGCCGTGGTGACGCGCACGCACGAGGTGTCGTCGGACTCGATGTCGTTGGCGCGCAGCAGCTCGGTCTCGATCCCGGCGACGTCCTCGGCGCGGGTGGCACCGTCGAGGGCGAGCGCCGTGGCGACGGCGTGGGCGAGGGGGTTCGTCAGCACGCCGTCGACGACGTCCACACCGTTCAGGCGGCGCTTGCCCGCCCACGGCGCACGCCGGTAGTACGCCTCGTCCCGTGCCCACGCTCCGGCCCCGCCGATCCCGAGCACCCGGCCGATCGCACCCGCGGCGATCAGTTCCCGGACGGCGGGCACGGCGTGCGAGCCGAGCGACTGGAAGCCGATCTGGCAGGCGACGCCGGCCGCGGCGACCCCGTCGGCCATCCTGCGGAACTCCGCGTACGAGGGGGCGGGCGGCTTCTCCAGCAGCAGGTGCACGCCCTTGCCCGCGGCGGTCAGCGCCAGGTCGGTGTGGGTGGGGATGGGGGTGCAGATCACGGCGATCGCCGCGCGGGTGGAGTCGAGGAGGGCGCCGAAGTCGGCGGACTGCTGGACCTGCCGGCCGTCCAGCTCCGCGTCCGTGAGCGGGGTCAGCTCGCAGATCCCGGCGAGCCGTACGAGGCCCTTGTCCTGAAGACGGCGGATGTTGCGCAGGTGCCAGTCGCCGTGGCCGCGGGCGCCGGCGAGGACGACGGGCAGCGGCAGGTCCCGGGCGGGCGGGCTCGTCGGCCCGCCGGCGGCGGACGCCCGAGGCTGGTGGCTCATCCCTTCACCGCCCCCGCGCTGAATCCTGTGATCAGCCACTTCTGGATGAAGGCGAAGACGATGACGACGGGGACGGCGGCGATGATGCCGCCGGCGGCGAGCGCGCCGAGGTCGACGCTGTCCGAGCTCATCAGGGTGTTGAGGCCGACCGGGATGGTCTGCTTGCCCTGGTCGCTGAGGAACATCAGGGCGAACAGGAAGTGGTTCCAGGCGTGCACGAAGGCGAAGGAGCCGACGGCGATCAGGCCGGGCCGCAGCAGCGGGAGCACGACGATCCGGAAGGCCTTGAAGCGGTCGCAGCCGTCGACCCAGGCGGCCTCCTCCAGGGAGTAGGGCACGTTCCTGATGAACCCGCTGATGAGGATCATCGACAGCGGCAGCTGGAAGACCGTCTCGGCGATGATGACGCTGCCCAGCGAGTTGATCATCTGGAGCTTGGCGAAGATCTGGAAGAGCGGCACGAGGAGCAGCGCCCCCGGCACGAACTGGGAGCACAGCAGCGCCAGCATGAAGCCGCGCTTGATCCTGAAGTCGAAGCGGGCGAGGGCGTATCCGCCGGCGAGGGCGACGACGGTCGTCAGCACCAGGGTGGCGAGCGCGATGAGCACGCTGTTCTGGAAGTAGGTCCCGAAGCTGCGCTCGGTCCACACCTTGTCGAAGTGGTCGAAGGTCATGGGCCACGGCACGAGCGAGGTGGAGCCGGCCGGGCGGAGCGCGAACAGCAGGATCCAGTAGAAGGGGACGAGGGTGAAGAGCAGGTAGACCGACAGCGGGAGGTAGATCTGCCAGCGGGGCACCTCGTCCCAGGCCCGCCCCGTCCTCCGTACGGCCGGCCGGGGTTCGTCGGCCACCGGTGCGGGTGCGGCCGGAGCGATCGTCCCGGCGTCCTTGGTGATCACTTGTCCCCGCCTCCGAACTTGCTCAGTCGCAGGTAGACGATCGAGCAGAAGAGCAGAATCACGAACGCGACCGTGGTCAGGGCCGACGCGTAGCCGAAGTTGTGGGCGTCGACACTGGTGTTCGCGATGTAGAGCGGCAGTGTCGTCGTCTCGCCCGCGGGGCCTCCGCCGGTCAGCGTGTAGAGCAGGTCGACGTTGTTGAACTCCCACACCGCGCGCAGCAGTGTGGACAGGACGATGGCGTCCTTGAGGTGCGGCAGTGTGATGTGCAGGAACTGCCGGACCCGGCCCGCGCCGTCGACCTCGGCGGCCTCGTACAGATCCTTGGAGACGGACTGGAGGTCGGCGAGGATGAGGATCGCGAAGAACGGCACGCCGCGCCACAGATCGGCGACCACCGCGGCCGGGAAGACGGTGGAGGTGTCGGAGAGCCAGCTGGTGCCGTACTGTCCGATGCCCGCGTCGGCGAGGTAACGGGTGATGCCCGTCTGGGAGTTGTAGAGCAGCACCCAGATCGCGGAGGTCAGCACGCCCGAGACGGCCCACGGCGAGAAGACCAGCGCGCGGCCGACCGCCCGTCCCACGAAGGTCTGGTTGACGATCAGCGCGAGCGCGAGGCCGAACAGCAGCTGCAGGCCCACCTCGACGACGACCCACTTGGCGCTGAAGGTCAGCGTGTCCCAGAACTGGGGGTCGTCGGTGAAGGCGTGCACGAAGTTGTCGAAGCCCGCGTAGCCGTTGCGCCAGGGCTTGGTGGGGTTGTAGTTCTGCAGGCTGTAGTAGAAGACGCTGATGACGGGGTAGGCGATGAAGCCCAGCATCAGCAGCGCCGCCGGGGCGATCAGCAGATACGGGAGCCTGCGCGGCGTCGCGGAGGCACGGCGTCGCCGGGCCGGCGCGGGCGGTTTCGCCACGGCTGCGGCTTGGGCCATGACTGTTCTCCGTTCGCTTGCGGTGGGTCTGTTCGGTAGGTGCGACCGGTCGTTCACGGACTGTGCAGGAAGCGCTTGCTGCATGCATCTGGTTGAAGCGCTTCGCGGATCTCGTTCGGGATGTCGGCCGTGCGGCCGTGCGGACGTGCGGTCCGGGGACCCCGGGTGTGGTCCGGGGACCCCGGGTGCGGATCGGGGTCCCCGGGTGCGGGACGGGCATCCCCGCGCCCGCTCGGGGTCACCCGGCGTACGGGTCCGGCACCTTCCCCGGCCTGGCCAGGAACTCGAAGTCGCAGCCGGTGTCGGCCTGTGTGATCTGGTCGTTGTAGAGCGCGCCGTAACCGCGCTCGTACCGGGCGGGCGGCGGCGTCCAGCGCGCCCTGCGGTTCTCCAGCTCCTCGTCGTCCACGTGGAGCCGAAGGGTGCGGGCCTCGACGTCGAGGGTGATCGTGTCACCGCTGCGCACCAGGGCGAGCGGCCCGCCGACGTACGACTCGGGCGCCACGTGCAGCACGCACGCGCCGTAACTGGTGCCGCTCATCCGGGCGTCGGAGATCCGCACCATGTCCCGGACGCCCTGCTTCAGCAGGTGGTCGGGGATGGGCAGCATCCCGTACTCGGGCATGCCCGGGCCGCCCTTGGGGCCGGCGTTGCGCAGCACCAGCACGCTGTCGGCCGTGATGCCGAGCCCGGGGTCGTTGATGGTGCGCTGCATGGTCCGGTAGTCGTCGAACACGACCGCGGGACCGGTGTGCTTGAGCAGGTGCGGTTCGGCGGCGATGTGCTTGATGACGGCACCGTCGGGGCAGAGGTTGCCGCGCAGCACGGCGACCCCTCCCTCCGACGCGACCGGGTTGTCGCGGGTGCGGATGACGTCGTCGTTTTGCACACGTGCGCCGTCGAGCTGTTCGCGCATGCTGTCGTACGACACGGTCGGCCGGTCGAGGTGCAGCAGGTCGGTGATCCGCGACAGGAACCCGGGCAGGCCGCCGGCGAAGTGGAAGTCCTCCATCAGGTACTTCTGTCCGCCGGGCCGGACGTCGGCGAGCACCGGCACGGTCCGCGCGATGCGGTCGAAGTCGTCGAGGGTGAGGGGAACGCCGGCCCGGCCTGCCATGGCGATCAGATGGATCACGGCGTTGGTGGAGCCGCCGAGGCCGAGGACGCAGGTCACCGCGTCCGCGAAGGCGTCGGCCGTCAGGATGTCGGACAACTTGCGGTCCTTGCGGACGAGTTCGACGATCCTGAGCCCGGACGCGGCGGCCATCCGGTCGTGTCCGGAGTCGACTGCGGGGATGCTCGACGCGCCGGGCACGGTGACGCCGAGGGCCTCGGCGGCGGCGGTGAGCGTGGACGCCGTCCCCATGGTCATGCAGTGCCCCGGTGACCTGGCGAGCCCGCTCTCCAGTTCGCTCATCTCGCAGTCCCCGATGAGCCCGGCTCGCTTGTCGTCCCAGTACTTCCACATGTCCGTGCCGGAGCCGAGGACCTCGTCGCGCCAGTGCCCGGGAAGCATCGGCCCGGCAGGCACGAACACGGTCGGCAGATCGACGGAGGCCGCGCCCATCAGCAGGGCGGGAGTCGACTTGTCGCAGCCGCCCATCAGCACCGCGCCGTCGACCGGGTACGACCGCAGCAGTTCCTCGGTCTCCATCGCGAGCATGTTGCGGTAGAGCATCGGGGTCGGCTTCTGGAAGGTCTCGCTGAGCGTCGACACCGGGAATTCGAGCGGGAACCCGCCGGCCTGCCACACACCGCGTTTCACGGCCTGCGCGCGGTCGCGCAGGTGCACGTGGCAGGGGTTGATGTCGCTCCAGGTGTTGAGGATGGCGACGACCGGCTTGCCGAGGTGCTCCTCGGGCAGATAGCCGAGCTGCCGCGTCCGGGCCCGGTGGCTGAACGAGCGGAGCCCGTCCGTGCCGTACCACTGGTGGCTTCTGAGGTCCTCCGGGCGCTTCATATGGACCACCCCGCGGCGATGGCCGCCACTTCCGCGCGCTCGGGTCCGGGCAGCGGCTTGCTCGGCGGGCGGACGTCACGGCGGCACAGGCCGAGCGAGGCCAGCGCCTCCTTGACCACGGTGACGTTGTTCGCCGAGCCGTTGGCCGCGCGGAGCTCCTCGAAGCGGCGGATCTGTTCCCAGACCTTCATGGCGGCCGGATAGTCCCCGGCTCGAAGCGCTTCGATCATGTTCAGGGAGACCGCGGGGGCGACGTTGACGAGCCCCGAGGTGAAGCCGGTGGCACCGGCCGAGAAGTACGAGGGTGCGTAGGGCTCGGCGAGTCCGGCCACCCAGACGAAGCGTTCGAGTCCGGCGTCCCGCGCGAAGGCGGCGAAGCGCGCGGCGTCCGGCACGGCGTACTTCACCCCGACGACGTTCGGGCAGACGTCGGCGAGTTCGGCCAGGCGCGCACCCTCCAGCAGCGGGTTGCGGAGGTAGGGGACGACGCCGAGTTCCGGCACGGCCTCGGCGATGGCCCGGTGGTAGTCGACCCAGCCGCCCTCCGAGACGTACGGGTGCACCGGCTGATGGACCATCACCATCTGCGCGCCGAGTTCCCGTGCGTGCCGCGCCGAGGCGATCGCGGTGGGCACGTCGTGTCCGACGCCGACGAGGACGGCGGCCCGGTCCCCCGCCTCCTCGACGGTCAGCTCGGTGACGAGTTGCCGCTCCTCGGGCGTCAGCGCGTAGAACTCCCCCGTGTTGCCGTTCGGCGTCAGGGTTCTGACTCCGCCGTCGAGCAGCCGACGCAGCAGGGCCCGGTGAGTGTCGCGGTCGATCGTGCCGTCCTCGGCGAACGGGGTCACGGGGATCGCCACGACCTCGGCGAGCGCCGCCCGCTGGGTCTCGTACGTCGCTGTCATTCCTGTCCATCCTCTTCCTGGCCCTGGGGGAAGGCCCGTTGCACGAACGACGCGATGTGGGCGTGCAGCGCCCCGGCCGCGCCGTCGGCGTCACCGTCGAGAGCGAGCCGCAGGATCTCCCGGTGCTCGCTGGCCTCGCGTTCCCAGGACGGGTTCGCGGCCCAGGCGACCGTGGAGACCAGGGCGGCCTGGTCGCGCACCTCGTCGAGCATCCGGCCGAGCAGCGGATTGCCGCAGGGCACGTACAAGGCGCGGTGGAACTCCCGGTTGGCGAGCGAGCGTTCGGCGGTGTCGGCGGCCCCGTCGGCGCGGGTCAGCGCGTCCCGCGCGGCGTCGAGGGAGGCCCCACGGCGCACCGCCCGGCGCAGCGCCTCCGGTTCGAGGAGCAGCCGCACGTCGTACACCTCGCGCGCCATGTCCGCATCCACCATGCGCACCGTGACGCCCTTGTACTGGCTCATCACGACAAGACCGGTACCGGCCAGTGTCTTGAGCGCCTCGCGCACCGGTGTCTTCGACACCCCGAACTGCGCGGCGAGCTCGGTCTCGACCAGGGCCTGTCCGGGCGTCAACTGCCCGGTGAGGATGCGGTGTTTGATCCCCTCCAGCACGAATTGCGTGCGGGACGGAATCGGGGTGGGCACAGAGGTCATGCGCGCCTCTCGGATCTCACGTGTCGGATCGCGTGTATCGGATCTCGCGTATCGCGTCTCATATATGACGTACGAAGTACGACGCGATGAAGGTAAGAGCGGTGCCGTGTTTCGTCAACGCTTCGGACAAAAGAAGTTGGGGTGACCGGCGGGCCGGGGGGAGGTGCCCGGCGAGTCGGGGGCGCGGCGCACGGGCTGTTCAGGAGTGCCACGTCGCGGCCGGACCAACCGTTGCGCACGAGGTGTTCAGGGGTGCGCGTCCCGGCCGGACTCGCCGTTGCGCACGAGGTGTTCAGAGGTGCGGCTTCGAGGCGGAACGGCCGGCGTGCGGTCAGAAGGCTCGGGTGCCGCCCTCGCGGGCGGTCGCGGTCCGGCCGCCGAAGGCGTCCGCGGCGCGCGTGGTCGCCGTCTGCGGCGTCAGCGTCGGCCCCACGTGGGTGACGAGCAACTCGCCGACCCCGGCCCGCCGGGCGACCGCGCCGGCGTCCTCCGGCGTGAGGTGCACCGGGCGTTCGCTTTCGCCATGCCGGTCGATGTCCGCCTCGCACAGGAACAGGTCCGCGCCGGAGGCGAGTTCGTCGAGCCCGGGGCACGGCCCGCTGTCTCCGGAATAGGCGAGGACGCTGCCGCCGCACTCGGCCCGCAGCCCGTAGGCCTCGACGTCGTGCACGACGGCCCTGGTCCGCAGCACCAGGTCGCCCACGCGCTCCTCGTGGCCGTCGTACAGGGTCCTGAAGTCGAACACCCCGGCCATGAAGCCGATATCGGGCTGCCCGAAGAAGCCGGCGAGCCGCCGTGCGAGATCCGGCGGCCCGTACACGGGCAGGGGCGCGGGAAGCGTGAGTCCTCCGTGGGCGAACCCGTACAGGGCGGCCGTCAGGTCGGCGTAGTGATCGGCGTGCAGATGCGAGACCCATATCGCGTCCAGCCGAGTCGGATCCGTGTGCCTCTGCAATTCGGCGAAGGTGCCGGGCCCCGCGTCGACCCACACCTCGGCGCCCCCGCCCCGGAGCAGATGGCCGGAACAGGGACGGCCGGGCTGCGGGTGCGGGGATGCGGTGCCGAGGACCGTGAGGGCGATGGCCATGCGGGGAGCGTACGCGCGGCCCGCGCCGCGGGGCCCAGCATGTCCCCCGGGACCGCCGCACGCGGGCGCGCCAGGCCTTCCGGTCGGGGTCGCGGGCGCGCTACGCCTTCCAGCCGGGGTCGCGGCCGCTCAGCCCGAGCACCCGGTCGAGGAGCGGCGCGTCGTCGGGCACCGGCACCACGGGACCGAAGATGCCCCCGCCCCTGCTCGGGTCCTCGGCCGCGGCGGCGAGGAACCCGTACGACGCCTGGAGGGCGACGGGGTCAGGGTCGTACGCCTGGCCGGTGGCGCGGGCGAGGTCCCAGCCGTGCACCACCAGTTCGTCGGCGACGACGGCGGCGGCCACCGCGCCCGGCAGCGGCACTCCGCCCGCCCGGGTCCCGCCCGTCCAGGCCGCCGGGTCCCGCCAGGCCTCGGCGAGCTCGTCGAGCGCCTTCGGCAGGGTCTCCCGCCAGCCGGCCGCGATGTCCGGCAGCGAGGTGTCGGGGCTGGTGTCCGTCGTGGGACCCAGTTCCTTGCGGCCCGCGTCGCGGAAGGCCACGGACAGTCCGGCCAGATGTCCCAGCATGGTGTGCACCGGGTACCTCGGACAGGGCGTCTCGTTGTCGAGCTGCCCGTCCATCACGCCCTCCGCGAGCCGCGCCACGATCAGGGCCTGCGGCCCGAGGTCGAACATCTCGACGCTCATCCACTTCTCCTCAGCATTCGAGTCCACTGAAGGGTGGACCGGAGTCGCGCCCGGAACTCATCGGCGGCGCGCCGGTCCGGCCCGCGCAGGCCGGACCCTAGGGCGATCGCCCGATGCCCGGGGTGCCGCCTTAGAACCACGATCACCGGCCATGACATGGACAGTGACCCGAGTGCTGAGCGACCGCAACGCGGCGCTGTACCTCTCCGGAGCGGTGATCTCCGGTTTCGGATCGTCGGCGATGTGGCTGGTCTGCGGTATCTGGGTCAAGGACCTGACCGGCTCGGACGGCCTGGCGGCCCTGTGCGTCTTCACGCTGTGGGCCCCGACGCTGATCGGCCCCGCGCTCGGCACCCTCGCCGACCGCACCCGCCGCAGACCGCTCCTGATCACCTCGAACCTGGCCCTCGCCGCGCTGCTGCCCCTGCTGCTCGCCGTGGACGCGCCGGACCGCCTGTGGGTCCTGTTCGCGGTGCTCCTGGTCTACGGCGCGACGGGGGTCGTGCACGACGCGGCCGAGTCCGCCCTGCTCGCCTCCGCGGTCGGCACCCCGCTCCTCGGCGACTTCAACGGTCTGCGCATGGCGGTCAACGAGGGCATGAAGCTGGTCGCCCCGCTCACCGGGGCGGGCCTGTACGCGGCGTACGGGGGCGCACCGGTCGCGCTGCTGGACGCGGTGACGTTCGCCGCGGCGGCGGGCGTGTTCGCGCTGCTGCGCGTCCATGAGATCCCGCCGCCCAGGGGGACGACGGAGGGGTGGCGGGCCCGCACGGCGCTGGGCGCGCGTGCCCTGTGGCGCCACGGCGATCTGCGGACCCTGGTCGTGGCCGGGGGCACGACCATGCTCTTCGCGGGGCTCAACGGCGCGACGGTCTACGCCGTGGCCGAGGGGCTGGGGCACTCCCCCGCGTACGTGGGCGTGCTGTACGTCGCCCAGGGCGTCGGTTCCGTCGCCGTCGGGCTGGCCTCCGGGCCGCTCCTGCGCCGTCTGGGCGAACGGCGGTTCGCCGGGTACGGGATCGCGCTCACCGCCGTCGCGGTCGCGTTGCGCGCGGTCCCCTCCGACGCCGTGGTGCTCGGCTCGTGCGTCGCCGTCGGCGTCGGGCTGCCGTGCGTCCTGGTCGCGGCGTACACCGCGATCCAGCGGGAGACTCCCGGTCATCTGCTCGGCCGTGTCACCGCGACGGCGGGCACGTTGCTGTACGCGCCCAACGCCGTGGGGCTGGCCGTCGGTGCCGGGCTGGTCGAGCTGGTCGACCACCGGGTGCTGCTGGTGGCGCTGGGGGTCGCCCGCCTGGTCACGGTGGGGCCGTTGCTGCGGCGGTCCGGGGCGCCGGTGCCGGGGTAGGACCGGGTGGCTCGCCCCTGCCGCCTCTGTCCGTCCCGCCTCCCCTGGCGGCTGCCGCCCCGGACGCCCGCATCGGCCTGACCGGCCTCGCCCTCAAGCGCCGGACGGGCTGGGACGAGCCGGCCCGCCCCCGGACGCCGGAGCCTCTGCGGCGCTGCCCCTAGATCAGCCCCGCCAGGGCCTCCCGTACCGCGGCCAGGTCCGCGTCCGACGCCAGCCCGGCGTGGTAGAGGCGGAGTTCGGTCGCGCCGAGCGCCGCCGCCCGCTCCGCGTCCGCGGCGAGCGTCCCCGGGTGTCCGCCCATCCCCGACACGACGGTGAAGTTGGCGGCCAGCACGCTCTCCCGGCCGGGCGGGCGGGCCTCGGCGAAGGGAGTGAGCAGCCCCGCGCCGCCGGTGCACGGGACGACCACCCCGTCCGCCACGGACAGGATGCGTGCGGGATCCACACCGACGTTCGCGCCGCAGTGGTAGGACACCGGGTCCGCGTGCAGCAGCACCTGGAACCTGTCGGGCGCCGCGGCCCGCACCGCCGCGACCGCCGCCTCCTGGAGTTCCCCGGCGACCGCGTCGCGCCACGCGCGCGTGCCCGCCGCCGCCTGAGCTCCGAGCAGCTTCTCGACCCCGGCCCAGCCGCCGTCCGACGGCGCGCCTCGCCATACCGCGTCCAGCGCCTCCCGTACGGCGGACGGCAGCCGCCGTGCGTCGAGGCCCTGTCCGGCGTAGCCGTCGAGGCATGCCGGACAGAAGCACAGCGACATCAGGTACTGGCCGGCGTCGCCGAGCGCCACCCCGCCGATCTTGTCGTGTGCGTGCAGGTGGGCCAGCCCGTACCAGCCCAGCGACTCCAGCTCCGTGCCGTGCGCTCCGGGGCGCACGGCGGCCTCCGCGGCGAGGTCGACGAGGTAGGCCCGCGTCGCGGGCTGCGCGATGCACGGGGCCCAGGGGTAGCGGTCGCCGTACGCGTTGACCACGGACGTCGACGGATGGTCCGCTCCCATACGGGAGTTGTGCGCGAGGACCACCCATGTGTGGACCTCCAGGCCGGCGTCGGCGAGCTCGGCGGCGGCCGTCCCGAACGCGTCCCCGGGCGCCCAGTCGCCGGCCGCGTACGGGCGCGGGATGCGCCCCCGCCAGCGCGCGTCGTCCGCCGGGTACAGCACGGCCGCGTGCGAGGCGGTGACGACGCGGTGCCGGGGATGCCGGGGCGTCAGGGCCCGCGTGGAGTGGTAGGCGGAGGCGAGCGTGACCTGCCGGACGCCGAGTCCGGCCGTGCGCGCGGCGGCCTCCGGGTCTCCGTTGACGTCCCACGGGTAGAGGAAGGCGGACGTCTTCACAGGCCCCCCTCCAGCAGCGCGTGGCCGCGCTCGATCAGCTGTGCCAGCTGCTTGACGTGGTCCTCGGCCGGTTCGTGCAGCGGCGGCCGTACCTCGCCCACGTCCAGGCCCCGCAGCCGTACGCCCGCCTTGACGAGTGCGACGGCGTAGCCCCGGCCCAGGGCCCGCAGGTCGACGAAGGGTCGGTAGAAGCCGTCGAGCAGCCGGTTCACCGTCTCGTCGTCCCCGGTGTTCAGCGCGCGGTGGAAGGCCTGCGCGATCTCGGGGGCGAAGCAGAACACCGCGGACGAGTAGAGCGTGATGCCCACGCCCCGGTAGGCGAGCCCGGTCAGCTCCGCCGTCGGCAGTCCGTTGAAGTACAGGAAGTCGCCCGGGACCTCGGTGCGCACGGCGCTCACGATGCGCTGCATCAGATCGAGGTCGCCGAGCCCGTCCTTGAAGCCGATGATGCCGTCCGTGCGGGCCAGTTCGACGACGGTCTCCGGCGTGAAGACGGCGTTGTCGCGCTGGTAGACGACGATGTCGAGCGAGGTGGCGGCGGCGATCTCGCGGTAGTGCCGCAGCAGTCCCTCCTGGCCGGCCACGACGAGGTAGGGCGGCATGGCGAGCAGCCCGTCGGCCCCGGCGGCCTCCGCCAGCCGCGCGTAGCGGACGGCCAGCGCGGTCCCGTATCCGGCGCCCGCGACGACGGGCACGCGTCCCGCGGCCGCCTCCACCGCCGCCCGTACGCACGCCTCGAACTCCTCCGGCGTGAGCGCGTGGAACTCACCCGTGCCGCAGCAGGCGAAGACGGCCGCGGCTCCGGCCTCGACACCGCGCCGCACGTGTTCGCGGTAGACGTCGAGGTCGACGGAGCCGTCGGGGCCGTACGCGGTGACGGGGAAGAACAACGGCCCGCTCGGGATACTCAGTCGAGCGGCGAGAGGGGCTGAGGTCACGGGCTCTCCCTAGACAAGTGCTCACCGGTGCACGTTTCTGATCCACGTCTATATTTCTGAACGCGCCCACGCTAATTCGCGACCTCGGGACGGGTCAAGCGCGCAAACCCGCAACACCGCAGCGGATTCGCCACCTCCGCGCGACACTTGACGGGGCAGGTCGGCACTCCCTAGCGTGTCCACGGATGTGAATGTCGTACATGAATACGGCCGCCCGTCGTGGCACATCGCCCCGCACCGAGGAGACACCCGCATGCCCGCTCCCCGCACCGTTCTGCTCACCGGCGCCGCCGGCGGACTCGGCACCCTGATGCGGGGACTGCTGCCGGAGTACGGCTACGAGCTGCGCCTCCTCGACCTGCTGCCCGTCGAGGGCGAGCCGGGCGCGATCACCGCGGACCTCTCCGACCGGGCGGCGCTGCGCGAGGCGGTCCGGGGTGTCGACGCGATCATCCACCTCGCGGGCATCTCCCTGGAAGCCTCCTTCGACAAGATCCTCAAGGCGAACATCGAGGGGACGTACAACCTGTACGAGGCGGCGCGCGAAGAGGGCGTACGCCGGATCGTGTTCGCCTCCTCCAACCACGCGGTGGGATTCACCCCGCGCCCCCAGGGCGAGGACCCGCTCATCCCGATCGACACCCCGCGCCGCCCCGACACCTTCTACGGACTGTCCAAGTCGTTCGGCGAGGACCTCGCGCAGTTCTACTGGGACAAGCACGGCCTGGAGACCGTCTCGGTGCGGATCGGCTCCTGCTTCGCCGAGCCGACGAGCGTACGCATGCTCTCCGTCTGGATGAGCCCCGAGGACGGGGCCCGCCTCTTCCACGCGGCACTGACCGCCGAGGACGTGCGGCACACCGTCGTCTACGGCTCGTCCGCCAACACCCGCCTGTGGTGGGACCTGTCGACCGCGCGGGCAATGGGCTACGAGCCGCGGGACGACTCCGAGCCGTACGCGGAGAAGCTGATCGCCGAGCAGGGCGAGCTCGACCCGGACAACCCGGACCACGCCCACCTGGGCGGCCACTTCACCACCCGCCCGCCGATCTGGCCGTACTGACAGCGGCTCGGCACAGCGGCACAGCGGCACAGGACGACGACCCGGGAGCGGGCGGGCACCGAACGGGCCCGCCCGCTCCCGCGTTCGGGCACGCACCCTGCCCGATCTCCCCACGACCCCCGCTCCGCCCCAGGTCCGCCGCGGGCAGCGGTCGCGCGAAACGGGCACGACCGGGCACCATCGGGCACGCAACAGACCTGGTCAGTGGCGAAAACCCGCTGTAGAACTTCCCTCAAGGGCCCGCCGGGCCCGAACGGGCAGTGTGCGACGGAGCGCGAGGGAGCGGGTGACGGCCATGACGGCGATGACGGCGGAGGAACGGCAGCGCGAGATCGTCCGGGCCGCACGCCGCGCGGGCTCGGTCGACGTCACCGCCCTCGCCGCCGAACTGGGCGTCGCCAAGGAGACCGTGCGGCGCGATCTGCGCACCCTGGAGGACCACGGTCTGGTGCGCCGCACCCACGGCGGCGCCTATCCCGTGGAGAGCGCCGGCTTCGAGACCACACTCGCCTTCCGCACCACGAGCCATGTGCCCGAGAAGCGCAGGATCGCGGCCGCGGCGGCCGAGCTGCTCGGGGACGCCGAGACCGTGTTCGTCGACGAGGGCTTCACCCCGCAGCTCATCGCCGAGGCACTGCCCAGGGACCGGCCGCTGACGGTGGTCACCGCGTCCCTGGCCACGGCCGGCGCGCTCGCCGAGGCGGACCACACCAGCGTCCTGCTGCTCGGTGGCCGGGTCCGTCCCGGGACGCTCGCGACCGTGGACCACTGGACGACGAAGATGCTCGCCGGCTTCGTCATCGACCTCGCCTACATCGGTGCGAACGGCATCTCCCGCGAGCACGGCCTCACCACCCCCGACCCGGCGGTCAGCGAGGTCAAGGCGCAGGCGATCCGGGCCTCCCGGCGCACCGTCTTCGCGGGCGTGCACACCAAGTTCGGCGCGGTCAGCTTCTGCCGGTTCGCCGACGTCAGCGCCCTGGAGGCGATCGTCACCAGCACGCTGCTCCCGGCGTCCGAGGCGCACCGCTACTCCCTGCAAGGCCCTCAGGTCATCCGAGTCTGAGAACCCAACTCACCCGCCCTCCCCTCCTCTCGTCACATCCAGAAACCCAACCGACCCTCCCCAGGGGCCCGTCCGCGCCCGGCCGCGCCCCTTATCTCCCCATACGTCCAGGAGTGATCCATGCGAACCCCGAGCCGACGGAGGCCGCGCGCACTGCTCGCCGCGGTCGCCGCAGGGACGCTGCTCACCCCGCTGCTCTCCGGCTGCTGGACCGGAGCGGGTGGCGCGGGCTCCGGAGGCAACTCCATCAACGTCCTGATGGTCAACAACCCTCAGATGGTGGAGCTCCAGAAGCTCACCAAGGCGCACTTCACCGAAGAGACCGGCATCAAGGTGAACTTCACCGTGCTGCCGGAGAACGACGTGCGCGACAAGATCAGCCAGGACTTCGCCAACCAGGCGGGCCAGTACGACGTCGCCACGCTGAGCAACTACGAGATACCGATCTATGCCAGGAACGGCTGGCTGCACGAGATGGACTCGTACGTGCGCGACGACGGCGCGTACGACGAGCAGGACATCCTGAAGCCGATGCGGCAGTCCCTGACGGCCGACGACGGCAAGCTCTACGGGCAGCCGTTCTACGGCGAGTCGTCCTTCCTGATGTACCGCAAGGACGTGTTCGCGAAGAAGGGGCTCACGATGCCCGCGCACCCCACCTGGGAACAGGTGGGCGAACTGGCCGCACGGGCCGACGGCGCGGAGTCCGGCATGAAGGGCATCTGTCTGCGCGGCCTGCCCGGCTGGGGCGAGTTGATGGCTCCCCTCACCACCGTCGTGAACACCTTCGGCGGCACCTGGTTCGACAAGGACTGGAAGGCGCGCCTCGACTCCCCCGAGTTCGAGAAGGCGACCAAGTTCTATGTGAACCTCGTCCGCGAGCACGGCGAGTCGGGCGCGGCCCAGTCCGGATTCGCCGAGTGCCTCAACAACATGACGCAGGGCAAGACGGCCATGTGGTACGACGCCACGTCGGCGGCCGGCCTGCTGGAGGCGGCCGACTCCCCGGTCAAGGGCAAGCTCGGCTACGTCCCGGCACCGGTCGAGAAGACCGACTCCTCCGGCTGGCTCTACACCTGGGCCTGGGGCATGCAGAAGGCCTCCCACAACTCCGACAAGGCCTGGAAGTTCATCTCCTGGGCGTCCAGCAAGCGGTACGAGCAGCTGGTCGGGGACACCACCGGCTGGTCCAACGTCCCGGCGGGCAAGCGCGCCTCGACCTACACGAACGCCGCCTACCGCAAGGAGGCCGCCGCCTTCCAGGACATGACCCGCGAGGCCATCGAAGGGGCCCGGCCGCGCGACCCCGGGGTGCAGCCGCGTCCCGCGCCCGGCATCCAGTTCGTCGGCATCCCCGAGTTCACCGACCTCGGCACCAAGGTCTCGCAGGAGATCAGCGCGGCCATCGCCGGACGCCAGTCCGTCGACTCGGCCCTGAGCAAGTCCCAGAAGCTCGCCGAGAAGATCGCCAAGGAGTACGAGGGACGATGACCGCCACGACGACGGCCCCCGTGGCCGCGACACCCGTACGCACCTTGCGCAGGCCGTCCTCCCGGCTGCGCGCCTGGGCCACCCGCGCCCCGCTGCTGCCCGCCCTGATCTTCATGATCGCCGTGACCCAGCTGCCCTTCGTGGCCACGCTGGTGATCTCCTTCTTCGACTGGAACGCCCTCTACCCGAAGGCCCGGCACTTCACCGGCCTCGGCAACTACTCCGACGTCCTGACCGACGCCGACCTGCGGCACTCGGTCTGGACGACGATCGTGCTGACCGTCACCGTGGTACTGGTCAGCCTGGTCGTGGGCCTCGGCCTCGCCCTGCTCCTGGACCGCAGGTTCCGGGGCCGCGGCATCGTCCGCACCCTGTTGATCGCGCCCTTCCTGGTGGTCCCGGTGGCGGCGGCGCTGCTCTGGAAGCACGTGCTCTACAACCCCGAGTACGGCCTGCTCAACGGGCTCCTGCACATCGTGGGCGGCCCCCAGCCGGACTGGATCTCGGACACCCCGCTGCTGGCGGTCGAGGCCTCCCTGGTCTGGCAGTGGACGCCGTTCATGATGCTGATCCTGCTGGCCGGGCTGCAGAGCCGCGACCATCAGCAGATCGAGGCCGCGCGGGTGGACGGTGCGAGCGACTGGCAGATCTTCCGCCACCTCACCCTCCCCCACCTGCGCCGCTATCTCGAACTGGGCGCGCTCCTGGGGTCGATCTACATCGTGCAGAACTTCGACGCGGTCTTCACCCTCACCTCCGGCGGTCTGGGCACCGCGAACCTGCCCTACACCGTCTACCAGAGCTTCTACCAGGCCCACGAGAACGGCCTCGCGTCGGCCGCGGGCGTCCTGGTCGTCATCGGCTCGATCATCATCGCGACCTTCGCCCTGCGCGTGGTGTCGTCCCTGTTCCGCGAGGAGGTGTCCCGCGCATGAGCGCCACCGCCGTACCCGAACGATCCCGCCGCACCCGCGGTCCCCGCAGCACCGTCCGCGCCCGGGGTGCGGGCCTGGGCCTGGTGGCCTGGCTGGCCGGAGTCGTCTTCTTCCTGCCCATCGCGTGGATGGCCCTGACGTCCTTCCACTCGGAGTCGGACGCCGCGACCAACCCGCCCTCCCTGGGCGCCGCGCTCACCCTGGACGGCTACCGCGAGTTCTTCGGCACCGGAGGCGGTGCGAGCCCGTGGCCCGCGCTGGTCAACTCCACGGTGGCGTCGGTGGTCTCCACCCTCTGCGTCCTGCTGCTGGCCCTGCCGGCCGCGTACGCGCTGTCCGTCCGGCCGGTGCGGAAGTGGACCGACGTCCTGTTCTTCTTCCTGTCGACGAAGATGCTGCCGGTGGTCGCGGGCCTCCTGCCGATCTACCTCTTCGCGAAGAACACCGGGATGCTGGACAACATCTGGCTCCTGGTCATCCTCTACACCTCCATGAACCTGCCGATCGCGGTGTGGATGATGCAGTCCTTCCTCGCCGAGGTGCCGGTCGCGGTGATCGAGGCCGCGCAGATCGACGGCGCCAGGCTGCCGACGGTCCTGGCCCGCGTGGTCGCCCCGATCGCCCTGCCCGGCATCGCCGCGACGGCACTCATCTGCTTCATCTTCAGCTGGAACGAGCTGCTCTTCGCCCGGGTGCTCACGGGGGTGGTCGCGGAGACCGCGCCCGTCTTCCTGACCGGCTTCATCACCAGCCAGGGGCTGTTCCTGGCGAAGGTGTGCGCCGCGTCGCTCGTCATCTCCCTGCCGGTGCTCGCCGCGGGGTTCGCCGCCCAGGACAAGCTGGTCCAGGGCCTGTCGTTGGGAGCCGTGAAATGAAGGCCGCCGTCATCGAGTCCGTGGGCAAGGCCGCCGTCGCCGAGGTCCCGGACCCGACGCCAGGCCCCCGCGAGGTCGTCGTCGAGGTCGCCGCCTGCGGCCTGTGCGGCACCGACCTGCACATCCTCCAGGGCGAGTTCGCGCCCCGACTGCCCATCGTGCCCGGGCACGAGTTCGCGGGCGAGGTGGTCGGCGTGGGCAGCCGCGTCACGGAGCTCGCGGTCGGCGACCGGGTGGCGGTGGACCCCTCCCTGTACTGCTACGAGTGCCGGTACTGCCGCGCGGGCCACAACAACCTGTGCGAGCGATGGGCGGCGATCGGCGTCACGACGGCGGGCGGCGCCGCCCAGTACGCGGTGGCGCCCGTGGCCAACTGCGTGAAGCTGCCCGAGCACGTCCGCACCGAGGACGCCGCCCTCGTCGAGCCGCTCTCCTGCGCGGTCCGCGGCTACGACGTCCTGAACGCCCGTCTCGGCGCCCATGTGCTCGTCTACGGCTCCGGCACGATGGGCCTGATGATGCTGGAGCTCGCCAAGCGCACGGGCGCGGCGAGCGTGGACGTGGTGGACGTGAATCCGCAACGGCTGGTCACGGCCCGGCAGCTGGGCGTGTCGGCGGCCGCGGCGGGGGCCGACGAACTGGACCGCCCGCAGGGCTGGGACGTGGTGATCGACGCGACGGGCAACGCGGCGGCGATCCAGGACGGCCTGGACCGGGTGGCGAAGGCGGGCACCTTCCTCCAGTTCGGCGTGGCCGACTACGCGACCCGGGTCACCATCGACCCCTACCGCATCTACAACCAGGAGATCACCATCACCGGATCGATGGCGGTGCTGCACAGCTTCGAACGGGCCGCGGAACTGTTCGCCACGGGGGTGCTCGACCCGGACGTGTTCATCAGCGACCGGCTGCCGCTGACGAGCTACCCGCAGGCGCTGGAGCAGTTCGCGAAGGGAGTGGGGCGCAAGATCGTCGTGGTTCCGTAGCCGCCCTCTTGCGGGGCTGACGGGACCGACGGGACTCACGGGACCGACGGGGCCGCTGGAATCATTCCTTGGGTAAGGGAACGGTAAAGCGGCCCCGCTCGTTATCCCCGGCATGACAGCTATGACCCCCGGCTCGAACATCCCTCTCCCCGTCTCCCGCGTGACGGTGGACGTCACCGCCCCGGTGCGGCTCGACGTTTCGGGCCTGCTGCTCACCGCCGACGGCAAGGTGCGCTCCGACGACGACTTCATCTTCTACAACCAGCCCGCGGGCCCCGGTGTGACCTACCGCTCCGGCGGCGGCACCGCCCCGGACGCGATCACGGTCGACACGACCGCGGTCCCCCCGGGCATCGAGAAGATCGTCGTCACGGCCAGCCCGGACGCGGCGGGCCAGACCTTCCAGGGCATCGAGCCCACCGCCACCGTGCGCAATGCGGACGACAACGCGGTCCTGGCCACCTTCACCCCGCCCCGCCTGGGCACGGAGACGGCCCTGGTGGTCATGGAGATCTACCTGCGCAACGGCGCCTGGAAGGCCCGGGCGGTCGGCCAGGGCTATGCGAACGGCCTGGCGGGCATCGCCACCGACTTCGGCGTGACCGTGGAGGAACCGGCACCGGCCCCCGCGCAGCCCATCGCCCCGCCGCCCGTCACCCCGCCGGCCCCGCCGCTGGACCCCCGGACGGCCGCCGCCCCGCCCGCCCCGGCCGCTCCCCCGGCTCCGCCCACCGCCGCACCCGGCACCGGAAAGATCAATCTCGACAAGGGCCGGGTCAGCCTCCAGAAGAACCAGACCGTCTCCCTGGTCAAGGGCGGCCGTCCGCTCCTCTCCCAGGTCAAGATGGGCCTCGGCTGGGAGCCCGCGTACCGCGGCAAGGACATCGACCTGGACGCCTCGGTCATCGCGTACGGCCCCCAGCGCAACCACATCGACAGCTGCTACTTCGGCAAGCTCTCCATCGTGAACGGCGCGATCAAGCACTCGGGTGACAACCTCACGGGCGAGGGCGGGGGCGACGACGAGGTGATCGTCGTGGACCTCGGCCGCCTGCCCCAGGAGGTCACCGGCCTGGTCTTCACGGTGAACTCCTTCTCCGGCCAGAAGTTCACCGAGGTCGCCAAGGCCTACTGCCGTCTCCTCGACGCCGCCACGGGCGAGGAACTGGTCCGCTTCGACCTCACCAACGCCGAGGCCCAGACCGGCGTCATGATGGCCAAGCTGATCAAGCAGTTCTCCGGCGAGTGGGAGATGACGGCCATGGGCGACTTCGTCAAGTCCCGTACGGTCCGCGGCATGGTGAAGCCGGCGGCCCAGGCACTCTGACCCACCCCCGGCCACGCCCGCCAGGGCAGCGCGCGGGCACATCCGGGAAACACAAGTCGTAGACGGCGGTGGTGACTTCGGGTCACCACCGCCGTGGTTCACATCCCGGACGGTTCGTCCTGCGCAATGCCCTTCCTTGTCCTAGTCTGCTTCAGTCCGTGCGCTCCACGGAGTCACCACCGTGGTGACAACCGCCGCAGGCACCGGACGGGGGGGTAGATGGATCCCGCTGCCATTGGCGCTCGTCTCGCGTCAAGCGTTGTCGCACCGCTGATCAGGAAACTGTTCGTGGCCGAGGGACCCGGAGCGGGACTGATCGACAGACCGGTACGCATCTCCGGCCTCGTCTCGTTCACCGGCGAGAAGCGCGTCCTGTCCGAAGTCGACCTGCACAAGATCGCCAAGGAGCTGGTCGGACGCGCGGCGCAGTCGACAGGCGTGGCGGAGCGGCTCCCCTCGTACGAACTGCGGGCCGTGGCCCACGCGGTCGCCGATTCACTGCGCGCCATGGACAGCATCGACATGGACGACGTGCAGGCCGTCCAACTCGGCCACACGGCGCTGGCGCAGCATCTGCGGGCGCAGAGCCCGTCCGCCACGCTCGGCCTGTCGAGCGACGCCGTCTACCTCTATGTGAGCGTGCTCGACACGGCCTGTCTGCACATCGTGCACTTCTTCACCCAGAGGTCGGCCTTCGTCGCCCGCACCCTGGTGGAGCAGAGCCGGCGGATCGACGAACTGTCGGCCAAGATCGATGTCTTGATCGCGCGGACCCCGTCGCCCGCCGACGCCCCGTTCGAGGAACGCTACGCCCAGTACATCGCCTCCAAACACGGCAAGCTCACCATCTTCGGCCTCGATCTGTCCGAGTCACCGGGCACCTGGCCGCTGGATGCCGCGTATCTGAGCCTGGACGCGGTGGGTGACACGACCAACCCGATGCTCCTCCCCGCCGACCAGGTGCTCGCGGGCCGCAACCGGGTCCTGCTGCGCGGGGTGGCCGGTTCCGGCAAGACGACGCTGGTGCAGTGGCTGGCCGTGTCCACCGCGCAGAAGGACCTCGACGAACGGCTGCTGTACCTGTACGGACTCGTGCCCTTCGTCCTGCCACTGCGCACGCTGACCCGGGGCGGTCAGGCCCTGCCCACACCCGACGAGTTCCTGTCCGAGGTGGGCTGCCCGATCGCGAGCCTCCAGCCGACGGGGTGGTTCGACCGCGTGCTGCGGTCGGGGCGCGGCCTCATCCTCGTCGACGGTATCGACGAGATCCCGGAGAGCGAACGCCAAGAAGCGCGCCGCTGGCTCCAGGACCTGGTCGGCTCCTATCCCAGCAACCGGTGGCTGGTCACGTCGAGGCCGTCGGCGGTGCGCGAAGACTGGCTGGTCGGGGACGACTTCGCCGAGCTGGACCTGGCCTCGATGAGCCGGGACAACGTGATCGAGTTCGTCAAACGCTGGCACAAGGCCGCCGGTACCGGCGACCAGTACGCACAGGACCTGCTGCGTGCGATCCGCGCGAAACAGGATCTGGGGCGGCTCGCCACCAACCCTCTGATGTGCGCGCTGATCTGCGCCCTGCATCAGGATCGGCGCGGCTATCTGCCTGACGGCCGCAAGGAGATCTACGACGCCGCCCTGTCCATGCTGCTGGCCCGTCGCGACCGTGAACGGGGGATCTACAAGCCCGGCACCATACGCATCGGCGAGGCCCATCACGTCCAGCTGCTCCAGAAACTGGCGTACTGGATGATCCGCAACGGGCGATCGGAGATGGACCGGTCCGATGCTGTCCGTCTTCTGGCGCACGCCCTGCCGTCGATGCCGCAGATCGCCGGGCAGGGCACCGCTGACGACATCTACCGCCACCTGCTGATCCGCAGTGGCCTGCTGCGTGAGCCGACCGAGGGCTCGATGGACTTCATCCACCGCACTTTCCAGGACTACCTGGGTGCCAAGGCCGCGGTGGAGGGCCTCGACTTCGATTTCCTGATCCAGCACGCCCATCTCGACCAGTGGGAGGACGTCATCCGGATGTCGGTCGCCCACGCAAGGATGTCGGAGCGCGCGCGTCTGCTCACCGGGCTCGTGGAGCGCGGCGACGGCTCGGAGGCGGAGGGCCGCCGGCTGCATCTGCTGGCCGCGGCCTGTCTGGAGCACGCCACGGAGCTGGACCCGGCGGTGCGGGCCGAGGTGCAGCGACGCGCGGCGGACCTGATCCCGCCGCAGTCGGCTGAACAGGCGCGCGCCCTCGCCGACGTCGGCCCGGTGGTCCTGGATCTGCTTCCCGGACCGGAGGGACTGACGCCGGACGAGGCGTACTTCACCGTTCTGACCGCTACACGGATCGGCACGGACCCCGCGATCCCCGTGCTGGCCGCGTACGGGGAGCTGCTCGACATCCGGGTCCGCGCCGAACTGGCCCGGGTCTGGAGCCGGTTCGACTGCGACCGCTACGGCGAGGAGGTCATCGCGCACCTGAGTGACGAGTACCTGTACTTTCCCGTCTCCAGCCCCGACGAACTGCGGGCGCTGCGGAGCTTCGGCGGACGGCCCCACATCAAGATCTCGGGCCCGTTCACCCCGGAGGCGTTCCTGCGCGCGTGCGATCCGGGCAGTCTCCGCGACCTGTGGGTGGAGGTCGATCCTGGGTGCACCTGGGAGTGGCTGGGCGAGTTCCCCCGACTGGCCACCGTGTACTTCGAGGTGCCGGTCTCCGGCACGGACACGCTTCCACGGTCCGTACGAGTCCTCGACGAACCGCTCGGTCCGCCACCCGACCCGTCGGCAGCGGGCGACGGTGGCGCGCAGCCGTGGGTCGGTCGGCCGCGTCCGGCTTCGGGGCTCTAGGGACGCAGGCCCTCCGTCAGCAGGGACAGGTAGCGCCGGATGTGCTTGCCTTCGCCGTTCGCCAGTTCCGACGCCGTGGCGACGCCGTGGGCCAGGCGCAGGATGTCGATCGACTCCACGTCGGCGCGCAGGGTGCCCTCCCGCTGGGCCGCGCCGACCAGGCGGCCCGCGGCCCCTTTCACCGAGTTGCCGCAGGCCGTGACCACGGCGGAGCTGCCGTCGGTGACCGCCGATCCGAGGAGCGCCTTGAGGCCGCGGACCTGGATCATGCCTTCGCTCAGTTCGTTCAGCCACTCCACCAGCGCCGCGCCGGGCGGGAGTTCGGCGGCGAGAGCGTCGGCGCGGGCCGCGATCTCCTCGATGCGGTCGACGTACACGGCCTCCAACAGCGCCTGCCGGTTGGGGAAGTGCCGGTACAGCGTCCCGGACCCGACGCCGGCGCGTTTGGCGATGTCGTCGAGGGACGCGTTCTCCCCGTGCTCGGCGAAGGCGAGCGCGGCCTCCTTCAGCAGTCGCTCGTAGTTCCGCCGCGCGTCCGCCCGCATCGGCTTGACCTGCGCCATTCAGATACTCCTTGCCAACCGGGGACCGTCTCCGTATCTTAACGAGGACTAAACGGAGACAGTCCCCGCTTATCTTCGCGGGCGGTCGGTGCTGCCCGCACGCATCCGTCGGGGACAAGAGACAGGGAGCATCCCATGTCCACCCCGTCCGCACCGTCCACCACTGCCGGCGCACCCTCCGCGCCACCCGGAACCGCCGGGCTCGGCCCCGCCCTCCTCGTCATCGTCACCGCGTACCTGATGGTCGGCGTCGACTCCACCGTCGTCAACGTCGCCCTGCCCGACATCCAGACGGACCTGCGCTTCACCCCGACCGGCCTGTCCTGGGTCCTCAACGCCTACACCCTCACCTTCGGCGGTCTGCTCCTCCTCGGCGGAAGGGTCGGCGACATCGCGGGACGCCGCCGCACACTCACCACGGGCGTACTCCTCTTCGCCGCCTCCTCCCTGCTCGGCGGACTCGCCACCGGGAACGGCTGGCTGCTCGCCGCCCGCGCGCTGCAGGGCGTCGGCGCCGCCCTCATCGCTCCGAGCACCCTCGCCCTGATCACCACGAACTTCCCGGACGGCCCCCGTCGCCACCACGCCCTCGGCGTCTACTCCTCCATGGCGGGCATCGGCGCCTCGGTCGGGCTGGTCCTCGGCGGCATGCTCACCTCGTGGGCGTCCTGGCGCTGGGCCCTGCTCATCAATGTGCCCCTCGGCCTCGCGGTGGCCCTCGCCCTCCCCCGCTTCGCGGCCGAGACCCCACGCCACGCGGGCCGGTTCGACGCCGCGGGAGCACTCACCGGCACGACCGGGACGACCTCCCTCGTCTACGCGTTCATCCGGGTGTCGGACCAGGGCTGGAGCGACGCCCAGGCACAGTTCGGCTTCGGCGCCGCGGGCGTGCTGCTCGCGGGCTTCGCCCTGATCGAGTCGCGCGCGCGGCAACCCGTCATGCCGCTGCGCCTGTTCGCCGACCGCGACCGGGCGGGCGGCTACGCGGGCGTCCTGCTGCTGCCCGCGGGCATGTTCGGCGCGTTCTACTTCCTCACCCTGTTCAGCCAGCGGGTGCTGGAGTACAGCCCGCTGCGCGCGGGCTTCGCCTTCCTGCCCATGACACTGGCCATGTTCACGACCGTGCGGTGCGTGCCGCGACTGCTCCAGCGCCTCGGCGCCAAGCCGGTGCTGCTCACCGGCATGGCCCTGCTCGTCGCCGCGGGAGCCTGGCTGTGGCGGCTGGCGCCGGGCGACGGCTACCTGGCGGGGCTGCTCGGCCCGCTGCTGCTGCTCGGCGTGGGTGTCGGCCTGAGCTTCATGCCCCTGAACGCGACCATCCTCGCGCGCGTCGAGCCCCACGAGGCGGGTGCCGCCTCCGGCCTGCTCCAGACCCTTCAGTGGCTCGGCGGCACCCTCGGGCTCTCCGTCCTGGTCACGGTGTTCGGCACGGCGACCCGGCACACGACCGGCTCCCCGGCCGAGATCCTCACCGCGGGCGCGGCCCGCGCGTTCGGCATCGGCTCGCTGATCGCGCTGGCCGCGCTGCTGGTGTCGGCGATCGTGATCAAGGGACGGCGGCACGCCGTCTAGAAGAGGGCGCTGTACGCGTTCAGGGCCGGCTGCCCGCCGAGATGGGCGTAGAGCACGGTGGAGTCCCGGTCCAGCTCACCGCGCGCGACGAGGTCGATCATCCCGGCCATCGACTTCCCCTCGTAGACGGGGTCGGTGACCATGCCCTCGGTCCGCGCGGCGAGCCGCATCGCCTCCAGCGTCGTCTCGTCGGGGATCCCGTACGTACCCGCGTGATAGCGCTCGTCGAGCTCGACGTCCGCCTCGGTGAGTTCCCTCCGTACGCCGATGAGCCGGGCGGTGTCGCGCGCGATCCTCGCGATCTGTTCCCGGGTGCGGGCGGGCTCCGCCGACGCGTCGATCCCGAGGACGCGCCGCGGCCTTCCGCCCGCCTCCTCCAGGGCGGCGAACCCGGCGATCATGCCCGCCTGGGTCGACCCGGTCACCGAGCACACCACCACGGTGTCGAAGAAGGTCCCCAACTCCCTCTCCTGCTCCGCGACCTCGTACGCCCAGTTCGCGAAGCCGAGCCCGCCGAGCCGGTGGTCCGAGGCGCCGGCGGGAACGGCGTAGGGCTTGCCGCCCGACTCCTCGACCTCGCGCAGTGCCTGCTCCCAGCTCTCCTTGAAGCCGATCCCGAACCCGGCCCGCACGAGCCGCACGTCGGCCCCGACGAGCCGGCTGATCAGGATGTTGCCGACCTTGTCGTAGACGGAGTCCGGCCACTCCACCCAACTCTCCTGGACCAGCACGCACTTGAGTCCCGCGCGGGCGGCGCAGGCGGCGACCTGGCGGGTGTGGTTGGACTGCACCCCGCCGATCGAGACGAGCGTGTCGCAGCCCTCGGCCAGCGCGTCGGCGACCAGGTACTCCAGCTTGCGGGTCTTGTTCCCGCCGTACGCGACACCGGAGTTGCAGTCCTCCCGCTTGGCCCACAGCTCGGCCCCGCCGAGGTGCCCGGTCAGCCGCTCCAGCCTGTGCACCGGGGAGGGACCGAAGAGCAGCGGATAACGGGCGTACGAGGAAAGGGACATGGGGCCTCCCGGATCAGTGGGTGTCTTCGTCGGCGAGCTCCTCCAGGCCTCGCCAGATCTCCGCCGTCACACGGACCGCGCCCTCCGCGTCACCGGACGCGCAGGCTTCGATCAGTCGCTCGTGCAGTCCCGCCGAGCGGCAGCTGCCACCCTCGCCGAAGCGCCGGCGTTCCAGACGGCGGATGAGCGGGGTGTAGCGGGTGACGGTGGCGGCCGCGGCACGGTTGCCGCTCACCCGGACGAGGACGTCGTGCAGTGCGTCGTCGGCGCCCAGGGCCGCGTCCACGTCTCCCGCGCGCACGGCGGCGGCGAACCGGTCGTTGGCCGCGCGCATGGCGTCCACGTCGGCGTCCCGCAGCCTGGGCACGGCCGCCCGGGTCACCAGCTCGTGCATGGCGCCGACCACCGCCGCCGCGTCCCGCACGTCGGCGGCCACGACCGGGGTCACCCGTGTGTAGCTCTGCGGCTTGGTCTCCAGCAGGCCTTCGTCGACCAGCCGCGCGAAGGCCTCCCGCACGGGGGCCCGGGACAGCCCGAGCCGCTCGGCGAGTTCGGCGTCGCGGACCACCGCGCCCGGCTCGATCTCCCCGGCCACGATGGCGTCGCGGATCGCTTCGTAGGCGCGGTCCCTGAGCAGGGTCCGCGGCACGGGTCGCATGGCCTCCATGAACTGAAATGTTAGATGTCAGTCCGCCGGACCGACAAGAGCGGGGTCCGCACCGATGTGCGGACCCCGCTCCCCTCATGCCGTCAGGCAGACAGCCCGGCCGTCACCCCGCCCACGGCCAGTCGGCGTCCCGGCTGCTCTCCAGCAGCGGCACCATCCGGAAGGCCGCGTCCGACAGCCCTCCGAAGGTGTGCCGGCCGGGGCGCCCGGAGGGACCGTGACCCGGCCGGTATCCGGCGAGGTTCCAGGTGTAGACCGGCACGTCCGCCGGGACCTGCTCGGTCGGGTCGCCGTAGTGGCTGTACGCGGCCTGCTCGTCGGTGACGATCAGGACCCGGTCGTGCTTCCGGTAGTGCTTGCGCACCGCCGCGCTCGTGTCGGTGCCGCCGAGGTCGCCGAAGCGCTCCAGCACCTTGAGCACCGACTCGCCCCTGCGGTACTTCACCCTGCTGCTCGTGGTGCCGAACTCGACCAGGTCCGCGTCGGCCGCCCGCAGCGCGAGCGCCGTACCGAAGATCGCCGCCGCGTCGGCCCTGTTGAGCTCGGAGCGGTCGGACATCCGCGAGTAGAACATCGACCCCGAGCGGTCCACGAGCACCAGCGTCCGGCCGGGCAGCGCGGGCACGTTGGCCAGCGAGTGACCGAGGCCCCGCTCCAGCGGGTACGACCAGCGCAGCGAGGGCGCGTGCCGGTACGCGGCGAGGTAGCGGAACGGGAACTGCCGCGAACGCGCCACCTCCGCCGGGTCGCTGATCCGCGCGGCGACCTGCTCGGCCATCTCGTCGGACACCCCGGCCTCGTCGAAGTTGCGCAGGTTGCGCACCAGCGCCATCACACCCATGGACGGGATCACGGCCTCCCAGGCCGCCTTGTCCATCGGCCCCTGGAGCCAGCCGGCCAGCGCCTCCCACGTGATGCCGGCGGCCGCGAGCCGCTCGGCACCGTCGGGCGCCGTCACGACGGCACGCCGCTCGGCGACGGGCAGCGCCATCAGCTCGCGGTGCGCGGTCAGCACACGGTCCGACGCGGGCGGCACCGCCGCGTCCGGGTTGTGCCGCCGGTCCAGCGCGTAGCGGAACAGCTCGCCCTGCCACGGCTTGTCCGGGTCCGGCGCCGCGTGCACCAGGTTGAGGATGTCGCCGAAGCGGTAGCCCTTGGACGCCGTGTCGTACTTCAGCAGCGACTTTCCGCTGTAGAGACGACGTACGGCGTCGGCGACACCGCGCTTCACGGGCTTCGGCACATTGCGGCCGTACGTGGCGGTCCAGTAGGCGAGCAGCTCGCCCGGCTCGTCCGGCCGGCGGAGCACGGTGGCCACGACCTGGCGGTTCGAGGGGCCGTCGGTGGCACCCGCGTCCAGCCGTGCCTTCACGTACTCGGCGGCGCCCACGATCGAGGCGGTCCGCAGGTTGCCCTCGCCGCGCAGCCAGCCGAGCAGACCGGCGGTCCACGCCGGGTCCTCCACGGCGAGCTGCCGCACGAGCCGTGCGAAACGGTCGTCGCGGTCCTGGGTCCGCTCGTAGAAGGTGTCCGCGGCAAAGTGGGACATCGCCAGTAGAAACAGCTCGGAGCGCGCGTCACGCTCGCGGCCCCGGCCGCCCTCGTACGTACGCAGCACGCGGCCTGTGGAGGTGACCCGCGAGACGGGCTGCGCCCGCACGCCCTTGCGATTGAATCGCGCCATGATGAATTCCCCCGAATTCATGGATGTTTCGGAGGGAGGCACAACAAAAGGAAGGTGACCGAGGTCGATATCGGCGACGGGCTATAACCTGGCGCGTCTGCCATTTCCGCCACACCGGCCCTGAACCGATGACGGGACTCGAACCCGCACCAATTCCTTGACCAGGTCCCTGAAGTATCCGCTGCCTGCGCACCGGGCACCCACCTTGTGCTGCGCCTCCCGAGATCAAGTCGGCGGCGGCTCTGGATTCTTTTGGGAGAAGAAGTAGCCGCAGCCCGCGCACCGGGAGGTGCATGAAGTTGTGGTGTCCAGAGATCGAGGTCGGCGGAACCGACAAGGTGCTCTAACCCCTGAGCTACACCGGCGCGTTGTACCGGTGGCGGGACTCGAACCCGCGGCCGCCCCATTATGAGTGGAAGTAGGTCCTGCCTTCGCACCTGGACATGCATCACTTTAGGAGGGCGGCCACGGGCCGGGCGAGCGAATTAATGCGTGCTGTCGTCCGAGGGAGTTCAGCCGCGCTTCTGGCGCTTCCAGGGGCCGGTGATGGCGAGCATGATGCCCGGGTCCTGGATGTTGGCGAAGAGGGTGCTGCCGTCGGGCGAGAAGGTGACGCCGGTGAACTCGCTGTACTCGGGCTCTTCCTCGCTGCCGATGTTCAGCTCGTTGCGGGCGATCGGGTAGGTACGGCCGCTGTCCGTGGCCCCGAAGAGGTGCTGGACGCCCTCGCCGTCCTCGGCGATGACGAGGCCGCCGTAGGGGGAGACGGTGATGTTGTCGGGGCCGTCGAAGGCGCCGTCGACCGACGGGTCGGGGTTGACGCCGATCAGGACCTTCAGCGTCAGTGTGCGGCGCTTGGGGTCGTAGAACCAGACGGCGCCGTCGTGCTGGACGGGACTCTCGTCGCGGGCGTACGAGGAGACGATGTAGGCGCCGCCGTCGCTCCACCACATGCCTTCGAGCTTGCGGGCGCGGGTGACCTGGCCGTCGGTGAACTGCTTGCGCACCGAGGTGGTCTTCGCGTCACGGTCGGGCACGTCCACCCAGTCCACGCCGTAGACCGTGCCGATCTTCGTGGCGCGGGAGAGGTCGTCGACGAACTTGCCGCCGGAGTCGAAGCACTTGAAGGCCTGGAGCGAGCCGGCGTCGTCGGCGAGGGTGGCGAGCTGCCCGTGGCCGTGCTCGAAGCCCTGCGGCGGGGTCCAGCGGTAGAGGAGGCCGTTCGGGCCCGCGGCGTCCTCGGTGAGGTAGAGGCGACCACGCTTGGGGTCGACGACGACGGCCTCGTGGGCGTAGCGGCCCAGCGCCTTGATCGGCTTGGGGCCGTGGTTGCGGCGGCGGTCCACGGGGTCGACCTCGAAGACGTACCCGTGGTCCTTGGTCATGCCGTTCTGGCCGGCCTTGTCCTCGGTCTCCTCGCAGGTGAGCCAGGTGCCCCACGGGGTGTTTCCGCCGGCGCAGTTGGTGGAGGTGCCCGCGATGCCGACCCACTCGGCGACCTTGTCGTGCCGCACCTCGACGACGGTGCAGCCGCCGGACGCGGCCGGGTCGTAGACCAGGCCCTCGGTGAGCGGAACGGGGTGCGGCCAGTCGGCGCGGGGGCCCTTGAGCTCGTGGTTGTTGACCAGGAGGGTGGCGCCGCGCGGACCGCGGAAGGTGGACGTGCCGTCGTGGTTGGAGGGCGTGAACTCGCCGGACTCCAGCTTGGTCCTGCCGCTGTAGGTGATCACGCGGTAGGAGAACCCGGCGGGCAGGGCGAGCAGGCCGTCGGGGTCGGGGAGCAGCGGACCGTAGCCGACCCCTCCGTGCTTCGCCCCCGAAGCCTCGCCCGCGCCGTCGGCGTCCGTCTCCGTGGAGGCGAGGGCGTTCGGAGCGGTGGCCAGCGCGCCTACGCTGCCGGCCAGCGCGACTCCGGCACCGGTGATCGCGGATCGTCTGGCGAAGTCCCTGCGGGTGAGCGACATGTGGTGTCTCCTGTGACGGTGGAGGGGGACTGTCGTGGGGGGCGGTGGCGACCTCGGTTGCGGCCACACGCTCCCGCCCGTGCCTGAACGGGAGTTGAACACCGGCCGACTTCACCGGTCCCGCTTCCATGAATCCACCGGGACCCCGGAGGCATCCCGCCCCCTCCCGTGCCCTCACCGGCCGCTCGGTCGCACCGGCCGACCACTCCACGACGGCGCCTGCGCCGGGCGCGCCCCTCGGCGGGGTCGCGCCCGACGTAGCGCGCGTGCCGCTAACCGCCCTGCTGCGAGCGCGCCTTGAACGCGGCCTTGCGGGCCTCCTTGGCGACCTTCTTGTCGGGGTGCAGGCGCCCCATGGCCTCCAGGACGTCCGCGGTGGCCGGATGGTCGACCCGCCAGGCCGTGGCGAAGAAGCCGCTGTGCTGCTGGGCCAGTCCCTCCACGAGGGCCTGGAGTTCCGCGGAGTTGCCCTCGGCGGCGAGCTGGGCCGCCACCGTGTCGACGGTGAGCCAGAAGACCATCGCCTCGGACGGCGGGGGCACGTCGGGCACACCGTGTTCGGAGAGCCAGACCCGGGCGAGGCCTCCGAGCTCCGGGTCGTCGAGGACGTCCCGCAGTGCGGGCTCGGCCTCCATCCCGACCAGGGAGAGCGCCTGCTGACAGCGCAGCCGTCGCAGCGGCCCACCGGCGTCGCCGCCACGGGCGGCGGCGAGCAACTCGTGTGCGGCGGGCAGCGGTTCGCGGCGGGCGAGCCACTGCTCGGTCTCGGCCTGCGCCGCCGTCGGCGGGAACACGGCCGTGCCGTCGAGCAGCGCGTCCGCCCCCTTGTCGGCGAGGTCACCGACCGCGGGTGCGTCGAGGCCCGCTTCGAGGAGCCGGGCACGCAGGCCGTACAGGCCGAGCGGGGTCAGCCGGACCATCCCGTACCGGGACACGTCCGTCTCGTCGTCGGCGGCCGGGTCCTCGGCGTCCGCCATGAGCGCCTCGTCGACGGGCTGGAAGTCGACGAGCCCGGCGGGTTCCAGCAGCCGGAACTGGTCGTCGAGCCGCATCATCGCATCCGACACCTGTTCCAGGACGTCGTTGCTGGGCTCGCCCATGTCGTCGGGCACGATCACCGACGCGGCGAGCGCGGGCAGCGGCACCGTCCCGTCGCCGGCCCCGTCGTCGCTCACGGTGAGCAGGTACAGGTTGCCGAGCACCCCTTCGAGGAACTCGGCCTCCGCCTCGGGGTCCCAGTCGAGGGAGGTGAGGTCGAGTTCGCCGCTCTCCCCCATGGCGTCGACGAGGTCGTCGAGGTCGGGCACGCTCGCGTCGGCGAGCACCGTGTCGAGCAGGGCGAGCCATACGCCGAGGACGTCCTGCGGGGCGCCGGAGGTGAGAAGGGCGAGGTCCTCGCCCGGACCGACGGTGCCCTCCTCCTCGTCCACGATCTCGACGAGCCCGGTGTCGACGGCCATCCCCCAGGCCGCGGCGGCGAAGGCCGCCGCGTCGTCCCCGGTCAGTCCGAGGAGGGAGGCGGCCTCGGGGAGCTGCTCCTCGACGAGCTCGCCCCCCGCGCCGACCCGTGTGTCCGGACCCGCCCAGCGGGCCAGCCGGGCGGCGCGGGAGAGCAGCGGGGTGGCGAGCGCGTCCCGCGCCAGCTCCGCTTCGGAGTGCAGCCGCACCGGCGGCAGGGGGGAGCTGTCTGACATCGGCTGGGTTCTCCTCCGAACAACCAGGACAAGCAGGGCAATCGTAGAAACAGCGGCGAACAGCGACAAGAAGCAGCACAGCGCCCGAAAACGGGAGCGGAACGCCTCCTGTCGCAGCACCGGACCCGAGGAGGTGTCCCCGGACGCGAGGATCCGAGGGCCGCCGGGGAATCCGTGCCGACCGCTCAGCCTAGACGGATTTCCACCCATGCCGCCTGGTTCATGTCCCCGACAACCCCCGTACACCACGGAAACCTTGACAACTCCCCCTGCCACACACGAGATTGACGCGCGTAGAAGTCGAACGGGTCAGCGATCCGCCGGCTTCTACGCGCGTCACCGGCCCGCACGCAGGACGCGTTCGACCACAGCTCCACCCTCGTCCCGGCGCTCACGTACGTCCCCGGAGGGATTCCCTTGCCGAGCAGGAGAACCGCGCGCACAGGCGCGCTGACCGTCGCCGCGGTCTGTTCCACCCTTTCCGCCGTGGTGCTCACCACGCCCGCTCACGCGGACACCGTCCACATCCACGACATCCAGGGATCCACCCGGATCTCCCCGCTCGCGGGCCAGAAGGTCACGGACGTGGCCGGCATCGTCACCGGTGTGCGCACCTACGGCTCGTCCAAGGGCTTCTGGATCCAGGACGCCACCCCGGACGACGACCCGGCGACCAGTGAGGGCGTGTTCGTCTTCACCAGCTCCACCCCGAAGGTCGCGGTCGGCGACTCGGTCACGGTGACGGGCACGGTCTCGGAGTACGTCCCGGGCGGCGCCACCAGCGGCAACCAGTCACTGACGGAGATCACCAAGCCGACGGTGACCGTCGTCTCCAGCGGCAACGCCGTCCCGGCCGCGACGGTCGTCGACGCCCGGTCCGTGCCGGACGCCTACGCGCCCGCGGGCGACACCGCCGCGAGCGGTTCGATCAACGCCCTGACCCTGGAGCCGGCGAAGTACGCCCTGGATTACTACGAGTCCCTCGAGGGCATGAACGTCCAGGTCAGCGACGCCCGCGTGGTCACCGGCACCGACCCGTACAGCGAGCTGTGGGTCACGGTGAAGCCGCACGAGCACGCCAACCACCGAGGCGGCTCGGTGTACGGCTCGTACACCTCGCAGAACACGGGCCGGATCCAGATCCAGTCCCTGGGCTCGACGGCCGACTTCCCGGTCGCGAATGTGGGCGACGAGCTCACCGGTGACACCACGGGCCCGCTCGACTTCAACCAGTTCGGCGGCTACACGCTCGTCGCCGGGCAGCTCGGCACCCTGGAGCAGGGCGGCCTGGAGCGGGAGACGACGAAGAAGCAGGCGCGCGGCGAGCTGGCGGTCGCGACCTACAACGTCGAGAACCTGGACCCGGGCGACGCCACTTTCGCCGCCCACGCGTCCGCGATCGTGAACAACCTCCGCTCGCCCGACATCGTGTCCCTGGAGGAGATCCAGGACAACAACGGCGCGACGGACGACGGCACGGTCGCGGCCGACCAGACGGTGAACAAGCTGATCGACGCGATCGTCGCGGCGGGCGGCCCCACGTACGACTGGCGCTCCATAGACCCGGTCAACGACCAGGACGGCGGCGAGCCCGGCGGCAACATCCGCCAGGTCTTCCTCTTCAACCCCGAGCGGGTGTCCTTCACCGACCGCACGGGCGGCGACTCGACGACCGCGGTGGGCGTCACCAAGGTGCACGGCAAGGCGCAGCTGACCGCGTCCCCGGGCCGGATCGCCCCGGCCGACGAGGCGTGGAAGAGCAGCCGCAAGCCGCTCGCGGGCGAGTTCGTCTTCCGCGGCAGGACCGTCTTCGTGATCGCCAACCATCTCAACTCCAAGGGCGGCGACCAGGGTCTGACCTCGCAGTACCAGCCGCCGACGCGCAGCTCGGAGACCCAGCGCCACGCGCAGGCGACGCTGGTGAACACCTTCGTGGACGAGATCCTGAAGGCGCAGAAGAACGCGGACGTCATCGCCCTCGGCGACATGAACGACTTCGAGTTCTCGGACACCGTGAAGATCCTGGAGGGTGACGGCGAGCTCTGGTCGGCGATCAAGTCGCTGCCGAAGAGCGAGCGTTACACCTACGACTACCAGGGCAACAGCCAGGTCCTCGACCAGATCCTGGTCAGCCCCTCGATCCGCCGGGACTGCGACTTCGAGTACGACAGCGTGCACATCAACTCGGAGTTCCACGACCAGATCAGCGACCACGACCCGCAGGTGCTGCGGTTCCGGCCGTAGTCCGGCGCGGGCAGGAGCCCGGCCCCGTCGTCCGGGGGGCCGGGCTCCTGCCCTGTCCGCTCACGGTGGCGACACCGCGGCACGGGCCGGTTCCCCGCGGGGGCCGGCCCCGGCGCGTCTACGGGGTGTCGAACACGCCGTTCAGCCAGCCCTGCCAGGCGGCTTCGTCGCGCCCGGCGTCGGCGTCCGCCGCGAAGTCGTGGACGCTGATGCCGACCGGCGCGCCCCAGTGGTTGCGTCCGAAGAAGCGGATGAGGGCGTCGTCGGTGCGCAGGCCGATGAAGTACGGGTTGCGGTAGTCGACCACCGCGTCCAGGGCCCGGCCGCCGGGCCCCCGGGCGGTCACCTTGGCCCCCTCGGCCGTGTCGTCGGACAGCCCCAGGGCCCGGCCCACGGCGGTGAACGCGTCGGACGCCTGCGAGGCCTCGGGCCCGTTGAGCGTCGTGAACGCGACCGGCCGGGGCGCGAAGTGCGTGAGGTACTGGCGCAGGGTGTGCAGGTAGAAGTCGGTGTGCTTGCTCGCGCCGTCGTACTGGTTGTCCCAGTCGTCGGTGAAGATCCCGCTGTGCACGTAGCGCACCCAGGCCCGGCGGCCCTCGTCGCGCGGCTCGATGGTGTTGTCCAGCTGGTTGAGGCTCTGGGTGGGGAACCCGACGTCCTCGCTGCGGGAGGTCAGCCGGTGCGGCGGGTCCCAGTTGGTGAGGGTGGAACCGAAGGGGCCGACACGACGCTCGCCGTCGAACTCCATGGGCCACAGCCAGCCCCCGGTACCGGTGGTGAGGGCGTCCCACACCTGCTCGGGCGTGGCGTCGACCTCGTACTCGCGGGCGATCTCGAATTCCTTGGACATGGGGGCTCCTGCTCAGTGGGTCTTGGGGTCGTTCTCGGAGGTGGGCCGGCCGGTGTCGGCGGCCTCGGCGATCGCGGTCTCCGCGACCGCCGCCTCCGTCACCGCGGGGTCCGTCGTGGCGGTGCCGGTCTCGGCGGGGTCCTTGACCGTGGGATGGAGGGCGACGACGATCCGGTGGTCCCGTCCGCCGTCGGCGCCGGGAACGTCGTACTTGCGGATCAGGGCGCTCACTCCGGCCGTCAGCTCCTGGACGAAGGCCGCGCGGTCGGCGGCCGAGGCGAAGCGGACCTCGCCGTCCAGCGCGTAGGTCGCCAGCCGTTTGCGGGCCTTCGCCGCGCCGGTGATCAGTGAGCCGACGTCCCGGACCAGCCGGGCGCCGAGGGCGAGCAGCCAGCGTGCGGACAGCTGGTCGCGGAAGCGGTCCGGATCGGGCTGCACGGCGGACAGGGCGAGGGGTGAGATGACGTACGAGGCGGCGGTCGCGCGCATGAGCCGCTCGGTGACGTTGCCCTTGCGGCGCTCCCCCGCCAGCTCGACCAGGCCGTGCCGCTCCAGCGCCTTGAGGTGGTAGTTCACCTTCTGCCGGGGCAGTCCGACTTTGCCGGCCAGCATGGCTGCCGACGCGGGCCCGGCGGCCAGCTCGGCCAGCAGCCGGGCCCGTACGGGGTCCAGCGAGACGGCGGCGGCCTCTGCGTCCTCGATCACGGTCACGTCCAACATGACCCCACCGTCTCACCGAAAACTTTTTTTGTCCAGACGGATGAAATGTTCGGTGAGTCGGCGGTGACCGCGCGGGCGAGGCGAGCCGTGGGCCTCCGGCGGCGCCCCGCGCCGGCACGGCCGGTCGAGCCGTGGGCCGACGGCGTGGAGGTCAGTCCGGTACGAGCCCGAAGAGGTGCTCGTACCGGGTGACCGTGCTGCTCCTCAGCCCCGGCCAGGCCTGGACCCGCTCCCACAGGGCCGTCGCCGAGCCGATCCCGTCGCCGGGCGCGGCGAGGGCCTCGATGTGGGCCTCGGCGCTCTCCCACTCGGCGTAGTTGAGGACCCGGGTGCCGTCGGCGCCGAGGTGGAAGTGGGCGCCGATGCCGCCGGGATGCGGGTTCGGCTCGCCCTCCAGCGCTTCGAGGACGGCGTCGACCCAGGCACGCTGCCGGACTGGGTCCGGGCTCTCGAACTCCACGTCGACGATCACGAGGCAGCCGGGGACACGTCCGTCACGGTCCGCCGGACCGACACTGCGGTAGCGCCGGAAACGGCCGGGCCCCAGCCGTTCGATGCCGGGGACGGAGATGTCGATCTCGTCGAAGCGCTCCTGACGGTGCGTCTTCACATAGGCCTCGTGGGCCTGTTCGCTCGTCCACTGCGCGTAGTGCAGCAGACCGGAGGCGTCGTGCCCGGCGTACACATGGTGACCGAGCAGCCCGTCGGCGGGCCAGGGGCGGCGCTCCCAGGCCCGGGCGACGGCTTCGGCCGCCTGCTGCCGGCGCAGCGGCGTGCCCAGCCTCCAGACGCTGAAGAAGGGCGCGCCGACGCGCGGGTCGGCGGGGTCGGGGTGTGTGTGGGTACGACGGGTCATACGGGCCTCCGGTGGTCGGCCGTCAAGGACGTACCGACCACCCTTCGACCTCGACCATGGTCGAGGTCAAGCCCGTCCCGGAGCCTCCCTCACTCCTCCCCGCCGGCCGGCCGTTCGTCGAGCCGGGTCAACTGCGTCTGGAACCAGTCGAGCCGGGCCTGCAACAGGGCGGCCTCCGCCACGAGTTCGGGGACACCGAGCCCCTCGGGCAGCTCCGTGGCGGGCTGCACACCGCGACCCGCCACGACCCGCAGCCCGTCCCCGGCCAGCCGGGCGAAGGCGGCGAGCGACACGGACGTACGCCCGCGCACACAGCCCGCGCACGCCGCCGCGAGCGCGCGCCAGCCCGGCCTCCCCCAGCCGGCGTCGGCGAGGGCACCGGCCACCGCACCGCAGGCGCACGGGCCGACGGTCGCGGTCCGTACCCGCTGGCGGGCGTAGCGGAAACCCCGCTCGAAGCGGATGTAGGCGCCCAGGACGGCGACTTCGAGAAGCACGGCCGCCCGGTGCTCGGCGGTGCACGACAGCGCCTCGGCGGCGGCCCGGTCGTGCACACAGTGGAAACCGCAGTCACAGCGGCGGTGCGGTGCCCGGTGCCTCCGTCCGTAGACGCAGCGCGCCTCGTCCAGCACTCCGTACGGCAGCGCACCGCCCAGCGACACACCGGTGAACCCGGCCCGGGTGCCGTCCTGGGACAGCATCGGGTGGGCGATCTTGTATCCGGTCGGCGGCTCCGTCGGGCGTTCCTCGGGGAGCCGCAGCCTCATCGGCCGGCCGTGACCTCTTCGGGCACGGACGTCTCCGGCTCCTCGACCGCCTCGCGCAGCCGCAGTCCGTCCTCCTGCGTCCGGTCCTGTTCTTCCGCGACTCCGGTGGCGAGTGCCTTGCCCAGCCTCATGACGCCTCCCGCGATCTGCCGACGACTGCCGTCCGGCCATAGTGACCCACAACAGGGCGAGTTGGCACCAGGGCCGCTGCTTCTCGCGGGCGCACGCCCGGCGGACGGATCCGACACTCCTTAGCGTCTGTTGCATGTACTTCGTAGAAGAATTAAGTGGAGCTTCACGGTCGAGGTGCCGAGACTACCGTCATGACCACTGCCACGACCGACTCCACGACGCCGGCACCGGCGCGCGCCGCACCGTTCGGCCGCGCTCTGTGCGCCATGATCACGCCCTTCACGGACAGCGGCACGCTCGACCTCGACGGCGCCCAGCGGCTCGCCGACCGGCTGGTCACCGAGGGCTGCGACGGGCTGGTGCTGTCCGGCACCACCGGTGAGTCCCCGACCACGACGGATGCGGAGAAGGCCTCGCTGGTGCGGGCGGTGCGCGAGGCGGTGGGCGACCGGGCGGCGCTCGTGGCGGGGGTGGGGACCGCCGACACGCGGCACACGGTCGAACTGTCGCATCAGGCCGAAAAGGCAGGAGCGGACGGCCTGTTGGTGGTCTCCCCCTACTACAGCAGGCCCCCGCAGGACGCGTTGGAGGCCCACTTCCTGGACATCGCGGACGCCGTCGGGCTGCCCCTCGCGCTGTACGACATCCCAGGACGCACCGGCACCCGGATCGAGCCGGACACCATGATCCGGCTCGCCCGGCACCCGAGGATCGTGGCGGTCAAGGACTGCGCGTACGACCTGCTGGGCACCCAGAAGGTGCTGGCCCGCACCGGGCTGGCGTACTACGCCGGCTGCGACGAGTACGTCCTCGCGCTGCGCGCGATCGGCGCGAGCGGGTACATCAGCACCGTCGCGAACGCGGCGCCCCGTCAGTTCCGGGCGATCCTCGACGCGTTCGACGCGGGCGACACGGCGGAGGCGGGCCGCCTCCAGCGCCGGGCCGTCCCGCTGGTCGAGGCGATGATGGCGGCCGGCCTGCCCGGCGCGGTCACCGCCAAGGCGCTGCTCGGCGCACTGGGTCTGCCCGCGGGGCCGGTCAGGCCGCCACTGCGGCCCGCCGGCCGGGAGGCGGCCGACGGACTGCGCGCGGTGTACGACGAGCTCACGGCGGGTTGATTCAGCGGCGGGCGAAGACGGGCTGCCACGCCTTCAGCTCGTCGTACATCTTCTTCTGGACCCCGCTCAACGGCACGATCCTGTCGCTGCCGATCGTCACCAGCACCAGCCGGGCCCGGTACGGCTCGTCCAGGCCGGTCACCCGCTCCCAGGCGATGAGCCGCCGGTCGTCAACCCAGGCGAGCAGGTCGCCGCCGCGGACCTTGGTGATCTCCTTGCCGGTGCGGGGATCGCGGATCGAGGAGTACGACTTCCCGGGGGCGACCTCCTTCGCCAGACCGAGCGCGGCGAGCCGGCCGTTCGGGGACAGCCGGGCGCCGACGTCCGCCCGCAGGTACTTCTCGTCCGCCGGGGCAGCGATCTTGCCGCCGTCGAGGTCGTAGAACTGCTGCATCCCGTCCCGCTCGCCGATGACGCGCGCGTACACCTGATCGCCGGTGCGGCTGTAGCAGAAGTCCCCGCGCGCGAGGTCGTTGCGGTCGGACGCGACCCCGGTCCAGGCGCCCTCGCCGGAGGCCACGTCGAGGTCGTAGAAGCCGGTCCGGCTCGACTGGGCGAACGCGGGTCCCCAGTCCTGGCCGCCCTTGGCGTTCTCGACCTTGCCGCGCACATCGGGGTTCTCGTCGTACGTCGTGGCCAGGAGCCTGGTCCCGTCGTAGGAGAAGTCGAGTGCGCCGACCCGGTGCTCGACCGGGATCCACCGCTCGACCTCCCCCGTCGCGAGGTCGAGCAGGCCGATCCGGCGGACGGGCAGGGTCTGCTCCAGCACTGCGGCCGTCCGCAGACCCGGTGCGACGGCGACATAGGCCCACCGGGAGTCCTTCACATACCTGCCGGTCGACGGGTCGAGCAGCCAGTACGTGCGGACGCCGATGCCCCGGTCGCGGGTCTGCGGCACGGTCCGCCAGGTGTAGTACGCGGCGAGCGCCGTCTGCCCCACCGCGATCTCCTGCCGCGGTGGCGACTGATCGGAGTGCTGCTCCACATCCCCGGACGGCCGTACATCGCTCTTGCCGGAGTCCAGCAGCGGCACCCCGACCGCGATCGCGACCACGGCCGCCGTGGCGGCGGCGACGGAGGCGAGCCTGCGGACACGGCGGCGCCGACGGACCGAGAGCACCCGGTCGGCGAACCCCGGTGCGGCCGGCGGCTGTTCGGTGGCCTGCTCCCGCAGGGAGTCGCGCACCAGTTCCTCGACGTTCATGGACGGACCTCCACGGGCAGGTAGTCACGGGACGGCGGCTCGGAACCGGCCGGGCCCAGGGCGGCCAGTTCCGGCGCGAGCGTGCGCAGTCGGGCGAGGGAGCGGTGGGTCGTGGAGCGCACGGTGCCGACCGAGCAGCCCAGCACGCGGGCCACATCGGCCTCGGGCAGGTCCTCGAAGTAGCGCAGCACCAGCACGGTGCGCTGGCGTGCGGTCAGCCGGGCCAGCGCCCCACGCATCACGACGCGCAGTTCGGCGGCGGCGGAGAGGTCCGCACCCGGCGCGGTCTCGGGCGGTTCCGCGACGCTCAGTTCGCGTCGCGGCCACTTCAGCCGCCACCGGCTCACCTGCTGCCGGTACAGGATCTGCCGTACGTACGCCTCGGGTTCGTCGATCTGCCGCCAGCGTCCCGCGGCCTTGATCAGGGCGTTCTGCAGCAGGTCCTCGGCCGCGTGCCGGTCCCCGCCGCTGAGCAGCACCGCGGTCTTCAGCAGAGCCGACGACCGGTTGGCCACGAACTGTCGGAAGCTCTCCTGCGCCTCGGCATCCATCGTCACCTTCTCTTCCCCGGCGGCCCCGGTGAACCGCCCCTGTGCCCCTTGTGACGCCCCGGCCCGGCCGCCGCTATGCCTGGCCCCGGGAAGAATTTCGGAGCAGCTCCCGGCGGGTGTCCCTTACCGTGACGAGGTGAGCCGACCACTGCTGTTCCTCGACGTCGACGGGCCCCTCAACCCGTACGCGGCCCAGCCGGAGCGCCGTCCCGCGGGCTACACGACGATCCGGGTGGCTCTGACTCCGGGCAGGCCGCTGCGGGTGTGGCTGCACCCCGACCACGGCCGGGCGCTCCTCGCCCTCGACTACGACCTGTGCTGGGCGAGCACCTGGATGGACGCGGCGAACCGCTGGATCGGTCCCGTCATCGGGCTGCCCGAGATCCCGTACGTCGACTTCACCGGCGCCCTGTTCGCCGAGCGGCCCGACGGAGTGCACTGGAAGACGGAGCGGATCGTCGCGTACGCGCAGGACCGCCCCTTCGCGTGGGTGGACGACGAACAGAGCCCGGCCGACGACGCGTACGTCGCCGCCCGCCACCCCGCGCCCGCGCTGCTGCGCCACGTCAGTCCCCGGCTGGGTCTCGGCGAGGACGACTTCACGGCGCTGGCCGAGTTCACCGCGGGCCTGCCCCGATGACACGTGTGCCCTCCCGCGGACGGCGGGAGGGCACACGGCGCGGGCGGGCCCAGGGCCCGGCCGACGGTTCACGGCGTCGCCGGGCAGGCGGACATGGCCGGGCAGGCGCTAGTTGTGGCTGTGCAGGACCTCGTTGAGTCCGCCCCACACGGCGTTGTTCGGCCGGGCCTCGACCGTGCCGGTGACCGAGTTGCGACGGAAGAGGATGTTGGACGCGCCGGAGAGCTCGCGGGCCTTGACGATCTGCCCGTCGGGCATCGTCACGCGGGTACCCGCGGTGACGTACAGGCCGGCCTCGACCACGCACTCGTCGCCGAGCGCGATGCCGACGCCCGCCTCGGCGCCGACCAGGCAGCGCTCGCCGATGGTGATGCGGACGTTGCCGCCGCCGGAGAGGGTGCCCATCGTGGAGGCGCCGCCACCGATGTCGGAACCGTCGCCGACCACGACGCCCGCGGAGATGCGGCCCTCGACCATGGAAGTGCCGAGGGTGCCCGCGTTGAAGTTCACGAAGCCCTCGTGCATGACCGTCGTGCCCTCGGCGAGGTGCGCGCCGAGACGGACCCGGTCGGCGTCGGCGATGCGGACGCCCTTCGGGGCGACGTAGTCCGTCATGCGCGGGAACTTGTCGATCGACGTCACCTGGAGGTGCAGCCCCTCCGCGCGGGCGTTCAGCCGGACCTTCTCGACGTCGTCGACGGCGACCGGGCCGAGCGAGGTCCAGGCGACGTTGGCGAGGTGGCCGAAGATGCCGTCCAGGCTCTGGCCGTGCGGCTTCACCAGGCGGTGCGAGAGCAGGTGCAGCCGCAGGTAGGTGTCGTGCGCGTCGAGCGGCTTGTCGTCCAGGGAGGCGATGACCGTACGGACCGCGACCACCTCGACGCCACGACGGGCGTCCGGGCCGACGGCCTTGGCCGCACCCTCGCCGAGCAGCTCCACGGCGCGCTCGGCGGACAGCCGCTCGGTGCCGGCCGGGCCGGGCTCGGCGGACAGTTCGGGAGCGGGGAACCAGGTGTCGAGGACGGTGCCGTCGGCGGTGACGGTGGCAAGCCCGGCGGCGACGGCGCCGGTGGTGCGAGTAGCAGTCGTGTCGGTCATGGGTGAAACCTAACTTGGCGGGGGCCGCGCGGGCGAACCGGTGCGCCCGGCGTCTCAGCGTGCGGGCGCACCGTGCGCCCGGCTCCGCGTCAGGGCCGCTCGCCTCCTCGCCGACCAGGGCGACTTCGGGGACCGCTGCGTCGTCCACGGCGGCGACGGACGTCCGGGTGCCGTCCCTTCAGCGGCCGGCCGCACGCCGACGGACCGCATGCCCGTGCGCGGCGGTGCGCGGTCGGCCGATGAGGGTGCGCGGTCAGCCGATGAGCCGGCGCAGCGCCTCGCGGGCGTACGCCTCGTCGTAGGGCGTGCCGGTCAGCAGCACCTGGAGACAGATCCCGTCCATGAGGGCGACCAGCGCCCGCGCGGTCACGGGGTCGGTGCGCCGGGCGAGCGGGTCGACGAGGCTCTGGACCCACTCGGCCGCGACGGGACGCAGGGCCGGGCGGCGCAGCGCGGCGAGGTACAGCTCGTACTCCAGCTCCACGCCGGTCGGGTCGCCCGCGAGCCACTCGCCCACCAGGCCGGCGAGGTCGGCGGCGAGGTCGGTCCGGGGATCCTCCAGCGCGCCGCGCGCGGCGACGACCTTCGCGAAGCCCTCGTTGGCCTGGCGCAGGGCGGCGACCATCAGCTCGTCGAGTGTCCTGAAGTGGTAGGTGGTGGAGCCGAGCGGCACATCGGCCTCGGCCGCGACGGTCCGGTGGCTCAGCCCGGCGATTCCCCTGGCGCCCACGACGCGGATCGCCGCGTCGATGATCCGCTGACGTCGCTCGGGGTCGTACCGGCGGGCCATCAGTGCGCACCGCCGAGGTTCAGCAGCACGACCCCGCCGATGATCAGGGCGATGCCGGCGAGCTTGGCCGCGCCGATCCCCTCCCCGAGGAACACCATGCCGATCGCGGCGATGGCCGCGGTGCCGACGCCGGCCCATATCGCGTAGGCCGTGCCGACCGAGACGGTCTTCAGGGTCTGGGCGAGCAGCGCGAACGCGACGACGTACCCGAGGAGGGTCACCAGCGACGGCCACAGCCTGCTGAAACCCTCGCTGTACTTCATGGCGGTGGTCGCGGCCACCTCCGCGGCGATGGCTCCGCCGAGCAGCACGTATCCCATGCGTACGAGTGTACATATCGATATGTACGACCGTACGCAAAATGCTCCCTGCTCCCCCATGGGCACCGGGCGGCGCACCGGATATCGTTCGCGATCATCACCGTGGGGGCGGGGTCGTCGGACCCCAGGAGCATGGGAGCGCAAGAAGAATGTCGGACACATCGGGGTGGGGACCAGCGGGACCGTACGGAGGCCCTCCGGCCGGCTGGGGCTGGACGCCGCCGCCCCCGCCGCCCAAGCCGGGGGTCATACCCCTCGCCCCGCTCGGAGTGGACCATGTCTTCGGCGGTGCCTTCACGACGATGCGCCGGTACGCCAAGCCGCTGTTCGGGCTCGCGGCGCTGGTCCAGCTCGCTCTGGTGGTGCTGGTCGGGGGCGCCGCGGTCCTCGCGTACTTCTCGGTCAGTGACCGGCTGGACGTCGTGTACGACATCGACCGGCGCCCGCGCTGGAGCGACGTCCAGCCCGTCCTGGTCGCCTTCGGCAGCGTGTGGGCCTTCGCGATGATCGCCATGCTGGTCGGGAGCGCCTTCGTGCAGGCGTCCTGTGTCGCCACCCTGCACGACGCGGTCCTCGGCCGGCGGGCCGGCATCGGCCAGGTGTGGCGGCGCACCTGGCCGCGCACGCTGTCCGTGCTCGGCGTGAACCTGCTCATGGGGCTGATCCTGCTGATCCCCGTGCTGCTGTTCGCCGCGATGACCGTCTCGCTCTTCGCGGCGATGCTCGCCCGCAGCGACAGCCTGGTCGGGATCTTCTTCCTGCTCCTGCTGCTGGCCCTGCCGCTGACGGTCTGGCTCTGGGTGCTCTTCTCCTTCGCCCCGGCCGCCGCCGTGCTGGAGGCCGCCCGGCCGGTCGAGGCGCTGCGGCGGTCGGTGCGGCTGATGCGGGGCGCCTGGTGGCGCACGTTCGGGATCACGCTGCTCGGCGGACTGACCGTGCTGATCGTCTCGCTGGTGCTGCGGCTCCCCACGGTGTTCACGACGCCGAGACCTCAGCCGTACGACCCCTCGTCGCCGCAGCCCACGAGCATGTCGGACGCGTTCGCGCAGAGCCTGCCGCACCTGGACCTGTCGTTCACGGTCTCGACGGTCCTCAGCATCGTCGCCCAGCTGTTCACCATGGTGTTCATGCCGCTGATCACCACCCTGCTCTACATCGACCGGCGCATCCGCCGTGAAGGCCTCGCCGACGTCCTGCTGCGGGCGGCGGAGGCCGACCCGCGCGGCTGAGGGACCGCCGGGTCACGAAGCGCTCCGCGCCGCCCCGGACAGGGCGGCCGGACTGCAGGCGACGGGACCCGGCTCCCGCACCCGCACCACGCGGTCGAGCAGCCGCCGCTTGGCGTGGGCGGCGCGTCGCGAGAACTCCACGCGCCGGTAGCGCAGCAGCTCGGCGGGGTCGGGCCGGACGGCTCCCGCGAGCGGATACCCCCGGGAGACGAGGCGGTCGCCCAGCACGTCGTCGCACAGCGCGATCTGAGCGGGCGTCAGCCGGGTCGTCCAGCTGCCCGCGCGTGAGACGTCCAGCTTGCCGTGGGTGCGCCGGTGCCAGGTCTTGCGCGCGGGCACCGCCACCCCGGCCATCCGGTGCGGCTCGCTCATCACGGGGTGGTACTCCTCCGCCAGGAAGCCGCACACCTCCCGCAGCCGGCCTTCGGGATCGGCGACCAGGTCCTCGAAGCGCAGCTCGTGCCAGCTGCCCGGGCCGAGCGTCTCGGCGTGCCCACGGGCGGCGTCCATGACCTGCGACCAGGTCGCCACGGCCTCGTGGAAGCCGCGGTGCCACCAGGGCATGCCGAGCAGCGAGGCGACGCAGTCCCGTCCGTCGCGGACGAGATGGACGAACTGCGCGTCGGGGAACAGCCGCAGCAGCTCGGCGACATGGAGGGCGTACGCGGGCCGCTTGTCGCCCCAGCGGACCTTCCCGTGTTCCTCGGCGTACGCCTTCAGGGCGATGCCGAGTGCCGAGCCGAGCGTCGGGGGGCCTTCGGTGATGCGCCGCGCGACCTGCCCGGCGTCCACGCCCAGTTCGTGGTACCGGGTCTGTCGGCGCCCGGTGATCCACCGCGCGAGACCGGCCCGGTTCTCGCGTTCCCGGAGGTCGCCGAAGCCCAGCCGCCCCTCGTAGGCCGGCAGGACGAACCGCGTCTCGGGCGGCAGCGCGATGCGTGGATGCGCGTGCAGCATCAGCTGGAGAAGGGTGGTCCCGGAGCGGGGACAGCCGAGGACGAAGACGGGGCGCACGGATTCTGGCACGGCCCCACGCTGTCGCGCCCCGATGAGCCCGCCCTGGGAGGCCGCTGAGAAAGCCGTGTGAACGCCGGCCGCGCGGAGCGGGACGGGACGGGACGGGCACGACACGACGACGGCCCCCGGCACGGTTGCCGGGGGCCGTCGTCGACTCGCGCGCAGGACGCGGCGGTTGCTCAGACGTTGAAGCCGAGTGCGCGGAGCTGCTCACGGCCGTCGTCCGTGATCTTGTCCGGGCCCCACGGCGGCATCCAGACCCAGTTGATGCGCAGTTCGTTGACGAGGCCGTCCGTGGCGGACTTGGCCTGGTCCTCGATGACGTCGGTGAGCGGACAGGCCGCCGACGTCAGGGTCATGTCGATCGTCGCGATGTTCGCGTCGTCGATGTGGATGCCGTAGATCAGACCGAGGTTGACGACGTCGATGCCCAGCTCGGGGTCGACGACGTCGTACAGCGCCTCGCGGAGTTCCTCCTCGGAGGCCGGCTTCGTCGTCAAGGTCTCGTTCTCGCTCATGCCGTCTTCCTCGCAGCCTTGTCGGGCTCGTCACCCAGTGCCTGGGCCGTCGCGTCCTTCCACGCCATCCAGCTCAGCAGGGCGCACTTGACCCGGGCCGGGTACTTGGAGACACCGGCGAACGCGACCGCGTCCTCCAGCACCTCCTCCATCGCGTCGTCGGGCTCGACCCTGCCCTTGGACTGCATCAGTTCCAGGAAAGTCTCCTGGACCTTCTGCGCCTCGGACACGTCCTTGCCGACGAGCAGTTCGTTCAGTACGGAGGCCGAGGCCTGGCTGATCGAGCAGCCCTGGCCCTCGTACGAGATGTCCTCGATCCGCTCGCCGTCGTACTTCACGCGCAGCGTGATCTCGTCGCCGCACGTCGGGTTGACGTGGTGCACCTCGGCATCGCCATCCCGCAAGCCCCGCCCGTGCGGGTGCTTGTAGTGGTCCAGGATGACTTCCTGGTACATCGAATCAAGCTTCACGTTTCAGCCAGCCCCTCAGCCGAAGAAGTTCCGGACGTGCTCCAGGCCGTCGACCAGCGCGTCGATCTCGGCCGGCGTGGAGTACAGATAGAACGACGCTCGCGTGGTCGCAGGAATTCCGTACCGCAGGCAGACCGGACGTGCGCAGTGGTGCCCGACGCGCACGGCGATGCCCTGCTCGTCCAGGACCTGGCCCACGTCGTGCGGGTGGATGTCACCCAGCGTGAACGAGATCGCGGCACCGCGGTCCTCGGCCGTCGTCGGGCCGATGATCCGCAGGTCGGGGACCTCCGCGAGCCGCTTCACCGCGTACTCGGTGAGCGCGTGCTCGTGGGCGAGGATCTTGTCCATGCCGATCGAGGACAGGTAGTCGATCGCCGCGCCGAGTCCGACCGCCTGCGCGATCGGGGGCGTGCCCGCCTCGAACTTGTGGGGGGCCGGCGCGTAGGTCGACGAGTGCATCGACACGGTCTCGATCATCTCGCCGCCGCCGAGGAACGGCGGCAGGTCCTCGAGGAGCTCCTGGCGGCCCCAGAGCACGCCGATGCCCGTGGGCCCGCACATCTTGTGACCGGTGAAGGCCACGAAGTCGGCCTGGAGGGCCTGGACGTCGAGGGGCATGTGGGGTGCCGCCTGCGAGGCGTCGATCAGGACCAGGGCGCCGACCTCCTGGGCGCGGCGCACTATCGCCTCGACCGGGTTGACGGTGCCCAGGATGTTCGACACCAGCACGAAGGAGACGATCTTCGTCTTCTCGGTGATGACCTCGTCGATGTTGGAGAGGTCGAGGCGGCCGTCGTCGGTGAGGCCGAACCACTTCAGCTTCGCGCCCGTGCGCTGCGAAAGCAGCTGCCACGGCACGATGTTGGAGTGGTGCTCCATCTCCGTGATGACGATCTCGGTCTCGTGGTCGACCCGATAGGGCTCGTCGGCCCAGCCGAGCATGTTGGCCACGAGGTTGAGCGACTCGGAGGCGTTCTTGGTGAAGATCACCTCGTCGCGGCTCGGCGCGTTGATGAACGCGGCGACCTTGTCGCGCGCGCCCTCGTACAGCGCCGTGGCCTCCTCGGCGAGCACATGCACACCGCGGTGGACGTTGGCGTTGTACCGCTCGTAGTACTCGGCGAGGGCGTCCAGCACCTGGCGCGGCTTCTGCGAGGTCGCCGCGTTGTCCAGGTACACGATCTTCCGGCCGTCGTGGACCTGACGGTCCAGGATGGGGAAGTCCTTGCGGATCGCCTCGGTGTCGAGGAGGCCCGGCAGCTGTGTCACGCGGATGCGCCACCCTTCGTGTACGCCTCGTAGCCCTCGTTCTCCAGCTTGTCGGCGAGCTCGGGGCCGCCCGACTCGACGATCTTGCCGCCGGCGAACACGTGGACGTGATCGGGCTTGATGTAGCGCAGGATGCGCGTGTAGTGAGTGATCAGCAGGGTGCCGACCTCGCCGGTCTCGCGGACGCGGTTGACGCCCTCGGAGACGATGCGCAGGGCGTCGACGTCCAGGCCGGAGTCGGTCTCGTCGAGGATCGCGATCTTCGGCTTGAGGAGCTCCAGCTGGAGGATCTCGTGACGCTTCTTCTCACCGCCGGAGAAGCCCTCGTTCACGTTGCGCTCGGCGAAGGCGGGGTCCATGTTGAGGTGCTCCATGGCCTCCTTGACCTCCTTCACCCAGGTGCGCAGCTTGGGGGCCTCGCCGCGGATCGCGGTGGCGGAGGTGCGCAGGAAGTTGGAGACGGAGACACCGGGGACCTCGACCGGGTACTGCATCGCCAGGAACACGCCGGCACGGGCGCGCTCGTCGACGGACATCTCCAGGACGTCCTCACCGTCGAGGGTGACGGTGCCGCCGGTGATCGTGTACTTCGGGTGGCCCGCGAGCGAGTAGGCGAGAGTCGACTTGCCGGAGCCGTTGGGGCCCATGATGGCGTGGGTCTCGCCCTGCTTCACGGTGAGGTCGACGCCCTTGAGGATCTCCTTCGTGGCGTTGTCGGCCTCGACGGTGACGTGCAGGTCGTGGATTTCAAGCGTTGCCATGGGTTCCTCAGGACTCCTGGGTGAGGGAGACGAGCACGTCGTCCCCTTCGATCTTTACGGGGTATACGGGGACGGGGCGCGTCGCGGGAAGGCCGGACGGCTTGCCGGTGCGGAGGTCGAAGCTGGAGCCGTGCAGCCAGCACTCGATCTGACAGTCCTCCACCTCGCCCTCGGAGAGGGAGACGTTCGCGTGCGAGCAGATGTCGTGGATCGCGAACACCTCGCCCTCGGTGCGGACGACCGAGACCGGCGTGCCGTCGAGCTCCACCCGCTTCGGGGTGTCGTCCTCCAGCTCGCTCAGTCCACAGGCGCGTACGAAGGTGGTGGTCATCAGACCGACGCCTCCAGCTCCTCGTCGATCTTCACGAGAAGTCGCTCTTCGATGTCGTCGACGCCGATCTGCTGGACCAGTTCGGCGAAGAAGCCGCGGACGACCAGACGGCGGGCCTCGTCGGCCGGGATGCCGCGGGCCATCAGGTAGAACAGCTGCTCGTCGTCGAAACGGCCGGTCGCGGAAGCGTGGCCCGCGCCGACGATCTCACCGGTCTCGATCTCCAGGTTCGGCACGGAGTCGACCCGGGCGCCGTCCGTGAGGACGAGGTTGCGGTTCATCTCGTAGGTGTCGGTGCCCTCGGCCTTGGCCTCGATGAGGACGTCACCGATCCACACCGCGTGCGCGCCGTCGCCCTGGAGCGCGCCCTTGTAGGCGACGTTGGACTTGCAGTGCGGGGTGTTGTGGTCGACGAGGAGACGGTGCTCCTGGTGCTGGCCCGAGTCCGTGAAGTACAGGCCGAACAGCTCGGCCTCGCCGCCGGTTCCGGCGTAGGCGACACGCGGGTGCAGCCGGACCACGTCACCGCCGAAGGTGACGACGAACGACTTGAAACCGGCGTCCCGGCCGATCAGCGCGTTGTGCTGGCCGACGTGGACGGCCTTGTCGTCCCAGTCCTGGACGGAGACCACGGTGAGCTTGGCGCCGTCGCCGAGGATGTAGTCGACGTTGGCGGCGAGCACCGCGTCACCGGTGTGGTCGATGACCACGACGGCCTCGGCGAAGGCACCGAGCTCGATGATCTGGTGGCCGTAGGCGACGCCGCCCTCGCCGCGCACGGCGATGCGGATCGGCTCGGTGAGCACCGTCTCCTTGGGGACGGTGACGACACCGGCCTTCTCGAACGCCGAGTACGCCTGGGCGGCGATGCGGTCCACGGGGGTGCCGGCCCTGCCCAGCCGCGCGTCGTCGCGGCCGACGGTCTCGACGACGACGCCCTCGGGCGCCTCGATGTCGACCTTCACGCCGTCGCCGGTCGCGACGGCGGTGCCGTCGTGCAGCCCGCGCAGCCGCTCCAGCGGCGTGAACCGCCATTCCTCCTCGCGGCCGTGGGGGACGGGGAAGTCCGCCACGTCGAAGGACGGGGGCGCGCTCATGCGCGTGGCGACGGTCGACTCGGCGGCCACCGCGATCTGGCCGGCGGTGGTGGACCCCACCGGGATGTTCTGAGCCTCAGCCATGGCTGTCGGTCTGCTCTCTTCCTACGTCAGAAATTGCTGGCTGCTGTCGAGGGGGCGGTCCTAGCCGACCGCGCCTTCCATCTGCAGCTCGATCAGCCGGTTGAGCTCGAGGGCGTACTCCATGGGCAGTTCCTTGGCGATCGGCTCGACGAAGCCGCGCACGATCATCGCCATCGCCTCGAACTCGGTCAGCCCACGGCTCATCAGGTAGAAGAGCTGGTCCTCGGAGACCTTGGAGACGGTCGCCTCGTGGCCCATGGACACGTCGTCCTCACGGACGTCGACGTACGGGTACGTGTCGGAGCGGGAGATGGTGTCGACGAGCAGCGCGTCGCACAGCACGTTCGACTTGGATCCGGCCGCGCCCTCGCCGATCTCGACCAGACCGCGGTAGGACGTACGACCGCCACCACGCGCCACCGACTTGGAGACGATGTTCGACGAGGTGTTGGGCGCCATGTGGACCATCTTGGAGCCGGCGTCCTGGTGCTGGCCCTCGCCCGCGAAGGCGATGGACAGCGTCTCGCCCTTGGCGTGCTCGCCCATCAGGTAGACGGCCGGGTACTTCATGGTGACCTTGGAGCCGATGTTGCCGTCGATCCACTCCATGGTCGCGCCCTCGTACGCCACGGCGCGCTTGGTGACCAGGTTGTAGACGTTGTTCGACCAGTTCTGGATGGTCGTGTAGCGGCAGCGGGCGCCCTTCTTCACGATGATCTCGACCACCGCGGAGTGCAGGGAGTCCGACTTGTAGATCGGCGCCGTACAACCCTCGACGTAGTGGACGTAGGCGTCCTCGTCGACGATGATCAGCGTCCGCTCGAACTGGCCCATGTTCTCCGTGTTGATACGGAAGTAGGCCTGGAGCGGGATCTCGACGTGCACGCCCTTCGGCACGTAGATGAACGAGCCGCCCGACCACACGGCGGTGTTCAGCGAGGCGAACTTGTTGTCACCGACGGGGATGACGGTGCCGAAGTACTCCTTGAAGAGCTCCGGGTGCTCCTTCAGCGCCGTGTCGGTGTCCAGGAAGATGACGCCCTGCTCCTCCAGGTCCTCGCGGATCTGGTGGTAGACGACCTCGGACTCGTACTGGGCCGCGACACCGGCGACGAGGCGCTGCTTCTCCGCCTCCGGGATGCCGAGCTTGTCGTACGTGTTCTTGATGTCCTCGGGCAGGTCCTCCCAGGACTCCGCCTGCTTCTCCGTGGAACGTACGAAGTACTTGATGTTGTCGAAGTCGATGCCCGACAGGTCCGAGCCCCAGTTGGGCATGGGCTTCTTGTCGAAGAGACGCAGGCCCTTGAGGCGGAGCTTGGTCATCCACTCCGGCTCGTTCTTCTTGGCCGAGATGTCCCGGACGACTTCCTCGCTCAGACCTCGCTTGGCAGAGGCGCCGGCCTCGTCGGAGTCGGCCCAGCCGTATTCGTACTTGCCCAGACCCTCGAGTTCGGGGTGGGCAGTCTCCGTGGGGAGAGTCATGCGGGGTTCCTCCCGGCCGTGCTTGCAGATGCGTTGTCGGTGTTCTTGGAAATCTTGGGGATGAACGTGGTGCACACCCCGTCGCCGTGGGCGATGGTCGCCAGCCGCTGGACGTGCGTGCCGAGCAACTGGGAGAAGAACTCGGTCTCCGCCTCGCACAGCTGCGGGAACTGCTCGGCGACGTGGGCGACGGGGCAGTGGTGCTGGCAGAGCTGCTCGCCCCGCTGGGGGTGCGGCGCGCTGCGCGCCGTAGCAGCGTACCCGTCGGCACTCAGGGCCTTGGCCAGCGCTTCGGTGCGCTCCTCGGGGTCCGCGGCGTCGACGGCCTCGCGGTAGGCGAGGGCCTGCGCGGCGATCCGGGCGCGGGCGAAGGAGAGGATCGCCTCGTCCCCGCCCTCGCGGGCCGCGATCCAGCTGAGGGCGTCGGCGGCGAGCTTGTCGTAGGACTGGTCGAAGGCGTCCCGGCCGCAGTCGGTCAGGGCGAACACCTTGGCGGGACGGCCGCGGGTACGCGCTCCGTAGACCCGCTGCTCGCGCGCGACCACGACGTCGTCGGCGACGAGTGCGTCGAGGTGGCGGCGCACGGCGGCCTGGGTCAGCTCCAGCCGCCCGGCGAGGTCGGCCACGGTCGACGGGCCGTGATCCAGGATGGACCGCGCGACCCGGTTGCGTGTGGGCAACCCGGCCGCGAGATCCTCTCGCGGAGCCTCGCCAACGTTTTTCACAACGCCATTGTTGCGTAATTCCTCAGAGCCTGACAAGCCGCGCCCCGACAGGCCGACGGTGCCGTGCGTCACTTAGGTATACCTAAGATGACCTGCGGAAACGATCTTTGATCGATCAATTCGGTGGCGCCGGGCCGGGCCGTCCGGGAGACTCCCGAACCATGCCCATACCCCCTCCGACCGGCCCACTCGTCACTCGGGACACCCTCGCCGCGGACCTTCGCGCGCTCGGGGTGCGGTCCGGGGAGACACTTCTCGTGCACTCCTCGCTCAGCTCCCTCGGCTGGGTGAACGGAGGCCCGGTCGCCGCCGTCCAGGCACTGCTCGACGCGCTCGGCCCCGACGGCACCCTGGTGGTCCCCACGCAGTCCGGCGACCTGTCCGACCCGGCGCTGTGGGGCAATCCGCCCGTGCCCGAGGAGTGGTGGGCGACCATCCGCGCCACCATGCCCGTGTACGACCCGCGGGTGACCCCCAGCCGGGGTGTCGGCGTGATCCCGGAGACCGTGCGCAACTGGCCGGGCGCCCTGCGCAGCGCGCACCCGGAGACCTCGTTCGCGGCGCTCGGTCCACGCGCCGCGGCGATCCTCGACGGCCACGATCCCGACTGCCGGCTCGGCGAGCGGAGCCCGCTGGCCCGCCTGGAGGCCGACGGCGCCCGCGTCCTGCTGCTGGGTGCCGGCTACGACACCTGCACCAGCTTCCATCTGGCCGAGTACCGCATCGCGTCGCCCGTCGTCGACGTGGGGCGGCCGTCCCCGCAGGGCTGGCGGACCGTCCGTGAGGTGTCGATCACCTCGGACGGGTTCGACGCGCTCGGCTCCGACTACGAACGGGACCGACCCGTCGTCCGGGGCACCGTGGGCGCCGCCGGTGCCCGGCTCTTCCCGGTCGCCGACGCCGTGGCGTACGCGGAGCGCTGGCTGGCGCTGCACCGCCCGCGCGAGCTCGCGGTCGATACGGCCCCCGGCGCCCCGGCACCCCGACGACGTCCCTAGAATTGCGCCTCATGCGAAGCGAGCCCGTCGTCCAGGTCCAGGCCCTGGTGAAGCGGTACGGCACGAAGACCGCGGTGGACGGCCTCGACCTGGTGGCCGAGGCGGGCATCACCGCCGTACTCGGCCCCAACGGCGCCGGCAAGACCACCACCGTCGAGACCTGCGAGGGCTACCGCAGACCCGACTCGGGCACCGTGCGCGTCCTCGGCCTCGACCCGGTCCGGGAGGCCGCCGCGCTGCGCCCCCGCATCGGCGTCATGCTCCAGTCCGGCGGCGTCTACTCCGGCGCCCGTGCCGACGAGATGCTCCGCCACGTGGCCCGGCTGCACGCCCACCCCCTCGACGTGGACACCCTCATCGAGCGGCTCGGCCTCGGCAGCTGCGGCCGCACCAGCTACCGGCGCCTGTCCGGCGGCCAGCAGCAGCGCCTCGCCCTCGCCATGGCCGTGGTCGGCCGCCCCGAGCTGGTCTTCCTCGACGAGCCGACCGCCGGTCTCGACCCCCAGGCCCGCCACGCGACCTGGGACCTGGTCCGCGACCTGCGCAACGACGGCGTCTCCGTCATCCTCACCACCCACCACATGGACGAGGCGGAGCAGCTCGCCGACGACGTCGCGATCATCGACACCGGCAGGGTCATCGCCCACGGCACCCCCGAGGAGCTGTGCCGGGGCGGTGCCGAGAACACCCTGCGGTTCACCGGCCGCCCCGGACTCGACGTGGCCTCCCTGCTGAAGGCCCTGCCCGCGGACTGCACGGCCGCGGAACTGACACCCGGCGCCTACCGGATCACCGGCAAGGTGGACCCCCAGCTGCTGGCGACCGTGACCTCGTGGTGCGCCCAGCACGGCGTGCTGCCGGAGAAGATCTCCGTCGAGCGCCACACCCTCGAAGACGTCTTCCTCGAACTGACCGGCAAGGAGCTTCGTTCGTGACCACCGCCGGCACCTACACGCCCGAACCCGGCGCCGCACCCCTGCCCCGCATGATCGGCACGCAGGCGGCGCTGGAGACGAAGATGCTGCTCCGCAACGGCGAGCAGCTCCTGCTGACGGTCGTCATCCCGACGCTCCTGCTGGTGCTGTTCAGCTCGGTGGACGTCGTCGACACCGGCAAGGGCGAGGCGGTCGACTTCCTCGCGCCGGGCATCCTCGCGCTCGCCGTGATGTCGACCGCGTTCACCGGGCAGGCCATCGCCACCGGCTTCGAGCGGCGCTACGGCGTCCTCAAGCGGCTCGCCTCCTCCCCGCTCCCCCGCTGGGGCCTGATGGCCGCGAAGACCGTGTCGGTCCTGGTCACCGAGGTCCTCCAGGTCGTGCTGCTCACGGTGATCGCCTTCGCGCTGGGCTGGTCGCCGCACGGCAACCCCCTCGCCGTGCTGCTCCTGCTCGTGCTGGGCACGGCCGCCTTCTCCGGGCTCGGCCTGCTCATGGCGGGCACCCTGAAGGCGGAGGCGACGCTGGCCGCCGCCAACCTCGTCTTCCTGCTCCTGCTGGTCGGCGGCGGGGTCGTCGTGCCGCTCGACAAGTTCCCGGCCGGCGCGCAGGACGTCCTCGGCCTGCTGCCGATCTCCGCGCTCTCCGACGGACTGCGCGACGTGCTCCAGCACGGGGCGGGCATGCCGTGGGGCGACCTCGGCATCCTCGCCGGCTGGGCCGTCGTGGGCCTCGCCGCGGCGGGCCGGTTCTTCCGCTGGGAGTAGCGATATGCCCGGGTGCGGGGCCCTCGTGAAGACGTGCACAAGCGGCCCCCTACGATGGTGTGCGTGCCAAACGTGACCCGAGCCGACGCGATCAGCGCGGTGCGCAACCCCCTCGCCTTCATCGCCGGACGCTGGACCCCGACGTCCCGGACCGTCCAGCGCGCGGCCCTCGCCGCGCTCGTGATGGCGGTCGTCATCGTGGTCACCGGTGGCGCCGTACGGCTCACCGGCTCCGGCCTCGGCTGCCCGACCTGGCCGAAGTGCACCGACGACTCGCTCACCGCCACGAGCGCGATGGGCTTCCACGGCGCCATCGAGTTCGGCAACCGCATGCTGACGTACGTGCTGTGCGCGGCCGTCGGCTGGGCGATCATCGCCGCCCGCTCGCAGAAGCCGTGGCGGCGCAGCCTCACCCGGCTCGGCTGGGCGCAGTTCTGGATCGTCATGAGCAACGCGATCCTCGGCGGCATCGTCGTCCTGGTCGGCCTCAACCCGTACACGGTCGCCGCCCACTTCCTGCTCTCCACCGCGCTCATCACCGTCGCGGCCCTCATGTGGCAGCGCACCCGCGAGGGCGACGCCGAGGCGCGTCCGCTCGTCGGCAAGTCGGTGCAGCAGCTCGTGTGGTTCCTGGTCGCCGCCGCGGTCCTGCTGATCGCGATCGGCACCGTCGTCACCGGTGCGGGTCCTCACGCCGGCGACTCGAGCGAGGTCGACCGCATGCACGTCGGCTGGGAGAACGTGGCCAAGCTGCACGCCGTGCTGGCCTGGATCGTGGTGACCCTCACCTTCGCCCTGTGGTTCGTGCTCAAGGCGGTCGACGCCCCCAAGGGCCCGCTGCACCGGACCCGCGACCTGTTCCTCGTGCTGCTAGCCCAGGGCGTCATCGGCTACGTCCAGTACTTCACGGACCTGCCCGAGGCGTTGGTCGGTCTCCACATGCTCGGGTCCTGCCTGGTGTGGATCGCGGTCCTGCGCGTCCTGCTCTCGCTGCGCGAACGCCCGGACGTCGTCGCCGACCTGCCCGGGCCCTCGGCGGAGTCGGCACTCACCCGGGCATGAGTCCCGCGCCGCGGCCCACGCGCACGTGGTCCGCGGCCCCTCGCCGGCGGGTGCGGGCCGTCAGCCGCGCGTGACGGGCTCGTACGCGGCCACCAGAGCGTCGATCGCCGGGCCCAGGAAGCTCCGCGTCAGGCCGGCCCGCCGTGCCGCCCACCCGTCGGCGTGCGGCGCCGGGTCGCCGTAGCGCCGCCGCCGGATGTCGTCGACGACGACACCGGGCGCGCCGAGGTCCGGCAGCAGCTCCAGGGCCTCGCGCTTGGAGATCAGCCGCCCGTCCTGCAGCGTCACCGTCGCCCGCGCGAAGGTGACCATGCCGAGGTCGACCCACACGTCCTGCTCCCATCGCCGCGCCTTGTCGAGCGCGGGCCGCCAGAACTCCTTCTGGTCGCGCACGACGAAGGCACGCAGCTCCGCGTCCGGCACGGGCGGCAGCAGCTTTTCGGGCGGCTCACCGTGCAGGACGACGCCGAACGCCTGGAGTTCGCGGCGCGTGACCGGGGTGACCGGTCGCCTCATCAGCCCGTTGTGCGCCCAGGTGACGTGCGACAGTCCCGCGCCGGCCGTGCTGCCGGGGGTCAGATAGCTGCAGTGCAGCTTCACGGCGAGCGGTTCGGCGGTGCGCAGACGCCGGTGCAGCCGGGTCAGTCCGCGCAGCGTGCGCAGCGTGACGGGCCCTTCCAGGACCGTGATCAGGTCGAGGTCGCTGTGCCCTTGCTGGTAGTCGCCCCCGGCCAGCGAACCGTGCGCCCAGAGGGCGACCGGGGCGAAGGGGCGCAGATCGGTGCGGAAGCGGTCCAGTAACCGGGTGGTGGCGGCGTCGTCGGTCATCCGCACAGTCTGGAGTGCCCGCACCGACCGGTGAAAGGGTGTGGCGCTATTCGACCCCGTAGACCCGCTGCGCGTTGCCCGCGGCGATCAGGCCGGCCACCCGCTGCGCGTCGGCCAGCGACCACGCGCCCTCGGCGACCCAGGTGCCGAGCACCCGCGCCAGCGCGTCGCGGAACAGCCGGGCACCCACCACGTGCAGCTCGGGCAGTCCGTGCGCGCCGCTGGAGAACAGCAGCTTGCCGAAGGGTGCCAGCTCCAGGATCTCGGACAGGACGGCCGCCGCCCGCGCCCCGGTACGGACCAGGGCGGCGCCGAGGTCCGCGTACACGTGCGGGAAGACACCCGCGAGATGGGCCGCGTGCCGGTGGTACGGGTAGCCGTGCAGCAGGACGAGGTCGGTGCCCAGGCCGGCCGTGGCGCGCACGAAGTCCGTCAGCAGGACCGGGTCCGTCCGGTCGATGCGCAGGCCCGGTTCGCCGAGGCCTGCGTGGAGTTGCAGGGGCAGGCCCGAGGCGACCGCGATCCACAGCAGATGGCGCAGCAGCACCGGATCGCTGAGCGTCCCGCCCACACGGCGGCCCGCCAGCCAGCGTCCCGCGGCGCCCCGCACCTCCCCGGGGCCGGGCGGTTCCGGCGCGAGCGACAGACCGTGCCGCACTCCGGCCACGGATGTGAAGGCCACCGCGTTCCCGGCGGCCCCGTGGACGGACTCGGCGAGATTGGCGAGAAAGGACTCGACGGTGCCGGAGGTGTCGGCGACCTGCTCGGCGAGCAGCTCCAGCCGGACGATCTCGTGCGCCCGGGCGGCGCCCGCGGAGGCCATCTCGCCGGGTCCGGTGAGGTCGCCGGGCAGTCCGGTGTCCACGAGGTAGGTCGTGACGCCGCTGCCGCGCAGCAGTCTGCGGCCCGACTCCAGTACGCCGAGCTCGCGCCGCCGCGCGAGATAGCGGGCCGGCGGGCAGTGCGGTTCCAGGCCGAGCAGCGGTGGACACCAGCGGCGTACGGCGAAGCCCGTCTGGGTGTCGAAGAGGGTGGTGCCGGGGGCCGGCGGCCCCTCGGTGCGGGCAAGGTGGGCCTCGAACGTGCCGAGGCCCAGCTCCGTCCTCAGTACGCCGTGGCAGTACTGGTCCACGAGGGACGGCGTTTCGATCATCCGGACTCCCGCGACTGGACCGTGTCTTCTCAGGTCCTAACGGGTGAACCGGGTGTCAGGTGTTGGTCTCGCACACCCCGTGCGAACGGTCGACGGTTGTCAGCCGTTGCTCGGTCCGCCGACCTGGATGCCCGCCATCCGCGTCCACTCGTACCGGCCGGTCCTCACCTTGGCGGCGAACTCCCCGTCGAACTCCTCGTGGACGGTGATCCCGGCCTTCTGCACGGCCCGCTCGGCGATGGCGTAGGTGGGTGCCACGAGGTCGCCCCAGTTGCCGTCCTCGCCGACGAGCACGATCCGGGCGCCCTTCTGCCCGATGTACGCGACCTGTCCCTCGACCCCGCCGTGTTCCTTGGAGAACGCGGAGATCCGCTGGGCGAGCTTGGCCGCCTTGCGCTCGGCCTTGGCGTCCTGGGCGGCGCCGGTGCTCTCGTCAACCTGCTGCGTGTCTGCCATGGCCAGGATGCTACCGACGGGTAGATCAAACAGCGACGGGTGGGGTGCGTGGCTTTGGCCACGCACCCCACCCGTGGTGTGTCGTCAGTGGGGAATCAGCGCAGGAAGGGGTCGACCGCGACGGCGACGAAGAGGATCGAGACGTAGGTGATGGACCAGTGGAACAGGCGCATCTCCTTGAGCTTCGCGCCCGTCACCTCTGCCTTGGCGCGGTTCTGCAGACCGTGCGCCTCCCACAGCCAGAACCCGCCGGCCGCGAGGGCCACCGCGGTGTAGAACCAGCCGGTGTAGCCGAGCGGGGTGAGGAGCAGGGAGACCACGACCATCACCCAGCTGTAGACGACGATCTGGCGGGCGACCACCTTGTTGCTGGCGACGACCGGCAGCATCGGCACGCCCACGCGCGCGTAGTCCTCCTTGACCTTCATGGACAGCGGCCAGTAGTGCGGCGGCGTCCAGAAGAACATGACGAGGAAGAGGATGACCGGCGCCCACGACATCGAGTTCGTGACGGACGACCAGCCGATGAGCACCGGCAGACAGCCCGCGATGCCGCCCCACACGATGTTCTGCGACGTACGGCGCTTGAGGATCATCGTGTAGACGACGACGTAGAAGAGGAGCGCGCCGAGCGACAGCCATGCCGACAGCCAGTTGACGGTCAGGCCGAACAGGAGCGTCGAGACGACCGCCAGCGTGATGCCGAAGGCCAGGCACTCGCGGGGGCTGACCATGCCGGTGACCAGCGGGCGCTGCGAGGTCCGCTCCATCAGGGCGTCGATGTCACGGTCGATGTACATGTTCAGCGCGTTGGCGCCGCCCGCGGACAGATAGCCACCGAGGCAGGTGAGGAGCACCAGCTTCAGGTCGGGCACACCCTGCTGGGCCAAGAACATCACCGGAACGGTGGTGATCAGCAGCAGTTCGATGATGCGCGGCTTGGTCAGCGCCACGAACGCTTTCGCACGGGCCCCGAACGGGCGCCGGCCCCGGCTGCTGCTCGACTCGAGCTCCCCCGCGGCCTCGAGGGCGCGGGAGGTGCCCACACCCGCTGGACGGGATTCGACGGCCGTCACGCACACCCCTGACAGAGACATCCCAGCAAGCCTCCCCGTGTGAAGTCCCGGTAAAGGCTCGCGCGTACCACGCCACTGTAGACGTTGCCCAGACCCCGACATTCGCGGGGGTGGGGTCGTGTTGGACGGCGCCGCTGGAAGAGCCGAGCGGCACTCGATTGAGCACTCGGACGAGCGGCTCCGTATTCAGTTGCCCGACATGGATCGGACCAGTCGGGAGGCGGATCCCGAAGAGTCCCGGCAGTCTGGAATGACTCGAAAAAACGCACGTACTTACGGGGGTAGGCTCGACAACGCCGGTGGGCGCCCAGTGCACCGGTATTCGACATGCGTGACATGTGGAGAGGAGCCCTGACCCAGGGTGAGCACCAAGCCGACCACCACAGACCTGGACTGGACCGAGCTGGACCAGCGGGCCGTGGACACTGCCCGCGTCCTGGCCGCCGATGCCGTACAGAAGGTCGGCAACGGCCATCCCGGTACGGCGATGAGCCTGGCTCCGGCCGCGTACACCCTCTTCCAGAAGGTGATGCGACACGACCCCGCGGACCCCGAGTGGGTCGGGCGAGACCGGTTCGTGCTGTCCGCGGGCCACTCGTCCCTGACGCTCTACACGCAGCTGTACCTGGCCGGCTTCGGCCTTGAGCTGGAGGACCTGGAGTCCTTCCGCACCTGGGGCTCCAAGACCCCCGGCCACCCGGAGTACGGGCACACGAAGGGCGTCGAGACGACGACCGGCCCGCTCGGTCAGGGTGTCGCCAACGCCGTGGGCATGGCGATGGCCTCCCGCTACGAGCGCGGTCTGTTCGACCCGGACGCCGCGCAGGGCGAGTCGCCCTTCGACCACTTCATCTACTGCATCGCCGGTGACGGCTGCCTCCAGGAAGGCATCTCCGCCGAGGCGTCCTCGATGGCCGGCCACCAGGAGCTCGGCAACCTGATCCTGCTGTGGGACGACAACCACATCTCGATCGAGGGCGACACGGAGACCGCGGTCTCCGAGGACACGGTCAAGCGGTACGAGGCGTACGGCTGGCACGTGCAGCGCGTGGCCCCGAAGCCGGACGGCGACCTGGACCCGCACGCGGTCTACAACGCCATCGAGGCCGCGAAGAAGGTGACCGACAAGCCGTCGTTCATCGCGATGCGCTCGATCATCGCCTGGCCCGCCCCGAACGCGCAGAACACCGAGGCGGCGCACGGCTCGGCGCTCGGCGCCGACGAGGTCGCGGCCACCAAGCGTGTCCTGGGCTTCGACCCGGAGAAGTCGTTCGACGTCGCCGAGGAGGTCCTCGCCCACACGCGCGGGGCGCTCGACCGGGGCCGTGAGGCCAAGGCCGAGTGGGAGAAGGGCTTCGCCGCCTGGCGTACCGCCAGCCCGGAGCGCGCGGCCGAGTTCGACCGCATCTCCGCGGCCGAGCTGCCGGCGGGCTGGGAGGAGAAGCTCCCGCTCTTCGAGGCGGGCAAGGGTCTGGCCACGCGTGCCGCGTCCGGCAAGGTCCTCCAGGCGCTCGGCGCCGTCATCCCGGAGCTGTGGGGCGGCTCCGCCGACCTGGCCGGCTCGAACAACACGACCATCGACAAGACGTCGTCGTTCCTGCCGGCGGACAATCCGCTGCCGGAGGCGAACCCGTACGGCCGCACGATCCACTTCGGTATTCGTGAGCATTCGATGGCCGCGGAGATGAACGGAATCACGCTGCACGGCAATACCCGTGTGTACGGCGGTACGTTCCTCACCTTCTCCGACTACATGCGCAACTCGGTGCGCCTCTCCGCGCTGATGCACCTGCCGGTCACCTACGTGTGGACGCACGACTCGATCGGTCTGGGCGAGGACGGCCCGACCCACCAGCCGGTCGAGCACATCGCCTCGCTGCGCGCCATCCCGGGTCTGAACGTCGTCCGTCCCGCGGACGCGAACGAGACCGCGATCGCGTGGCGCGAGATCCTCAAGCGCTACACGAAGGTGTTCGGCAAGGGCGCCCCGCACGGCCTGGTGCTGACCCGCCAGGGCGTGCCGACGTACGAGCCGAACGAGGGTGCCGCCAAGGGCGGTTACGTGCTGTTCGAGGCCGAGGGCGGCACGCCCGAGGTCATCCTGATCGCCACCGGTTCCGAGGTGCACGTCGCGGTGGAGGCGCGCGAGCAGCTCCAGGCCGCGGGCGTCCCGACGCGGGTCGTGTCCATGCCGTCGGTGGAGTGGTTCGACGAGCAGGACCAGGGGTACCGGGACAGCGTCCTGCCGCCGTCGGTGAAGGCGCGGGTCGCGATCGAGGCGGGTATCGGTCTGACGTGGCACCGCTTCGTCGGGGACGCCGGCCGCATTGTTTCGCTGGAGCACTTCGGCGCTTCGGCCGACGGCAAGGTGCTCTTCCGCGAATACGGTTTCACTGCCGAGAACGTCGCCGCAGCCGCACAGGAATCGATCGCCGCAGCCCAGCGCTGACGCTGAAATACGACACGTAGGAGATGCAATTTCCATGACAGACGCACTCAAGCGCCTCTCCGAGGAAGGCGTCGCGATCTGGCTGGACGACCTGTCGCGCAAGCGGATCACGTCCGGCAATCTCGCCGAGCTGATCGACCAGCAGCACGTCGTGGGCGTCACCACCAACCCGTCGATCTTCCAGAAGGCGATCAGCAGCGGCGACGGTTACGAGCAGCAGCTCGCGGACCTCGCCGCCCGCAAGGTGACCGTCGAAGAAGCGATCCGCATGATCACGACGGCGGACGTCCGCGACGCCGCCGACATCCTGCGCCCGGTCTTCGACGCGACGGGCGGCCAGGACGGCCGGGTGTCGATCGAGGTCGACCCGCGTCTGGCGCACAACACGAAGGCGACCGTCGCCGAGGCCAAGCAGCTGGCCTGGCTGGTGGACCGTCCCAACACCCTGATCAAGATCCCGGCCACCAAGGCGGGCCTCCCGGCGATCACCGAGACGATCGGCCGGGGCATCAGCGTCAACGTCACGCTGATCTTCTCGCTGGAGCGCTACCGCGAGGTGATGGACGCCTACATCGCCGGCCTGGAGAAGGCCCGCGAGCGGGGTCTGGACCTGTCGAAGATCCACTCCGTGGCGTCCTTCTTCGTTTCCCGCGTGGACACCGAGATCGACAAGCGCATCGACGCGCTGGGCACCGACGAGGCCAAGGCCGCCCGCGGCAAGGCCGGTGTCGCCAACGCGCGGCTCGCCTACCAGGCGTACGAGGAGGTCTTCTCCTCCGACCGCTGGGCGGCCCTGGACAAGGCGCAGGCCAACAAGCAGCGTCCGCTGTGGGCTTCCACCGGTGTCAAGGACAAGGCGTACAAGGACACCCTGTACGTGGACGAGCTGGTGGCGCCCAACACGGTGAACACCATGCCGGAGGCCACTTTGCTGGCCACCGAGGACCACGGGCAGATCAGGGGCAACGCGATCGCCGGTACGTACGAGCAGGCCCGCGCCGAACTCGACGCGGTCGAGAAGCTCGGGATCTCGTACGACGACGTGGTCCAGCTCCTGGAGGACGAGGGCGTCGAGAAGTTCGAGGCGTCCTGGAACGACCTGCTCAAGTCGACCGAGGCGGAGCTTGAGCGCCTCGCCCCGTCGGAGGGCTGAAATCTTGTCGAGCAGCAATCCGCTGCGTGACCCCGCAGACCGACGGCTCCCGCGTATCGCGGGGCCGTCGGGCCTGGTGATCTTCGGCGTCACGGGCGATTTGTCACGTAAAAAGCTGATGCCCGCGGTGTACGACCTCGCCAACCGGGGTCTGCTGCCGCCGGGCTTCTCGCTCGTCGGCTTCGCACGCCGCGAGTGGGCCCACGAGGACTTCGCCCAGGAGGTCCACGACGCCGTCAAGGAGCACGCCCGCACGCCCTTCCGCGAGGAGGTCTGGCAGCAGCTGGTCCAGGGCATGCGCTTCGTGCAGGGCACCTTCGACGACGACGACGCCTTCGAACGGCTGCGCTCCACGATCGAGGAGCTCGACAAGGCACAGGGCACGGGCGGCAACTTCGCCTTCTACCTGTCGGTGCCGCCGAAGTCGTTCCCCGTGGTGATCCAGCAGCTGAAGAAGCACCGGCTCGCCGACCAGGAGAACGGTTCCTGGCGGCGCGCGGTGATCGAGAAGCCCTTCGGACACGACCTCAAGTCGGCCGAGGAGCTCAACAAGGTCGTCCACGAGGTCTTCGCCCCGGACCAGGTCTTCCGTATCGACCACTACCTGGGCAAGGAGACGGTCCAGAACATCCTGGCGCTGCGGTTCGCCAACACGATGTTCGAGCCGATCTGGAACCGGTCCTTCGTCGACCACGTGCAGATCACGATGGCCGAGGACATCGGCATCGGCGGCCGGGCCGGCTACTACGACGGCATCGGCGCGGCCCGGGACGTCATCCAGAACCATCTGCTCCAGCTGATGGCGCTGACCGCCATGGAGGAGCCCGCCTCCTTCGACGCGGACGCGCTGGCCGCGGAGAAGACCAAGGTCCTCGGCGCGGTCCGGCTGCCCAAGGACCTGGGCAAGCACACCGTGCGCGGCCAGTACGCGGGTGGCTGGCAGGGCGGCGAGAAGGTCATCGGCTACCTCCAGGAAGACGGCATCGACGCCAAGTCGAAGACCGACACGTACGCGGCGGTCAAGCTGGGCGTGGACAACCGCCGCTGGGCGGGCGTCCCCTTCTACCTGCGCACCGGCAAGCGTCTGGGCCGTCGCGTCACCGAGATCGCGGTCGTCTTCCAGCGCGCCCCGCACTCCCCCTTCGACACCACGGCCACCGAGGAGCTCGGGCAGAACGCGATCGTCATCCGCGTGCAGCCGGACGAGGGCGTCACGGTCCGCTTCGGCTCGAAGGTGCCCGGCACCTCGATGGAGATCCGGGACGTGTCCATGGACTTCGCCTACGGCGAGTCGTTCACGGAGTCCAGCCCGGAGGCCTACGAGCGTCTGATCCTGGACGTGCTGCTCGGCGACTCGAACCTCTTCCCGCGCACCGAGGAGGTCGAGCTGTCCTGGAAGATCCTCGACCCGATCGAGGAGTACTGGGACCGGCACGGCAAGCCCGCGCAGTACCCGTCGGGCACCTGGGGTCCGTCCGAGGCCGACGAGATGCTCGCACGAGACGGACGGAGCTGGCGCCGGCCATGAAGACGGACCTCACGGACACCACGGCCAGCAAGATCAACAAGGCGCTGGTGCAGGGCCGCCGTGCCATCGGCACACCGGCCGTCGGCATGGTGCTCACCCTCGTCATCGTCACCGACGAGGAGAACGCCTACGACGCTCTGAAGGCCGCGAACGACGCCTCGCGCGAGCACCCCTCGCGCACCCTGGTCGTCATCAAGCGGGTCTCGCGCTCACCTCGCGACCGCACCAAGTCGCGGCTCGACGCCGAGGTGCGGCTCGGAGCGGAGGCGGGCACCGGTGAGACGGTGGTGCTGCGCCTGTACGGCGAGGTCGCCGACCACGCCGACTCCGTGGTCCTGCCGCTGCTGCTGCCGGACGCGCCGGTCGTCGTGTGGTGGCCGGTGAACGCGCCGCTGGACCCGGCCAAGGACCCGTTGGGCGCGCTCGGCCAGCGCCGGGTGACGGACACCTACGCGGCCGAGTCGCCGGTACGGGAGCTGAGCGCCCGCGCCGACGCGTACACCCCCGGCGACACGGACCTGTCGTGGACCCGCATCACGCCCTGGCGTTCGATGCTGGCCGCGGCCCTGGACCAGGTCACCTGCGAGGTGGAGGCCGTGGAGGTGGAGGGCGAGGAGTTCAACCCGAGCTGCGAGCTGCTCGCCATGTGGCTGGCGAACCGCCTCGACGTGCCCGTCACGCGCTCCCTGTCCTCCGGTCCCGGCCTCACCGGCGTCAGGCTGGGCACGAGCTGCGGCCCGATCGTCCTGGACCGCGCCGACGGGACCCTGGCGACCCTGTCCATCCACGGGCAGCCCGACCGTGCCGTGGCACTCAAGCGCCGCGACACCTCCGAGCTGATCGCGGAGGAGCTGCGCCGTCTCGACCCGGACGACACGTACGCCTCGGCGCTCCGCTACGGGGTGGACCGGCTGAACGTGGACGGCGCGGCCGACGAGGTGGTCCCCGCCGCGGCCGGGACCACCACGAAGGCACCCGCGGCCAAGGCCCCGGCCGGGAAGACCGGCCCGGCCGCGGCGAAGAAGGCCACCGCCAAGAAGGCCCCGGCGAAGAAGGCGGCAGCCGAGTGAGTACTCCCCAGCTCGTCGTGCACCGCGACAAGGAGCTGATGGCCCAGGCCGCCGCGGCCCGGCTGATCACGAAGGTGGTGGACGCGCAGGCCTCCCGCGGCTACGCGTCGGTGGTGCTCACGGGCGGCCGCAACGGCAACGGGCTGCTCGCGGCGCTCGCCGCCGCGCCCGCCCGGGACGCCGTCGACTGGGGCCGCATCGACCTGTGGTGGGGCGACGAGCGGTTCCTGCCCGAGGGCGACCCGGACCGCAACGACACCCAGGCCCGTGCGGCGCTCCTCGACTCGGTGCCGCTGGACCCGGCCCGGGTGCACCCGATGCCCACGTCGGACGGCCCGTACGGCTCCGACGCGGACGCGGCGGCGGAGGCGTACGCCGCCGAGCTCGCCAAGGCCGCGGGGCCGGAGAACCACGGTGCGGTGCCGACGTTCGACGTCCTCATGCTGGGCGTCGGGCCGGACACCCATGTGGCCTCGCTCTTCCCGGAGCTGCCCGCGGTGCGGGAGACGGAGCGGACGGTGGTCGGCGTGCACGGTGCGCCCAAGCCGCCGCCGACCCGGATCTCGCTGACCCTGCCCGCGATCAGGTCCGCGCGCGAGGTGTGGCTCCTGGCCGCCGGCGAGGACAAGGCACAGGCCGCTGCCATCGCGCTGTCGGGAGCGGGTGAGATCCAGGCCCCGGCCGCCGGGGCGCACGGCCGCTCCCGCACGCTGTGGCTCCTGGACGCGGCGGCCGCCTCACAGCTGCCGCGCTCGCTGTACCCGCCGGCTTCGGCATGACACGGGGGCGGCGGAGGGGTTCGTCCCCTCCGCCGCCCCGTCCGTCGGTGACCCGCGACCGGGTCACTTGACCGACCCGGCCATCACCCCCTGTACGAAGTGCCGCTGGAAGGCGAAGAACACGACCACCGGCACCACCAGCGACAGGAAAGCGCCGGGCGCGAGCACATCGATGTTGCTGCCGAACTGCCGTATCTGGGACTGGAGTTCCACGGTCAGTGGCTGCGAGGAGCTGTCGGCGAAGAGCAGCGCGACGAGCATGTCGTTCCACACCCACAGGAACTGGAAGATCGCCAGGCTGGCGATCGCCGGGCGGCCGACCGGCAGGACGAGCCGCGTGAAGATGCGCCACTCGGTGCCGCCGTCCATGCGCGCCGCCTCCAGCATCTCCCGCGGCATCTCGGCGAAGTAGTTCCGCAGCAGGAAGATGGCGAACGGCAGCCCGTAGGAGACGTGGAAGAGGACGACTCCGGGGATCGTGCCGAACAGCCCCAGCTGGCCGAAGAGTTTCGCCACCGGCAGCAGACCGATCTGCACCGGCACCACCAGCAGGGCCACCACGAGCAGGAAGAGCGGCTCTCGGCCGGGGAACTCCAGCCAGGCGAAAGCGTATCCGGCCAGTGCGGCGATGACGACGACGAGGAACGTGGCCGGGACCGAGATCAGTACCGTGTTCCAGAAGGCCTGCGTCATGCCCGCGTTGCCCAGCAGCGCCGAGTAGTTGTCGAAGGACAGCCGGCCCGGTTCGGCCAGCGCGGTCCACCAGCCGCCCTTCGCGGTGTCCTGGGCGGATCGCAGCGAGGACAGGAACAGCCCGGCGAGCGGCGTGAGCCAGATCAGCCCCACCACCACGAGGAACGCCTGCACCAGGCTGTTGCCGAGCCCTCGCCTGAGCGCGTTCATCGTTGACTCCCTCGGAAGCGGCGGACGTTGAAGACCATGGCGGGGATGACGAGGAGCAGGAGCAGCACTCCGAGCGCACTGCCCAGCCCCTGGTCGTTGCCCCCGCCGAAGGACACCAGCCACATCTGGGTCGCGAGCACGGTGGCGTCCTCCTGCACCGGGCCCGGCGCGATGATGTAGACGAGGTCGAAGACCTTCATCACATTGATCACGAGGGTCACGAAGACCACGGTGAGGACGGGCCCGAGGAGCGGCACGGTGATCCGGCGGAAGACCTGCCACTCGTTCGCGCCGTCCATCCGCGCCGCCTCCAGCGCGTCGCGCGGCAGCGAGGCGAGGCCCGCGCCGATCAGCACCATGGCGAATCCGGTCCAGATCCACAGGTAGGCGCCGATGATGGCGGGGGTGACGAGCGCGGGCCCCAGCCAGGAGATCCCGTCGTACGGCGGGGCGAAGTTCGACGCCGGCAGCCGCAGGGCGTACGAGCCGGAGTCCAGACCGCCGAAGCGGAAGGAGCCGTCGGCCGCCGTGGTGGCGCTCGCGACCGTCCTCCCGTCGCGCACTGCCTCGACCTCGATGCCGGGCAGTCCGCTCTCCTGCCGGTCGACCTTGCCCTGCTCTCCTCCCCCGCCGCGCGTGAAGTCCAGGTAGACGACGCCGCGCAGTTCGTCCGGAGCGGCCTTCCGCACGGCCGCCGGATAGGCGGGCCGTGCGTCCCCGGGCAGGTCGTCGGCGAGGACGCCGACCAGCCCGAGGTCGACCGCGTGACCGGGTGACGCGGCGGCGGTCGTGCGGTAGGAGCCGTCGGCACCCTTGGTCAGGCCCTGGCCGTCGCGGGCACGGGCGGTCGGGTACGACGAGGTGCCCTTGAAGGCGTCGTGCACGGAGACGACGGCCGCGTTCAGGACGCCCTTGTCGGGGTCCTCGTCGTAGGCGAGCCGGAAGATGATGCCCGCGGCGAGGAAGGAGACCGCCATCGGCATGAAGAGCAGCAGCTTGAAGGCCGTGGCCCAGCGGACCTTCTCGACCAGCACGGCGAGGATCAGGCCCAGGGCCGTCAGCAGTGCCGGCGCCACGACCACCCAGATGGTGGTGTTGCGGATGGCCTTGATCGTGGCGGGGTCGTGGAACATCGCGCTGTAGTTGTCGCCGCCCACGAACCGGGTGCCCGAGGCGTCGAAGAAGCTGCGCCCCACGGAGAACAGCACCGGGTAGACGACCAGGGCACCGAGCAGGAGCAGCGCCGGGAAGACGAACGCGATCGCGACGATCCGGCCGCGACGGCGGGCCCGGCGCCTGCGGTCGGCCATGCCGACGGGCGGGGGGCTCGCCTCTTTCAGGAGCGTGGCGGTCACGTCGATCAGCCCTGGTACGCCTTGGCCGCCGCGCTCTCCAGAGCGGCCGCGGTGCCCTTGGGGTCGGACGGGTCGCGCAGGAAGTCCTGGAGGATCTTCCACTCACCCGTGCCCTTGGTGCCGCCGAACGCGGCGGGGGCCTGGTCGGACATGTCGAAGCGGACCGAATCCCCCGCGGCGACCAGCGACTTGGCGGTCTCACGGGTGACGTCGTCGCCGTAGGAGGCGAGGTCGAGCTTCTTGTTCGGGGAGAGGAAGCCGCCCGCCTCGGCCCAGACGGCGGACGCCTCGGGGGTCGCCAGGTACTCCAGGAACTGCTGGGCGGCCTTCTGGTTCTTGCCGTCCTTGAGCACGACGGCCGCGTCGCCGCCGCTGACCACGGGTGCCTTGCCGCCGCCGACCGCGGGGAAGGGGAAGAAGTCGGCGTCCTCGCCGATCTTCTTGCCGAACTGGTCCTTCGCGACGCCGGCCACGAAGTCGCCCTCGTACACCATGCCCGCCGCGGGCTTGGGTCCGAAGACCTTCTCCACGGAGCCGGGGAAGTCGGTGTTCAGCGCCTCCTTCTGGCCACCGGCTATGAGCTGCTTGTCCTTGAACAGCTTGCCGAGGGTGGTGAGCGCCTCGACGACGGTCGGGTCGGTCCACTTGATCTTGTGCGCGGCCAGCGCGTCGTACTTCTCGGGTCCGGCCTGCGAGAGGTAGATGTTCTCGAACCAGTCGGTGAGGGTCCAGCCGTCCTGTCCGGCGACGGAGAAGGCGGCGAGGCCCGACTCGGAGACGGTGTGCCCGGCCTTCAGCATCGCGTCGTACGTCGTCGGGGGCTTGACGCCGGCCTGGTCGAGGGCGTCGGGGCTGTACCAGACGGTCGACTTGTGGGCGGCCTTGAAGTACAGCCCGTACAGGGTGCCGTCGACGCTGCCGTAGTTCTTCCACACGCTCGCGTAGTTGGCGTCCACCGCCTGCTCGGTCTTCTGGGACAGCGGCCTGAGCCAGCCCTGCTTCGCGAACTGCTGGAGCACGCCGACCTGCGGGACCATGACCACGTCCGGGGCGTTGCCGCCCTCGATCTTGCTGCCGACGACGGTGGAGACGTTGTCGCCGGTGGAGGTGAACTGGGTCTTGGCGCCGGTCTTCTCGCTGAAGGCGTCGAGGACCTTCTGGAAGTTCTTCTGTTCGCTGCCGGACCAGACACCGGCCACGGAGATCGTCTGTCCGCTCAGCGACTTGCCGCCGCCCGCGGAGACGGGGCCGCCGCCGCAGGCGGTCGCGCCCAGGGCCAGGGCGAGGGTGGTGCAGCTCGCGAGCAGGGTCGTACGTCGTCGCATCATCGTTGATGTCCCTTCGAGGGCAGGAGGATTGACGTGCGTGCAAAGAGCAGGCGACTCAGGGGTTGGTGCAGTCGCTGATCCACCAGGCGGCCGTGGAACCGGGCAGGACGCCGGGCGCGCAGGGGCCGCTGGACAACAGGGGGGTGCCGGAGACCGGCGCGGAGGTGGGCGCCGTACCGAAGTTGACGGCGCAGACGAGGCCGTCGCCGCGGACGAAGCCGAGGACGCCGGGCGGTGTCTCCAGCCAGCGCAACGTGCCCTCACCCAACTGGGGGAGCCCGGCGCGCAGTTGCAGACCGTCGCGGTAGAGGTGCCAGAACGAGCGGGTGTCGGCGAGGGCGCGGTCGGTGGCGTACTCGGCGAAGTAGGCGGGCTGCGGCAGCCACGGCTTGGCGCCCTCCACACCGGAGGTGAAGCCGAAGGGAGAGGCGGCGCCCGACCAGGGCAGGGGCACACGGCAGCCGTCGCGGATGCGGGCGCGGCTCCCGGTGCGGCGGTAGATCGGGTCGGTGAGCACGTCGTCCGGCAGGTCGACGACCTCGGGGAGCCCGAGTTCCTCGCCCTGGTAGATGTACGCGGCTCCGGGCAGGGCCAGCATCAGCAGTGCGGCGGCGCGGGCCCGGGCGGCGCCCAGGCCGCTCCCCTCGGTGGTGGGTTCGCCGTAGCGGGTGACCGTGCGGACCTGGTCGTGGTTGTTGAGCACCCAGGTGACCGTGGAACCGGTGCCGGCGATGTCCTGCATGGCCTCGGAGACGACCTTGCGGAAGGCGTCGGCGTTCCAGGGGGCGCTGAGCAGGTCGAAGAAGAAGGCCTGGTGCAGCTCGTCGTGGCGCACGTACTCGGCGTGCTCGCGGGCGGTCGGTACGGAGACCTCGCCGACGAGCAGCCGCTCGTGGCCGTCGCGGGCGGTGTACTCCTCGCACACCGACCGCCAGTGGCGCCAGACGTCGTGCACCTCGGGCTGGTTCCAGGCGAGCGGGTTGACCGAGTCGCGGGTGCGGGCGTCGGCTTCGGGGTCGGGCGAGTCGGGCAGGCCGGGGTGCTTGAAGAGACCGGCGGCGACGTCGATGCGGAACCCGTCGACGCCCCGGTCGAGCCAGAACCGCAGGACGTGCTCGAAGTGGGCGCCGACCTCGGGGTTGCGCCAGTTCAGGTCGGGCTGTTCGGGCGTGAACATGTGCAGGTACCACTGGCCGGGGGTGCCGTCCCGCTCGGTGGCGCGGGTCCAGGCGGGGCCGCCGAACATGGCGTGCCAGTTGTTGGGCGGTTCGGCCCCGTCCGGTCCGCGGCCCTCGGCGAAGTGGAAGCGGGCTCGCGCCTGGCTGCCGGGCGCCGCCTCCCGCGCCTCCCGGAACCACGGGTGGTCGCTGGAGCAGTGGTTGGGGACGATGTCGAGGAGGACCTTGATGCCGAGCCGCCGGGCGTCCGTCATCAGCAGGTCGAACTCGGCGAGATCGCCGAACAGCGGGTCCACGTCGCAGTAGTCGGCGACGTCGTAGCCGTGGTCGTGCTGCGGCGAGGGGTAGAAGGGGCTCAGCCAGATGCCGTCGACCCCGAGCTTCTTCAGGTAGGGAAGTCCGGCCCGGACCCCGGCGAGATCGCCTATGCCGTCCCCGGTGCTGTCCAGGAAGCTCCGGACGTACACCTGGTAGATCACTGCGTCGCGCCACCAGCGGTGCGTGTTGAGCGTCACCCGTTGACCTGTCTGTGCGTGCCTACGGTTATGCATGCATGTTAAGTAGGCGTGTCGCGAGGATGTCAACGAAGAGGCGCAAGCTACTGAGAAGTTGGCCCTGGATATGCGGACTTATTCGGGCATCCAGAGACAGGTTGAGACCTTGGCGTTACTTAACAAGTAACTAGCGCTGGGAGATGGCGGCCAGCTCCCGCGCCAGCCGGCGCACCGCGCTCTCGGGGGTCTGGTGCCCGGTCAGCGCGTCCTGCACGACGGCCTGCACCACCAGGCTGACCTGGTCGTAGTGCGGGCTCTTGGGGCGCGGGGAGGCCGTCTTCACGGCGGCGCGCAGCGTCGGCAGGTAGGGGAACCGCCGGATCAGTTCGGGGTCGTCGTAGAGCGAGGCGCGGACGGGCGGCAGCGCGCCGCGCGTGAGGACCTGGCGCTGGACACGCTCGCCCGTGAGATAAACGATCAGGCGCGCGGCCGAGTCGGGGTGCCGCGCATGCGTGTTGACGGCCAGGTTGGAGCCGCCGAGGACACTCTTGCCCGGACCGTCCGGTCCGGGCAGCGGTACGGCGCCGACCTTGCCGGCCACCTGGGAGCCCTTGGCCGATGCCGCGACGTACGCGTAGGGCCAGTTCCGCAGGAAGAGCAGCCGGCCGTCCTGGAAGGCCTGCTTGGACTCCTCCTCCTTGAACGTCAGCGCCCGCTGCGGGATCCAGCCCTCGCGCACTCCGCGTGCGAGGAAGCCGATGCCCTCGCGGGCCGCGTCGGAGTTCACCGTGACCCGGGTGCCCTCGTCCCCGAGGATCGTGCCGCCCGCCGAGTACACCGCCTCGGCCGCGTTGACGGTGAGGCCCTCGTAGGGCAGGAACTGACCGGCGTAGCCGTCGAGCCCGTACTTCGGCGCGATGGTCTTCGCGTCCCGCTCCAGCTCGGCCCAGGTGCGCGGCGGCGGGACGCCCTCCTTGGCCAGGATGTCCTTGCGGTACAGGAGCAGCCCGGCGTTGGTGACGTACGGGACGGCGTACAACTGCCCGTCGTAGGTGGCTGTGTCGGTCACCGGGTCCAGGAAGGTCTTCAGCGGGAAGCGGTCGCGCGGCAGCGGCCTGATCCAGCCGGCCGCCGCGAACTCGGAGGTCCAGTTGACGTCGATGTTGAGGACGTCGAAGCGGCTGCGGTCGCCGCCGCGCAGGTCGGTGGTCATCTGCGCGTGGGTCTCGTCCGCGGAGTCCGGCAGCTCGACGAGGGTGACCTTCTCACCGGGGTGGGTGCGGTTCCAGCCGTCGAGCAGCGGCCCCAGATAGCCGGTGAGGTCCCCCGCGGTGGCCAGGGTGAGCGGGCCGCGACCCGTGCCGCGCGCTCCGTCCGCCCGCGCCCCGGAGCCGACGTAACCGGTCAGGACGACAGCCAGGACCAGGAGGCCCCTACCGGCGGCATGCATCCACCGCATAGGTTCCTCCCTGTACACCGGCGCCGGGCACCTTCGCCCGGAGTCAGAGGCCATGTATACCTGTTAGGTATGGGCGATACTAGGGCCTGCGGCACATTACAAGGATCCGAGGAGGAGAGCACGAGTGCGGCTGCCCCTCCTGGCCCTGCTGGCGCGTGGCCCGGCGCACGGCTATGAGCTCAAGCAGGACCTTGAGCAACTGCTGGGCTCCGCGTACCCTCAGCCGAACGTCGGCCAGGTCTATGTGACCCTCGGCCGCCTGGAGAAGTCGGGCCTGATCGAGGGCGAGGAAGTCGAGCAGTCGAGCCGGCCGAACAAGAAGATCTATCACCTCACCGACGCCGGGCGTGAGGCGCTGCGCGCCTGGTACGAGGAGACGGCGGACGAGCCGCGCGTCCGGGACGAGTTCTTCATGAAGCTCGCGCTCGCACCGCAGACCGGTCTCGCCGACCAGATCGCCCTGATCAACAAGCAGCGGCGCCAGTACCTGAACACCATGCGCAATCTGTCGAAGCTCGCCGCGGCCGAGAACCGGGACAACCGCATCTCCCAGTTGCTCATCGAGGGGGCCATGCTGCATCTGCAGGCCGACCTCGACTGGCTGGAGCGCTGCCAGGAGGAGCTGGAATGAACGCCGCCGCCGATCCCGTTCCCGGGCCGCGCACCACGAGCGACCCGGTTCCGCTGCTGCGGGCCGAGGGCCTGGTCAAGACGCACTACGGGGAGGGTGCCCCCGCCCATGCCGTCCGCGGTGTGGACCTCGCCGTGCGCACGGGCGAGTTCGTGGCGGTCACCGGCCCGTCCGGCGCCGGGAAGTCGACCCTGCTGCATCTGCTCGGCGGGCTCCAGCGCCCGGACGCCGGCAGCATCTGGCTGGACGGCGAGTGCACCGACGGGTACGGCGAGGCCCGCTGGGCCGTGGAGCGCCGACGGCGCATCGGCATCGTCTTCCAGTTCTTCAACCTCGTCTCCAACCTGTCGGTCGCCGACAACGTGGAACTGCCCGCCCTGCTCGCCGGGGTCTCCCCCCGGCAGGCCCGCGCCGAACGCGAGTTGCTGCTGGACGAGCTGGGCCTCAAGGACAAGGAACGCAGCATGCCGGGCGAACTGTCCGGCGGCGAGCAGCAGCGCGTGGCACTCGCCCGCGCCCTGGTCAACCATCCGCCGTTGCTGCTCGCCGACGAACCGGCCGGCAGCCTCGACAGCAAGGGCACCCGCGAGGTGACCCGGCTGCTGTCCCGTTTCCACCAGCGGGGCCAGACCATCGTGCTCGTCACCCATGACGCCCGCCTCGCGAGCGCCGCGGACCGGGTGATCAGTTTCTTCGACGGCCGTATCGCCGACGACGCGGAGCTCGGCGGCACTCCCTCGCGCGCGCCGGGCATATCCGGCGTGCTGGAACTGAAGGACTGAGCCGTCGTGCGGGCCACTCTGCGCTGGGCTCACGCCGATCTGCGCACACATCGCGGCGAGGCGCTGTTCATCGTCCTCGCCACCGCGGGCATCGTCGCCTCCCTGCTGCTGGCCGCCGCCCTCTTCGGGTACGCGACCAATCCGTGGCAGCGCGTCTTCAGCCAGTCGCAGGGCGCGCACGTGTGGATCCACACCGGTCCCTCAGCCGACCCCCGCAGACTCGCGGAGCTGGACGGCGTCGCGTCCGTCGCGGGCCCCTATCCGACGGCCGGCGCCACTTTGGAGTCGCGCGGCACCCGCGCCTCCGTGGAGCTGCGCGGCACCGTCGAACCTCCCGCCATCGGCCGACCGCTGCTCACCGCGGGCCGCTGGCTCGACGTCGGCGCGCCGGACGGCGTGGTGCTGGAGAGCAGCCTCGCCCGGGCGCTGTGGGCGGAGCCCGGCGACATCCTCACCCTGCCCGGCACCTCGCGGACCCTGACCGTCCGGGGCGTCGCCGACAGCGCCGAGCCCCGCTACAGCCCCGGGGAACGCCCGGGTCTCGTCTGGGCGCTCCCCTCGGCGCTGCCGCGCGCCACCGGCGGCCAGGTGACAGGGCTGCGGCTGGCCGATCCCGAGGACACGGACTACGCCGTCCAGCGCGCCGTCACCCTGCTCGGCACCGGAGCGGTCACCGAGGTCTCCGCCTGGCAGCAGGCGCGGGCCGAGGCGCAGGGCGGCAACCGGCTGCTCGGCCAGGTCCTCGGCCTGTTCGGGCTGGGTGCCCTGGTCGCCGCCGGTCTCGCCGTGCACGGCGCGATCGGCACCCGGGTGCGCGGCCACCTCCGCGACATATCGGTCCTGAAGGCCATCGGGTTCACCCCCGGCCAGGTGGTGCGGATCTTCCTGCTCCAGCACGTGGCGTTCGCCCTGCTGGGCGCCGTGCTCGCGGCGGCGCTCACCGAAGGCCTGGGCAGCCGGATCCCCGGGCGCCTCGGGGACGCGGTGGGCGTGTGGCAGGGACTGCCGGGGTACACGGCGGCGCTGTTCGCGGTGCCGGTCGCCGCGGTGCTCTTCATCGCCGCGACGACCGGGCTCGCGGCATGGCGGGCCGGCCGGGTGCCTCCGGTTCCGGGGCTGCGTGCCGCCGCACCGCTCGGCGGGCGGCTCTCGGGCCTGGCACGCGGGGCGCTCGGGCTGCGGCTGCCGTCGGCCCTGGTCCTGGGCTGGCACAAGGCGTTCACCCGGCGGCTGCGCTCGCTGGCCACCGTCGCCCGGCTGGCGCTGCCGCTGCTGCTCATCGTGGTGGCCATGAGCGCCTGGACCACCATGGACCGCTTCCACAGCGAGCCCGAGCAGATCGGCCTCGCCGCCGGTCTCACCGTGCGGGCCGACGACAGCCTGAGCGAGTCCGGTGTCCGGGCCCTGCTGGCCCGCAATCCGCAGGTCACCGCCGTCCACCCGGGCATCGAGGTGGCCGCACTGGCGCCCGGCCAGACGGGCACGATCGCGCTGCGCGGGCTCGGCACGCACGAGCACCCCTACCCGTTCTCCCTCGCGGAGGGGCGCCTCCCGAACGGCCCCGACGAGGCCGTGGCGGGCCAGGGGCTGCTGGATCTGCTGGACGTGCGGGTCGGTGTCTGGATCCGGATGATGGTCGGCGACCGCCCGCAGATCCTGCACATCGTGGGGCGCAGCATCGAGCCGGAGAACAGCGGACGGGTCATCTCCACCTCACTGGACTCGCTGCGCGAGAACGACCCGGAGCTGCGGCCGAGCCTCTACCTGCTCCAACTGCGTCAGGGCGCCGACCAGCATCGCGTCGCCGCCGCGCTCACGGCGTCCGGGCACGGTCACATCGACGTGCACGCGGTGACCAACCCGGCCGACGGGCTGTCGCCGCTGCGTGCGGTCGTCGCGGGGCTGATCGCCGTACTGGCGCTGATCGGCCTCATCGAACTGCTCACCGCCATCGGCGGGACCGTGCGCGAGGGCGAGCGGGACCTGCTGGCGCTGAAGGCGATCGGTCTGACCCCGCGGCAGATCACCGCGGTCACGGTGACGGCCACCGGATGCACCGCACTGGCCGCCGTCGTCGTCGGCACGGCGCTGGGGCTGCCTCTCGCGCACTGGCTGATCGACGCCCAGGGCAGGTCGAGCGGCATCGGCGCCGGCATCGCGCGGGGGCCGTCCCCCGTCCTGCTGGCGCTGTTCGGCGTGGCCGCCGTGCTGGGCGCCGCGGCCCTCGCCGCCCTGCCCGCCGCCCGCGCCGCCCGCAGGCGGCTGGCGGACACGCTGAGCGCGGTGTCCTGAGCACGGTCAGGACCCGGACGCTCCCGGGCCGTAGGGGTACGGGTACGGGTTCTGCGGCGTCCCCGGTGCGTAGGGGCTGCCCTGCGGGTTCGGCGCGTACGGGTGTCCCTGAGGTGGGAACGGGACGTACGGGGACCCCTGCGGCGGGTGCGGGGGATACGGCCGGCCGGGCGGCGGCGCGTACCCGCCGGGCGGTGGGTACGCGGGCGGCTGCGCGGGGCGCGGCGTCGGCAGCGTCGCGGGATGCGCGCCCAGCCGGATCCCGTACCGGCGGCGCAGCCGGCTCATCTCCAGCGCCGCGATGGCCGTGACCGTCACCGGCGCGCCCAGGACGAAGACGATGCCCATCGTGAAACTGAGCCCGTGCAGATCACCGGTGACCAGGTCGGGGATGGCCATCAGCCAGGTCGTCACCGTGGCCAGCAGCGGTGGCAGACAGCGGTGCACGGCGGCGGAGCCGAAGAAGTTCCCCGACACCTGCACCGCGCCGTAGGCCACGAGGCCGGTGAGCCACATGGCCGACAGGCCGACCACGAGCAGCGCGGCCATGCCGAGCGAGGTGGACAGCTGCCACAGGAAGACCGTGAAGACCACCGTGCCGATGAAGAGCAGCAGCAGCTTGAGCGAGTTGAACAAGGGGGTCCTGAGCCGGCGCACGGTCCCCGTGCGCCGCCATACGAAGAGCATCACCCCCACGGTCAGGGGCGTGATGAACAGCAGCACGGCGGACGCGGTGAGCATGTTCTCCAGCACTTCCGTGAAGTCGAACTTGCCCTGCACGAAGGTGTACACACCGAACGCGGCGATCGCTCCCGCGATGACGCGTACGCGCTTGAGCCGCTCCACGGACGGGTCGAGGGACTCGGGGATCCATGCCGGGTGGAACAGTGCCTTCGCCACCTGCTTGGGCTGCAGGACCGACCTCGGCGACAGCCGCTCGCTCGTCCAACGTCCGCGCGTGCCGGCCAATTTCTACTCCCCCGAGTCATCGCCTGCATGATCGCCCGGGGATTCTACGGGAAGCGGACGGACTCCCGCCGCCCGCTTCCCGCGATCCGGTGTGCCCTACCGTCCGCGCAGCTCGCGGTACTTGGCGACGAGGGCCTGCGTCGACGCGTCCAGACCAGGGACGTCGGTGCCTTCGGTCAGGGCGGGTTCGATCTTCTTGGCGAGGACCTTGCCGAGTTCGACGCCCCACTGGTCGAAGGAGTCGATGTTCCAGACGGCGCCCTGGACGAACACCTTGTGTTCGTAGAGGGCGATCAGCTGGCCCAGGACGGAGGGGGTGAGTTCGCGCGCGAGGATGGTGGTGGTGGGATGGTTGCCGCGGAACGTCTTGTGCGGGACCAGTTCCTCGGGCACGCCCTCGGCGCGGACCTCGTCGGGGGTCTTGCCGAAGGCGAGCGCCTGGGTCTGCGCGAAGAAGTTCGCCATCAGCAGGTCGTGCTGGGCGACCAGACCGGGCTGAAGGTCCTGCACCGGGTCGGCGAAGCCGATGAAGTCGGCGGGGATGAGTTTGGTGCCCTGGTGGATGAGCTGGTAGTAGGCGTGCTGGCCGTTGGTGCCGGGGGTGCCCCAGACGACCGGGCCGGTCTGCCACTCCACCGGATCGCCGTCGCGGTCCACGGACTTGCCGTTGGACTCCATGTCCAGCTGCTGCAGATACGCGGTGAACTTGGACAGGTAATGGCTGTACGGCAGCACGGCGTGCGACTGGGCGTCGTGGAAGTTGCCGTACCAGATGCCCAGCAGGCCCAGCAGCAGCGGTGCGTTGGCCTCGGCGGGAGCGGTGCGGAAGTGCTCGTCGACCAGGTGGAAGCCGTCGAGCATCTCGCGGAACCGGTCCGGGCCGATCGCGATCATCAGCGACAGGCCGATCGCCGAGTCGAAGGAGTACCGCCCGCCGACCCAGTCCCAGAACTCGAACATGTTGGCGGTGTCGATACCGAACTCCGACACCTTCCCCGCGTTCGTCGACAACGCCACGAAGTGCTTCGCGACCGCTTCCTGATCCGCCCTCAGCCCGGTCAGCAGCCACGAGCGCGCCGAGGTGGCGTTGGTGATGGTCTCGATGGTGGTGAAGGTCTTGGAGGCGATGATGAACAGCGTCTCGGCCGGGTCGAGGTCGTGGGTGGCCTCGTGCAGGTCGGCGCCGTCGACGTTGGACACGAAACGGACGGTGACGTCGCGGTCGGTGAACGAGCGCAGCGCCTCGTAGGCCATCGCGGGGCCCAGGTCGGAGCCGCCGATGCCGATGTTCACCACGTTCTTGATGCGCTTGCCGGTGTGACCGGTCCATTCGCCCGAACGGACCCGGTCGGCGAAGCCGGCCATCTTGTCCAGGACCGCGTGCACGGCCGGCACCACGTTCTCACCGTCGACCTCGACGACCGCGTCCCGCGGGGCGCGCAGCGCGGTGTGCAGCACCGCCCGCCCCTCCGTGACGTTGATCTTCTCGCCCCGGAACATGGCGTCCCGCAGCCCGAACACGTCCGTCGCGGCCGCCAGGTCGCGGAGCAGACGCAGTGTCTCGTCGGTGATGAGGTGCTTGGAGTAGTCGATGTGCAGATCCCCGACCTGGAGCGTGTAGCCGGTGCCGCGCCCGGGGTCGGCTGCGAACAGGTCCCTCAGACGGGTGTCCGCGAGTTCCTCGCGGTGCTTGGCCAGAGCGCTCCACTCGGGGGTCTGGTTGAGCCTGGTACGGCTTTCTGCGTTCATCTCGGACTTCAGCCTTCTTTCCTGCCTGTGCTGCTGCGTACCTTGCCCCACTGCCGGTCCCAACCTAATTGATCAGGGCTTGACGCGACCTGTCGTCGCGCCGTCGTCCGGCTCGACAACAGATACGTCCGGCTTGAGCGCGGGTATCAGCGAGGTGACGGCGAGGGCGAAGAGGACCGCCGCCAGGAGGGCGGGCCCGTTCAGCCCGTACGCCCCGGCCACGGTGCCGCCCAGCAGGGCGCCGAGCGGGGCCCCGGAGGTCGAGGCGGTGCGGAAGGCGGCGCTGATGCGGCCCACCATGGATTCCGGGCTGCGCTGCTGCATCAGCGTGACCTGGTTGACGTTCCACACCATGTTCATCAGTCCGAGCAGTGCCATGCCCGCGAGGAGGGCGCCGAGGTGCCGGACCGTGCCGATGAGCAGCAGCGACGACGTCTGGACGCATCCGGCCACCAGCAGGCTCCGAGCCCGTCCGACCCGCCCGGCGACACGCTGGGCGAGGAAGCCGCCGCAGAAGCTGCCGACCGCGTACGCCGTCATCGCCGCCGCGTACCCCGCGTCCCCCGTGTGCAGCCAGTGTGTGACGTGCAGGACGAGGGTGGCGATGAGCGCGCCCATGCCGATGTTGCACAGCAGGGTGGCCGTGCACACCGCGCGCAGCACCCGGTCGCCCCACAGGGCGCGCAGGCCGGCGGCCACCTCTGCACGGAGCGTGCTGCCCGCGGGACGGGGCTCCCGCCGAGGCGGCCGTATCCGCAGGGAGGCGACGAGCCCGGCGGCGAGGAGGTAGGTGACGGCGTCCGCCGTGAACGGCGCGGCTGCCCCGGCGGCGAGCAGCAGCGGCACGAAGGGGCCGGCGAGCAGGCCGCCCGCGAGCTGCTGGCCGGTCATCAGCCGGGCATTGGCGCTGCCGAGGGCCTCGCGGTCCACCAGGGACGGCAGCAGGGCCGTGGACGCGTTGTCGAAGAGCGTCTGGAGGGTGGTCAGGCTGAAGGCCAGCGCGATCAGCAGGACGATCGAGGCGTGTCCGAGCGCCACGGTCAGCGCGAAGCCGGCCACCAGTGCGCCGCGCACGACGTCCACGGCTCCCATGGCCCGCCGCTGGTCCACCCGGTCGGCGATCGCGCCCCCGAGCAGCCCGAACAGGAGCCAGGGGAGATAGCCGCAGGCGGTGACGGAGGCGATGACGAGCGGGTCGTCGGTGAGCCGCACGGCGAGCAGGGGCAGGGCGGAGGTGCGCAGCGCGTCCCCGAACCGCGACACCACGGCCGCCGTCCACAGCCGGCCGAATCCGCCGCGCCACGCGGGCGGGCGCACGCCCGTCGCCTCCGCCGTCGTCACAACGCCCCCTCCGGTTCCATCACTTCGAGAACCGTAAGGGCCACCACTGACAATCGGCCTCGGAGCGGCCGGGGACGCAGCACGTCCGGCTCCGCGGCCCGACCGCACACCCCGGCCGCGCATCTCGTCCACGACACGGACCACCGACCGCGCACCACCCGGCCCGGCTGCCCGCTCACGCCCGCGCACTCCGTCACGGCTCGGCCGTCAGGTCGCGGCCCCCGCCGCTCTGCGCCGCATCGGCCGGGAGCGGGCACCGCCCAGGCCGTACCGCCCCGGGCCATCTGGCCACGCAGTGCGGCACACGCCGAGCCACCCGGCCGCGTACCTCGGCGCGGCGCGAGCCAACGGGTCACCGAATCCGGCACGGCGCGAGCCACCTGACCACGCACACCGGCACGGCGCGAGGCACTCGACGGCGCACACCGGCACGGCCCGAGCCATCCGGCCAGGCACACCGGTCCGACCCGCCGTCCGGTCATGACCCGGCGGCCCTGCACCACATCGGCTCCGGGCGCGGGACCGCCGAGGCCGTACAGCGGCTTGCCGCGGTGCGTGCCGCGGAGACGCGGAACAGCTCCGGCCAGGCACCCGTGGGTACCCGGCCGGTGTCAACTTCTAGATCTCGCCCCGCAGTTTGGCGAGCGCCTCGGCGAGGATCGCCTCGCCGTCCGCGTCGCTGCGGCGCTCCCGTACATACGCGAGGTGCGTCTTGTAGGGCTCGGTGCGCGGCGGGTCCGGCGGGTTGTCCCGGTCCTGTCCTGCGGGGAAGCCGCAGCGCGGGCAGTCCCAGGTCTCGGGAACCTGCGCGTCGCTGGCGAAGCTGGGCTGAGTCTCGTGTCCGTTGGAGCACCAGAAGGAGATGCGCAGCCGGGGTGCGGACTCGCCGCGCTCGGCCTCACCCATCGGCCCCGCCCCGACCCGGCTTCCTCGGATCGCGTTGCCACTTGCCACGGTCGTAACTCCCTGCGTGATGGTGCCGCGAAGCGAGTCGGCGTGACGCTTCGCTGCGAGCGCCTCAGTCTACGTAAGGCCCAACGCGCGTCCAGTGATTGGAGTTACATCCCCACCCCTAGACGCAAGCCCCATGATAGGCCGCGCCTGAGGGCGCGTACCGGACATGGGGCCTTACGTGCGGAATGTGCTTGCGTAATGTGCAGTTGTGCTGCCGTACCGATGTCGGTCGGTGATCAGTTGTTGACCTTCATCAGGATTCCGAGCACGACGATGCACGCGAACCAGAGCAGACCGATCAGCAGGGTGATGCGGTCGAGGTTGCGCTCGGCGACCGAGGAGCCACCGACGGACGACTGCATGCCGCCACCGAACATGTCGGAGAGGCCGCCGCCCTTCCCCTTGTGCATCAGCACGAGCAGCATCAGCAGCAGGCTGAAGACGATCAGGGCGATCGAGAACCCCAAAACCACGGCTGGACTCCCTTTCCGAGAAATTCCCTCGGATCTTGATGGACGACGGGGGCCGAAGCCTACTGGGTGAGCGGTCCGCTCACTTTTCGAGGCTCCCGGCCCCCGCAAGGGTACGACGTATCGCGGCTACCGCATACTCACTGGTCGCGGAACCGGACGATCTTGACGAACTCGTCGGCGTCCAGGGAGGCGCCGCCGACCAGGGCACCGTCGATGTCGGGCTTCGCCATGATCTCGGCGACGTTCCCGGACTTCACGGAGCCGCCGTACTGGATGCGGACCTGGTCGGCCAGCTCCTGGGTGTACAGCTCGGCGAGCTTGCCGCGGATCGCCGCGCAGACCTCCTGGGCGTCGTCGGCACCGCAGACCTTGCCGGTGCCGATCGCCCAGACGGGCTCGTACGCGATCACGACGGACTCGGCCTGCTCGGCCGGCAGGTCCTTGAGACCGCCCTCGACCTGCGCGAGCGTGTGCGAGACATGGCTGCCCTCCTCGCGGACCTCCAGCTCCTCGCCGACGCACAGGATCGGGGTCAGGCCGTGCTTGTAGGCCGCCTTGACCTTGGCGTTCACGATCTCGTCGGTCTCGGCGTGGTACTGGCGGCGCTCGGAGTGCCCGACGGCCACGTAGGTGCACTTCAGCTTGGCCAGCATCGAGCCGGAGATCTCGCCGGTGTAGGCACCGGAGTCGTGCGCCGAGAGGTCCTGGGCGCCGTACTTGATCTTCAGTTTGTCGCCGTCGACCAGCGTCTGCACGGAGCGCAGATCGGTGAAGGGCGGCAGGACGGCGACCTCGCAGGCCTCGTAGTCCTTGTCGGCCAGGGCGAAGGCGAGCTTCTGGACGTGCGCGATGGCCTCAAGGTGGTTGAGGTTCATCTTCCAGTTGCCCGCCATGAGCGGCGTGCGCGTGCTCATGCTTGGTCAGTCCTCCAGTGCGGCGAGGCCGGGGAGCGTCTTGCCCTCGAGGTATTCGAGGGAGGCGCCGCCACCGGTCGAGATGTGGCCGAATGCCTTCTCGTCGAAGCCCAGCGTGCGGACGGCGGCGGCGGAGTCGCCACCGCCGACGACCGTGAAGGCCGGGGACTCGATGAGGGCCTGGGCGACCGCCTTGGTGCCCTCGGCGTAGTCGGGGTGCTCGAAGACGCCCATCGGACCGTTCCAGAAGACGGTGGCCGCGTCGGCGAGCTTCGAGGCGTACAGCTTGCGGGTCTCGGGACCGATGTCCAGACCCTCCTGGTCGGCCGGGATGGCGTCCGCGGCGACGGTGGTGGGGTTGGCCGGGGCCTTCGTCTTCAGGTCGGGGAACTCCGTGGAGACAAGGACGTCCACGGGGAGGACGAGTTCGACGCCGTTCTTCTCGGCGCGCTCCATGTACTCCTTGACGGCCGGGACCTGGTCCTCCTGGAGGAGGGAGATGCCGACCTCGTACCCCTTGGCCTTGAGGAAGGTGTAGGCCATGCCGCCGCCGATGAGCAGGCGGTCGGCCTTGCCGAGCAGCTCGTCGATGACGGCGAGCTTGTCGGAGACCTTGGCGCCGCCGAGCGCGACCACATAGGGGCGCTCGACGTCGTCGGTGAGCCTCTTCAGGACGCCGACCTCGGTGGCGATGAGGTAGCCGGCGTAGTGCGGGAGGCGGGCCGGAAGGTCGTACACGGAGGCGTGCTTGCGGTGCACTGCGCCGAAGCCGTCACCGACGTACACGTCGGCGAGGGCGGCGAGGCGGTCCGCGAACTCGCCGCGCTCGGCGTCGTCCTTGGACGTCTCACCGGCGTTGAAGCGGAGGTTCTCGATGACCGCGACCTGGCCGGGCTGGAGGCCGTCGACGGCGTCGTGGGCGGCGGGGCCGACCGTGTCCTGCGCGAAGGCGACGGGGGCACCGAGGAGTTCGCCGAGCCGCTCGGCGGCGGGCAGCAGCGAGAAGGCCGGGTCGGGTGCGCCCTTGGGGCGGCCCAGGTGCGAGGCGACGATCACCTTGGCACCGGCGTCGGCGAGAGCCTTGACGGTGGGCAGGACGGCACGGATACGGCCGTCGTCGGTGATACGGCCGTCGGCCAGCGGCACGTTCAGGTCGGCGCGGACGAAGACCCGCTTGCCGTCCACGCCCGCGGCGAGAAGTTCGTCGATCGTCTTCATGAGTGGACTCCTAGGAGGGCTCTATCCGGAGAGCTGGACGATACGTGCACAGAGCAGGGCCCGGACAACGCGCCTTTGCGCTGCCCGAGCCCTGCTCTCACGTCTGGGTACCTGCTCCGGACTTAGAGCTGGCCGCCGACGAAGACCGTGAGGTCGACGAGACGGTTGGAGTAACCCCACTCGTTGTCGTACCAGCCGAGGATCTTAACGGAGTTGCCCTCCTGGACCATGGTCAGGGAGGAGTCGAAGGTGCAGGAGGCCGGGTCGCCGACGATGTCCGAGGAGACGATCGGGTCCTCGGTGTAGGTCAGGTAGCCCTTGAGGTCGCCGTCGTCGGAGGCCTTCTTGAACGCGGCGTTGACCTCGTCCTTGGTGACCTCGCGCTGCAGCGTCACGACCAGGTCGGTGGCCGAGCCGGTCGGGACCGGGACGCGCATCGCGATGCCGTCCAGCTTGCCCTTGAGCTGCGGGAGCACCAGGGCGGTGGCCTTGGCGGCACCGGTGGTGGTCGGGATGATGTTCTCGGCGGCGGCGCGGGCGCGGCGCAGGTCCGAGTGCGGGAAGTCCAGGATGCGCTGGTCGTTGGTGTACGCGTGCACCGTGGTCATCAGACCCTTGACGATGCCGAAGTTCTCGTCGAGGACCTTCGCCATCGGCGCCACACAGTTGGTGGTGCAGGAGGCGTTGGAGATGACGTTGTGCTTCGCCGGGTCGTACTTGTCCTGGTTGACGCCCATCACGATCGTGATGTCCTCGTCCTTGGCCGGAGCCGAGATCAGGACCTTCTTGGCGCCGCCGGCGATGTGCTTCTCGGCGTCGGCCTTCTTGGTGAAGATGCCGGTCGACTCGATGACGATGTCGACGCCCAGCTCGCCCCACGGGATGTCGGCGGGGTTGCGCTCGGACAGCACCTTGATGGTGTGGCCGTCGACGGTGATCGTGTCGGCGGTGTGCGACACCTCGGCCTTCAGACGGCCCAGGATGGTGTCGTACTTGAGCAGGTGAGCGGTGGTCGCGGTGTCACCCAGGTCGTTGACAGCCACGATCTCGATGTCAGCACCCTGCTCCAGCAGCGCGCGGAAGTAGTTACGACCGATGCGGCCAAAGCCGTTGATGCCTACGCGGATCGTCACGAACCGATCTCCTCGTTGGTACGCCGGTTTCGAGACCGGCGAGCTGTATGGGATGTCCCCGACCGCCTCCGACCCTACCTCCCTGAGGCGGCTGTGGTGACATCCAGATGCCCCATACACGGCAGGGCGTTCCGTACCCGCCAGTAGGGGTACGGAACGCCCTCCGCGTTGACGACGCTGTCACGCAGAGTCAGCCGCGCAGCGCCGTGAGTGCCTTGCCGACGAGGGCCGCACGGTCGGCCGCCGCGGTGACGTGCTCAAGGCCGAAGCCGAGCAGCACGGTGTCCTTCGTGGTGACGGCTCCATATGTCTTGAAGAGCTCCCCGTAACGCGCCCAGTCCTTCAGGACGGCCGGGCTGCCCGGGGGCGGACCGGAGACCTTCCAGGGCCCGAAGGATGTCTCGAAGCCTTCGGTCTCGGTGGCCGTGCCGCCGACGACGACGGAGGCGTCGTCCGCGAGGACGCCGTGTCCGCCGCTGCCCGGGTCGGTGATGTAGGCGAGGGCGACCTCGACCGACTTGCCGGCGTACGCGCTCAGGTCGAAGGAGACCTGCTGCCATCCGCTGGAGGCGCCCGTGAAGCTGTTCCACACTCCGCTGGTGCCGGTGTTGGTGCAGCCGGTGGAGTTCACGGTCAGGTACCGCTTGAGCCAGGGGTGTTCCCTGACGAGGAACCCTGCCTCGCACTCCGTGGGAACGGCGGTGCTGGTGGCGCCGCCCGCCTCCGGGAGTGTCGTCCAGTCGTCGGCCCCGGTCGTATGGGCTTCGAGCACCGCGTGGTCGTAACCGGGCTCGGTGTCCCACAGCAGTTGGGTGCGCAGCGTCGGCCTGTCGGCGGCGCTGACCCCGGTGAGGTCGATGGTGCGGGTGAGCCGTTTGTAGCCGTCGTCGGTGTGCACGGCGGCGGCCATGGAGGAGCCCGCGTAGGGCCCGTACGGGTTGACGGTGCCGGCGAACTGGCCCGCTCCGGCGCTGGACCCGAACTGCGGGTACTGCGTGGCCGACAGCGAGTCCGAGGTGACGGCGTACGTGCCGGCCGCGTTCAGCGGGTTGCCGGGCGCGTCGCCGAGCGTCCCCGTGGCACCGGCGAGCTTCCCGGCACCGTTGAAGCCCTTGGCGCCCGGCGTCGACGTACGCGAGTAGGCGCCCAGGTAGTACTGGCTGAAGTCGTTCGAGAGGGTGCCGCCGCCGAGGTCGACGCTGCCGCCGGCCAGCTCGCCGGCCTCGATCAGCTTGCCGCCCTCGTTGAGGAACGCCCGCAGCTGGAGCTGGGTGGCGTTGCCCGGCCGTACGCCGCCCGTGTAGTGGACGACGGTCCTGACGTGGGCGAGCACGCCGAGCGCGTCGGGCGCGCCCTGTGTCGCGACGTCCCAGACCAGCGGCTTCTTGCCGTTGGCCTTGAGCGCGTCGACGTACGTCTGGGCCTGCGAGGCGGTCGCGCCCTCCTCGGCGACGACGAGCGTGTCGACGCGGGGCAACTCGGCCACGGTGTAGGTGAAGTGCGTGCTGGAGGTGGACCTGCCGCTCTTCGTCCCACCGGTGAACCAGACCTCGACCTTGTCGCCGGGGCGGCCGTCCTGGACCTTGGCCCGGTACTCGTCGAAGTAGAGGTTGTCGTCACCGCCGTAGGTCTCGCCGCCGCGCCAGGGCCGCAGCGTCACGTCGTGCGTGCGTCCGCCGTTGACCCGGTACTTGAGCTCCTTGTCGCGCACGGACTTGCGGACGACGACGGAGACCTCCTGGTCGGCGCCGCGGGAGTACGAGGTGCTGAACGCGGCCGGTGTGAAGTCGGGCGCGGCGATGCCGACCGAGGACGACGGCTGGTCGGGGTGGCTCGCGGTCTCGGCGACGGAGAGCGCGAACGGGACGTTCTTCTGGAACTCCTGCTGGATCAGCTTCTCGTCGTCCGGGAAGGTGAAGACCGAGGCGCAGTCCGCCGCGTTCCAGGCGTCGTTCGGGTCGAGGTTCGACGCGGTCTGGCAGGTCGACATCTCGGGGGTGAACATCGCGATGCCGTTGATGTTGCCCGCGTGGCCGTCCGCCTCACCGTTGGTGGTGTAGAGCTCGGAGGAGACCTGCGGGTGGTATCCGGGGATCGCCGAGTTCTCGGGCGTCCCGGCGAGCGACTTGTAGAGCACGTCGTCGGGCGTCGGCGTCGCGACCTGCCAGCCGACTCCGTACAGGAGCAGTTCGGCGGCCGAGTGGTAGTTGATGCCGTACGTGAAGCCGATGCGCTTCTCGAAGGCGTCGAGGGCCTTGGTCTCGGGCTCGGAGGCGGGGCTCGTGCCGCGGTAGGTCTCGCTGGTGGGGTTCGGGGACGAACCCTCGTCGTCGTAGCCCCACTTGTAGGCGAAGTTGCGGTTGAGGTCGACGCCGTCGCCGGTGGAGATGACTCCGTCGCCGTTCACGTCGCGGAGGTTCTTGCGCCACTGGCGCGTGTCCTCGCCCTGGAACGTGTAGTCGTAGCCGTCGGGGTTGGCGGACAGCACGAACCACAGTTCGGTGGAGTCGACGATCTTCTTGACGCGCTTGTCCGTCTTGTAGTTGTCCAGGTAGTAGTGCATCAGACGCCGCGTCATCTCCGGCGTGATCCACTCGCGCGCGTGCTGGTTGGACATGTACAGCACCGACGGTTTGGCGCCGTCCGCGGACTTCTTGGCGCCCTTGGTGAGCTTGAGCGCCAGGATGTCCTGGCCCTTGAGGGTCTTGCCGATGGAGACGACCTTGGTGAGGCCGGGGTTCTCCTGCGCCGTCCGGACGATCTCCTCCTGGAGATTGCCCTTGCCGCTGTACGGGCGGAACACGCCCTGGGCCGCGTCCTCGACGCGGTCCTCGGCCTTGGTCGAGAGGGTGTGCTCGGTGAGTTCGACGCCCTGCTGCTCCAGCTTTCCGGCCTGCTGGTCGGTGGCGTAGACCTCGACCGTCGTCTTCCCGTTCTTCCAGGTCTGGTCGCCGAGTTCGTGGCCGTCCTGCCCGGCCGCGAGCAGCAGGGGTATCTGCTGCTTGGTGACTTCGGCACGGAACACCTTCACGGCGTTCGCGTCGGGCTTGGGTGAAGTGCCGTTCTGCGCCTGGGCGACGGGTGTCGTTCCCGCACCGCCCAACAGGAGCGCGCCGGTGGCGAGGATCGCTCTCGCTCTTCGTCTCATGAGCCCCCCTTGCACTGGTCCGCCACAGCGGCGAACAGATGCCAGGCTCATGACACTTCATGATCGAGTCAAGAGTGCCTCAAGGACGAACAAACGCCGGTGCCGGCCCCAAGTGGGCTACGGCACCGGCGTATTGACGACCGGGACGAGACGGGACCTCCGGGCTCCGGGGATCGTGGGCCGCCCGGGGTCAGCCGGCGAGGTTGTCCGCCATCTCCTCGGTGAGGTTCGACTCCGTCCCGGGGATGCCGAGGTCCTGGGCCCGCTTGTCGGCCATCGCCAGCAGACGGCGGATACGGCCCGCGACGGCGTCCTTGGTCAGCGGCGGGTCGGCGAGCGCCCCCAGCTCCTCCAGGGATGCCTGCTTGTGCTCCATGCGCAGCCGGCCGGCGGCGGCGAGGTGCTCCGGCACCTCGTCGGCGAGGATCTCCAGGGCACGCTGCACGCGGGCCCCGGCGGCGACGGCGGCACGGGCCGAGCGACGCAGGTTGGCGTCGTCGAAGTTGGCGAGGCGGTTCGCGGTGGCACGGACCTCGCGGCGCATCCGCCGCTCCTCCCAGGCCAGCACCGACTCATGGGCACCCAGCCGGGTGAGCAGCGCGCCGATCGCGTCACCGTCCCGGACGACCACGCGGTCCACACCGCGCACCTCGCGGGCCTTCGCCGCGATGGAGAGCCGGCGGGCGGCGCCGACCAGCGCGAGCGCGGCCTCCGGACCGGGGCAGGTCACCTCCAGGGAGGAGGACCGGCCCGGCTCGGTGAGCGAGCCGTGTGCGAGGAACGCGCCGCGCCAGGCCGCCTCCGCGTCACAGGTGGCCCCCGAGACCACCTGTGGGGGCAGTCCTCGGATCGGGCGGCCGCGACCGTCCACCAGACCCGTCTGGCGGGCCAGCTGGTCGCCGCCCGCGACGACGCGCACGACGTAGCGGGAGCCGCGGCGCAATCCGCCGGGCGCCATCACGATCAGCTCGGAGCTGTGGCCGAAGATCTCCAGGATGTCCCGCTTCAGGCGGCGAGCCGCCATCGCCGTGTCCAGCTCCGCCTCGATCACGATGCGGCCGCTCACCAGGTGGAGGCCGCCGGCGAACCGCAGAATGGCGGAGACCTCCGCCTTTCTGCAGCAGGTCCGCGTGACGGGAAGCCGGGAGATCTCGTCCTTCACCGCTGCCGTCATCGCCATGGGCCGATCCTTCCATGCATCCGAAAAATACGGTCGTACGCGGCTGCCAACAGCTCCGGGTCGTGCCGCGGAGATCCGTCGGTCCGGGCCACCGGCGCCAGCTCGACCGCGGCGCCGAACCCCTTGGCGGCGTCGGTGAGTGAGTCGCGGTCGGGCACGGCGGCCTCGTCGGCCAGCACCACGTCCAGGGCGAGTTTAGGGGCGTGTCGCCCCAAAACCTCCAAATGACGCTGCGGGGAGAAGCCTTCGGTTTCTCCGGGCTGCGGGGCGAGGTTCAGGGAGAGTACCCGGCGGGCCTTGGTCTGCGTGAGCGCGTCCAGCAGCTCAGGGACCAGCAGATGCGGGATGACCGAGGAGAACCAGGAGCCCGGGCCGAGGACCACCCAGTCCGCGTCCAGGACCGCCGCCACCGCCTCGGGGACGGCCGGCGGGTCGGCGGGCACGACGTGCACGGACTGCACCTCGCCGGGCGTGAGCGCCACCGTGGCCTGGCCCCGTACCGTGTCGACGTCGTCGGGCCGGTCCGGGTCGTGGCCCTTGACCAGGGCCTGCAGTTGCAGGGGGACGGCGGACATGGGCAGCACCCTGCCCTGCGCGCCCAGGAGTCTGCCGACCAGGTCCAGTGCCTGGACGTGGTCGCCGAGCTGCTCCCAGAGGGCGACGATCAGCAGATTGCCGACGGCGTGTTCGTGCAGGTCGCCCTTGGACTGGAAGCGGTGCTGGATGACCCGCGCCCAGGTCTGGCCCCAGTCGTCGTCGCCGCACAGCGCGGCCAGGGCCTTGCGCAGGTCGCCGGGCGGCAGGACGCCCAGCTCGTCGCGCAGGCGCCCGCTGGAGCCTCCGTCGTCGGCCACGGTGACGACGGCGGTGAGGTCGCCGGTGATCCGGCGCAGCGCGGCGAGCGAGGCGGACAGGCCCATGCCGCCGCCGAGGGCGACGACCTTGGGCTGGGTGCCCCGACGGCGCGGGCGCCCGCCGCGCGCCTCGGCGGGCGCACCACCCCGTCCCTCCGGGGTGGTCCGCCGCAGCCTGCTCAGCCGCAGTGCGGCACGTCCTGTCATTCGCGTCCCATGTCACGGTGCACGACGACGGTCTCCACACCCTGGGAGGCGAGTCGCGCGGCGAGCTTCTCGGAGGTGGCGACCGAGCGGTGCTTGCCGCCGGTACAGCCGACCGCGATCGTCACATACCGCTTGCCCTCGCGGCGATACCCGGCGGCGATGAGCTGGAGCAGCTCGGCGTAGCGGTCGAGGAACTCCTTGGCGCCGGGCTGGTTGAAGACGTAGGCCGCGACCTCTTCGTTCAGGCCGGTGAAGGGGCGCAGCTCCGGCACCCAGTGCGGGTTGGGCAGGAAGCGCATGTCCACCACCAGGTCGGCGTCGACCGGCAGGCCGTACTTGAAGCCGAAGGACATGACGGTGGCCCGCAGCTCGGGCTCCTCCTCGCCCGCGAACTGGGCGTCCATCTTGGCGCGCAGCTCGTGCACGTTCAGGCTGGAGGTGTCGATCACCAGGTCGGCGTCCCCGCGCAGCTCGCGCAGCAGCTCGCGCTCCGCGTCGATGCCGTCGACGATGCGGCCGTCGCCCTGGAGGGGGTGCGGGCGACGCACCGACTCGAAGCGGCGCACCAGGGCCTCGTCGGAGGACTCCAGGAACACGATCCGCCGGGTGACGTGTTTCGACTCCAGGTCGGCGAGGGATTCGCGGAGGTTGTCGAAGAAGCGGCGGCCGCGTACGTCGACGACGACCGCGATCCGCGCCACATTGCCCTGGGACCGGGCGCCGAGCTCCACCATGGTGGGGATCAGGGCGGGCGGCAGGTTGTCGACGACGAACCAGCCGAGGTCCTCCAGACACTTGGCCGCCGTCGAGCGGCCGGCTCCGGACATGCCGGAGATGATCACCAGCTCGGGGATGGCCGCCTCGGGGACCCCGGCCGTCTCGATGCCCGTACCCACTTGTGCTCCGTCTTCCTGGGGTGCTTCGCCCGCCAGGTGATCCTCGCTTGCTTTCCTGTGTGCCTCGTCCGCGGGCGCCGCGTGCGGCGCTTCGTGTGCGGGCGCTTCATGTGCGGCACGGGCCCCTGGACCCTGCGGCTGCTGTTGCTCTTCGCGCGCTTCGTGCTCGGTCATGTCTCCTGCCCCCGTCGCTCGTCAGAGGCGCCCGCGGTCACGGGCTCCTCCGGGGAGCCCGCCGTCGATTCGGGCGCCCCGTCTTCCTCGTCTCCCATGATCTCTCCAGTCGCCGTGTTCACGGCGGGCGCGGCCGGGGCCGCCTGGGCGAGTGCCACGGCGATGGTCTCCGCCGTCTTGCGGCCTATGCCGGGAACCTCGCAGATCTGGTCGATTGTCGCGGATCGCAGCTTTTTGACAGAACCGAAGTGCTTGATCAGCGCCTGTTTGCGCGTCTCGCCCAGGCCCGGCACGTCGTCCAGGGGGCTGGACCGGAAGCGCTTGGCCCGCTTGGTGCGCTGGTAGGTGATCGCGAAGCGATGGGCCTCGTCACGGACGCGCTGGAGCAGGTAGAGGCCCTCACTGGTGCGCGGCAGGACGACCGGGTCGTCCTCCTCGGGCAGCCAGACCTCCTCCAGACGCTTGGCCAGTCCGCACACCGCGATGTCGTCGATGCCGAGCTCGTCGAGGGCCTTCTTCGCCGCCGCGACCTGCGGCTGTCCGCCGTCGACCACGACGAGCTGGGGCGGGTAGGCGAACCGCTTGGGACGGCCGTCCTCCTCGGTGAGCGCGCCCTCGCCGTCGGCCCACTCCCCGGTCTTCTCCTTCTCCGCGAGATAGCGCCGGAAGCGGCGGGTGATCACCTCGTGCATCGAGCGGACGTCGTCCTGTCCCTCGAAGCCCTTGATCTGGAAGCGGCGGTACTCGCTCTTGCGCTGGAGCCCGTCCTCGAAGACGACCATCGAGGCCACCACGTCGTCGCCCTGCAGGTGGGAGATGTCGTAGCACTCGATCCGCAGCGGCGCGCTGTCGAGGTCGAGGGCCTCGGCGATCTCCTCCAGGGCACGCGAGCGGGTGGTCAGGTCGGACGCGCGCTTGGTCTTGTGCAGGGCGAGCGACTGGAGCGCATTGCGCTGGACGGTCTCCATCAGCGCCTTCTTGTCTCCGCGCTGCGGGATGCGCAGCGAGACGTTCGAGCCGCGGCGCTCGGTGAGCCATTCCTGGACCGGCTCCACGGGGGCGGGCAGCGCCGGGACGAGCACCTCCTTGGGGACGGAGTCGCCCTTCTCCTCGCCGTAGAGCTGCTGGAGCGCGTGCTCGACCAGGTCACCGGTGGTGACGGCCTCCACCTTGTCCGTGACCCAGCCGCGCTGGCCGCGCACCCGCCCGCCGCGTACGTGGAAGATCTGCACGGCGGCTTCGAGCTCGTCCTCGGCGACGGCGATCAGATCGGCGTCGGTCGCGTCGGCGAGCACGACCGCGCTCTTCTCCATGGCCTTCTTCAGGGCCTCGATGTCGTCGCGGAGGCGGGCCGCCCGCTCGTACTCCATCTCCTCGGCCGCGTCGGTCATCTGCTTCTCCAGGCGGCGGATGTACGTCCCCGTACGGCCTGCCATGAAGTCGCAGAACTCCTCGGCCAGTTCGCGGTGCTCCTCGGCGGGGACACGTCCCACGCACGGGGCGGAGCACTTGCCGATGTAGCCGAGGAGGCAGGGACGGCCGGTGCGGGCCGCGTTCTTGAAGACGCCCGCGGAGCAGGTGCGGACGGGGAAGACGCGCAGCAGCAGGTCCACGGTGTCGCGGATCGCCCACGCGTGGCCGTAGGGGCCGAAGTAGCGTACGCCCTTCTTCTTCTGGCCGCGCATCACCTGTACGCGGGGGAACTCCTCGTTCATCGTGACCGCGAGGTACGGATAGCTCTTGTCGTCGCGGTACTTGACGTTGAACCGGGGGTCGAACTCCTTGATCCAGCTGTACTCCAGCTGAAGCGCCTCGACCTCCGTGGACACCACCGTCCACTCCACCGACGCGGCCGTCGTGACCATGGTGCGGGTGCGGGGGTGGAGGTTGGCCAGGTCCTGGAAGTAGTTCGCCAGGCGCTGGCGCAGGCTCTTCGCCTTTCCGACGTAGATCACCCGGCGGTGCTCGTCGCGGAATTTGTACACCCCGGGCGAGTCCGGGATCTGTCCCGGCTTGGGGCGGTAGCTGGAGGGGTCGGCCATGTCACACACCCTACTGGCGGGGACCGACAGCGCGGCGGGCTCCCGGCCCCGCCTGTGGACGGAACTCCCGGGGCGGCGCGGACGCTCCCGCGGAGCCGTGTCACCGGCCCGCGACCGCGGGGTGGCGACGACCGACACGGCCACCCCGTCAGCGGGACTCCAGGAACGTCAGCACCGCGAGGACCCGGCGGTGGTCGTCGGTGTCCTCCTGAAGCCGCAGCTTGCCCAGGATGCTGCGGACGTGCTTCTCGACCGTGCCCTCGGTGACCCACAGCCGACGGCCGATCCCGGCGTTCGAGCGGCCCTCGGCCATCAGTGCCAGGACTTCGCGTTCCCGGGCGCTGAGCAACGACAGCGGATCGTCGCGCCGTCGCGCCGAGAAGAGCTCCTGGACCAGCGAGGGGTCGACGACGGAGCCGCCCTTGTGGATCCGGTCGAGCGATTCGGTGAACTCCTCCACAACGGTGATCCGGCTCTTGAGGAGATAGCCGACCTTGTGCCCGCCGGCCAGGAGCTCCAGGGCGTCCTCGACCTCGACGTACGCCGACAGGACCAGGATGCCGGTGGCCGGGTGGCGCTCACGGATCGTGCGGGCGGCCTTGAGTCCCTCGGTCGAGTGGTCCGGGGGCATCCTTATGTCGACGATCGCCAGGTCGGGCCGCCGGTCGTCCACCAGCTCCAGGAGCCGTGCGGCGTCACCCGCCTGACCGGCCACCTCGTAACCGGCCCGCTCGCACAGGCTCGCCAGGCCCTCCCTGAGCAGGACGTCGTCGTCGGCGAGCACGACCCGTCCCCGCGCGGGCTGCTGTACTGCGTCCATGGTCACGGCCCCCTTGCCCGTCCCAGGCCGGACCGCGGGTCCGACGGGCTGCTGCGGTGCGTTCCCGACAGCGTCCCGAACCCACGGTGTTACGGCTAGCGGGAAGGGGATTTGGGGGCTGCCCATGACGACAGGGGGGTCTTCCGGGGCGATGCTCGTAGCAGTGCCGACGCAGGGGCCGGCCGCTCCGGGCGAGGGGCGGCCAGGCACGGCCGAAGGGCTGCGGGAGATACGCGGCGGACACGGACCGAGGGATGACGGTGGTCGGTCCGTGTCCGCCCGTACGCCCACGCGTACGCGCCTGTCGTGCGGGCGGTGGGTGAGCGTCGTGGGCCGGTACGCCCGTGTCGTGAGCCGCTGGGCCGGCGGCACCCGGCGGCACGTCCGCGTCCGACGCCGCCACGTCAGCGGCCCCTGGTCGGTACGTCCGCGCCCCCTCGCCGGCACGCCTCCCTGCCGCGGGTCGGCAGGTGCGCGTGGAGTGGGTCCGACCGCCCGGCTATCCGGGGCTCTTTCCCGGCTCCGCGGCGGGGGTGCTCCATGCGGTGTCCGTGGTCGCCGGGAGCTCCGGGTGCCCGGGCCGCGGGTCCCGCAGCGGCAGCCGGACGGTCACGGTGGTGCCGCTCCCCCTCGGGCTGCCTACCGCGAGTCTGCCGCCGATCGCCTCGACGCGGTCGATCAGCCCGATCAGCCCCGAGCCACCGCCCGGTTCGGCTCCGCCTGTGCCGTCGTCGCGGATGGACACCGTCAGGACGTCGTCGTACGTGCGGGCCTCGACCTGTACGACCGTGGCGTGCGCGTGCTTGACGGCATTGGTGAGGCACTCGGAGGTCACGTAGTAGACGGCGACCTCGATCCGTTCCGGGAGACGGGCGGCGGGCAGCCGCAGGTCCAGCTCCACCGGGACGGCGGAGCGGCGGGCCAGGGCACGCAGCGCGGGACCCAGGCCGCCCTGCGAGAGGATCGCCGGGTGGATGCCCCGCGAGATCCGCAAAAGGTCCTCGAAGGCGTCGTCCAGGCCCTTGCCGAGGTGCGCCAACTGTTCGGCGAGCCCCGCGGGCTGGCCGTCCGTCAGGGACTCGGCCATCCGCACTCCCAGCCGCAGCGTGACCAGTCGCTGCTGCACGCCGTCGTGCAGGTCGCGCTCGATCCGCCGCCGGGAGGCGTCCGCGGCGGCCATCACGCGCGCGCGTGATGCCGTGAGTTGGTCCCTGCTGTCGGCGTTGGCGATCGCGGTGGCGACGAGCTCGGTGAAGTCCGCAAGGCGGTGCTCGGTCCCCGGGGGCAGGGGTTCCGGGCCCGTCGGGGCCGCGACGACGGCACCCCACAGACGGTCGTCGACGACGATCGGCGCACCGACCGAGCGTCCCGCGCGGGCCGCCCCGCGGGTCGAGGCCACGACGCGCGCCGCCTCCTCGCCCGCGCCGCGCGCGCCGGCCGCACCGTCGGCCGGGGGCGGGCCGGGCGCAGGGCCCGTCCCGGATGCCGGGCCGGACGCGGGGACCACCCCGGCTGTCGAGCCCGGTGCGGGCACCGCCCCCGGTGCCGAGCCGAGCACCGTGGCGGCGCCGTCGGCCCCGTACCTCAGGACGGCGACGGTGACGGTGCCCAGGAGGAGTCCCACCTCGCGCGCGACCGCGGAGAACACCTCGCGGGGCGGATCACCACGCGCGACCAGGGTGGCGACGCGGCGCAGCGCGGCCTGCTCGCGGTCGGCGCGGCGGGTCCGGGTGACATCGCGGGCGGCCGCGTAGACGAGGCCCTCGCCGGTCACCGGGCGGGCGCTCCACTGCAGCCAGACCTCGGTGCCGTCGTCGCGCACGCAGCGGTTCTCGAACTCGGCGAGCGCGACGCCGTCGGCCAGCCGGTCGAGGGCGGCACGCGTGCGTGCCCGGTCCTCAGGGTGGGCGAGGTCCGTCCAGGACGTGCCGGAGAGCGTCGCGGCGCCATGGCCCAGCGTCCGCTCGAAGGCCGGGTTGACGCGCTTGAAGCGGCCGTCGGTCCCGCAGATGCACAGCAGGTCGAGGGAGAGGTCGAAGACGCTCGCCAGTTCCCGTTCGGCCCTGCGGCGTCTGCCGTGCCCGGCGGCGAAGGCCGCCATGGTGGCGTTCATGTCGTCCAGCAGCCGGGCCCAGGTCCCGCGGAAGGCCGCGACGTCCGCGCGGTGGCCGAGGCGGTTGTCGTGGATCGCGGTGCTCATGGCGCGGATCTCCGCGGTGAGCCGCGTGCTGGTGAGGTGGAGTTCGCGCAGGCTGTCGGCGACGACACCGGTCTCGTCGTGCCCCCGGTGGTGGACCTCGTACGAGAGGTCTCCGTCGGCCAGGGCCCGGGCGCCCAGGGACACCTCGGTCAACGGCCGCACGACGGAACGGCGCAGTGCCGAGGTGAGGACGAGGACGGCGCAGAGAACCCCCGCGAGGAGGGCGAGTTCGCGCTCACTCCTCTCCCGGGCGTCGGCCACGCCGTGGTCGATGTCGTCGGCGAACTCGGCCGCCGCGGCGTGGGCGACCCGTCGCAGGGCGGTGAGCCGGTCGGCCGAGGCCGTCGGCCAACTGCCCGAGGAAGGGAGTTGTGCGCCGGATTCGGCGGCGGCCACGAGCGCCTCCCGGAAGGCGCGCACGGTGAGCCCCGCGGGCTGTTCCAGCGCCGCCGAGAGGCGCTCGCGCAGCGGCGCCGAGGCCGCCTGGCGGAAGGCGTCGAGCCGATCCGCCTCCAGGGCGGGCCAGCCGTCGGCGAGGCCGGTGTACGGCTCCGGGCTCCGCTCGGCGAGCAGGACGGCGAGTCGGGCGCGTTCGCGCTCGGCGGCCTCGACGGCGCCCAAGAGGGCCGTCCAGGCGTCGCCGGATCGATGCGAGGCCCCTGTGGGCCGGCCGGAGACGAGGCGGCCGACGGTGTCGAGCAGACGCGTCGCCACGGCCGCGTACCGCCGCTCGGCGCGCAGCGGCGCACCGGCCCCGTCGCCCGGCTCCAGCCGGGCGGTTCGTAGTCGACCGTGCACGGAGTCGAGGACGCGGAGCACGTCGGGCCGGCCCACGCGCCGCGCCACGCCGTCCTGTGCGGCGGCGTCCTGTGCGGCGGCGAGGGCGCGGTCGGTGGCGTTCCTGGCGGCTGTCCGTTCGGCGGACAGGCCGGCCCGGTCCGGGACCATCCGGGCGAGGACCTCAGCGAGACGCTCCCGGGCGACCGCCTCGTAGAGCCCTGCCGTCGCGTAGGACACCTGCGTCGCGGCCCGGTACTGCTCCAGAGTGCGTGTCTCGTGCCATCGGGCCAGGGCCGGGACGGCTGTGCAGGCGAGCAGCCCGGCGACCGGCAGCAGGACGAGCAGCGTCAGCCTGGTGCCCACCCTCACTCGTGCGAGCAGCGGCGGCCCGGTCCCGGACTCGCGCGTCCGGTGCCGCGTGCGGGCCGTCTCGCGCAGCCCCTGCCGGGTGCGGGCTCTCTCGCACGCCCGGTACCGGCTGCGGGCCTCGCGTGTCCGGTACCGGGGTCCCGCTCTCATGACCCACCGGCCAGGTGGGCGGCGGCGGGGACCTCACCGGCCGGAAGTGCCGTGTCGCGGGCGCTTCGCCGCGCGACGGCGGGCGCGATCCCGTGGTTGTCGCTTCGGAGTGACGTCATCGAGCACCCCCATCCGGCCGACGGGACCGGGCCACTCCAGGGCACAGACATGCTACCGCGCGTGACCCGCCGGACGCTTTGCGTGAACACGAATCGGCTTTTCCGGCACAGGACTTCAGCACTTTCCGGGTAGCCGGAAGGCGAGCGGGCCCGGCTGTTGGGAAGCTGTCCGCATGTCCATGCGCTGTCTCCTCGTCGACGACAGCGCTCACTTCCTGGAGGCCGCGTGCGCCCTGCTGGAACGTGGCGGGATGCAGGTCGTCGGTACCGCCTCCACAGGAGCGGAGGCCGTCGCGCGCGCCGGTGAACTGGTTCCGGACGTCGCGCTGGTCGACATCGACCTCGACGGGGAGAACGGCTTCGAGGTGGCGGGCAGGCTCGCCGTCACCGTGCCCTCCGTCATCCTCATCTCGACGCACGCCCTGGAGGACTTCCAGGAACTCGTCGTGGCCAGCGCGGCCCGCGGCTTCCTGCACAAGTCGGCGCTTTCGGCGCGGGCGGTGAGGGAGTTGGTGGGGCGCGAGGACTAAGGGGTTTCGTTCGGATCGGCTCGGATCGGGCCGCGGCGTCCGGTGCGGTGCCTCGCAAGGCGGAGGACCACCCGCGTACCGGGCGTACCGGGTGGTCCGACAACGCGGCGAGGTGCCGTGCCGGGCGTCGCGGACCCGACCTGATCCGAACGAAGCCACCCGGACCGGCGGGGACGGCGTGCGTGCGACCGCAGTCTCCGCGCGGTCGGCGGAGGGGCCGCCGCGCCTGCGGTAGGCGCGGCCGGGACACCGGAGATCAGCGGCGTCTTCGACGCACGGCCCGCACGGCGCTCAGGACGAGGGCGACGAACGCGCCGGCGCCCGCGATGACGGACGCGACGACGACCGCCGGGTCGGTGTGTTCCGCGCGCGCGGCAAGCACGCACAGCACGCTGTGGCGCATCGCGATGCTCCCGGGTGGGGGGTGAGGAGTGGAGGAGCGCTCCGGACGCCGCGGTGGAGCATGTTGAGCATCAGGTGTTGTCGCGGCTTGGTCAACACGCTTCAATGCGGGGGAACTCGGGGCGTGAACGGCTGCACTTGCGTGTGAACGGGCTCCCATGCGCCGACCTGGCGACCCTTGCGCCCCACACGAACGGCCTGACCAGCCGTTGTGAACATTCACAGAAAGGCCCCTGCATGCGGCACGGCACACAGCAGGCGGACACCGCCGCGGCGGAACTGGAGACGGCCCTGCGGGGCGGCCCTTTCCACGTCGCGCTCCGCGCCGCCATCACCGCCCGCGGCCTCCCCCTCCAGCGCGTGCAGCACCACTTGTCCCGGTACGGGGTCAAGGTGGGGGTGACGAGCCTCAGTTACTGGCAGCAGGGCGCCCGGCGCCCGCAACGCCCCGAGTCCCTGCGGGCCGTACGCGCCCTGGAGGAGATCCTGCGGCTTCCGGACGAGTCGCTGATCCGGCTGCTCGCCGAGGCCGACGAACGGTCCGACCCGGAACGCCCCGCGGGCCGCACCTACCGCTCCCTGGTGGCGGCCTCCAGCGTCCAGGAGCAGCTGCTGGCCGAGCTGGAGTCACCGCTCGACGGCGGACTGCACACGATCGGCCACCACGAACGCGTACACATCGGCGCGCACCGCGAACTGCTCGGCCGCGAATCGCACCACATAGTGCGGGCCCACAGGGACGGCGTGGACCGCTATGTCGCGATCCACCACGGCGATCCGGGCTGCGTGCCCGAGCGCATGTCGGTGCGGGCACTGGAGAACTGCCGTACGGGGCGGGTGCGCCGGCACCACGACACCGGATTGCTCGTGGCCGAGCTGCTCTTCGACACACGCCTGCGCACCGGCGACACGTTCCTCTTCCGCTACGGCTTCGACGACGGCACGGCCGGCGCGTCCACCGAGTACGTCCGCGGGTTCGGCTTCGCGGGCGGGCAGTACGCGCTCCAGGTGAGGTTCGCCGAGGACGCCCTGCCCGTGCGCTGCCACCGCTTCACGCAGCACTCGGCGGCCGCTCCGCGCAGCGGCCGCCAGGAGCTGACGCTGAGCGGCCACCACCGTTCGGTGCATCTGGTCGAGCCGCGTGTGCGGTCGGGGATCGTGGGGATCGGCTGGGACTGGGAGTGACCGGGGCCGGGCGCCCGCTCAGGCGTCCGGACCCGCGACGATCTTCCCGCCCTTGGCCTCGACGGACAGTTCGTTCAGCGGCACGGTCGCCGGCGCGTGCAGCACCTCGCCCGTCGCGGCGTCGAACTCGCTGCCGTGGCACGGGCACGTCAGCGTCGTGCCCTCCAGCTTGTTGATGGGGCACCCGGCGTGGGTGCAGATCGTGCTGAATGCCTTCAGCGAACCGTCCTCGGCACGGCTGACGACGACGTTGTGATCCCGGTACAGCTTGGCGCCGCCCTTGGCGATCTCGCTCTCCGCGCCCAGCTCGACCGGCGCGGTCGGTGTCGCGGGGGCCGTGCCGCCCGTGCCGCCGGAGCATGCGGTCAGGGCGAACCCGGCGACCGGGGCTGTCGCGACTCCCCGCAACACGGTGCGGCGGCTCGGGGACGGACGGCCAGGCATGGCATCTCCACTGGTCGAGGGCGTTCTCGAAGGGCATCGGGCCGCATGGAGCGAGCCCTGTGCGTCCTTGCCTTCGGCGCGCGAGCGCGCCGGGGCACGCTTCGGGCCGTTCCGGCCGCCTCGACGGACGCGATGCGTCGTTCGTCGACGATACCGGTACCGGTCATTCCGCCCGAGCCGGGGCAGGTCGGAGCCGGAGCCGCGGCGAGCGCCGACACGGACACCCGCGCGTAAACGCTTACGCACATCCATGCGTAAGCGTTTACGTGTCGCCGCGGATGAGATACGTTCCCCGGCTAGGAACCGGCTAGCGGCGGAGGGAACGCCATGGCGACGATGGTCGATGTGGCTCGGCGCGCCGGCGTGTCCATCGCCACCGTCTCGCACGTGCTCAACGCCACGCGCCCCGTGCTGCCAGCGACGCGCCAGGCCGTCCTCGACGCCATCGACGAGCTCGGGTACACACCCAACACCCTGGCCCGTTCGCTGGTGACCTCCCGTACGCGGTCCATCGGGCTCGCTGTGTCGGCGATCAGCAACCCGTACTTCACGGAGATCCTCCAGGGCGTAGAGGCCGGCGCCCTCCAGCACGGCTACAGCCTGCTCATCGCCGATCCGCACGACGACCCGGAGCATGAGCGCAAGGTCGTCCAGCTGCTGCACGAACGACGTGTCGACGGCATGATCATCGCGCCCTCGGCGGAGCCGGAGGGGCTGCTGCGTCACCTCGCGCAGCACGAGGTGCCCACCGTGTTCCTGGACCGACTCGTCGACTCCCCCGCCGGCTGCCCGTTCCGCTTCGACCAGGTGTGCACGGAGAACACCGAGCCCATGGCGCACCTGGTCACCCACCTCGCCGAGCGGGGGCACCGGCGCATCGCCCTGGTCGCGGGCCTTCCCGGGCTCAGCACCACGACCGAGCGGATCACCGGCTACCGGCACGGCCTCGCACAGGCCGGGCTCCCCCACGACGAACGGCTCGTGGCGCACGGCAACTCCCAGGCGGACGCCGCCGAGGAGGCCACCCGCGGCCTGCTGTCACTCCCGGCACCGCCCACCGCGCTCGTCACCGCCAACAACGCGATGACCATCGGCGCTCTGCGAGCCCTGCGCGGCCTGCATCTGTCCGTGCCGGACGACCTGGCGTTGTGCTGCTTCGACGACTTCGCGTGGGCCGACCTGTTCGCCCCGCGGCTGACCGCGATCTCCCAGCCCAGCAAGGAGATCGGCGCCCAGGCCGTACGCCTGCTGCTGGACCGGCTGGCGTCCCCCGAGCGGGCGGGCCGCACCCTCCGGCTGCCGTCCTCCTTCGTCCACCGCACCTCGTGCGGCTGCCCCGACAACTCCCCCGAGCCCGAGCACCACAGGAAAGGACCCGAGTCGTGATCGTCGTCGCCGGTGAGGCCCTGATCGATCTGGTACCGCAGGGCGCGGGCGCCCTCGTGGGCCTGCTGCCGCGCCTCGGCGGCGGTCCGTACAACACGGCGGTGGCCCTCGGCCGCCTCGGCTCCCCCACCGCCTTCTGCTCCCGCGTCTCGGACGACGCCTTCGGTGAGGCCCTGCTGGGCGGGCTGCGCGAGGCGGACGTCGACGTCTCCCTCGTGCAGCGCGGCGCGGAGCCGACGACGCTCGCCGTCGCGACGATCGGCCCGGACGGCTCGGCGGGATTCTCCTTCTACGTCGAAGGCACGGCGGACCGCCTCTTCTCGGCGGCCGACGGGCTCCCCGACACCACGAAGGCGGTGTCCTTCGGTACGTGCTCGCTGGTCCTGGAGCCGGGCGCGACCGCGTACGAGGAGTTGATGCGGGCCGCCGCCGCGCGCGGAGTGTTCACCGCGCTCGACCCGAACATCAGGGCCGTACTCATCCCCGACCCTGACGCCTACCGGGCCCGGTTCAAGAGCTGGCTGCCGTCCGTGTCGCTCCTCAAGCTCTCGCAGGAGGACGCCGAGTGGCTCGGCGGGACCCCGCGCGAGTGGCTGGCGTCCGGCCCCGGTGCCGTGGTGATCACCCGCGGCGGCGACGGGCTGACCGTGTTCACCCGCGACGGCCAGGAACTCTCCGTGCCCGGCGAACCGGTCGAGGTCGTGGACACCATCGGCGCGGGCGACACGGTGAACGCGGCGCTGCTGCACGGTCTGGCCGCCCGCGACGCCCTGTCCCCGGCCGCGCTGACGGAACTGGGCCCCGACGACTGGACCCGGCTGCTGCGCTTCGCGGCCCGCGCCGCGGCGATCACATGCTCGCGGGCGGGGGCCGAACCGCCGTACGCCTCCGAGCTCGGCGGCCTGTGACGGACACGCTCAGCCGCCGACCGCCCGCAGAGCGCCCGGCTGCCGCCCGTCGAGCCGGTCGAGCGCGGCGGCCGTGGCCTCGTCCGCGGGCAGGTGCACGACCATGCGGTGACCGTCGTCCGGCAGCGCGAGCGTCTCGTACGAGAGCCGCAGGGGTCCGACCTCGGGGTGGGTGACGAGGTCGATCCCGGCCCGGCGGGGCATGGCCGGTACCGCGGCGAGCCGGTCGGCGAAGCGGGCTCCCGCCGTGACGGTCAGTTCGTCGGCCAGGGCGGCGACATGGGGGTCCTGGAGGGGCGCCTCGTGCCGCAGGTGCGCGACCTGTGTGTCGGCGACCTGGTCCCAGTCGGTGAAAGCGGTGTGGGCCCGCTCGTCGGTGAACACGTACCGGAGGATGTTCGGCTGCCGGCCGTCGAGCAACCCCAGCGGCCCGGTGAGGCGGCGATAGCCGCTGGTGTACGCCAGGATGTCGCCGATCCAGTTCAGGAGAACGGCCGGTGTGGGTTCCAGCCGCTCCAGCATGGCCCGGACGGAGGGGCGCACCGCGTGGGTGGGCGCCGCGGCCGCCGAACAGAGGATGGCGTCGTGACCGGATTCCTTGGCGAGCCGGCGCAGCAGGATCCGTTCCGTCACGGGCAGTTGCAGGGCGTCGGAGAGGGCGCCCAGGACCTGGGGCGAGGGGTTGCGGTCGCGGCCCTGTTCGAGACGGATGAGGTACTCGACGCTGATTCCGGCGAGCGTGGCCAGCTCGGCGCGGCGCAGTCCCGGCGTGCGGCGGCGGGGGCCGGCCGGCAGCCCCGCCCGGGCGGGTGTGATCGCTTCACGTCGTGTGCGCAGGAAGGTGCCCAGTTCGTTGTCGCTCACCCGTCGAACGTACCGCGCGCGTGGCCTCGGATCGTGGCCCTGTCACTACCACCATCCGCCCGGCCTCCCTCCTTTTCCTCCGGCCGCGCACGGTGGAGCCATGACTTACGACAACTCCCCTGCCACACACGCTTCGCTGCCGCTGTCCGCCGGCGACTGGGAGCTCGATCCACTGCACTCGGCGGTCAACTTCACCATCCGCCACCTCGGGATCGCCAAGGTGCGCGGACGATTCGCCGACGTGCAGGCCTCGCTCCACGTCGGTGAGACGGCCGACGCCGTCAAGGTGGGCGCCGAGATCGCCCTGGCCTCCATCGACACCGGCAACCCGGACCGGGACGCGCACACCCGGTCGGCCGACCTGCTCGACGTCGAGAAGCGGCCGACGATGTCCTTCGCCTCGACGCGGGTCTTCGGTGAGGGCGAGGAGTGGTCGATGGAAGGGGACTTGACCATCGGGGGCGTGACCCGGCCGGTGACGCTCGCCGTCGAGTTCGGTGGGGTGGTGGACTCCCCCGCCGACCAGCGCAGGCATGCCGGGTTCGAGGCGACGGGTGAGATCCGGCGCAGTGACTTCGGTCTGGACTTCGGGACCGGTTTCCTCGGTGATGTTGTCAAGGTGCAGTTGGACATGCAGTTCGTCGAGCCGCAGGGACAGGGCGGCTGACTGTTCAACGGACGGCGCCCCACGGGGAGTTCCCGTGGGGCGCCGTATTTCGGGGGCTTTGTCGGACTCGGCCGCCGGGCGTCGTGTCTGCGGGCGGCCGGCCTTCGCGCCGGCGGCGGGAAGCTCTTCCCACCGCCGGCGACCGGCCGGGGCCGAGGCCGCCGGCCGGGGCCGTCGACCGGTGTCAGCCGGTCAGGCCTGGCGGGCCCGCGTGGTCTTCTTCGCGGGCGTCGCCTTCTTGGCGGCCGTCTTCTTCGTCGCCGCGGCCGCCTTCTTGGTGGCCGTGTTGTTGACCGCCTTCGTGGCCGTCTTCTTCGTCGTGGCCTTGGCCGCCACCGTCTTGGCCGCGGTCCTGCGCACGGCCTTCACGGGAGCGGCGTCGCTGATCCGGTCGGCGCCGAGGATCTCCCGCAGGAACTTGCCGGTGTGGCTGGCCGGGACTCCGGCGACCTGCTCGGGGGTGCCCTCGGCGATCACGAGGCCACCGCCGTTGCCTCCCTCGGGGCCCATGTCGACGACCCAGTCCGCGGTCTTGATGACGTCGAGGTTGTGCTCGATGACGATGACCGTGTTGCCCTTGTCCACCAGGCCGGACAGCACGGAGATGAGCTTGCTGATGTCCTCGAAGTGCAGACCGGTGGTCGGCTCGTCGAGCACGTACACCGTGCGGCCCGTGGAGCGCTTCTGGAGCTCACTGGCGAGCTTGACGCGCTGCGCCTCACCACCGGACAGCGTGGGCGCGGACTGGCCGAGCCGGACGTAGCCGAGACCGACGTCGTTCAGTGTCCTGAGGTGGCGGGCGATCGCCGGGACCGCCTCGAAGAAGTCGAGGGCTTCCTCGATCGGCATGTCGAGCACCTCGGAGATCGACTTGCCCTTGTAGTGGACCTCCAGGGTCTCCCGGTTGTAGCGCGCACCGTGGCAGACCTCGCACGGGACGTACACGTCGGGCAGGAAGTTCATCTCGATCTTGATGGTGCCGTCGCCGGAGCAGTTCTCGCAGCGGCCGCCCTTGACGTTGAAGGAGAAGCGGCCGGGCAGGTAGCCGCGGACCTTCGCCTCGGTCGTCTCGGCGAACAGCTTGCGGACGTGGTCGAAGACGCCGGTGTACGTCGCCGGGTTGGACCGGGGCGTACGGCCGATGGGCGACTGGTCGACGTGCACGACCTTGTCGACGAGATCGTCGCCGTCCACGCGTGTGTGCCGCCCGGGGACGTTCCTCGCGCCGTTGAGCTCGCGGGCCAGGTGCGTGTAGAGGATGTCGTTGACCAGGGTGGACTTGCCGGAGCCCGAGACGCCGGTGACGGCCGTGAGGACGCCCAGCGGGAAGGACACGTCGATGTCCTGGAGGTTGTTCTCCCGGGCGCCGTGCACCGTGAGCCTGCGGCTCGGGTCGGTGGGGCGGCGGATGTCCGGGGTCGCGATCTCCTTCTTGCGCGACAGGTACTGGCCGGTCATGGACTCGGCGTTGGCGAGGAGCTCCTTCAAGGGGCCGCTGTGCACGACCTTGCCGCCGTGCTCGCCCGCGCCGGGGCCGATGTCGACGACCCAGTCGGCGACCTTGATGGTGTCCTCGTCGTGCTCGACGACGATGAGCGTGTTGCCCATGTCGCGGAGCCGGACCAGCGTCTCGATCAGCCGGTGGTTGTCCCGCTGGTGCAGACCGATGGAGGGCTCGTCGAGGACGTAGAGGACGCCGACGAGTCCGGAGCCGATCTGTGTGGCCAGCCTGATGCGCTGCGCCTCGCCGCCGGAGAGGGTGCCCGCCGCGCGGTTCAGCGACAGGTAGTCGAGGCCCACGTCGACCAGGAAGCGCAGCCGTTCGTTGACTTCCTTCAGGACGCGTTCGGCGATCTTCTTGTCGCGGGCGTTCAGCTTCAGCTCGCCGAGGAAGTCCGCGCAGTCGCTGATGGACATCGCGGAGACCTCCGCGATCGACTTGTCCATCACGGTGACCGCGAGGACGAGCGGCTTCAGGCGCGTGCCCTCACAGGTGGGGCACGGCACCTCGCGCATGTAGCCCTCGAAGCGCTCGCGGCTCGCGTCGCTCTCGGCCTCGCTGTGCCGCCGCTTCACGAAGGGGACGGCCCCTTCGAAGGGTGTGGTGTAGACCCGCTCGCGTCCGTACCGGTTGCGGTAGCGGACCTCGATCTGCGTCTTGTGCCCGTGGAGCAGGGCCTTCTTGGCGCGCTGCGGGAGGCCCGCGAACGGGATGTCGGTGCGGAAGCCCAGGGCGTCCGCGAGGGCTCCGACGAGGCGCCCGAAGTAGTCCTTGGTGTGTCCGTGCGACCAGGGGTGGATGGCGCCCTCGTCGAGGGACTTCTCCTCGTCCGGGACGATCAGCTCGGGGTCGACCTCCATGCGCGTACCGATGCCGGTGCACTCGGGGCAGGCGCCGAAGGGCGAGTTGAAGGAGAAGGAGCGGGGCTCCAGCTCCTCGAAGGACAGGTCGTCGTACGGGCAGTACAGGTGCTCCGAGTACATGCGCTCGCGGTCGGGGTCGTCCTCGGGGAGGTCGACGAAGTCCAGCACGACCATGCCGCCGGACAGACCGAGGGCCGTCTCGACGGAGTCGGTGAGGCGGCGCTTGGCGGAGTCCTTCACCGTGAGACGGTCGACGACCACCTCGATGGTGTGCTTCTCCTGCTTCTTCAGCGTGGGCGGCTCGGTGAGCTGGATCGTCTCGCCGTCGACCCGGGCACGGCTGTACCCCTTGGTCTGGAGATCGGCGAAGAGGTCGACGAACTCTCCCTTGCGCTCGCGCACCAGCGGCGACAGGACCTGGAAGCGGCTCCCCTCCGGCAGCTCCAGGACCTTGTCGACGATGGCCTGCGGCGACTGACGCGCGATGGGGCGACCGCACTCGGGACAGTGCGGCTTGCCGATGCGGGCGAACAGCAGACGCAGGTAGTCGTAGACCTCGGTGATCGTGCCGACCGTCGAGCGCGGGTTGCGCGAGGTCGACTTCTGGTCGATCGAGACCGCCGGGGAGAGGCCCTCGATGAAGTCGACGTCCGGCTTGTCCATCTGACCGAGGAACTGCCGGGCGTACGACGAGAGCGACTCGACATAGCGGCGCTGGCCCTCGGCGAAGATCGTGTCGAAGGCGAGGGAGGACTTGCCCGACCCCGACAGGCCCGTGAAGACGATGAGCGAGTCGCGCGGGAGGTCGAGCGAGACATTCTTCAGGTTGTGCTCGCGCGCTCCACGGACGATGAGACGGTCGGCCACGCCGGTCCGCACCTTTCTTGAGAGAAGTGACAGGGGCCGCGGCCCCGTCTTTCTCAGACTAGGGGGAGCCACTGACAGCGCCGGTCGGTATTCGCTGGTTCACAACAATCCCGGGCCCTCCAGCATGCCCGACGCCGCACCCGAGCTTATAGCACGCACATTCGATTCGAGGGGGCGATCGACCACCTTCACCCGAAGGAGTGGCGGGACTAGGGTCGACCTCATGATTGATCATGTGCGCGACCTGGCGTCTGTACGTGACGCGACGGAGCGACTGCTCACCGCAGCCGCCAAACTGGACAACGCTTCCGCGGCCGAGCCGTCACGGCTGCCCGGCTGGAGCCGCGGCCACGTGCTCGCCCACCTCGCCCGCAACGCGGACGCTCTGGTGAACGTCCTCGAAGGACGCCCCATGTACGTCTCCGGCGACGCGCGCGACGCGGACATCGCACGGGACGCGCCGCGGCCCGTGGACGCGCAGCTCGCCGACGTGCGGGCGAGCGCGGCCCGCTTCCAGGACGCGGGGGCCGTTCCCGCGGACTGGTCCCGCACGGTGGAGCTGCGCAACGGCGTCACCGACTCGGCGGCCCGGGTTCCGTTCCGGCGGTGGATCGAGGTCGAGCTGCACCACGTGGACCTGGGGATCGGCTACGAGCTCGAAGACCTCCCCGAGGATTTCGTGACACGGGAGATCGAGTTCCTCACCGACCGCTTCCGCGGCCACCCCGAGGTGCCGGCCACCCGCCTCACCGACGGCACGCGCGCGTGGAGCACGGGACGCGCCTCGCGGGGCGAGCCCGATATCACCGTGACCGGTGCGGCGCCCGCTCTGCTCGGCTGGCTGGCGGGACGCCGTGACGGCGCCGGGCTGACCGTCGGCGGCGACGCGCTTCCCACCCTCCCCCCGCTATAGGCTGCCGCCATGACGTACAGCGGAGCGGTGAAGGTCGGCGGCCCTGCCGATGTGCATGAGCTGCGGGACCTGATGATCTCCAAGATCGCGGTCGGCCCGATGGACAACAACGCCTATCTGCTGCGCTGCCGGGCCACCGACGAGCAACTCCTGATCGACGCGGCGAGCGACGCCTCGGCGCTGATCGGCCTGATCGGTGACGACGGTATCGCGTCCGTCGTCACCACCCACCAGCACGGCGACCACTGGCAGGCACTGGCCGAGGTCGTGGCGGCCACGGGTGCGCGCACCTACGCGGGCCGGGAGGACGCCGACGGCATCCCGGTGCCGACCGACGTCCCCGTCGACGACGGCGACACGATCCGGGTGGGACATGTCGAGCTGACCGCGCGCCACCTGGTGGGACACACACCGGGCTCGATCGCGCTCGTCTACGACGACCCGCACGGCCACCCCCATGTGTTCACGGGCGACTGCCTCTTCCCGGGCGGTGTGGGCAACACGCGCAAGGATCCGAAGGCGTTCGCGAGTCTCATCCACGACGTCGAGACCAAGATCTTCGACGCGCTGCCGGACGAGACCTGGGTCTACCCCGGTCACGGCAACGACACGACGCTGGGCGCGGAGCGGCCCCACCTGCCGGAGTGGCACGCGCGCGGCTGGTGAGTCACCCGCCGGGCCGTTGCGCGACCCGAAGCCTGCAGACGGGATCTCGGGTTCGATGCCGCCGAGCCTGCCGAGCCGTTGGGCCACCCGCAGGTCGGTGCTCTCCACGCACGGGGCGCGCGTCCTGAACACGCGCCCCGTGTGAACCGAGCGCACGCGCCGGTGTCACGCGCGCGCTCCCGGCGCTGTCACTGGTGCAGTCCACTGGAGCCAGCCCCGCGCAGGATGACGGCTCCGGCGCGGAACGGGCCGCCGGCCTTCGATCCCCGCCCTCGGCCGGCGGCCCCGGCACACTCGGGTGACCGTACGCGGGTTCGTGCGCGCCCCACGTCCACGGCGTGCCCCGCCCCCAATGCCCGCTCCTGGGTCAGGCGTCCGCCTTCCCCGTCCCGGCCAGCGCCGCCACCCGCTCCACCGCGAAGGCGTATCCCTGCACACCACAGCCGGCGATGACCCCGTCGGCGCGGAGCGAGACGTACGAGTGGTGCCGGAACTGTTCGCGCTGGTGGATGTTGGAGATGTGGACCTCCACCACCGGAAGACCGTCACAGGTGTTGAGCGCATCCAGGATCGCCACGGAAGTGTGCGAGTAGGCAGCAGGGTTGATGACGATCCCGGCATGGTGGAGGCGGGCCTCGTGGATCCAGTCGACCAACTCGCCCTCGTGGTTGGACTGCCGGAAGTCCACCGTGCCGCCGTGCACGGCTGCCGCCTTCGCGCACAGTGCTTCCACGTCCGCGAGCGTGTCGGACCCGTAGATCTCCGGCTGGCGCTGCCCGAGGAGGTTCAGGTTGGGTCCGTTGAGGATCATGATCGGGGCGTTGGCGAGGGTGCGGGGCACGGTTCCTCCGGTCCTTCCAGGTTCACGGCCCGTCCAGGACCGCTGCTCGGACCCGGTTTATCACGGTGCGACGAAGCGTCGACGGCCCGTACCCTCCGGTCATGACGACGCCCCGCTATCCCCCCAAGCCCTCGCCCGGCGACCGCGTCGCCGTGCTCTCCCCCTCCGCGGGCCTGCCGGAACTCTTCCCGCGCCCCTACGAGCTGGGCCTGGAGCGACTGCGCACGGAGTACGGCCTGGAACCGGTCGAGTATCCGACCACCCGCAAGATGGGGGCGACGCCGCAGCAGCGCGCCGACGACATCCACGCGGCGTTCGCGGATCCGTCGGTCAAGGCCGTGGTCTCGTCCATCGGCGGTGCGGACCAGATCACCGTGCTGCCGCTGCTGGACCGGGAGTTGATCCGCGCGCATCCGAAGCCCTTCCTCGGATACAGCGACAACACCAACCTGCTCGCCTACTTGTGGAACGCCGGAATCGTCGGCTACCACGGCGGCAGCGTGATGTGCGAGCTCGGCCGTCCGGTCGCGATGCACCCGCTGACCGCGGAGTCCCTCCGCGCCGCGCTGTTCACCTCGGGACCGTACGAGGTGCGTCCCACCGACCGGTTCGGTGACGTCAACGGTCCCTGGGAGGACCCCGCGACGTTCGAGTCCGAACCCGCGTCGGAACCGGGCGGCGGCTGGACGTGGCACCGCCCGGACCGGATCGTCGAGGGCCGCTCCTGGGGCGGCAACATCGAGATCCTCTCCTGGCTGCTGATGGCCGACCGGGAGATCGCCCGCGATCCCGCCGTGTACGAGGGCCATGTGCTGTTCCTCGAGACCTCGGAGGACATGCCGAAGGCGGACGACGTCTTCTGGATCCTGCGCAGCATGGGCGAGCGCGGTCTGCTGCGACGCTTCCCGGCGCTGCTGATGGGCCGTGCGAAGGCCTGGTCGTTCGAGCAGCCCAACGACGCCGACGCCAAGGCCCGTTACACACGGGAGCAGCGCGAGGCGGTGCTGCGGGCCGTCGACCAGTACGCGCCCGACACGATGGTCGTGTTCGACGTGGACCTCGGGCACACCGATCCGCAGATCGTCATCCCCTACGGGGGCACGGTCCGGGTGGACGGCCCGGCCCGGCGCATCACCGTGACGTACTGACGCGGGCGCACGACGGTCGCGACCGACGCGGCCGCAGTGCGCCGGACACGTAGGCCGACACCGAGGAGAGCACCCGCACGCCCCCGTAACCGCCCGTCACCCTGGGTAGTTGACGCGGCATGCACGACGTACGCACCGTAAGGGCGCCTTCCATGCTGCGGCTCGCGGCCGCCTCGCTCGCCGGGACCGCAATCGAGTTCTACGACTTCTTCGTGTACGGGACGGCGGCCGCTCTGGTCCTGGGGCCGCTGTTCTTCCCGACGTTCTCACCGCTGGCGGGGACGCTGGCGGCCTTCGCGACGTTCGGTGTCGGGTTCGTCGCCCGGCCGCTCGGCTCGGTGCTCTTCGGGCATCTCGGGGACCGGCGCGGGCGGCGTCCCGTCCTGGTCGCCTCACTGCTGCTGACCGGTACGGCGACCGTCGCGGTGGGGTGTGTGCCGACGTACGAACACATCGGCGTGACCGCTCCGGTACTCCTCCTCGTGCTGCGTTTCCTCCAGGGCCTTGGCCTGGGCGGCGAGTGGGGCGGGGCGGTTCTGCTGACCGCCGAGCACGCGCCCGCCGAGCGGCGAGGTCTGTGGTCGAGCTTCCCGCAGGTCGGCCCGTCGCTCGGGTTCGTGCTGGCCAACGGCGTGATGCTGGCACTGTCGGCGACGCTGTCCGACGCGCAGTTCGCCGCGTGGGGGTGGCGGGTGCCGTTCTGGGCCGCGGGCGTGCTCGCGGCGGCGGGGCTGTGGCTGCGCGGTTCGCTGGCGGAGAGCCCGCAGTTCCTGGAGATGCGGGACCACGCGCGCGTGCCGCTCGCCGAGGTGGCGCGCGACCACTGGCGGCTGGTGCTGCTGACGGCCGGCGGACTCGCGGTCGGCTACGCGGTGTTCTACGCGGTGACGACGTGGGCGCTCGCGTACGGCGTCGAGCGACTGGGCGTGAGCCGTACCGTCATGCTGACCTGCATCATGGCCGCGGTGGTGGTCAAAGGATGTCTGACACCGGTGATGGCCCTGCTCGGGGACCGGTTCGGCAGGCGCCCCCTGTGTCTGGTGGGCTGCACGGCCGCCACGCTGTGGATGTTCCCCATGGTCGCCCTGCTGTCGACCGGCGAACCGCTGCTGATGTTCGCCGGCTTCCTGGTGGCCCTGATCGCGTTCATCACGATGTTCGCCGTCATCGCCGCGTATCTGCCGGAGTTGTACGAGCCACGCGTGCGCTGCACGGGCGCCGCCGTGGGCTACAACCTGGGCGGGGTTCTCGGTGGCGCGCTCACGCCCATCGTGGCGACCGCGGTGGCGAGCGGACCAGGCGTCCCCTGGGGCGTGGCCGCGTATCTGACCGGGATCGCGCTGCTCAGTCTGGGATGCTTCGCGCTGCTCCCGGAGACCCGGACGGTGCCACGCCTTGCGGTCGTGCAAGCGGCCGACTGAGGGCCGGTGCCGTCCCTGGTGCGAGCCGCGCTCAGGGGTTGACCGCGAGTTCCAGATAGGCCGCGAACAGCACCAGATGAACACCGCCCTGGAGCGGGGTCGCGCGGCCCGGAACCACGGTCAGGGAGCTCACCACGACGGTGAGCGCGAGCAGCACCATGTGCGTGGCGCCGAGTCCGAGGACGAGCGGTCCGGAGAGCCAGATGGACGCGAGGGCGACGGCGGGAATGGTCAGTCCGATGCTGGCCATCGCGGAGCCGAGAGCGAGGTTCAGGCTGGTCTGCACCCGGTCGCGGCGCGCCGACCGGAGTGCGGCGATGGTCTCGGGCAGCAGGACGAGCAGTGCGATGATCACACCGACCACGGCGGCCGGCATGCCGGCCGCCTCCACCCCGGACTCGATGGTGGGCGACACGCCCTTGGCGAGTCCGACCACACCGACGAGGGCCAGGGCCAGCAGTCCCAGGCTGAGCGCCGCCGTACGACCGGAGGGGGCGTCCGCGTGGGCGTCCGCGTGGATGACCTCGCCCTGCCGGGTGATCGGCAGGAAGTAGTCGCGGTGCCGCACGGTCTGGGTCGCGACGAACAGGCCGTAGAGGACGAGTGAGGACAGGGCGGCGAAGGTGAGCTGGGCCGAGGAGAATTCGGGGCCCGGCTTGCTGGTGGTGAAGGTCGGCAGAACGAGGCTGAGTGTGGCGAGCGTCGCGACGGTGGCGAGGGCCGCTCCGGTGCCTTCGGCGTTGAAGACGGCGAGCCCGTGGCGCAGGGAGGCGACGAGCAGACAGAGACCGACGATGCCGTTGCAGGTGATCATCACGGCCGCGAACACCGTGTCGCGGGCCAGCGTCGCGCTCTTGTCGCCGCCGTCCGCCATGAGGGTGACGATCAGGGCCACTTCGATGATCGTGACGGCGACGGCGAGCACCAGGGAACCGAAGGGTTCGCCGACCCGGTGGGCCACCACCTCGGCGTGGTGGACGGCTGCCAGCACGGCTCCGGCGAGCACCAGCGTCACCAGGACGACCACCGCGCCGGGCACGTCGCGTCCCCAGGTGAAGACCAGCAGGACCACCGCGAGCATGGGCACGATGGCCGTCCACTGCGTGAGGGGTGACCGGAGCCGATCGATCATGCTGCGATCGTCGCAGTCCTTCGTGGGGCCCGCACTCCGGTCGTCCGGTGTCCGTTCCGCTGCCATGGAGGACGATTCGCTTCCGGGATCGGCCGCCAGGTCTGCTCGGTCGTGTCCCGTGTGTCGCATCTGTCATCTCCCGTGTGTCGCGTTCGGTGGGCGGACGGCGGTCCTGTGGGCCTTCGGGTCGTCGCCGTGCCGTCCTGGTCGTTCGGTGTCGTGTGGTGTGTTCGGGGCTCCGTGGGGTCGGTGCGCTCGCGGCCGTGGCCGGCGTGCCTGGTCGACGTCATGGGTGTGCTCCTCCGGACGGGTCGCGAGGAGCGGATCTCAGGGCCGTCCGTCGCTGCGCCCGGACATGCTCCGGGAGCGGTGGTCGGCTCCTCGCCGCACGCCGCTCCCGGAGGCTGTTCGCGCAGTCGACGCCGTCAGACGTCGACGCTCTTCGGGCTGTTGTCCCCGGCGCTCTCCTCCTCGTCGCGCGCCGCCTGCTTCCTGGACGCCATCAGGCTGGTGATCGTGGTGACCACCAGGACCGCGCAGATCACGCCGAGGGAGACCGGAATGGAGATCTCGGGGACGTGGACGCCGGACTCGTGCAGCGCGTGCAGGACGAGCTTGACGCCGATGAAGCCGAGGATGACCGACAGGCCGTAGCTCAGGTGGACGAGTTTCTTGAGCAGCCCGCCGATGAGGAAGTACAGCTGTCGCAGACCCATCAGCGCGAACGCGTTGGCCGTGAACACGATGTACGGGTCCTGGGTGAGGCCGAAGATCGCGGGGATCGAGTCGAGGGCGAAGAGCACGTCGGTGGTGCCGATCGCCAGCATGACGACGAGCATCGGCGTCATGACGCGCTTGCCGTTCTGCTGGATCCACAGCTTGGTGCCGTGGTACCGGTCGGCCACGCCGAAGCGCCGCTCGGCCGCCTTCAGCAGGCGGTTCTCCTCGAACTCCTCGTCCTCCTCCTCGGCCCTGGCCTCCTGGATCAGCTTCCAGGCGGTGTAGATGAGGAACGCGCCGAAGATGTAGAAGACCCAGGCGAAGCTCGCGAGGATCGCGGCACCCGCGGCGATGAATATCGCGCGCAGGACGAGGGCGATGAGCACACCGACGAGGAGCACGCGCTGCTGGTACTGCGAGGGCACCGCGAACTTCGCCATGATCAGCACGAAGACGAAGAGGTTGTCGACGCTCAGCGACTTCTCGGTGATGAAGCCGGCGAAGAACTCTCCGGCGGGCTGGCCACCGGAGAAGACGAGCAGGCCGAGTCCGAAGAGGCCGGCCAGGGCGATCCAGACGATCGTCCAGATTCCGGCTTCCTTGATCGACACGTCGTGCGGTTTGCGGCCGATGAAGAAGTCGACCGCGATGAGGGCGGCGAGGCCCACGATCGTCAGGACCCACAGGGTCAGGGAAACATCCACTGCGCCTCCGGCAGTACGTAACGGCAGGTCTCAGCGTCGTCGCTGCCGGAGGTCTCTTCCACCCGGGACGGCCGGGGCGCGTGATGCGCCCGGTGTACGCGGGCCGACGCCCCGGGATCTGGCCTGATCCGTATTGACGGGCACGTCGCCATAGGTAGGGAGTACTCCCCTCCGTACGAACGAGAGTACCCAACCACCAAGGAAAGGTAAAGCGATTGGTAAAAGGAGAGCCAAATCCCCAGCTCAGAGGGGCTTTACCGTTACTTGGCACACTCCGGGAGCTCGGCCCTGCTCGTGATCATCGGTTCCACGGACGCCGCGCAGCAGCCACCTGGGCCAGCACCTGCTGGAGCACCTGGCTGCCCGGCGGGACGAGCGTGGGCTCGTACGTCCAGGCGTGCTCCACCCAGGGGTCGGCGAGGTGGTCGTCGGCCACCGGCGTGAGCCGCAGCAGCGAACGCCAGAGCGGGTCGAGCAGCGGCCCGTAGGCGGCTGCGTCCTCCCGGTCGGCCACCATCATCAGGTGCACCCCGACGGCCGGGCCCTCGTCCGCGAGATAGCGCAGCTGGGTCACGGCACGGTCGTCGAACCCGTGCGGGAAGTCGTTGACGATCAGCAGCTGCTCGGCGGTGTCGAACCCGGGCGGCAGCGAGTCGGACGCTCCGCCACGGATCGCCATCTGCACGAGGTCGACACGCTGGGTGAGCCGGGCCAGTACCTCGGAGACCCCGGCGGCGCCGACAGCGGGCGGCACGTCGAGCACCCCGGACTGTGTCAGGGGTGCCAGAGAGGACGCTCCGGAACCGGCCGGATCGATGACGTGCACCGTGAACTCACCGGCGGGATACACGGCGAGCAGCCGCGCGGCATGCGCGACGGCCGTGTCCATCGCCAGGCGGCGCAGCTCGTCGGCGTCGGCGAGGCCGCCGTCCGCGGAGGTGCGGCCACTGTCGATCCACAGGCCGCGCTCCAGCGGCAGTCGCAGGAGCATCGGGATGCTCAGGCGTTCGCTCTCGGGCAGGCTGAGATCGCCCAGGCGCAGGGCCATGGGGATCTCCATCGGCACCCGGTAGCCGTGCCAGACAGGGTTGTCCCAGCGTGCGTACGCCGGGGGGAGCGCGGGCTCGACGACCTCGGACTCGGCGACGAGCTGGGCGAGATCCCGGTCGAGCGCCTCGCGGGCCTGGTCGACCAGCTGGGCGTGCCTGGCGCGCGCCGCCTCACGGGCCGCGTCGCCCTGCCCGCCGATCCGGCTGCGCGGGTCGGACAGCACCTGGTCGAGTTCCTTCTCCATACGGGAGTCGGCGAAGTCGACGGCGCTGCGGTAGGCGGCGGTGGTGCGGGCGAGGTCCTCGAACATGCCCCACACCTGGTTGTAGAGCCGCTCGTCCATGGACCAGCCGGTCGCGTCGCCCGCGACGGGCTGGGCGGGACGGCCGGGCTCGGCCGGTGGCGCCGTCGGCGCGGGCGGGGGCGGTGCCGCGGTCTGCCGGCCGGGGTGGGTGTAGTTGATCCCGCCGCCGACCGAGGCGGACGGCTGGGTGACGGCGGAAGGGTCGGACGGTGTGGTGCCGCCCGGGTAGGCCTGCCCCGGCGTCGCACCCCCCTGCGGACCAGGGGTGTCGTACGGGGACTGCGGTGGCGTGACGGTCCCCGGGGCGCCCTGCGGTCCCGGGTAAGGCTGGTCGGCTCCGGGCGCCGAACTGGCCGCCTGCCGCGACCGGTCCGCGTCCGCCGTACGCGGCGGGGGCGCGGCGACCGAGCGGGCCATTCCGCGCGCCACCGCTTCATTGATGCTTCCGGCGAGCTGCTGGGCCTCGGGAAGGCCCTGGTCGGCGAGGAGTTCGGCGAGGCCGCCCGCGTACCCCTGGCCGACCGCGCGTACCTTCCAGGCGCCCTGCCTGCGGTAGAGCTCCAGGGCGACGACGGCGGACTCGGCGTCCAGGCCGGTGACGGTGTAGCTGGCGACTTCCGCGCCGTCGAGGCCGGTGACCGCGACGAAGGGGGCGGCGACGGCGCCGAACCGGACCGGGCCGCCGACCCCGGACGGCAGTGCGAGCAGCACACTGACCCGGTGCACGTGCTCCGGCAGCGCGTCGAGGTCGAATGCCAGGCGGTGATCGGCCGCCGCCTGCTTGGAGACCTCCAGCCCCGGCAGTGTGGGCGCGCCCGGGTGGGCCACCCACTCGACGCCGCGGATCTTGCCCTGCTCGTCGCTGAGCGTGGCCCCGGCCACGACCGGTTTACCGGCCGAGATCCGGACCTCGAGACGGACCTGGGAGAGCGGGTGGTTCTGCCCCCGGACCAGCTCGGCCGTCATCGCCTTGTCCCCCTGTGTCGCTATGTCGCTGTATCGCTTCGTGCGGTGTGGGCGCGTGGCCTACAGGTGCGGCAGGATCGCCGGCATCAGGTCCTGGAACGTGCGGCCGTTGGCCGGCGTACCCAGGGCCGTCATCTGCCAGCCGGCGCCGGCGCGGTGCACCTTCGCCATGATCTGGGCCGTGTACTGACCGCCGCCCGCGAGCGTGTAGCGGGCGAGCTCCTGGCCGTTGGTCTCGTCGACCAGACGGCAGAACGCGTTCTGCACTTCCTGGAAGGTCTGGCCCGTGAAGGAGTTCACGGTGAAGACGATCTGGTCGATGTGGACCGGGACGCGCTGCAGGTCGACGAGGATCGACTCGTCGTCGCCGCCCTGGCCCGCGCCACCGACCAGGTTGTCACCCGTGTGCCGTACGGAGCCGTCGTCGCTGACGAGGTGACGGAAGAACACCACGTCGACGGGCTGCTTGTCCGCGAACAGCACGGCGGACGCGTCGAGGTCGATCTCCCGGGTGCGCGAACCGAACAGGCCGCGCCTCGGAGCGGCCTGCCAGCCGAGGCCCATGCGCACCGCGGTCAGCGTGCCCCCGTCGTTCTTCTGCAGACTGATGGCCTGACCCTTGGTCATGTTGACCGTCACGCGCTGATCCCCTCTCGAACTGTCCCCTGTTGCCGCGGAGTCCGCGGATGACCAGAACACTACGCAGGGGCACCGACAGCGCCGAACCCTGGGACGCACTTTGTGTCGGTCTTGCAACACAGTGCGCATGTCCCGAGATCCGGCGCCTCGGCGGGAGCGTCAGGCCAGGCCCGCTTCCTTCATCTGCCGCAGCTCCTTCTTCATCTCGGAGACCTCGTCGCGCAGTCGGGCCGCGATCTCGAACTGGAGGTCGGCGGCCGCGGCACGCATGCGCTCCGTCAGCTCCTCGATCTGCTCGGTGAGTTCCGCCGCGGGCCGGTCCGTGGGCACCGTCTCCTTGGCCTTGCCCTTGGCCGCCTTGGCGGACTTTCCGAGCGCGGGGACCGGGGCCTTGGCGCCCTTGCCGTCCTTCGACTTGCGGTAGCCGGAGCCGAGCAGTTGCTCCGTGTCGACGTCCTCGCGGGCGATCTGCGCCACGATGTCGTTGATCTTCTTGCGGAGGGGCTGCGGGTCGATGCCCCTCTCCTTGTTGTAGGCGACCTGCTTCTCCCGGCGACGGTTGGTCTCGTCGATGGCCTTCTCCATCGCCGGGGTGATCTTGTCGGCGTACATGTGGACCTGACCGGACACGTTGCGCGCCGCGCGGCCGATCGTCTGGATCAGTGAGGTGCCGGAGCGCAGGAAGCCCTCCTTGTCGGCGTCGAGGATCGCCACCAGGGAGACCTCGGGCAGGTCGAGCCCCTCACGGAGCAGGTTGATGCCGACGAGGACGTCGTACTCTCCCGCGCGCAGCTCGCGCAGCAACTCGACACGGCGCAGGGTGTCGACGTCGCTGTGCAGATAGCGCACGTGGATGCCGAGCTCCAGGAAGTAGTCGGTGAGGTCCTCGGCCATCTTCTTGGTGAGCGTGGTGACCAGGACGCGCTCGTCCTTCTCGACACGCGTGCGGATCTCGTGCACCAGGTCGTCGATCTGCCCTTCGGTGGGCTTGACCACGACCTCCGGGTCGACGAGGCCGGTGGGCCGGATGATCTGCTCGACCTGGCCGTCCGAACGGGAGAGCTCGTACTGCCCCGGGGTCGCCGAGAGGTACACCGTCTGCCCGATGCGCTCCTGGAACTCTTCCCACTTCAGGGGGCGGTTGTCCAGGGCTGACGGAAGCCGGAAACCGTGGTCCACGAGCGTGCGCTTGCGGGAGGCGTCGCCCTCGTACATGGCACCGATCTGGGGCACGGTCACATGCGACTCGTCGATGACGAGCAGGAAGTCGTCCGGGAAGTAGTCCAGCAGCGTGTTGGGCGGGGAGCCGGGCTCACGGCCGTCGAAGTGCATCGAGTAGTTCTCCACGCCGGAGCAGGAGCCGATCTGGCGGAGCATCTCGATGTCGTACGTGGTGCGCATGCGCAGGCGCTGGGCCTCCAGGAGCTTGCCCTGCTTCTCCAGCTCGGCGAGGCGCTCCTCCAGCTCCTTCTCGATGTCGTTGACCGCGCGCTCCATGCGCTCGGGACCCGCCACGTAGTGCGAGGCGGGGAACACGTAGAGCTGGTCGTCGTCGCTGATGACCTCGCCGGTGAGCGGGTGCAGCGTGGACAGGGCCTCGATCTCGTCACCGAACATCTCGATGCGGACCGCGAGCTCCTCGTACACGGGGAAGATCTCGATGGTGTCGCCGCGGACCCGGAAGGTGCCCCGGGCGAACGCCACGTCATTGCGTGTGTACTGGATGTCGACGAAGCGGCGCAGCAGGTCGTCCCGGTCGATCTCGTCGCCCACCTTGAGCGCGACCATGCGGTCCACGTACTCCTGAGGCGTACCGAGGCCGTAGATGCAGGAGACCGAGGCCACCACGACGACGTCACGGCGGGTCAGCAGCGAGTTGGTCGCGGAGTGGCGCAGGCGCTCCACCTCCTCGTTGATCGAGGAGTCCTTCTCGATGTAGGTGTCCGACTGCGGGACGTACGCCTCGGGCTGGTAGTAGTCGTAGTACGAGACGAAGTACTCGACCGCGTTGTTCGGGAGGAGTTCGCGGAACTCGTTCGCCAGCTGGGCGGCCAGGGTCTTGTTCGGAGCCATCACCAGGGTGGGGCGCTGGAGCTTCTCGATCATCCAGGCCGTGGTGGCGGACTTGCCCGTGCCGGTGGCGCCCAGGAGGACGACGTCCTTCTCGCCTGCGCGGATGCGCTTCTCCAGCTCGGCGATGGCCGTGGGCTGGTCGCCATTCGGCTGGTAGGGGCTGACGACCTCGAAGGGCGCCACCGAACGTTCGATCTTGGATACGGGCCGCATGGAATCCACCGTACGACCCCGCACTGACAACGGGGTCCGATCACCAGTTCTGCGGAGTGCGCGACCTGCGCTGTGCGCGGACCCGCCCGCGACGGGCCGGGGGCCGGCCGCCGGTGCGCCGCACCGCGGTGTGGGCCGGGACACCCGGCCGGTTCTCCGCGGGAGTCCAGTCGGGCTTGCCCATGACCATCAGTGGATCGAACATCACGACGACGCCCGCGAGGCACAGGAAGGCCAGCGGGCCGATCATCATGGGCGCGAGCAGGGCCGCGGCCGAGTCCCCGCCGGGACTGCTGGATGTGCCATGGAGATGGACGCTGAGGGCCGCCATGCCCGTGTAGTGCATGCCGGTCACTGCCAGTCCCATCACGAGGCTCGCGCCCACGCTCCAGAGAAATCCCCGGACCTGTCCCGCCGCCCACAGGGCGGCTGTGGCAGCGACTACGGCTATCACGACGGAGGCGGAGACGGTGAGGGTGTTGTATTCGAGTTTCCCGTTCAGACGCATTCCCGCCATGCCGAGATAGTGCATCGAGGCCACGCCGAGGCCGGTGATCGTGCCTCCCGTGAAGAGCGCCGCCCCACTGGCACCGCGGTAGCCGACGATGAAGATCCCGATGCCCACCATCACGATGGCAACGCCCAGACTCGCGAACGTCGTCGGTCTGTCGTAGTGGACCGGCGTCTGCTCGACGCTGAATCCCATCATCGCGATGAAGTGCATGGTCCAGATGCCGGAGCCGATCGCTGCCGAGCCGAGGGCGAGCCAGCCGGCCCGCCAGGAGCGGGCGACCAGCATCGATCTGGTGGTGCAGCGAAGTCCGAGCGCTCCGCCCAGGCAGGCCATGAGGTAGGCCACCAGCGGTGTGACGAGTCCGTAAGTGAAGCCGTCGACCGTGCCCTGCATGCGCGGATGCCCTCCCCGCCGTATTGCTCCTGAAAAGCCCTGAAATTCCCCACCCGGAGGACCGCACGAGCGGACTGGGCCGAGGCGAAGAGTATGACTCCCACCGGAATGGTCGAACGATTTTCCGGCAAAGAATCACGGCCTCGCCGCACCTGTGCGGCGCCAGTGTGCGGACTTGGGCAACTCCATTCAATTTGTGGCCACCTCACACACCACCTTCATCGACTCTCTGCTGTCACTCTTGTGCTGTCCGTGATCACACGACGCTGAGGAGGACGCATGTATGCGCGCGTAGCCGCCGCCACGACCGCCGCGTTTCTTGGAGGCGCCGCCGTGATACTGCCCAGCCCGCACGCGCGCGCCGGGTCCCAGGGGACCGGTCCGGTCGTCGTATCCCACCGCGGCGCCTCCGCCTATGCTCCCGAGAACACCCTGGCCGCCATCGACAAGGCCGCGGACCTGGGGTTCGACTGGGTCGAGAACGACGTCCAGCGCACGAAGGACGGCAAACTCGTCGTCCTCCACGACGCGGGCCTGGCGCGCACGACCGATGTCGAGGAGCTCTACCCGGACAGAGCTCCCTGGAACGTCCGCGACTTCACCGCGGCCGAGATCGCCCGCCTGGACGCCGGGAGCTGGTTCGGCTCCCGGTACGCGGGCGCGCGCGTGCCGACGCTCACGCAGTACATGAAGCGCGTCGCGCACAACCATCAAAAGCTCGTCCTGGAGATCAAGAACCCCCAGCTCTACCCGGGCATCGAACGGGAGACCCTCAAGCTGCTGAGCAACGAGGGCTGGCTCGACCGGGCGCATGTCACGGGCCGGCTGATCGTGCAGAGCTTCAGCGCCGCCAGTGTGCGAACGGTGCACGACCTGCGCCCGGACGTCCGCACGGCCTTCCTGGGCACGCCGTCGGTGGCGCAGCTACCGCGGTACGCGCGGTTCGCCGACCAGATCAACTCTGATCACACCACGCTCTCCTCCGGCTACGTCTCGGCGGTCCACGCGTTCCACGGACCGCACGGCACGCCGATGAAGGCCTTCGCGTGGACCGTGAACGACGAGGACGGCGCCCGGCGGGTGGTGGGTTTCGACGTCGACGGGATCATCACCAACGCTCCCGACGTGATCCAGAAGGCGGTGGACGACTAGGGGGCTTCCCCGTCCAGACGGCGCGGCGGCCTCCTCCCCCGGGGCCCCGCGGCCGCTCTGCCGCCCCGGGCTCCACGGCTGCCCCGCCCGTGGTGCGGACGCGCACCGGGGTCCGCACCACGGGAGGCCCGTCCGCGCGACCGGCATTGTCAGTGGCTCGCCGTACGGTGGTGCCCATGGACAGCCACGGGCAGTACGGGCAACAGGTCGTGTGGACCGTCGTCGGCACGGACATCGGTCCCCTGCTGCTCGCGGCGACACGCGACGGCCTGGTGAACGTCGTGTTCCACGCCACGGACACGGTGCGCGACAAGGCCCTCGACCGGCTCGCGTCCCGGCTGGGCACCGACCCCGTCGAAGCACCTGGGTCCCCCCTGCTCGCGGAGGCGATACGCCAGGTCTCGGCGTACTTCGCGGGCGAGCGGCACGACTTCGAGCTGCCGCTCGACTGGTCCCTGATCTCCGGGTTCAACCGTCAGGTGCTGCGCGAGCTCGCGTCGGGCGTGCCGTACGGCTCGGTCGTGGGCTACGGCGACCTGGCCGGACGGGTCGGCCAGCCGGGTGCGGCGCAGGCCGTGGGCGTGGCCATGGGCTCGAATCCGCTGCCGGTCGTGGTGCCCTGCCACCGGGTGGTCGAGAGCGACGGCGGCATCGGCGGGTTCGGCGGCGGCCTGGAGACCAAGCGGAAACTGCTCGCGCTGGAAGGCGTGCTGCCGGAGCCGCTCTTCTGACGCCGGCACCGCCGCTGACCGGGGGACGTCCAGCGGATGTCCGTACAGGGGTGCGAGCTGGGACACTGCGCCGGTGACCAGAACCCGTACCGCGTCCTGTTCCGTCGTGCCCCGGTGTCCCGCGTGACGTCCGTCGAGCGGCGGGCGGGCATCTCCGTCGATGCCGAGGCGATACCCGCGCTGCGCCGCCGCATCACCGCCGTACTGATCGCAGGCCAGATCCTCGGCGGGCTCGGCGTCGCCACCGGCATCGCGCTCGCCACCGTACTGGCCCAGCAGGTCAGCGGCACCGAGTCGCTGTCCGGACTGGCGCCGACCGCGACCGTGACCGGTACGGCGGTGCTCTCGGTGCCGCTGGCGGCGCTGATGACGGCGCGAGGACGGCGGCCGGGACTTGTGCTGGGGTATCTCATCGGTGCGGCGGGCGCGGCCGTCGTCGTGGTCGCCGCGAGCATCGGAAGCTTCCCGCTGCTGCTGATCGGCATGGCGGGTTTCGGCGCGGCCTCCTCGGCGAATCTGCAGGCGCGGTTCGCCGCCGCCGACCTGGCCGAACCCACGATGCGGGCCCGCGCCATCTCGAACGTGGTGTGGGCGACGACGATCGGGGCGGTGCTGGGCCCCAACATCGCCGCGCCCGCCGGACGCAGCGTCTCGGGACTCGGGATCCCCGAGGCGGCGGGACCGTTCCTGTGGGCGTCCGGGGTGTTCCTCGTGTCGGCGCTGCTGGTGGCCGTACTGCTGCGGCCCGATCCGCTGCTGACCGCCAGGGCGCTCGCACCGGCCGAGGAGCGGTCGGCCGACGCACGCTCGCTGCGGGCCGGTTTCGCCGCCGTCGCGGCCTCGCCGCGGGCCAGGCTGGCACTCGTGACCGTGGCTGTCGCGCACACGGCCATGGTCTCGGTCATGTCGATGACCCCTGTGGACCTCGGGCACCACGGGGCGAGCATCGATCTGATCGGGCTGGTGATCAGCGGACACATCGCGGGCATGTACGCGTTCTCGCCGCTGATGGGGCGACTCTCGGACCGGCTCGGCCGGCTGTCCGGGATAGCGCTCGCGGTGGCCCTGCTGGCGGCGGCGACGCTGCTCGCGGGTACGGCGGGTGCCCACCACGGGCAGACCGCGGTGGGGCTGTTCCTGCTCGGTCTCGGCTGGTCCTCCGCGCTCGTGTCGGGCTCCGCGCTCCTCACGGACTCCGTGCCGCAGGCGGCACGGGCCGCGGCCCAAGGGCTGTCCGATCTGACCATGAACACGGCGGCCGGTCTGGGCGGAGCGACCGCCGGAGTCGTCGCCGCGCAGGCGGGCTACGGCTGGCTGAACCTCGCCGCCGCCTGTCTGCTGATGCCGTTGGGTGGCCTGGCGCTGTTCACCCGGAACCGCCGCGGTCGATGAGCCGGACCGGCGGACGCGGTCGAGCCCCTCAGAGGCCTTCAGCTGTGCAAGGCCTCTTGACTTCGTCGGGCTTCTCGACTTCGTCGGGCCTCTGGACCTCGTCGCTTCAGAAGTTCAGGGGTTCAGGGCTGCAGGGGCTTCAAGAGCTGCGAGGACTTTGAAGCCTTCGAGGCCAGAGGCCTTCGCGGCCGTCAGAGGCTGATGTGGTACGCCTTGCGCAGCGTCTCGTGCACGGTCCACGTCGTGCGGTCGCCCTCGCGCAGGATCGCCGCGTCGCCCGGGCCCACCTCGATGTCGTCGCCGCCCTCGACCTCGATCGTGGCGCGGCCGCTGACCACGACGAAGAGTTCGTTCGCCTCCGTGTCGGTCACCACGCCGGGCGTGATCTGCCAGATGCCGCGCAACTGCTTGCCGTCGGGGGACTCCCACAACAGCTTGCCCGTCACGACCGGCTCGCCGGAGACGATCTGGGCCGGGTCCAGCGGCTCCGGTTCGAGTTCGGCGTCGGGGATGTGCACGGCGAAGGACGGGGTGGTCCCGGTGTTCGTGGTCATGAGCGGTCACCCTAAGGGCAGGTCCGTCGGGAGCGGCGACGAGGGTGCCCCGCCGCCCGACCGGCCTGATCCGCCGAGGGGCCGCCGGGAGGGACTACTCGTAGTGCCGGGCCTCGAAGACGTTTCCGTCCGGGTCGCGGAAGTAGAAGCTGCGCTTGGCCGGCCCGCGGGCGCCGGAGGCGTCGTAGGAGAAGCCCGAGACGGAGACGGACCGTTCCTCCAGACGGGCGTGCAGAGCGTCGAACTCGTCCTCCGGGAAGGACAGGCAGACGTGGTTCACCGGGTGGCCGGCGCTCTCCGTGCCGCCCGGGACCATGTTCATGTACTCCGCCAGGGGCAGCGGAGCCAGGTCGAGGATGGTCTCCTCGTTGACGCGCACGGAGGGGAAGGACGCCTTTCCGGCGGCGTATTCGGCGACCATCAGGGGCTCCAGGCCGACGGCGTCCTCGTAGAACGCGGCCGCGGCAGCCGGGTCGCGCACCCAGAGGACGACATGGTCGAGACGTGTCGAGTTGTCCGTCATGCCCCCAGGCTGGTGGCGTACGGCGTGGCTCGCAAGAGTTTGACCGGGTGCGCCGCCCGCCAGAGATCCAGATACGGGGGAACCTCGACCGACAGGAGGCAGACGCGTGATCGTGGTGTCCGAAGAGGTGCGAGAGGCGCTCGACGCGCGCCGGCCGGTGGTGGCTCTGGAGTCGACGATCATCGCGCACGGGCTGCCCCGCCCGCGCAATCTGCAGGTCGCGCTGGAGCTTGAGGACACCGTACGGCAGGAGCGCGCGGTACCCGCGACGATCGCGGTGCTCGACGGGCGGCCCCACGTGGGACTGGACAAGGACCAGGTGGAGCGGGTCGCCAACGAGGACGGGATCCGCAAACTGGGCCACCGCGACCTGCCCCTGGCCATGGCGGCGGGCGCGAGCGGGGCGACGACGGTGTCCGCGACGGCGCTGCTGGCCGCGCGGGCGGGTCTGCGGGTGTTCGCCACGGGCGGGCTGGGCGGGGTGCACCGGGAGTGGACGGTGACGCAGGACGAGTCCGCCGACCTGGGCCTGCTGGCGCGGACCAGGATCACGGTGGTGTGCGCGGGCGTGAAGTCGATCCTGGACGTGCCCGCGACCCTGCAGCGCCTGGAGACCCTCGGTGTGGCGGTGGCCGGGTACGGCACGGACCGGTTCCCCGGCTTCTATCTGTCGGACTCCGGTCATCCCGTCGACTGGACGTTGGACTCCCCGGAGCAGGTCGCCGACGTCATGCGGGCACAGGACGCGCTGGACGCCCCGGACTCGTCCCTCATCGTGGCGAACCCGGTCCCCGAGGAGGAGCAGCTCGATCCAGGGCTCCACGCGCGCGTGCTCGACGACGCGCTGCAGGCCTGCGAGGCGGAGGGGGTGACGGGGCAGGCGGTGACGCCGTTCCTGCTGGACCACTTGGTCCGGCACACCGACGGTGCCTCGCTGAGCGCCAATCTGGCCGCGGTGCGCGGCAACGTACGCCTCGCGGCGCGGATCGCGGCGGCGTGGGCCCGGGTGTGAACGGGACGGGCCGCGCGGACTCCGGGCCGGGCGCCGGGAGCTCCGCGGGCGCGCTGCTGGTCGTCGGGGACGTGGTCACGGATGTCGTCGCCCGGCATCGGGGGCCGCTCACCACGGGTACGGACACGGCTGCCGCGATCCGGACCCTGCCGGGCGGGGCCGGTGCCAATGTCGCCTGCTGGGCGGCACATCGGGGCTGCCCGGACGTACGGCTGCTCGGCCGGGTGGGCACGGACGCGGCCGAGTGGCACGGACGCGAGCTCGCCGCCTGCGGTGTGCGTCCGCTGCTCGTCGTGGATCCGCGGGCGCCGACCGGGACGGTGATCTGTCTGGTCGACGGGGGCGCCGCGGCGGAGCGGACGTTTCTCACGGACAGCGGGGCGTCCCTGCGGCTCGAACCGGCCGACTGGTCGTCCACGCTCCTCGACGGTGTGGCGCGGCTGCACCTGTCGGGATACCTGCTCTTCTCCGAGCCGGGCAGGGCGTTGTTGCCGGTGGCGCTGGAGTCGGCACGCGCGCGTGGCGTGCCGGTGAGTCTGGATCCGGCGTCGGCGGGTTTCCTCGTCGAACTGGGCGTGGACCGCTTCCTCGGACTGGTCGAGGGCATCGACGTCCTGCTGCCCAGCCGTGCCGAGGCACACCTGCTGACCGGGCTGCCCGATCCGGCCGACGCGGCGGCCAAGCTGAGCCACCACGTGCCCCTGGTCGTCGCGAAGCAGGGAGGCGACGGAGCGCTGGTGGCCCGTTCGGGGCGCATCCTGGCCCGCGTCCCGGCGGCGCCCGCGACCCCTCGCGACACCACGGGTGCCGGGGACGCCTTCACCGGGGCGTTCCTGGCCGCCCTGCTCGCGGGCGCGGAACCCGAGGAGGCGGCGATGGAGGGATGCGCGGCGGGAGCGCGGGCGGTCGAGCGGGTCGGCGGCAGGCCTCCTGCGCGCACCTGACGACGGCCACGAGCAGCCGGCGACGGCACGGTGGCCGCGCCGGCTACTTCTTGCGCCCCCACGCCGAGATCATCGGTGCCGTCGCCAGGTCCATGCTTCCGGAGGCGACGTTGGCGAGGTGCTGGTCGATCTCCTCGTGGGTGGCGAGGCCCCCGCCGACCAGCCGGTCGCGGATCTGCTGGACCGTGGCCGTCTCCAGCGCGGTACAGGCGGGTGAGGTGACGGGGAAGTACGCGTCGGCCTCGACGCCGCTCAGGCCGGCCTCGCGGAGCAGGCGCGGAAGCTTGCGGCCGTACGCGAGGTCGGCTCCGCGCTCCGCGAGCAGACTGCGGAACCCCTTGCGCAGCCGATTCGCGAGCTGCTGTTCGGGGCCGTACTCGTCCGGGCAGAGCAGCGGCTGCAGGGCGGGGTCGGCGTCCTCGACGAGGAGTCGGCCCCCGGGCCGCAGGGCCCGGATCATGGAGCGCAACGCCCGCTCCCGGTCCGGCACATGGACCAGGACGAGTCGGGCGTGCACGAGGTCGAAGCCCTCTCCCGGCGGTTCCTCGGCACCCACGTCGTGGACGCGGACCTCGACGGGCGAGCGCGCGACCGAGGCCACCCACGAGGTGTCGATGTCGGTGGCGAGGACCCGTCCGGTCGGGCCCACCTTCTTGCCGAGCCAGGACACCACGGACGTGCCGCCCGCGCCGACCTCCCAGCAGCGCCAGCCGGGTCCGATGCCGAAGCTCTCGAAGTGCCGGAACGTCGTGGGGTCGAAGACGGCGGCGAAGGCGTCGAAGCGCTGCCCCGCCTCGTCCTGCCGGTTGTCGAGGAGGTATCCGTCGGTTCGCGTCATGGAGAGATCATCCCAGTTGACCGGCTTGCCGGAAATCGGTGACGCTCCCGTCGTCGGCTCCCGGCGGGACCGCTCCCGCCCCCGAGACCCCCTCGCGACGCCCGCGGACCGCTCCTCGCCCACTCGCCCGCATGCGTGAGCGCCCTGCGGGCACACGTCCCCCGCAGGCCCGTGCGGGTATCAGCCGGGCGCGCCTCGCAGACATCCGCGAGACGCCGACCTCGGCGGTGCCGGCACGGACCGGCGGCGCGGCCCCGTACCCACCCACGCCCAACCGAACGGAATATTCCGTTCCCACAGGCTTTTCCGGCATCCGATCAGGGCTGGCAGACTGGCGCGCCAAGGCGCAAGTTGCGGCGCGAGGAGATCCACGCAAGGAGATCCAGATGTCCATGGCAGGGAATCTGCGGAAGGTCACGGCCCTCGGCGCGGTCGGCGGCCTCCGCAAGGTGGCACGGCTGACACGGCGGCGTGCCCGTGTCGACCTGAGCCACCCGGCCCGGTCTCCTCTGGGTTCGGCGGTGGTGAACTGCGTCGCCTATCGGGACGGCTCCAGAGTCCCCGGCGGCCGCGACCTGGTCGACACCGTGGAGCGGATCCGCAAGGACGAGGACGGTTTCGTCTGGCTCGGGCTGCACGAGCCCACGGCCCGCGAGTTCGCCGGCATCGCCGAACTCTTCGACCTGCACCCGTTGGCCGTCGAGGACGCGGTGGAAGCCCATCAGCGCCCGAAGCTGGAGCGGTACGGCGACACACTGTTCGCGGTCTTCAAGACCGTCTGCTACGTCGAGCACAAGGAACTGACGGCGACCAGCGAAGTGGTCGACACCGGCGAGATCATGGTCTTCGTCGGACCGGACTTCGTCATCACGGTGCGGCACGGACGACACGGCTCCCTGGGGCCGTTGCGCGAGGAGTTGGAGGCCGACCGCCTGCAGCTGTCCAAGGGACCGGCGGCCGTTCTGCACGCGATCGCCGACCACGTGGTGGACGAGTATGTGAGCGTCACGGACTCGGTCCAGTCGGACATCGACCAGGTCGAGGCCGATGTGTTCGCTCCCAACGGAGCCCGTGCGGACGCCGGCCGCATCTACCAGCTCAAGCGCGAACTCCTGGAGCTGAAGCGCGCGGTGGTGCCGCTCGCACGCCCCGTCCAGGAGCTCGCCACCCGGCCGATACGCGTGGTCGACCCGGAGATACAGGCCTACTTCCGCGACGTCTCCGACCATCTGACGCGCGTCGCCGAACAGATCGCGGCCTTCGACGAACTGCTCAACTCGATCCTCCAGGCCCACCTCGCGCAGGTGACCGTCTCGCAGAACGAGGACATGCGGAAGATTACGGCATGGGCGGCGGTCATCGCGGTGCCGACGATGGTCTGCGGGGTCTACGGAATGAACTTCGACAACATGCCGGAACTGCACTGGAGGTTCGGCTACCCCCTGGTCATAGGCGTGATATCCGTCGCCTGTGTCGTCCTGTACCGGGGATTCAGGCGCAACGGCTGGCTCTGAGACGCCCCTCGCCCGGCACGCCCGGCCGGACGAGAGTGCGCCCTCGGGGACGACTGGACATCCGTGTCAGCCGGCCAGGCTCCTCGCGTAGACGCCCTCGACCCAGGCGGCGAGTTGTTCGTCCGTCAGATGCTGGGCCAGGTCCGCCTCGCTGATCATGCCGACCAGCCGCTTGTTCTCGATCACGGGAAGCCGGCGGATCTGGTGCCCCTTCATCTCCTGGAGCACCTCGTCGACATCTGCGCTCGAATCGATCCAGCGCGGTGTGCCCTGGGCCAGGTCTCCCGCGGTGACCTTCGCCGGGTCGTGACCCATGGCCACGCATCCGACGACGATGTCGCGGTCGGTGAGGATGCCGCAGAGCCGTTCGTTCTCGTCGCTGATGGGCAGGGCGCCCACGTTGAGCTCGCGCATCAGCTGGGCGGCGCGGTCCAGGGTCTCGTGCGCGGGGATCCATTGGGCACCGCGGTGCATGATGTCTCCGGCGGTGGTCATGAAGTACCTCCCAGTGCCGGACGGCCGGCGCGGCGCGGGACGCACCGCTAGTCCCGGCGCCCTCAATTCTCGCCGTGTCGCCGGACGAACGCACCCGGAACTACGGGATTTCCGGCGGCTGCCGGAGCCCCACCCACGCGGTGGCCCCGAGATCAGGCGGAGAAGCCGACGATCTTGCGCGGGACGACGCGGATGATCACGCGGACCTCGTCGTCCTTCTCCGCCGGGGGGTCGATCCCGAGGTACTTGTGGGAGAGCTCGTACGGGAGCCGCTTGGCGTCGTCGGGGACGATCTCGGCGGTGCCTCGGATCTCGACCGAGGAGTAGGGGTTGGCCAGATCGAAGACGGAGAGGCTGATGCGGGGGTCGCGTTGGAGATTGCGCACCTTCTGGCGTCCGGCGGTCGAGGAGAAGAGGACGGTGTCACCGTCGCGCTTGATCCACACCACGGAGTTCTGCGGAGCACCGCCGGGCCCCAGGGTGGCGACGCTGGCGAAGTTCTTGCCGTCGAGAAGGGCACGGACCGAGTCGTCGAAGGATGCCGGGCTGTCGGTGGAGGTCGTCATGGACCACAGGCTAACTATATGCGCGTGCATATAAAAGCCTTTTCGCGTCGGTAGCCGTGGGTGACCCTTCAACCGTTCCAAGCCGGGTGGCGCGGATCGTCGGCGCGCACCATGAGGTCCGCCGTGGCGCCCGGGTCCACCTCGGCCTCGTAGCGCGCGAAGGCGGGGAGGGTCCACTGCTCGGCATCGGGGGAACGGCGACGCAGGGCCCCCGGAGAAAGGAGCACGTGAACGCTGAGGTCGAAGGGGAACCAGTGGCGAAGGAGGAAGGGGCCGTGCATCAACAGGATTCCGCCGGGCGGGAGTTGCATGTAGGGGCTGCGGGTGGCGCGGTCGCTGACCGGGTCCCAGAGGTCGGGCAGCACGCGCCCGTCGCCGTCGGACTCCAAGGGGCCGAAGACCTCGCGCCAGAGGGCGCCGGTGTCGAACCAGCTGTCGTAGTAGCTGTCGGCGTCCTGGTGACCGTATTCGAAGCGGAGCGACGCGGGGCGCAGGAAGCCCTCCGTGCCGACGACGAGCGAGGTCCGGCCGCGTGTGCGCAGTGCCTCGGAGACGCGGTGCGCGAGTTCGCCGGGGCGGGCGGCGGGGGCTCCGTCGAAGGCGATGCGCGGCCATGGGCTGCCGTCTTCCGGCTTCAGGTCGAGCAGACGATCGGCGAGAAGATCGCCGAGTCGTTCCCAGGTGATCGCTTCGAGTCGCACAGAGCCCATGATGCCCCGTGCGGGCGAGATTCTCGTCGGCCGACGGGGACGGCGGCACGGCTCCGGAATAGCCAGTACGAACCGAAGGTCGAGTCGGCCGGGAAAGACGGCATCCCATCGCATTCCGTACGGGGCGAAGGGCGGATTGAGGGAATGAACCGCGTATGGCATCGATGGCAACTCCCGTGCAAGGGGGCGGACTTCTCGTCGTCCAGCCGCTCAAGAAACGGCACTGCGGTGGCTGCCGGACCGGACCGCTGGCGCTGCTGGTGCTGGAGGAGGGGACGCCGCGGTGCTTGGACTGTGCCGATCTCGGGCACTTGGTCTTCCTGCGGCGCGGGGACACCGCGCTGACGCGCAGGTCGCGGGAGGGCAGTGCGCTGTCGGCGGTGGTGGTGCGGTTCAACCGGCGGCGTGGCCGCTACGAACGGCAGGGCCTGCTCGTGGAGGAGGAGGCCCTCGCCCGTGCCGAGGCGCGGTGTCTGGCCGACGCGGAGGCCAGGAGGAGGCGCCGGGTGCGGGACGCACGGCGGCGGGAGAGGGAGGACGTGCGGTTCACGGACGCGTTCGCACGGGAGATATGCCGCCTGTTCCCGCGCTGTCCGGCCCACCGGGCACGGGTGATCGCGGGCCACGCCTCGGTGCGGGGAAGCGGACGGGTGGGGCGCAGTGCGGCCGGCCGTGCGCTGTCGGAAGGGGCGGTGACCGCGGCGGTCCGGGCGTCCGTACGGCACGTGGACACGTCGTACGACCAGTTGCTGATGGACGGCGTACCGCGCCACGAGGCACGCCGCCGGATCGAGGCCATGGTGGAGGCGCGGCTCGGCGCGTGGCGCGAGGGGGGCACGGTGCACGCGTGAGGGGGCGTGGCCCCGACGTGCGGCGCAAGGGTCACGGAGACGGCCGACGGCTGACGGCTGACGGCTGACGGCTGACGGCTGACGGCTGACGGCTGACGGTGAGCGGGGGCGCGGGCAGCCCGCGCTGGACGGGGCGGCCGGGCTCGTCTCCGGCGCGGGTGCGGAGCGAGAGCCTCACCGGTTTTCGGGGGGTGCGGAGCGTGTGAGCAGGGAACCCGACCCGCGGCGAACGGGCGCTGCGCGTGTTCTGGACGTTCACGCATGTGCCCGCGCTCCTCGGTGATGGTCACTGTGGACGCAGGGGGCTTCACTTGTGGTGACGGTCGGTGCAAGATCTTTGGTCTCGGGGACGGGGGAGTGAACATGATCGATGGACCGTACTTCGTACTGACGGTGCTGGGAGTGCTCGGCTGCGGGGTGGTGGCCGGGGTCTTCTGCGGATTCTCGACATTCGTGATGAGAGGGCTCGCCGACCTGCCGCCCGCGCAGGGAGTGGCCGCGATGAACGCGATCAATGTGGCGGCGGTGCGGCCGCCGTTCATGCTCGTGTTCGTCGGCTCTGCGGGGCTGTGCGCCGTGCTCGGAGTGGTCACGTTCGTGCTGCTGCCGGACGACGGGACGGTGGAGCTGCTGCTGGGCAGCGCGCTGTATCTGTTCGGGTCGTTCGGAGTGACGATCGTCGCGAACGTCCCGCACAACGACACGCTTCTCAAGCTGGACCCGGGGACGCAGGAGGCCGCCGCGTACTGGCGCACGTACGTGCGGGAGTGGACCTGGTGGAACCACGTCCGCACGATCGCCTCGGCCGCCGCCGCCGTGTCGTACACGCTCGCCCTGACTTGAGCCCGAGCCCTGGTCCTCCTCCCCCGGACCTTCCGGCTCGGCCCGGTGAAGCCCTCCGGACGACCTTGTGAGCGGCCCTCCGGACGACCTTGTGAGCCGCCCTCGGGACGACCCCGGGCTGCCCCGAGGGAGCGGCCCCTCACCTGAGCGGCGGGGCTCCTGAAGGGGACGTATCGTGGCGGGAAAGGAGTGCCGCGCGGAGGTCAAGGCCCCTTCACGTGCGCCGGCGCGCGGCTCCCTGCCGGTACGCGTACGCGAGGGAGACGGCCATGGCCGATCCCAAAGGGTTCATGACCACGCCACGCGAGGAGTATCCGCGTCGGCCCATCGAGGAGCGGGTGCGGGACTGGAACGAGGTGTACGTCCCCGGAGCCCTGCTGCCGATCATCAGCAAGCAGGCCGACCGTTGCATGGACTGCGGGGTCCCCTTCTGCCACGACGCCTGTCCCCTGGGCAATCTGATCCCCGAGTGGAACGACCTGGTCTCGCGCGAGGACTGGCGGGCGGCGAGCGACCGGCTGCACGCCACCAACAACTTCCCGGAGTTCACGGGGCGGTTGTGTCCGGCGCCGTGCGAGGCCGCCTGCGTCCTCGCGATCAACCAGCCGGCGGTGACCATCAAGAACGTCGAGGTCGCCATCGCGGACCGAGCCTGGGAGGACGGCTTCACTCCCCCGCGCCCGCCCGACCGGCTGTCCGGGCGGACCGTCGCCGTGATCGGCTCGGGGCCCACCGGGCTCGCGGCGGCACAGCAGTTGACGCGGGCAGGGCACACCGTCGCCGTGTACGAGCGGGCCGACCGGGTCGGCGGACTGCTGCGGTACGGGATCCCCGCGTTCAAGATGGAGAAGCGGCACCTCGACCGGCGGCTCGCCCAGATGCGTGCGGAGGGGACCCGATTCCGTACGTCGACGGCGATCGGCAGGGACATCCGTGCCACGGATCTGAAGGCACGGTACGACGCGGTGATACTCGCCGTCGGCGCGACGGCCTGGCGTGAACTGGATGTGCCGGGAAGGGAGTTGAGCGGGATCCATCAGGCGATGGAGTACCTGCCGCTCGCCGACCGGGTGTGCGAGGGGGACCTGGAGGTCTCGCCGCTGTCCGCGGCCGGCCGGCACGTGGTGATCGTCGGTGGCGGTGACACGGGCGCGGACTGCCTCGGGACGGCGGTGCGGGAGGGCGCCGCGTCGGTGACCCAGCTCGACATCTACCCGCTGCCGCGGGCCGAGCGTGACGAGGACGTCGAGCCGTGGCCGACGTATCCGAAGATCTACCGGCTCTCGGCGGCGCACGAGGAGGCCGGGGCGCTGGAGACGGCACCCGCGGCGGACGCGGACGCACGGCTGTTCGCCGCGTCCACGCTCCGCTTCGCCGGGGACGCGGACGGGCACGTGCGGGAACTGCACCTCGTCGAGGTCGACGAGCGGCGCCGCCCGATCGCCGAGTCGGGGCGCACGCTCCCCGTCGATCTGGTGCTGCTCGCCCTCGGGTTCTCCGGACCCGACCGCCGGGACGGTCTGATCGACCAGCTCGGTCTCGCCCTCGACCCGCGCGGCACGATCGCGCGCGACCCGGACTTCCAGACCAACGTCCCCGGGGTGTACGCCGCCGGGGACGCGGCCCGTGGACAGTCCCTCATCGTCTGGGCGATCGCCGAGGGCCGTGCGGTGGCCGCGGCGGTGGACCGTGCCCTGACCGGGACGTCCCGGCTGCCGGCACCGATAGGGCCGTACGACCGCCCCATGACGACGTCCTGACCCCGGGAGCCTGCCACGCGGGCGCCGGTCACGCCTCCCGCCGGGAGCGCGGGCCGACGCGCGCCGCGCGCTCAGCTACGCCCGTCTCCCGTCACCCCGGGGGCCGTACCCCGCTCGACGCGGGCCCGCCCCCGTCGCCCCGCCGCGCGGGCCGTGCTGCGCGCGGCGACCTCCCCGTCGCCCCGCGGCCGGGCCGTGCTCAGCGGCGCTCGTCGGTGCCCGCGACCTTCCCGCTGGACAGCGCCACTCGGTTCCAGGTGTTGATCGCGAAGATCAGGGCCAGGACATGGGCCAGCTCCTGGTCGTCGAAGTGGGCCGCGGCCTGCGCGTACACGTCGTCGGGCACGCCCGCGTCGGCGACGCGCGTGACGGCCTCCGTGAGTGCCAGCGCCGCCTGCTCCCGCGGCGTGAAGAAGTGGCGGGCCTCGCGCCACACCGCGACCATGTGCAGCCGGTCCTCGCTCTCGCCGGCCTTGCGTGCGTCATTGGTGTGCATGTGGAGGCAGTAGGCGCAGTGGTTCAGGTGCGAGGCACGGATCTGGATCAGTTCGACGAGCGCCGGGTCGAGCCCCTCACGGGCCGCTGCGTCGAAGCCGATGAGGGCCCGGAACACCTTCGGGGCGGACTTCGCGAAGTCGAGTCGGGTGTTTTCGGCCACGACCGCTCCCGGGACGCCGGTGGGGCCGGTCCCTCCGGCCGCCGCGGCCGTCTCCGCGGGCCCGGCGGTGTGGGCGGTGGCGGTACCGGCGGTGGTCGTGTGCATCGTGTTCGTGCGCATCGCGTTCGTCGTCATGACCATGAATCTACGAACCCAAGAGACCGGTTGTAGGGTTCACTTTCATGGCAGAAACATGGGTCAATTCGGCGGAGAGGATCGGCGCCGACCTGCACCTGGAGCTGTCCGGCTCGGGCGGGCGGCGGGCCGCGCTGATCCGTGCGCTGCGTGAGGCGGTACGCAGCGGGAGGCTCGCTCCGGGCAGCCGGCTGCCGCCGTACCGTTCGCTCGCCGCCGACCTGGGCGTCGCGCGCAACACCGTCGCCGACGCGTACGCCGAGCTCGTCGCCGAGGGCTGGCTGACCGCCCGACAGGGTTCGGGCACGCGGGTCGCGGAGCGTGCCGCGCCGTCGGGCGCCGCCCCGGCACGCGTTCCCAAGAAAGCGCCGGCACGCGCGCGTGGCCCCCGCCACGATCTGCGACAGGGCACGCCGGACGCCTCGTCCTTCCCCCGCACGGCATGGCTCGCGTCGTATCGCCGCGCCGTGCAGCAGGCGCCCAACGAGGCCTTCGGGCCCGGCGATCCCGCGGGTCGCGTCGAGCTGCGCGAGGCGCTCGCCGAGTACCTGGCACGCGCGCGTGGCGTCCGTACGGAGCCCGGGCGGATCGTCATCTGCTCCGGCTTCGCGCATGCCCTGCGTCTGCTCTTTCCCCAGGTCCTGCGAGGTCCGCTGGCCGTCGAGGCGTACGGTCTCGGCTTCCACCGGGATCTGCTGACCGCCGCGTCGGTACGGACCGTGCCGCTGCCCTTGGACGAAGACGGGGCCGAGGTGGGTGAGTTGGGCCGCGAGCGGGCCGTACTGCTCACTCCCGCACACCAGTTCCCGACCGGTGGGCCGCTGCATCCGACGCGCCGCGCGGCGGTGATCGACTGGGCACGCGCGCGTGACGGGGTGATCCTGGAGGACGACTACGACGGGGAGTTCCGTTACGACCGCAAGCCCGTGGGTGCGGTCCAGGGGCTGGACCCGGAGCGGGTCGTCCACATCGGTTCGGTCAGCAAGAGCCTGTCGCCCGCGCTGCGGCTGGGCTGGATGGTCCTGCCCGAGCGGTACGTCGACCCGGTGCTCGCCGTGAAGGGTGAACGGGAGGCGTGGGCCGGCACGTTGGACCAGCTGACGCTCGCCGACTTCATCGTCTCCGGGGCCTACGACCGCCATGTGCGGCGAATGCGGCAGCGGTACCGGGCGCGGCGCGACCGGCTGGTCGCCGCGCTCGCCGAGCGGGCGCCGCACATCGAGGTGACGGGGATCGCGGCCGGGCTGCACGCGGTGCTGCGGCTGCCGCCCGGGACGGAGCAGTCGGCGGTGAAGGCGGCGGTGTGGCAGGGCATCGCACTCGACGGACTCGACGAGTTCCGGCATCCCGGGACGGACATGTCCGCGCCGGACGGGCTGGTGGTGGGGTACGCGACGCCCGCGGAGCATGCCTATGCCGCGGCGCTCGACGCGTTGTGCGGGGTGCTGCCGCCGGGCTGACCAGCGGTCCTCACCCGCACCGGGCCGGGCCGTGCGCCGGCCGGAACATGACCTCTGGTCGACCAGGAGCGGGACAACGGTGGGACCGTTGGGGACAGGAGGCGTGTCCCCGTCGCGGTCGGCACCGGCGCGACTGTGGCCCGCCCCCGTCCTTCGTTCCGCCGTCGGGCGCAGGGCCACCCCCGGCGCGTCCCCCCTGTTGGCGGTCGGTCCTGGAGGGTGCTTCGATGACGCCGCTCGACGAACGTCATGAGGACGGTGCGCGCGACGGAGAAGCCCTCCGCGACGGCACCGCGTCCGTACCGCACGGCCTCCGTGCCGTCCCGCCCGACCACCCCGCGGCGGCATCGGCCCGGTTCGCCGGTTCCAGGGCCGCTCATCTCGCGCGCGCGGCCCGCGCGGGGCTGCCGGTGCTTCCCGGTTTCGTCGTGCCCTGCAGGACCGCGGCCGACGCCGAGGGCGCCACCGGTCCCCTGCCCCTCGGGAGCGCCTGGCACGAGCTCTCCCACGACGGCACCCGCCCCCTCGTCGTACGGTCCTCGTCCCCGCAGGAGGACACCCAGGAGTCCTCCCTGGCGGGCCAGTTCGCCTCCGTGCTGGACGTGCGGGGCCGGTGTTCGTGCACTGCGGCGCGGGCGTGGGGCGCACGGGGGCCATGGTGGCCGCATATCTCGTGCGGGCCGGCCAGGAGTCGGCACCGGCGGCGGCCAGACGGAACCTCGCGGTCGGACCGCCGTCGGTGGAGCAGATCTACTACGGGCTCAGCCTGGGACGGGACCGCGCGGACCAGCCGCCGTTGCCGGTGGTCGCCGTGAGCCGGCTGGTGGACGCCCCACGGCGTATGTGGTCCCGGCTGTGAGATCTCTCCGCGGGCGGTGGCGCGTCGCGCCACGACAGGCGGCCGATCGGCAGGCGTTCAGTCGGCCGACGGGTGCCGGCCACCGGGCATCCGGTAGCGGCCAGTGGATATCGGGTGTCGACCAGTGGGTGTCGGATATCCGGTGTCCACCAGTGAGTGTTGGATATCGGATGTCGGATTCAGGAAAGTCGCAAAGTCCTCTGGGGAATCGAAGGCAGAGGACGTCCGGAAACGTCAAGTAATCACGGAATCAAGGCAGATCAAGAAAACGGAGAACGCGCGGAAGACGGACCGCAAGTGCCTCAGGACAGCAGGAAGTCGGCCTCCCCCGCCTTCGCGCCCTGGATGAACGCGGTGATCTCGCCGGGCGTGTAGATCAGCGCGGGGCCGTCCGGATCCGCCGACTGACGGACCGCTATGCGGCCGTCGGCGAGTTTCATCGCCTCCAGGCAGTTGCCGCCGTTCCCGCCGCTCCACGGCTTGTGCCAGCCCTCGCTGCCCAGTTCACGGGCGGGCATTCCGTTGTAGATGCGCACGTTGCCCATGGCGGGCCTGATGCGTTCCATTCACAGCTCCTTGCGGAGATCACGGAGGATCTCCTTCGTGCGATGTGCCGTAGCGGCCTGAGCCGCCATGCGGTCCATGACCTCGAGATGGGTCGCCACCTCTGAGCGCGCGTCCAGGTAGACGGCGCCGGTCAGGTACTCGCTGTAGACCATGTCCGGGAGTTCCGGCATGGCGAAGCGGAACAGCACGAAGGGCCCGTAGGTGCCGGGGTGCGGGCCCGAGGAGAACGGGATCACCTGCAACGTCACATGGGGCAGTTTCGTGGCCTGGAGCAGCTTGTCGATCTGGGCGCGCATCACCTCGGGGCCTCCGATGGGACGGCGCAGGGCCGTCTCGTCCATCACGGCCCAGATCCGGGGTGCGTCCTCACGGGTGAGCAGATCCTGGCGTTGCATGCGCAGCGCCACATGGCGCTCGATGTCCTCCGGCTGGGTCTGGCCGATGGCCCCCGCCTTCAGGACGCCGCGGGCGTAGTCCTCGGTCTGCAGCAGCCCGGGCACGAAGTGGGGTTCGTACGAGCGGACGAGGGCGGCGGCGCCCTCCAGGCTCACGTGCATGGAGAACCAGTCGGGCAGGATGTCGTGGAAACGCTGCCACCAGCCCGGCTTGTTGGCCTCCTCGGCGAGTTGGACGAACGCCTCGGCCTCCTCGTCGCCGACCCCGTACGACTTCAGCAGGAGCTGGAGATACGGGATCTTGAGGGAGACCTCGGCCGTCTCCATGCGGCGGACCGTGGCGGGCGCGACGCGCAGGATGCGGGCCGCCTCCTCGCGCTTGAGACCCGCGCGTTCCCGCAGGTCCAGCAGGCGCCGGCCGAGGACGACCTGGCCCACCGTCGGCGCGGACCGCGGTTCGCTCACGCCCCACCTCCACTGTGTCCGGACAGGCCGGGCGGCGCCGTCCGGGGTCTCTTCGACTGTCCCAACTGGCGCCGCTCGACGTGCTGTTGCGAGCAGTGTGCCACGCGCCCTCACCGAGTCACACGGCACTCTGCAATTTTCAGAGTGACACTTGCCAAGTGTTCACGTCGGGGCGATAGTGGCAAGCGTGACTCCGTCCGCGCCGTTAGGAACAGACGCCGCCGAAGACCGGTCCGGTCTCCGCGCCGCCGCAGGGCTCCGCCCCGGCGCGGCTGCCGAGCGCCGGTTCCGTTTCGAGCTGTCCGCACACCCGGGCTCCGTGGCTCGGGCAAGACGCCTGACCCGTGCCCGCCTGACCCGCTGGGCGGTGTGCGAGGACACCTGCGACACGGCGGCTCTCGTCGTCTCCGAGCTGGTCACCAACGCCATCGTCCATGCCGCCGGGGAACGGGTCGTCTGCGAGCTGCACGACGGCGACGACCTGGTGCGGATAGCCGTGCGTGACGAGGGATGCGCTCCGGGTGAGCCGCACCCCTCCCCCCAACGGCCCGAGGAGGAGCACGGGAGGGGATTGCTCCTCGTCGCGGCCATGTCCAGGGCCTGGGGGGCCCAGGACACCGGCCCCGGGCTCCTGGTCTGGGCCGAGCTGGCGCGAGCGGCCGGGTCCGAGCACGCGGCGGGCTCCGAGCACGGGGCCGGGTCAGGACGGACGGCGCACTCCGAGCGTCCGGCACAGTCCGCGCACGCGGCCGGTTCCGGCCAGTCGGCACGTTCCGAGCACGGGACGGCGTCCGAGCGGTCGGCGGCGTACGACCGGCCGGACGGAGGGGACCACTCGGCGGGCATCGAGCGCACCGCGGCGCGGAAGCACTCGGGCACCGGCCCGGAGCGCGTGACGGTGCCGCTCCAGCCCACGGCCGAGACGCGGCGGCCGTGCACGGCCGGCCGGCCCCGCGTGGACACCGAGGTCCGGTCAGACCTGGGCTGGAGCGCCAAGAAGCCCCCGGCCGACGGCCGGGGTTCCGGGACCGAGGCGTCCTGGGGAACGGGGACCGCATGGGTGTGAGGGGATCGTCGGCGACGGGGCCCTCGGCACGGGTCCTGAGCCTGGACACGCTGGTGCGCGTGAGGCGCGCACAGCCGGGGTCCGGGCAGCCGAGGCGTCTCCTCGTACCGGAGGACATGACGGTGCCGCTGGGGTGCGACGCCGTGTCGCTGCCGGCCCGGTTCGGTCCCCTGCTGCTGCCCCGACTGCCCCGGGTGGGCTGCGTCTACGCCGACGGGGCGCACTGGTGGTGGATCGTGCCCTCGGATTCCGACGTCGCGCTGGAGTGGCCCGCGCCCGCGCACTACGCCACGGGGGCGGTCGTCGTGGACGCGCCCGCCGAACCCGGCCTGATCCACCGACCGGAGGGAACTGTTCCGTACACCCCGCCGATCCCCCTCTACCTGGCCATCTGCCGGGTGACGGGGACGACACCCGTCTGGTCGCGTCCGATCAGCGCGTGAGGCCCCGGACCGAGGCCGCGGGACGCCCGTCGAGGGCTGCAGGCCACGGGCCGGGGACACGGGGCGCCCCGGTCAGGGGGCGTCGGTCATCGGCGGCGGCCGTGTAACGCACGGAGTGACGACCCGGCATCCGGCCGAGGGCGGACAGGGTGACGCCCGGCACCCGGCCGGGGGCGCACAGGGTGACAACCCGGCACCCGGCCAGGGGCGCGAGCGCCGCCCGGGGCCTGTACGGCGTGTCCGAAGTGCGCCGGTCGCCGCAAAACCCCGTTGCCGCCATGGGTGGAGCGCTGCGTTCCTGGGAATTGCACCGTTCGTGCGTTCTCGGGGGAGGCCATCGGTGGAGAAACCCGCACGGAAGAAGAACGGCGACGCCGACGCGCCGCCGCCGTCCGACTCGGAACATCTGCTCTTCGGCGGCCCGCTCCGGTACGACATGGGCTGGTCACAACACTCCGACGCGTTCCTGGAGTTGAACTTCCGCGCGATGGTGACGCGGCTGCCGTCACTGCTCGCGTCCAGCTTCCGGCTCGCATGGAAGGCGGACCCGCGCGCCGCCCGGGTGGTGCTGGCCGCCGAGTTGGCCCGCGGCGGAGCCCAGGCGGTCAGCCTGCTCGCGGTCAACAGTGTGCTGGGGCGGCTGATGGCGGGCGGCCCGGTCGAGGACCGGCTGCGCGGCGCGCTCCCGGCGCTGGTCACGGTCGCCGCCGTGATGCTGGTCGCCGCACTGCTGCGGGCCGCGTCGACGTACGCCACCGGGCGCCTGGAACCGAAGGTGGAGCGGGTCGCGACCGAGCTCTACCTGGAGCGGGCCGCGGCGGTGGAACTATCGGCGATCGAGGACGACGCCTTCCACAAGCTGCTGGACACCGCGCAGTACGGCGCCCAGTCCGCACGCCGCATGATCAGCATCGCGACCCGGGTCGTGAACGCGCTGATCTCGCTCTGCGCGGCCGCCGGTGTCCTGACGGTGCTGCACCCCGCGCTGCTGCCGCTGCTCGTCACGATGACGCTGCCGAGCGCCTGGAGCGCCCTGACGAACGCCCGGCGGCGCTACGAGTCGTTCCACACCTGGGTGCAGCACGCCCGCGCCGGGCACCTGATCAGCAGTCTGCTCACCGAGCCGGCCGCGGCTCCGGAGATCCGGGTGCACGGTGTCGGGCCGTTCCTGTTGCGGCACTTCCGCTCGATGTCGGAGACCGCCGAGGCCGAACAGGCGCGCCTGGCACGGCTTTCGGCCCGCACCGGGCTGATCGCCGCCGCCTGGGCGGGACTTGCCACGGTGGCGACGTACGCGACGCTGGGCGGGCTGCTGCTCGCCGGGGCGATGGCGCTGTCCGTCGCGGGGACAGCCGTGATCGCGATCCGCACCGGTTCGGCGAGCCTCGACACCCTCGTCCTGGAGATCAACTCCCTCCACGAGGAAGCCCTGTTCGTCGGCGACCTGCACCGCCTGTACGTGGAGGCGGCCGAGCGAGCGATCCCGGTGGGCGGCGATCCGCTGCCCGAGCGCCCGCGGGAGATCCGCTTCGAGAACGTCACGTTCACCTATCCGGGCGCCTCGGCCCGGCCGGCGCTCGCGGACGTGACGCTCACCGTGCCGCTGGGCAAGATCGTGGCACTCGTTGGTGAGAACGGCTCGGGCAAGACGACCCTGGTGAAGCTGCTCGCCGGACTGTACGCACCCGAAAGCGGCCGCATCCTGTGGGACGACGTGGACGCGGCGACCGCGGACCGGCATCAACTCGCCGAGCGCATCGCGATGGTGGCCCAGGACTTCAAGCGGTGGCCCTTCACGGCCCGCGTCAACGTCGCGATCGGCCGTGCCTCGGCACCGCTGACCAGGGAGCGCGTCACGGCGTCGGTCGCCGAGGCGGGGGCCGAGGAGGTCGTGGCCGATCTCCCACGGGGGCTGGACACGCTTCTGGCCCGCGGTTTCAGCGGCGGTCACGAGCTGTCGGGCGGGCAGTGGCAGCGCCTCGGCATCGCCCGGGCCGCGTACCGGCGCGGCACCATCCTGATCGTGGACGAGCCGACGGCCGCACTCGACGCCCGTGCCGAGCTGGAGGTCTTCGAGAAGATCCGGGCGCTGGCGGGCACCGGCCAGACCGTCATCCTCATCACGCACCGGCTGGCGTCGGTGCGCCACGCCGATCTGGTCCATGTGCTCGACCAGGGCCGTCTCGTGGAGTCGGGGAGCCCGGACGAGCTCCTGGCGACGGGCGGCGTCTACGCGGAGTTGTACTCGCTCCAGGCGGAGCAGTTCGCGGCGCGGGTACCGACCGGGGAGGCCGGCTGACGCGAAGCGGGTACCGGCCCGGACACCGACCGAGGCGAAGCGGGCACCGGCCCGGACACCGACCGAGGCGGCGCGGGCACCGGCCCGGAGGCCCGCCGACCCGGCGCGCCGTCACGCCCTGTCACTCCACGGACTCGCCACCGCGCACGACGACCAGGAACGCGTCCGTGGCGAGGTCCATCACGACCTCCGCCGCCTGGCCCTCCTGGCGGCGCGCCTGTGCGAACTCCTCAGCGGGCCACGAACCGCGCGGCCCACCGGCGGGAAAGCGCTCCAGCACCGTTCGCCCGTTCACCCTGCACCTCCATGTCGCGCTGTACTCGAAGAGTTAAACGCCCGGCATGGGGTCGGCGGCTCGGGAAGTGACGGTACTGAGACATTGCCGACACGCGGCTGTGGATGCGGCGTGACGGATCTGACGATTCCGGTCACTCCTGGTCACCGGTGGTGTCGATGCGGACCTGTCCGGTCAGTCCTCGTACTCGTCGTGGTAGCGGATGCGTGCGCTGCCCGCGGGTGCCCCCAGAGCAGACGCCCGCCCCTTGGGCTGCTCCCACTCCTCCTGCCGGCCGAGGGCCGTGAGGTCGAGAAGGCTGGTCGTGGAGCCCAGCCCGTCGAGGCCGCGCTCGTAGGTGGAGTACGTGTGGAAGACACGGTCGCGGTCGCGCAGGAAACAGCTCATCCCCGGACGCTCGTAGGGTTCGCCGCCGCCGTCGCCCTCCTCACCCGTGAAGGACACCTGGAAGTCGTGGTTGAAGTCGCTCCCGTACGACGAGTACCAGGGCACCGTCCAGCCCATGCGGGCCTTGAAGGGCAGGATCCTGGTGTACGGCGCCCTGGACACGGCGGCGAACTCCGTTCCGCGGGCCCGCAGATGGGCGAGGTGCCCGATCTGGTCGAGGAAGGCCGAGCAGCTGCGGCAGCCCGCGTCCCATTCGGGCGCGAACATGAAGTGGTAGACGACCAGTTGCTGCCGCCCGCGGAAGAGATCGAGCAGCGTCGCCTTCCCGTCGCCGCCCTCGAACACGTACTCCTTGTCGATCTCGACCATCGGCAGGCCGCGACGCTCCGCGTTGAGCGCGTCACGCGCGCGGGTGGCGGCCTTCTCCTGGACCAGCAGTTCCTCGCGCGCGGCGCGCCACTCCTCGCGCGAGACGATCCGCGGAAGCGTCATGTGCTCCTCCTACGCAACAGTGCCTTCTCTGTGGTGACCGGCGGGAGAAGCAGAACTCATCGGCGTATCGGGGAGATTTTTCGTCGGTGCGTCGCCACGCGGGTGAACGGCGCCAGGCGTACCGGGCGGATCAGGTGTCGTACTCCTGGATCCGCCTGCCGTGGCTCCGGTCGAGGAGCGCGGGCAGCCGCTGCCCCAACTCGGCGACGGTGGACGGCAGATCGATCGTGAGCAGGCGCCGGTCCCGCATCAGTACCCGCCCGTCGACGACGGTCGTGCGCACGTCGGCGGAGCGGGCGCTGTGCACGAGCGTGGCCGCCAGGTCGTGGACCGGTTGGGTGTGCGGTCCGGTGAGGTCGACGAGGACGATGTCGGCCCGGCGTCCCGGAGCCAGGCTGCCGATCCGCTCCCCCAGTCCGACGGCCCGTGCGCTCTGCAGCGTCGCGTGGTGCAGGGCCTGCCGGGACGTCAGCCAACGGGGGTCGCCCTCGGCCGACTTCTGCACGAGCGAGGTGAGCGCCATCGACTCCCACACGTCGAGGGAGTTGTTGGAGGCGGCGCCGTCCGTGGCCAGGCCGACCGGGACGCCGATCTCGCGCAGCGCCCGCACGGGCGTCGGGCCCCAGGCGAATTTGAGGTAGCCGCGCGGGGCGGTGGCGACGGCGATCCGCCCGGGCGCGTCACGCAGCACGGGGAGGTCGCGCTCGACGATGCCCGTGCCGTGCGCGATGAGCACGTCGTGGTGGAGGAGTCCGGTGCGCTCCAGCACCTCGATGGGTGTCACACCGTGGCGGGCCAGACTGGTCTCGGTCTGCGCGCGGCTCTCGGAGGCGTGCAGGTGCACGGGAAGCCCGTGGTCTCGGGCGAGTCCGGCGGTGGCGGCGAGGTCGGCGTCGTCCACCGTGTAGGGGGCGTGCGGTGCCAGGGCGGTGGTGATGCGGCCGTCGGCGGCACCGCGGTGGCGCAGCGCGAACTCCAGTGACCTCTCCCGCCCTTCGGGGCCCTGTGAGGAGAAGAAGGCCTCGCCGAGGTGCGCGCGCAGCCCGCTCTCCGCCACCACCTCGGCGACGGCGTCCATGGAGAAGTAGTGGTCGGCGAAACAGGTGACCCCGCCGAGGATCATCTCGGCGCACGCCAGTCGCGCGCCCAACTCCACGTCCTTCGCGGTGAGGTTGGACTCGACGGACCAGATGTGGTCGTTGAACCACTCCTCGGCCGGCAGGTCCTCCGCGACTCCGCGCAGGGCGACCATCGGCGCATGAGTGTGGCAGTTGATCAGGCCGGGCATCGCCACCTGGCCGCGGCCGTCGATGTGTTCGACGGCGTCCGGGCGGGGCAGGCCGCCGCCGGTGACCGTCTCGATGACGCCTCCGCGTACGACGATCGAGGCGTCCTCGACGAATCCGGCCTCCTCCCCGTCGTCGTGCACCAGCGCGGTGCATCCGCTGATGACGAGATCGGCGGGCGTGGGTGTTCCACCGGGCCGGGTCATTACGTCACCGTACGACGGCGTCGTGCCGTCGGGGGACGTGAACCGCGCATCCCGTACGAGCTCTGTCGCGACGGCGGACGGGCGAGCACTCTGGCGTCACCACCGTCGCCCTCGGTGCGTGTCACCACTGTCGCCCTCGGCGCGCGTCACCGCCGTGGTGCTCGGTGCGTCCGTCGCCCCGGTGTGCGTCACCGTCGTCGTCACCGGTGCGCTTCAGCCCGTCTCCGCGCGCCTCGGCGCGCCTTTCGGAAGGAGCCCGCATGCTCCTCGGCACGTGGAACCTGGAGAACCTGTACCGGCCCGGCGGCCCCTTCGGGCCGCAGGACAAGGCCGCGTACGAGTCGAAGCTCGCCGCCCTGGCCGGCGTCGTCGACGGACTCGACCCCGCATTGCTCGGTGTGCAGGAGGTCGGGGACCCGGACGCGCTCGCGGACCTGGCCGACATGCTCGACGGCGACTGGCAGGTCACCGTCTCCGAGCACCCCGACGACCGGGGCATCCGGGTGGGCTTCCTCAGCCGCGCGGCCCCGCGGGTCGTCGCCGACACCGTCGCCTTCCCCGCGAAACTGCGCCCTGTGCAGGCCGACGACAGCGGTGGCACGGCCTCGCACGCGGGCCGCGGCTTCCTCGCCGTGGAGGTGTCCACGGGTGCGCTGACCCTCACGGCGGCCGTCTGCCATCTGAAGTCCAAGCTGCTCTCGTACCCCGGCGGGCGGTTCCAGCCGCGCGACGAGGGCGAACGGGCCCGATACGGCGCCTACGCCCTGTACCGGCGCGCCGCCGAGGCCACGGCGCTGCGCGCGCTGGCCGACGAGCTCCTGGCCGGTGAGGGCCGCACCCGGGACGTGGCGGTGCTCGGCGACCTCAACGACGAGGTGCAGGCGGCCACCACGCAGATCGTCCTCGGCCCGCCCGGTTCCGAGATCGGCACCTCGGGGTACGACCGCCCCGACGCGGGTGACGGGATGCGTCTGTGGGACGTCGCCCCGCTCATCCCCGCCGACCGGCGCTACTCCCGTGTCAGTTCCGGGCGCCGTGAGCTGATCGACCACATCCTCGTCAGCCACCACCTGGTCCACCGGTCACCGCGGCGGGCACGGGCCTGCCCGACGAGGAGCGGCTCCGGCTGCCGTCGGTGGCCGTGGACCCGGTCGGGCGGCGCGGTGCGCCGGGCTCGGACCATGCGCCGGTGTGGGCGCGGGTGCGGACGTAACGGCTACGGCGGCCCTGCCGACGCCGGGGTCGTGCGGCGGGCCGCCGGGGGCGGACGGTCGCACCGCGCTGGGGACTACATCGCGATCGGGACCTCGGGGGCGGCCCCCGGCACCCCGTGCGCGTCCAGGCCGGCCCGTTCCTGGCGTTCGGCCAGTTCGTCGAGGAGTTCGGTGATCCGCCCGGTGTGCCGGGGGGTGAGCCGCCCGGTGTCGTCGAGGTGCACGGCGCACGCCGTGGTCGTGTCGACGAGCCGCTCCAGCGTGGCCGCCACCTCGCCGGTCCCCTCGGCATGCCGGGCCAGGGCGGGGAGTTCGGCGGCGGCGAGGTCGATCGCGGTGCGGGCCTCGGCCAGCGTGCGATACGCCTCCCGCCGCAGGACCCAGCGCCCGGCCCGGACGTCGGCCGCACCACCGCCCGGGCCGCTCTTGTCCGCCCTTGCTTCTCCCCCGCCCTTGCCCCCGCGCCTGTCTTCGCCGGGTGCTCCGTGCTCGCCGCGGCTTTCGCCCCGCCGTCCCCCGTCCGCGTCCTGTCGTTCCGCGTCCTCGGCCCGGCCCTCGTCGAGGACGTGTGCGAGATAGGCCCCGGCGGCCCGTTCGGCGCGCCGGAGCCGTGCCCGCACGGTCCCCCCACGCTGTCCGGGCATCGGCAGATGGCCCACGAGGAGCACGATCGCGCAGGCGAGCAGGGTCTCGCCGAGGCGGCTCCAGGAGGCCTGCGGCTCCCCTCCCAGCATCACCAGGGCGAGCACGAGGACGGTGACGACGGCGGTCTGCGCGGCGAAGTGCCGGGTGGCGACGGGGAGGAGCGCGCCACTGACCGCGACCAGGGCGACGAGGCCCTCGGGCCGCGGCAGCAGGGCCGCGAGTCCGGCGAAGGCGACGGCGCCGAGCACCGTTCCGGCCGCGCGGCACAGCACACGCGAGGCCAGCGGCCCGAGGTCGGGCTTGACGAGGAAGACGGCGGTCGCGGGCAGCCAGTACCAGTGCGCGTGGTGGCCGTACCAGTGGGCCTGGTTCAGGGCCTGTGCGACGGCCGCGCCGGCGCCGAAGCAGAGGGCGACGCGGATCCCGTATTCGCGTCCGGCGGAGCCGAGAACGGTGCGGACGGTGGAGGCGAGCGTGCGCGTCCGGGTGTGCAGGTCGCCGCCGTCCGCCCGGTCGAAGACCTCGGCGGCGTGCAGAAGGGCGTTGTCGAGGGCGCGCAGGGCGGGCGCGGTGCGGTCGGGGGCGGGCAGCGGACCGGTGTGGGTGTTGCCCCGTACGGCGTCGGCGAGGCGCCGGGGCCCCGCGGAGGCGCGGGTGGAGCCGGCGTCGCCGGACCAGGCGAGCGCGGTGGCGGCCTCGGCGAGCGGCAGCGCGGCGGCGTACTGCGCGTGCAGCCGCCGCTCGGCCGCGGAACTGGCGTACCGCCGCAGCCGGGGTCCGGCGAGCGCGTCCTGCGCGTGGTCGAGCGCGGCGGTGAGGGCGACGCGGCGACGGGTCGCCTCCGGCCCGCCGGCGGCGTCGAGCAGATCGGCGATCGCGTCGTAGACGGCGCCGACGGCCGCGCGCTCGCCGTCGAACCGGTAGTCGCCCGCGGTGGCGCCGGGGGTCGGCAGCGCGAGCCGCAGCAGGAGCAGCCAACCGGCGCCGCCGAGGAAGAAGAGGGCGCGCTGCCATCCCGGTTCGGGCAGCGGCATCCCCGCTCCGATGGCGCAGGCGACGAGCAGCTGGGTCCCGGCACCGGAGGCGACGGGGCCGATCGCGCTGACGGCTCCGGCGACGAGCCCGAGCCCGGTGAGAAGGAGGGTGAGCGCGACCGCTCCCACGTGCTGTCCGGCGTACGACCCGACGAGCAGGCCGGTGGCTCCGGCCAGGGCGGGCACTCCGAGCCTCCTGACGGCGGCGCGCCTGCTGCCCGGCCGGTCGTTGATGCCGGCGAGCATGGCGCCGAGGGCGGCGACGACTCCCGCGGAGACGTGCTGGGCCGGCACGGCCACGAGGAGCAGGGGCCCGGCGGCCAGCGCTCCGCGCACGACGGCGCTCCAGGGCACGGGCCCGCGCTGGGCGCGCAGGGCATGGGCGAGCCAGGGCGGTGGGGTGAAGCCGGGGCGGGACACGGGGCTCCTGTCGGCGAGGGCGGGCATGTGCTGGCTGCTGCCTTCGGGCGACGTCGGCCGGGCGGTGTCGTTCCCACGATAGGCCGTCTCGCGTCCGGGAACGGAACGTACGCATTTCCACCGTGTGACGCCGGGCGGGAATTCCGCGTTCTTCATGAACGCGGTCGGAAGGAAACGTCGGCGGGGGGATCGGGAGCGGGCCGAAGGACGTGTGGAACATCCGGACGCGGAGCGGGCCCGAGGGCGTAGCCGACCCCCGGACCCTGTGATGCCGCCCATTTCGCACACCGGACCCTGTGCGGACCAGGTCAGTCGTTATGTCGCCGCGTCCTGCCTTTGGACCACCACGCATCGAGCTGCGCGGGCCGGACTTGAACCGGCATTTCGACGTACTGGGGCCTGGGCCCGTTCGATCCGGCGATCGGCGGCGAATACTGAGTCTGGAGCAAGAGTCTGAGATTGACCGCGCTCCGTCCCTGACATCCGTGGCGGGTACGGAACGCTCATCACGACAAGCTTCAGCTTCAGCTTGCGCTCCTCGCGCACCCCGGCCGTACTGAGTCGGCCGGGGAGTCTGGAGGCTACCCGAAGAGGTAGCCGAACACGGCGTCGCCGACCCGCTGGTCGACGACGTCGACGCCGTTCGCCTCCTCGCGGGCGAACTTGACGGCCTGCTGCAACTTCTCCACACGGTCCAGGAGTTCGTTGACCCGTCGTGCGGGAAGGGCGCCGGAGAACTTCACGGTCGTCCAGTACCCGACGTGCACGTCCTCGTAGTACACCTCGACCTGGGCCGGATGCTTCTCGGTGGCCTCGGCCTTGACATGGTTCCGGGGCACCTTCTTCGTACGGACCGTCCGCACGGGCTCCGTCTTCCAGGCATCGGTGGACGGGTCCTGCGCCCACGACTCGGAGGCGTCGAGAACGGGCAGTTTCCGCACGAAGGAATTGAGGTCGGTGAGCTGCTTCTCCAGGAACAGCAGATAGGACACGGGTACGTCGGCGACGAGTACGCGCCCGTCCACCTTCACGTCCGCGCGGGCCGTGCAGTTGGCCCAGTCCTTGGTGGCGGTCACGTCGAACAGCCGCGTGAGGGTCGCCGCGGTGTCCCGCAGTACGTCCTCGGCCTTCACCTGCACCCGGGTCGACTCGGGCGGCAGTTGCTCACCCTCCTCGTCCTTCGGCTGATAGGTCCGCGATATTCCGGCCAGGAGAGCCGGCTTCTGGAGCCCGTGATGAGCAGCCGTCAGGTCCTGGTGGGACTTGGACTTGACGCCCTTCTCGACTGCGATGATCTGGTTGAGTTTCGCCACGCTCGGAACGGTAACAGCGGCAACCGATCCTTTTCGAAGCATTATTCGAGAGCGTCGCGCACGGCTCGGGAATGCTTTTCGCCGACCGCCCGAGGAAGGAGCGGGAGGTGCGCATCGGGTCAGGATGCGGGTGGCGCGGCCGGGGTGTCGAGCGAAATTCGGATGCGTGGCCCTGCCGTCCCGCCGCATCATCGGCGGGTCGCCCGCCGACGACCGACCGGGCCGAGCGGGCCCGGCGTCGACGACCCCTTCAGGAGCTCCCGTGGTCCAGCGCGTCACCGTCCCCACCCTCTTCGCGCCGCCCGTCTATGCGCACGCGTCCGTCGTCGAGGCGGGGACGAGGCTGGCGTTCCTCGCCGGGTCCGTGCCCCTCGACGCCGACGGGAAGATCGTCGGCGAGGACGATCCCGTGCGGCAGGCCCGGCAGGTGCTGGCCAACCTGGACGAGCAACTTCGCGCGGTCGGCAGCGACATGGCGCACGTGGTGTCGACCGACGTGTACGTCGTGAGCAGCGAGCCGGCGGTGCTGTCCGCCGTGTGGAACGTCGTCGAGGCGTCCGGGCTGAGCATCGGCCCGCACTCCTCGACGCTGCTCGGGGTGGCCTGCCTCGGGTACACGGGGCAGCTGGTGGAGATCACCGCGACCGCCGTCGTGCCCTAGGCCGGCCCTGCCCGACCGTCCCCGACGCCTGCCCGGCGATGTCTGGAACGGCCGGACGGGTCCTGGCCGGGTCCGGGGCCGGGCACCGCTCCGGACCGGCGTCGGCTCCCGCCCTGCGGCGCTGCGGGGCTGCGGGGACGGCGTCACCTCGGGGCCGGCGCGGCGTCGGGGCCGGGGTGTCCCCACACCCGCCGTTTCGGCAGCGGTCGCGCGAATCCCCCCGCCCGGCTCGTCCGCAGTCCGAGCTGCACGAGGGCCTCGGCCATTTTGACGGCCGCGGCGACCCCGTCGACCACCGGCAGCCCCAGCTTCTGCCCCACCACCCGCTGCAGCCCCGTCATGCCGGCGCAGCCGAGGACCAGTACCTCGGCCCCCGCCTCACGGGCCCGTTCGGCGGCGGTGACGAAGGCATCCTCGGTGCGCCGGTCGTCGCCGAGGTCGAGGACGCCGAGGCCGGTGCCGACGACGGCGGCGCAGTTCTGGGCGACACCGGCCGTGTGCAGGCTGTCCTCGATCTGCCCGCGCGAGCGTTCCAGGGTGGTGACGACGCCGTACCGGCGGCCGAGCAGACAGGCCAGGTGGGCGGCCGCCTCGGTGATGTCGACGACCGGCACGTCCACCAGCTCCCGTGCGCCCTCGCGCCCGTGTTCCCCGAAGCCGGCCATGACCACGGCGTCGTACGGGCCCTCGTACGTGCGCAGGGTGTCGAGGACGGCCGCCGCCGAGAGGTAGCTGTCGAGCCAGCCCTCCGCGGATTCGGGCCCCCAGGCGGGGGTCAGCCCGGTCACGGTGGTGCCCGGGCCTGCGGCGGCCCGAGCACCTCGTACGATCTCCGCGGTCATCTCCTGCGTCGTGTTGCAGTTGGTGACGAGGATGCGCACGTTCAGCCCTCCACGGGTGCGGGCTCGGGCTCCGCGGCGGCACGCTCCGCGCGGCACAGCACCGCGTAGAGTCCGGCCGCCAGTGCCGTGCCGATGAACCAGGAGTACGGGGCGACGTCGCTGAACGCCTTCACCAGGGCGAGGACCGCGGCGACCGCGGCCGAGGGCAGGAACGCCCACAGGGCCTTGGGGTTGACGCCCTTGCGGTAGTAGTAGCGCGAGCCCGGCCGGGCGTCGAAGAGCTGATCGATGTCGACGTGGCCGCGCTTGACCCAGTAGTAGTCGAGCATGATCACGCCGAACAGGGGGCCGAGGAAGGCGCCGAGTCCGCCGAGGAAGTAGTTGACGACGGTGGGGTTGGAGAAGAGGTTCCAGGGGGTCACGACGAGCGCGGCGACCGTGCTGATCATGCCGCCGACCCTGAAGGTGATCTTCTGGGGCCAGACGTTGGCGAGGTCGTAGGCGGGTGAGACGAAGTTGGCGACGATGTTGACGCCCATGGTGGCGATGGCGAAGGTCAGGGCGCCGAGGACCAGGACCCAGGTGTTGCCCACCTTGGCGACGAGCAGCGCGGGGTCGGTGATGGCCTCGCCGAACGCCTCGATGGAGCCGGCCGTCACGACGACGGACACGATGACGAAGGCCGTGGAGTTGATCGGCAGGCCCCAGAAGTTGCCGCGCTTGACGGTCCGGTAGCTGGGGGCGAACCGCGAGAAGTCGCAGAAGTTGAGCATCAGCGTGCCGTAGGTGGCGAGGATGAGTCCGACCGCGCCGAACCACTGGCGCCACTGCTCGCCCGCGGAGACGGGGTGCGGGGTGGAGGAGAGCGGGATGCTCCAGCCGGCCTTGGCGAGGACCCAGATGGCCAGCGCGATCATCACGAGCCAGATCGCGGGGCCGCAGAAGTCCTGGAACTTGCGGACCGATTCCATGCCCTGACTGATGATCAGTGCCTGGAGGAGCCACAGGGCGAGGAAGGACGTCCAGCCGAGCGCGTCCAGACCCACGAAGGAGTGGTGGGTCCAGGACTCCAGGCCCGGCCAGGCGGCGAGCAGCATGACGTTCACGGCGACGGAGGCCAGATAGGTCTGGATGCCGTACCACATGATGGCGATGACCGCCCTGATCAGTGCGGGGATGTTGGCGCCCCAGACCCCGAAGCTGATGCGGCTGACGACGGGGAACGGCACGCCGGTGCGCTGTCCGACGCGTCCCATCAGGTTCATGCCGGCATAGATGAGCACGAAGCCGACGAGCAGCGACGTGAAGATCTGCCAGACGTTCATGCCGAGGACCAACAGGCCCGCCGCGAAGGTGTAGTTGCCGAGGTTGTGGACGTCGGACATCCACATGGCGAAGAGGTCGAAGACCTTCCAGTTGCGCTTGCCGGCGGGTGCGAGGTCTTCGTTGGTGAGGCGAGGATCGGGGACGAACGCTGCTGTGCCGGTGGCTTCGGCGCGGTCGGCGAGGGACACGGGGCCTCCAGGGACGACGTGGGCGAGGGACGGCGGAGGACGACTAGCCGGATGCGTTTGGTATACCAAAGTGCCGTCATGGTCCTCCCGTCAAGCGTCGTGACCGATGTCGTTGCCATTACGGCTCCGTAAAAGCCCCCTCGCTTCGGCGAAGATGGCCCCATGGCGAAGATCGAACCCCTCGGCGCGGTGCGCGAGCGCGTCCTCGCGACCCTGCGGCAGGACATCATCGCGGGCCGGATGCGCCCGGGTGACCGGCTCGTGGAGCGTGAACTGGCCGAGCGGTTCGGGGTCTCCCGGGTCCCGGTCCGGGAGGCGATCCGGGCCCTGGTCGCGGAGGGTTTCGTCCTCTTCGAGTCGGCTCGCCGCACCGTCGTGCGGCGACTGACCCCCACCGACGTCAAGGAACTCTTCGAGCTGCGTGAGGCGTTGGAGGTGTACGCGGCGGGACTGGCCGCGTCACGGGCCACCCCTCAGGCGCTGGCGGAGCTGCGGGAGCTGCTCGGCCGGGCGGCGTCGGCGACCCGCGCCGGGGACGCCGAGGCGATCACCGACATCAACACCCGTTTCCACGACCGTATCCTCGCCATGGCGGGCAACAGCCTGCTGATCTCCGTCATGGAGCCGGTCGACGGCCGTCTGCGCTGGCTCACCCGGCAGAACGAGGAATGGCCACAGCTGCTCACCGAGCACGGCGAGTTGTACGAGGCCATCGCCTCCGGAGACCCCGACCGCGCCCGCGCCCACACGCTCAGCCACGTGCGCGCCAACTACCGCTCCACGGTCCGGCACCTGTTCGGCGAGACCGAGGTCCCCGAACCCGGCACGCCGGGCACATGACTCCGTCCGTGAGTCCCCTGACGTCGTGCGGGGCCGCTATCCCCGCGCGTACCTGTCGGTGGCCGCGACCAGCGCCTCCGCCATGCCCGGAGCACCGGCACCGTGCCCGGCGTCGTCCACGACGACCAGCTCGCTGTCGGGCCAGGCCCGGTGCAGCCGCCAGACGATGCCCAGCAGGTTCCCGAAGTCGAGACTGCCCTGCACCAGCGTGCCCGGGATGCCCTTGAGCAGGGGCGCGTCCCGCAGCACCACGCCCTCGGCGTTCCCTTCGCCCAGGAAGTGGTCGTTGCCCCAGTAGTGGGTGACGGTCCGGGCGAAGCCCATGCGGAAGGCCGCGTCCTCGTAGCGTTCCACCGAGCGGGGCGGCGCCGGGACGGTCGCCGTCTCCCAGTCGGTCCACGCGCGCGCCGCGCGTTCCCGCACCCGCGGGTCGGGCGACTCGATCAGCCGGTTGTAAGCGGCGGCGAGGTTCCCGTCGCGGTCGTGCGCCGGCAGCTCGCCGAGGAACCGCTCGAACGCCTCCGGGAAGATCTTCCCCAGCCCTCTGGTCAGCAGCGCCACCTCGGGATCCGAGCCGGTGGCCACTCCCGTCAGCACCAGTTCGGACACCGCGTGCGGATGGGTCTGCGCGTACCGCAGCCCGAGCACCGACCCCCACGACACGCCCCACACCAGCCACCGCTCGATGTCGAGCCGCCGCCGCAGCAGCTCCAGGTCCCGGATCAGACGGTCCGTCGTGTTGACGCCCATGTCCGTGCCGTAGGCGCTCGCGTGCGGGGTCGACCGTCCGGAGCCGCGCTGGTCGAGAAGGACGATCCGGTATGCGGCCGGGTCGCAGTAGCGCCGGTAACGCGGGGTGCAGCCGGAGCCGGGACCGCCGTGCAGCATCACCGCCGGCTTGCCGCGCGGATTGCCGCAGACCTCCCAGTACACCTGGTTGCCGTCCCCGACATCGAGCATGCCGCCGTCGTGAGGTTCGATCTCCGGATACAGACCCATCCGCGCACCGTAACGCCCGGGCCACGGTGCCGTCGCGGCGATTCACGCCAACCCGGCCGCCTCCTTCGCCGTCCGCAGGACGTCCCGCAGCATCTCGGGGGTGAGCCGGCCGGTGAAGGTGTTGCGCTGGCTGACGTGGAAGCAACCGAACAGTTCCAGCCCGCCGAACGACACCCGCGCCCCGTGCGCGAAGGCCGGCCGCGGCTTCGGCACCGCCCATCCTGCCTCGGCGAAGGCCGGCAGCGCGGCCTGCCAGCCGAAGGCGCCGAGGATCACCACCGCGCGCAGCGAGGGCCGCAGCAGCTCCAGTTCCGTCACCAGCCAGGGCCGGCAGGTGTCCCGTTCCGCCGGTGTCGGCTTGTTGTCGGGCGGGGCGCAGTGGACGGGCGCGGTGACGCGGACGCCCCGCAGCTCCAGGCCGTCGGCGGCGGACACCGAGGTCGGCTGCGAGGCCAGGCCCACGTCGTACAGGGCCTGGTACAGCACGTCCCCGGAGCGGTCGCCGGTGAACATGCGGCCGGTGCGGTTGCCGCCGTGCGCCGCGGGGGCGAGACCGACGATGAGCAGCCGGGCGTCCGCCGGGCCGAAGCCGGGCACCGGCCGTCCCCAGTACGTCTCGTCGGCGAAGGCGGCGCGCTTGGTGCGGGCCACCTCCTCGCGCCAGGCGACCAGGCGCGGGCACGCCCGGCAGCCGGAGACCCGCGCGTCCAGTTCGGCCAGGCCACCGGTGTCCATGCCTCCACCGTACGACCAGGTCATCACCCCGCCCGCGGCCACGAACCCGCGGATCGGCAGGAGCAGGGCGAGGAGCGCCCCCTGCTCCGCTGTCTCGCCGAGGTCCCCGGCGCCGTGCCGCGGGTGACCTCGAACGACAGCCCCCAAAATCGCCCGGCCCGCCGCATCCGGCGTGGTCCGTGCGACGGAAAAACCCGGAGGGGTCCGGGCCCAGGAGGACTAAAGTCGACGACATGGCTTCTCAGGGTGCTGACGGGGAGAAGAAGGACACGGGCGCGGGCGCTGCGCCCGGCTCCGGCGACGCGGCGGCCTCCGCCAGGGCCGCGGGTCCGGCGAGCGGCGAGAGCGTGCGCGTCGACAGCTGGATCTGGTCCGTGCGGCTCGTCAAGACCCGCTCACTGGGCGCCACCGCCTGCCGCGGCGGACATGTCCGGGTGAACGGCGAACGCGTCAAGCCCGCGTACTCCGTGCGCGTCGGCGACGAGGTTCGCCTGCGGCACGAAGGCCGGGAGCGGGTGGTCGTCGTCAAGCGCCTCATCCGCAAGCGGGTCGGTGCGCCCGTCGCCGTCGAGTGCTACGTCGACAACAGCCCGCCGCCCCCGCCGCGCGAGGCCGTCGCCCCGGCGGGCATCCGTGACCGCGGCACGGGCCGCCCGACCAAGCGGGACCGCCGCGACATGGAACGGCTGCGAGGGCTCGCCGCCGGCACGTCCGGTTTCGCCGACGCGGCCCGTGCGGCCGGCGCTCCCGGCGCCGGCCCCGACCCGACGGCCCGCCCGGGCAGGTCCCGCCCGTCGGGCTCGTCCCGGTCCTCGGGCTCCTCGCGATCCTCCGGTGTGCGCGGTCGGCAGGACGGTTTCGGCGAGACGGACTCCTGAGCCGTCCGGTCCGGCCGGGGCACCCGACCGGACCGCCCCGCGACGGGACATCCGGCCCCACCGCGGCTGACGCACCCCGTGACACCGTACGGCGGCGGGGGGCCCCCCCCCCCCCGGGGGGGCCCCGCCCCCCCCGCGGGCGGATCGCCCGCGGCGCACCCCGCCGCGGCGCGGCGGGGGGGTGGGGGGGCGGGGCCCCGCGGGAAACGGGGGGGGGCCG
>NZ_JBVHMN010000012.1:283855-291459 GCF_055558435.1 Streptomyces sp. NPDC025784
CGCCCCCCCCCGCCCGGCCCCCCCCCCCCCCCCCGGGGCCCCCCCCCCCCGCCCCCCGGGGGGGGGGGGGGCCCCCCGGGTGGGGGGGGGGCCCCCCCGCCGCCGTACGGCCGTCATGCCCGTCGACGCACCAGTCGCAGCAGCTGCGTGGTGTGGCTCCGCCTGGCCCAGGCGATCAGGGCGAGCGGCAGGACGAGGATGAGCGGGGTCGCCGCATAGGGGCCGTGGATGGCGGTGATGTTCGCGATGAACGCGCCCACCATCAGCGCGCTGAGCGCCATCGCCGCCACGGAGTCGAGCAGCGGAATCAACAGGGCGATGCCTCCGGCGAGTTCGAGCGCGCCGATGATGTACATGCCCGTGTGTCCCCAGCCCAGCTTGTCGAAGGTCTCGGCGGCCGACGGGTGCGCGATCAGCTTGGGCAGGGCACTCGCGACGGCGTAGAAGAGGCCGAGGACGATCTGCAGAGCGGTCAGGGAGACGCGTGCTCCACGGCTGCGCCCGGGGGCGTTCACGGAGGCGGCGGAGGCGGCTCGGGAGGCAGGGAGGGTGGTCTCGGACATGCTGGTCTCCTGTGGGAAGCGGTGGCTCGTGCTGTCACAGAGGTAGACCGGGCGGGCCCGCGGAACTCATCGCCGCCGGACGGTATTTGTTCGCCCCACTCGCCCCGCGCCCCGGCCGCCCCACACCCCCGGAATCAGCCTCGCGTCGCCTTCACCGCCCTCATCCACACCCCGTCCTCGGTCAGGCGACGGTCCACTCTCAGCCCGGCCTCCCTCAGGGCCTCCTCGAACTCGTCCTCCGTCAGCGGGCGGGCCAGGAACGTCTGGGTCCAGGTGGCGTCGGGGAACTCGTACTCCGCGCGGACCGAGTTCACCCCGTCGCCGACCGGATCCGCGGACAGAATGCGGACGGTGAAGCCGGAGGCGTCCACCCGCTCACGCGGCACGCGGGTGTGCCAGTCCTGCCCCTCGCGCTGGACCAGCACACAGCCGTCGTCGGCGACATGGCGGACGCAGGTGTCCAGCAGCGCTCTGCGCTCCCTCTCGTCACCGGTGTGCACGAGGAAAGAGGCGAGCATCACCACGTCGAAGGTCTCACCGAGGTCGAGGCCCTCGATCGTGCCGCATATCGTGCGGGCCCCACGGACGCGCTCCAGCATCTCGGCGGACTCGTCCACAGCCGTGACCGTGAAACCCCGCTCCAGGAGCGGATGGGTCACGCGGCCCACGCCGCTGCCCAGTTCCAGGATGTGCGCGCCCGGGGGCACCGCGGCGGCCACGATGTCCGGCTCGTCCCCGACGGGCAGCCGCGCGTACAGCTCGACGGCGCAGCCGTCCGGGGTGATCGCGCCCGGTCCCGTCCCCGCGTGTCCCTGCCGCATCTCTGTCTTCTGACGCTTCTCGATGCTCATACCCGTCCAACGGACGGTCTCCGGCACCCCGTTCCAACGCACCGCCACTCGTTCGGGTGATGTGTTCGAGGGATGCCGGTTCTAGAAAGCGCCAATTCCGAGAAGGGCGGTTCGACAAGCACCGGTTCGAGAAAGGGACGGTTCGAGGAACACCGCCCAGGAGCGAAGGCCCGGGTCGGTCACGGCGCGAGCCGTTCGGCTCACAACGCGAACCAGCCGTGCCCGCCGTACCAGTGGCCGCCCGCACGCAGATGGTCGACGACCGCCCGCTCCACGCTGTTGCGCCGGGGCAGCGTCTCCGGCGGCAGCTCGGGATCGCCGAAGACGAACCCGACGGGCACCCCGTCGTCCGGAGTGCCGTCCTGGTGGACGAGCGCGAACCGGTCCTGGAAGCGGACGATGTTCGACTCGGCGGGCAGATAGCGCTTGAGCTGGGGATCGAGCAGCCAGGAGTGGCACACGGCCACCCCGTAGCGCTCGTCGGGGAAGTGGCGGGCGAAGAAGTCGCGGGCCAGGGCGAGTGAACGGTCGCAGGCGGCGGGTGTCAGCGGCCCGCGGAAGTCGGTGATGTGCAGGCTCAGGCACGGGTCGCCCGGGCCCAGGCCGAGACCCGCGTCGGCGACGGCCCGACCCGTGCGCCGGCCGAGCCGCGCCCGCTGGAACTGGAGCCTGCCCAGCTGGAACAGCTCCCCGTGGAAGTGCAGGGCTATCCACCAGGGGAACAGCAGTCCCGGTGTCCCGGCCCTCCTGCAGTGGACGGCCACGTGACGGCCGAGGTCGGCGAGGGTGCGCCGGGACACGTCCTCGGGGATGCCGCGCTCGCGGTGGTAGGCCCGCACGTGGGGCAGCACCGCGATGAAGACGTACACATGGAAGCAGCGTCCGAGTGCTCCGGCGGACTCCGGGAACGCGGGTGGCTCCCAGCCCTTGCCGACCTCTCCCATGTCCCGCACGAAGCGGGCGACGCAGCGCGCGAGGAGGATCATGGCCTCCGGGTCGGCCACCAATCGGGCGCGCAGCGCGACGAGTTCGTTGATGTGCTCGTGGGCCACGGTCAGGTCGAGCAGCACGTCGGCCAGCTCGTCACCGTCCGGGAGCACCGCTTCCACCCCTGGCGGACCTTCGCCCTCCAGGCTCTTCAGCCACTCCGCGAGTCCCGCGTCCGCCCTCAGCGCCTCCAGCAGCACCGTCGCCTCCCCCCGGCGGTCACCGTACCGACCGCTCTCACTTGGTGAACGTGCACCACGAAGAGTACGTTTCCCAGTAGGAGTGGTGATCCTGATGCGTACGGGCAGTGAACCGACGACAGCGCGCAGTGCGCTGCGGGCGCGCTTCTGGCTGAGCCTGTGGGGCCTGGTCTGGGCGATCTTCGGGACGGTCGCGTTCGCGCTGGTCGGGCGGCCCGGCTGGGCTGCCGCGTGCGGCGTTCTGTGGCTGGTCGTCACCGTCGACATGGCGATGATCCTGCGGCACATCCGCCAGGGGCCGCACTATCAGCCGGGACGCGACGTGCCTCCTTACGCCCCGCCGGAGACGCGACCGCCCTACCGGCCTCCGGGCGGCCGGCCGCCTTACCGACGGCCACCCGAGCACCGCCACCCGTGACCGCTGCAGCACCGGCCCTCCGCACGGCCCGCCCCTCTACGCGTCGAAGCGCGCCGCCTCCAGGTACTGCGGCTTCGGGTCGAGCGCCGCCGCCAGCCTGAAGTGACGCTTGGCCTGCTCGGGGCGGCGCTGGCGCTCGTAGGTGCGGGCGAGCGCGAAGTGCGCGAACGCGTTGTCCGGCTCGCGCTCCAGCACGATCGTGAACTCCAGCTCGGCGGGGCGCAGTTGCGCGGCGGCGAAGAAGGCCCGTGCGCGCAGCAGCCGGGCCGCCGTGTTCTCGGGATGGGCGGCGATGACCGGGTCGAGCAGCTTCACCGCGCCCCGCGGGTCGCGCGCGGCGAGCAGTTGCTCGGCGGCACGGAAGTCGATGACATGCGTCTCCGGAGTACGTCCGGTCGATCCGCTGGTCTCGGGCACGGCTGAGTCCTTCCCTCACTGCACGGGTTCAACGCCCCCGTCGGGGGCCGCTATTCCCCGGGTCGGCGGGATCGGCGCACCAGACCGTCCCATACGTCCCGTACGCGGCGTTCCAACTCGTCGAGAGCCACGTCGTTGTCGATGACGACGTCCGCGACCTCGCGGCGCTTCTCGCGCGTGGCCTGGGCGGCCATGCGGGCGCGGGCGTCCTGCTCGGTCATGCCCCGCAGCCGTACGAGCCGGTCGAGCTGGGTCTCGGGGGCCGCGTCGACGACGATCACGAGGTCGTACAGCGACGCGAGGCCGTTCTCGGCGAGCAGGGGCACGTCGTGCACGACGACGGCGTCGTCGGGGGCGGCGTCCTCCAGTTCGCGCGAGCGGGCGCCCACCAGCGGGTGCACGATCGCGTTGAGCACGGCGAGCTTCTCGGGGTCGGCGAAGACGATCGCACCCAGCCGGGGCCGGTCCAGGCTCCCGTCCGGGGCGAGGATGTCCCGCCCGAAGGCGTCCACGACCGCCGCGAGCCCGGCGGTTCCGGGCGCGACGACCTCCCGCGCGATCCTGTCCGCGTCGATCAGTACCGCTCCGTGCTCGACAAGGAGCCGGGACACCTCGCTCTTGCCGGCGCCGATACCGCCGGTCAGGCCCACCTTCAGCATGCCCAGCAGCTTAGGCCCTGACGACGGCGGGCCCCTCGACCGGGAGGCACCCCTCGGCCGGGAGGGCGGGAACGGGCCCGGTCGTCCGCGCGGCCCGGGGTCCGGGTCCGGGTCCGGGTCCGGGTCCGGTCAGGAGTCGCCCTCGCGCTCGGCCAGGAACCGCTCGAACTCCAGACCGATCTCGTCCGCGGACGGGATCTCCACCGGCTCCGCGAGCATGTTCCCCCGGGTGTCGGCGCCCGCGGCCGCGTCGTACTGGTGCTCAAGGCCCTGGACGAGGGAGACGAGCTCCTCGTCGCCCTCCTGGATCTGCCGGTCGATCTCGGTCTGCGTACGGTGCGCCTCGGTGCGCAGGGTGTGCGCGATGCCGGGGAGCACCAGGCCGGTCGCGGCGGTGATCGACTCCAGGACGGTCAGCGCGGCGTCCGGGTACGGCGAACGGGCGATGTAGTGCGGCACGTGAGCGGCGACGCCCAGGACGTCGTGTCCGGCCTCCATGAGGCGGTACTCGACGAGGGACTCGGCACTGCCGGGGACCTGGGCCTCGTCGAAGGGGCTGCGGTGGCCGGGCACCAGCTCGGTGCGGTTGCCGTGCGGGGTGAGGCCCACGGGCCGGGTGTGCGGGACGCCCATGGGGATGCCGTGGAAGTTCACCGACAGACGGACGCCGAGCCGCTCCACGATCTGCTGGACGGCGGCGGCGAAGCGTTCCCACTCCACGTCCGGCTCCGGGCCCGACAGCAGCAGGAAGGGCGCTCCGGTGGCGTCCTGGACGAGCCGCACGTCGAGGGTGGGCTCTTCGTAGTCGGTCCAGCGGTCGCGCTTGAACGTCAGCAGCGGCCGGCGGGCGCGATAGTCCACGAGCCGGTCGTGGTCGAAACGGGCCACGACCTGGTTGGGCAGCGAGTCGAGCAGCCGGTCGACGATCTGGTCGCCGGTCTCGCCCGCGTCGATGTATCCGTCGAAGTGGTAGAGCATGACAAGACCGGCCGACTCCTGGGCCAGCGCCACGTCGACGACGGCCAGCCCCTTCGGCTCCCATGCGTACAAACCCTGCGGATCAAGCACTGTGACCGCTCCTCCTCGTGTTCGTACAGCACAACATGGTGCGGAGCGCGGGCATTCCCGGACCGCGCCCCTCACCACCATCCTCTTACCCCCTTCTCGGCCGCCGACGGACGGTCACGCGGACAGCACGCGCGCGTGGAGCGCGGTCACCGCCTTGCGGGCGGACGTGAAGGCGCCGTGCTGCCAGGCGTCGGTGTAGCTGAGCCAGTCGCCCGCGAAGTAGACCCGCCCGGTGGGCTCGTTGAGGGGTTTGTAGCGGATGTCGTCGGGCCCGCCCGGGGTGTCGTGCCAGGCGGCCTCCAGGTGCGGTGTCTGACGCCAGTGGTGCGAGAACGAGGAGGCGAGTTCGGTGCGGTACTTCTCGCCGTAGATCTTCACGCCCGCGGCCACGGCCCGCTTCTCGCGTTCCTTGGGGGTGAGCTTCGCGTACGCGTCGGCGTCACCGCCGTAGTTGTAGTAGCCGATCAGGACACCGCGTTCGCCGTGGAAGCCGTAGGAGGGGTGCCAGATGTGGGTGACGTCCTGGTCGGTCTCGGTGATGCCGCCGTAGATGTGGTGGTCCAGTTCCCACCAGCGGGAGCGGTACTCCAGCCCGATCTTGCCCGCGGACTGCGGGGTGATCGCCTCCAGGGCCCTCTGCACTCCCGGTCCGAGGTTGTGCGGGACCTTGGCGAGGATGTTCGGCGGCAGGGCGCCGATGCAGTAGTCCGCGTCGATGGACCTGGTCCGGCCGCCCTGGGTGTACGTGACGGTGACGCCGCTGCCCTTGTCGGTGATCCGCGAGACGACTGCTCCCGTCCGGATGCGACGGGCGCCGATCGCCTCCGTCAGGGCCCGCGGTATCCGGTCCATGCCGCCCACCGGCTGGAACATCAGCATCGCCTGGTCGAACCCGAACTCGAAGGAGAAGTAACGGCCGACGCCGCTGGCGAAGACCTCGGACGCGGTGGGGAGTTTGTCGAGAAGCACTCCGGGGGTGCCCGCCGCGGCGGGGACGGTGGTGTAGCCGCGCCGCTCGCCGCCCTCGTACGTCAGCTTGTCGCCGAGCTCGCCGAAGTCCTTGAGGAACTCGACGAGTTTCTCCTGGTCGGCGGCGGTGAGTTCCTTGTCGAGGGCGCCCTTGTCGGTGGCCTTGGCGAGCAACTCGGAGACGTAGCCGTAGACATCGGCCTTGGCGGTGCGGTACCGCATCGGCTCGGTCATGCCGGCCGACTCGTTGAAGAGGTACGCGTCCGCGTTGGAGTTGGTGAACACCTCGACGGGTACGCCGAGTTCGCGGCAGTAGTCGAGGGTGACCATCCACTGCGGCAGGCGGGCTGGTCCCGCGTTCATGTACTGGCCCTCGCCGAAGCGCGCCGTCTGGGTGTTGCCGTAGAGGTCGGTGGTCGAATCTCCGCCCCGCACGGTGAAGTTGCGCCCGCCGGTGCGGTCCCTGGCCTCCAGGACCGTACAGTCGTAGCCGGCCTTGCCGAGTTCGTACGCGGACGCCAGTCCGGCGATGCCGCCGCCGACGATGACGACCTTCGCCGCGCCGCGTCCCGTGAGCGTGAAGTCGCTCGGCTTCAGGGCACGGAAGGGCTGTTCGCGCGGTGCGGCCTGGGCGGTGGGGGCCAGACCGAGGGCTCCCATGGTGGCGAACATCGTGCCCGCGCCACCGGTGAGACCCACCGTGCGCAGGAACGAACGCCGGCTCGTACCAGGACGGCTCTGAGGCTGTGGCATGACAGGGCTCCCCTTTCGATCTTGAACGACCGGGGAAGCCTCCCAATGGCCGGTTACGGCCCATCGGCAACTCGTGTATCCCGCGCGTTTCTGCCCGCGCACGCGTCCAGCCGGGTGGACACCGTGTACCACCGGACCACCGGGCGACCGCCGCCCGCGCGCCCGGGGCGACGCGATCACCGGGAACGGTCAGCCGACGTCACGTGCGCGACACCCACCGAGGGCCCACCTCCGGAAGGGCGGCCCGGCCGCCGCGGTCGACGGGGCAGGCAGCCGGCATCCGCCACGGTCGGGGGCGACCGCCATCTCCCGCGACCGACGAATCGGCCGGCATCCGCCAGGGTCGGCCAGGCAGCCGCCGTGACCCGCGTGATCAATGGGGCGGCCGCCGTGACCCGCGTGGTCGGCGGGAAACGCACTGCGGGCCCGCACCCTGATGGGTGCGGGCCCGCAGTCATCGGCTAGCGCCTAGCGGTGAGCTTTCAGCTCTGGCCGCCGGCGAGCTTCTCGCGGAGGGCAGCCAGGGCCTCGTCCGACGCCAGGGCGCCGGAGTTGTCCGCGGACTCCGAGGAGTACGAGCCACCGCCGGACGCGGCCGGAGCCGCACCCGCCGCGTCGCCGCCCTCGGCCGCCGCCTGGGCGTCGGCCTCGCGGGACTTGATGACCTGCGCCTGGTGCTGCTCGAAGCGCTGCTGCGCCTCGGCGTACTGGCGCTCCCA
>NZ_JBVHMN010000013.1:0-252111 GCF_055558435.1 Streptomyces sp. NPDC025784
ACCGGTGGTGCCCCGTTCGCCCGGGGCGTGACTCCATGACAGCCGTACGGGCTTGCCATGACGACGCCCGTGGGACACCGTGGGACAGCCGAAACACCCCTCACCTGGGGAGACTTGGCTCAGGGGACTTCTACGGGAGTGGGACGGACACGCTCGATCGGGGCGGCGAGCAGCGAGGCGGCTGTGCCCAAGCCGTCAGCTATCGCCCTCGTCGACGTCCCCCCGCCCCCGACCGGGCGGGCGGAAGCACGCGGTCACGGTCTTGCCGTGCCGTTGACAGGTCGTGCCCAGGTCGTCGGCCAGGGCGCGCACGATGCCGACCCCACGGCCCGACGTCTCGCCCGGCTCCGGCTCACGCTGTCGGGGCAGGGTGGGGTCCTCGTCGTGGACGCTCACATGGAGGCACTCGCCGTCCCAGGTGAGGACGAGACTCGCGTCGCTGTGGGCATGGACGTGGGCGTTGGTGAGCAGTTCGGAGACGGCCAGGACGATCGCGTCCGTCGTGTCCGGTTCGTCCGCCGTCCAGGGCAGCGACGCCAGATGGTCGCGTGTCCACTGCCGTCCGGCCCGCACGCCCTGCGCCATGGGGAACGAGTGCGCCCAGCCCATCGCCTTGACCGCCACGTCACGCCCCTTGTCGTCCTCGTACCGCCGCCGGCACGGATTCATCTCCGTACAGGGCACGTGTACCCGGTGCCCGCGGAGGCAGACGTCCTCGACGCGGCGCGGCCTCACCCCTCGCCGAAGCCGCGGGATCTGCGCCGTTCCCGCGGATTCCATGGTGGCTCGGGGCACGTGGGACACCCTGTCGGGCTGCGGGCTGCGACGGGTGCCGCGGAAGGTGGTCATATCCTCGCCCGGGGCACGACGAGCGAAGGACGGTTGCAGGTGACGGGCAGTGACGCGGCAAAAGGACAGGGGCGTGCCTCGCTGAGCGCGCAGGCGCGCGAGGCGGTGCGTCTGCGCATCGTCGACCGCCGTTACCCGATGGGCGCCCGCCTCGTGGAGCGCGAGGTGGCCGAGGAGCTGTGCATGTCCCGCGTGCCGGTGCGTGAGGCCCTGCGCGCACTGGTCGCCGAGGGCCTGCTCGAACTGATGCCGCACAGCGGCGTGCGGGTGCGCAGTCTGGAGCGGGCCGACGTGCGCTATCTGTACGAGGTGTGGGAGCCGCTCGCCGTGCAGGCGTCGCGGCTCGCCGCCCGTGCCGTCGCCGGGTGCGGGGACGGTGCGGAGCCGCCCGGTCTTTCGGCGCTGCGGGAGTCCGTCGAACGGGCCGAACAGGCGGCCGCGGTGGACGAGGGGCCCCGGGAGGTGGCCGAGCACACGGCCTTCCACGACGGGATCGTGGCGCTGAGCGGCAATCCGCTGCTGGGCCGCACGATGGAACAGCTCAGCTGGCAGTTGCAGCTGTTGTTCGGACTGCGTGAGGAGCCGGCGCACATGCGGGCCCAGCATGCGGAGATCTTCCGGCACATCGCGGCGGGCGACGAAGAGGCGGCCGCAGCCAGCACGCTCCTGCACGTGCGGGACAGTCGCGCGGTGGCGCTGAAATCTCTCTTCGGCGACATCACTTTGTATACCAGAAGCCAGTAGGCGCGCTGAGAACATCTACTCAATTGCCCCATAAACCTTCGTTCGGTCTGCCTGCTACTCTTGCGATCTTGTGGAGCACTCAGTCTTGGTATACAAACGGTCGGATCCGTAGCCCTCCTCGCCCCAAGGAGTCCCAGGTGCGTCGAGCCCGCTCCGCCCCCGCCCGGCCGACTGACCCGCCGCGGCGTGCTCGCCGCCTCCGCCGCCCTCGCGGGCACGACGACCGCGCTGGCCTCCGGGACGGCGACCGCCGCCGGCCCGGCCCGCCGTCCGGCCCGCACCGGTGACCTGGTCGTCGAGGGCGGCACGCTGCTGGACCCCGCGACCGGCGACGTCATCGAGGACGCGATCGTCGTGATCCGGGACGGCGTGGTGCGTGCCGCTGGTCCCCGCGACCGGGTCGACGTACCGGCCGACGCCCCCCGCCTGGACGCGCACGGCCGGTGGGTGCTGCCCGGTCTGATCGACGCCCACATCCACCTCAACACCGCCGCCGAGGCCCGCGACGCGGTCCGCCAGGGCGCCACCAGTGCGCGCAGCGGCTCCACGAACTTCTACCAGGACATCGCCGTAAGGGAGTTGGCCCGCCAGGCGCCGCAGCAGGCGCCCCGCCTGAAGGCCGCAGGCGTCTTCGTGACGCCCGACCTCGGCGACACCGTCCACGCCGGCCCGGACCTCACTCCGCTGGCCCGCCTCAAGGACGGTGGGCGGTCCGCGGAGGCACTGCGCCGTGTCGTCTCGGTGAACCTGGCGCGCGGCGCCGACGTCGTCAAGACACGAGTCAACGAGCGTGCGGGACTGGCCGATCAGGACCCGCTCACCCAGGTCTACTCGCACGCACAGCTGTCCGAGGTGGTGGCCGCGGCCCGGCGTGGCGGCAAGGACGTGCTGTGCCACAGCTACAGCGAGAAGGGCTGCCACGACGCGGTCACGGCAGGCATCCGTTCGCTGGAGCACGGTGTGTTCGTCGGCGAACGCACGCTGCACGAAATGCGGCGCAGGGGAACGTACTTCACCCCCCACTCTCACCGCCATCGCCGGCCTCGCCGAGGCATCGGACCCCGTGCTCGCCGAGCGCGGCCGGACGTTCCTGCCGGTCCTCGAGCGGGCCGTGCTCGCGGCGCACGAGCTCGGCGTTCCGCTCGCCGCCTGCACCGACTCCTCCGGCGGCAGCATCGATCCCATCGGCCGGGAGGTCGAGTTGATGCGCGCGGCCGGTCTGCCGGCGCTCGACGCGATCCGCACGGCGACGACCGGTGCCGCCCACCTGCTGGGCCTGGACGGCGCTGCGGGCCGCCTCGCACGCGGCCGCGCGGGCGCCGTCCTGCTGTTGTCCGGGGACCCGCTCGCCGACGTCTCCGTCCTCAAGTCACCGCTGCGCGTGGTGCGTTCCGGTGTCGCCCTGTGACTTCCCCCTCCTCCCCCTCCCCCGGCACGTCGCCGGCTCAAGGAGAACTCGGCATGACTCCTCCTCCCCTTTCCCGGCGCGGCGTCCTCGCAGGTGCCGCCTCTCTGGGCGGCACCGCGCTCACCGTGACGGCCGCACAGGCAGAACCCGGGAAGGCCGAGCACCCCGAGAAGGCCGTGGTCTTCCGCCACGTACGTCCCCTCGGCGCCAAGCGACCCGTGGACCTGACCGTCGTCGACGGGCGGATATCGGACGCCCCCGCGCCGAAGGGCGCCAAGGTGGTGGACGGCGGCGGCCGCATCGCGCTGCCCTCGCTCGTGGACGCGCACATCCACCCCGACAAGACGAGCTGGGGCGGGAGTTGGGTCTCCCGCAGGCCGGCCGGGAGCATCGCCGAGTACTGCGAGCAGGACGTCGAGCTCTCCCACGCACAGCGTCGGCCGGTGGGCGAACGCGCCTACGGTCTCATGGCCCACGCGGTGACCCGCGGCACCCGGGCGATGCGGGCGCACGTCGACGTGGCACCCGCGTACGGCCTGGCCGGCGTCGAAGGGGTGGCCGAGGCACGGGACCGCCTCGCCGACGCGCTCGACGTGCAGATCGTGGCCTTCCCCCAGCACGGAGTGATCCGTACCCCCGGCACGGCGAAACTGCTGGAGGAGGCGGCGCGCAGCGGCGCCGTCGACATGATCGGCGGCATCGACCCGATCAGCTTCGACCATGCGCTCGACGAGCAGCTCGACCTGGTGTTCCGCCTCGCGGACCGCTACGGCGTCGGTGTCGACATCCACCTCCACGACCGCGACGAGAAGGGTACGCGGGTCCTGCGCGGGATCGTCGACCGGACCCGGGCCCTGTCCCTGCGTGGGAAGGTGACGGTCAGTCACGTCTTCTGCCTGCCGTTCCTCGGTGCGTCCGAACTCGACGCGACGGCGGCGGATCTGGCCGACCTGGACATCGCCCTCACGACGGTCGCCCCGAACGAGTCCCTGGTCCTGCCCATCACCCGACTCAAGGAACACGGTGTGCGGGTCGGTCTGGGCTCGGACGGCGTCCGTGACTCCTGGAGTCCGTTCGGCGACGCCGACATGCTGCACCGGGCGCACATCCTCGGCTGGGTCACCGACGTCCGCCTCGACGACGAACTGACCTCCTGCTACACGGTGGGCGCCCATGGCGGCGCCGATGTGATGGGCCTGCCGCACGCCGACTTCGAGCCGGGCGCCCCCGCGGACTTCGTCCTGGTGCGCGGCGAGTGCATCCCGCAGGTCGTGGTGGACATGCCGCAGCGCGACATGGTGGTCCATGGAGGTCAGGTGGTCGCCAGGAACGGCGAGTTGGTCTAGGCGTCCGACGGTCGGCATGAGACTTGGGCGCCCGACCGACGTCATGACTGTGGCGTCCTCTTGACTTCCCTGTGTCCTCGGCACGGGCCGGGGTGCGCGCCGAGCACTCGGGGCGGGACCGCTCGACGCGGCCCCGCCCCTCGCCGGTCAGGGGGTACCGACCGGGGCGGCGCTCACTTCAGGCCGAAGGCCCGGGTGATCCGCTGCTTGACGGTGTTGCCCTGGGTGTCGCTCGCGCTGGTGCGCAGTGTCACGAACCGCGCCTTGGCGGGTGCGTTCAGCTCGGTGCACCAGCCCCGGTCGGTGTGACGCAGCGTCGCGTGCTGCCAGCTGTTGCCGTCGTCGTAGGAGATGTCCACGCTCACGGTCTTGATGGTGTCGGAGCCGGGGGCTCCGGCGAGGTGTGAGGGCGTGACGGTGATGTCGCTGCGACGGCCGCTCCTGCCGGAGGCGTCCATGCCGGTGACCGCGTAGTCGAGCTGGATCAACGGCAGAACGGCGACGGTGTCGGCAGCGGTCTCTTGGGAGGTGAAGCCCCATTCGGTGCTGGTGGTGGTGGAGTAGTCGTTCGTCCAGTTGCCTCGCGCGTTGTCGGACACCAGGCGGTACCGCAGCTTCTCGGGAGCCAGGACGAGGGGGAAGCGCACGCTGCCGATCGTGTTGGTGTCCGAGGCCCGGATCAGGGTGTCGCCCTGGTAGATCTTGACCCGGTCCTGGACCTCCGGGTTGCCGAAGGTGGTGCCGGCGCGTCCGGGCTCCGAGTCACCCCAGCCCGGGATCGTCGCCCCCACCGTGTTGCCCGAGCGCAGCGGCATGTAGTGGCTGTTCATCCGCGGCCGCTGGATCGGCCCGAAGTACTCCAAGTGGGAGGTCGTTCCGCGCGGGTAGCGCTTGAAGGTGTCGTTGGAGATCTGGAGCTCCCGGTTGACGAAGGCCTCCTCGTGCCAAACCGTGCCGGCGGACACCCAGTCGGTGCGCGTCCCCTGGGCCGGGACGGGCAGCGGGACGGGCCCGTAGTCGTCGTGCCAGACGGCGGAACGGATCTCCATGGCCCGGGCCTGGTGGTTGTTGCGGAAGGAGACCTCGACCCGGTTCAGGTCGGCGCGCCGCGGGCGGTACGAGGGGTCTGCGGGGACGCCGCTCTGGTGGTGTGCGATGTCGTAGACGTACTCGGTGGCCGGGTTCGATGTGACCCGCAGTGTCATCCTGCCCTGCTTGATGCGGGCGATCAGGTCGTCGCCCTCGTCCGCGGTGAGAGTGGCCACCGTCAGGGGAGCGGGAATCTCCGTGTCCCGGTAGGAGTCGTCCGTCCACGCCGCCAGGCGCCCGTCACCGTCGTTGACCACCAGCAGCACACTCGCGCCGGCCTTGGCCGCGTTGTCGGCCTGCTCTTCCAGCGCCACGGAATCGTTGCGCCGGACCACGACGGTCCTGCCCTTGACGTCGAGACCGCGGTAGGCGTCGGTACCGCCCTCCCCGGCGAAGACGGCACCGTAGGTGTGCCGACCCTTCTTGAGGGGGACGTGTGCGCGCCGGACGCGCAGGTCGTCGTAGGTGTGCTTCCCGGCGGCGATCGTCAGTGCCGGCTGTTCCAGACGGCTGGCGACACCGAACTCGTAGGTGCCCGTGGTGACTTCCTTGCTGGGCAGGACCCAAGAGCTGTCGTAGGACTGGTTCGGCATGTGCTGGCTGCGGTAGGCGTGCGTGTCGTTGAAGTACCGGTAGAAGTCGAGTCGGGTCAAGGCCGGAGTGGTCGCCTGAGGAGTCCGGACGGTCACCTGTCTGGCCTTGGAGGCGTCCAGGTCCACCGTGACGTCCTTGTCAAGGACGACCTCGGGACGGGTCAGGACGGCCATACCCTTCGAGTGCGGCCCGTGAACGCCTTCGACGTCGGCCACCAGCTCGACCGCGTACGTGCCTCCGGGCAGGGTCACGGTGCCCGTGCCGGAGTCGTCCAGCACCAGGGGCATTGCGAACCGTTCGCCCGTCACCCACACGGCGCCGCCCATGGGGCGACCGCTGCGGTCCTTGCCGTTGACCGTGATCGTGTAGCGCGCACCCATCTTGTAGGCGCCGGTGATGGTGTGGGCGACCAGCGCGCCGGACCCGTCGGTGGCGAGGATCTGCCCCGAGGTGACCGTGTCGGCCTTCACCAGGTCGAAGTCGGTGATCAGGTCGACCGTGCCGGTGCCGTTGGCCGGAAGGGTGATCTGCCGGGCGGACAGTGTGAACGCGCCGGTGGCCGCGCCGGGAGCCCGGACATCCAGGTCGAGGGTGACGGGACGGTCCCCGGTGTTGGTGTACGTCACCTTCTTCTCGGTCTTCCCGCTCGTGCCGCCGGCCGGTGTCGAGGCTTCGCGGTAGCCGCCGAAGACGCTGCCGGAGGCGAACACGGTGCCCTTGGCGGCGGCTGCGGCGTCCAGGCGACCGCTGCCGGCCTCGTACGGGGTGTACTCGGGTGTCGTCTTGGTGGTGCTGACCAGTCCGTCCTTGAGCTGCTGCCCGCTCCAGCCCGGGTGCGCCCGGGCCAGCAGCGCGGCGGCACCGGCGACGTGCGGGGTGGCCATGGAGGTCCCGCTCATCGTCTGGTAGGAGCCGGTGCCCTCCGAGGAGTACTGGGAGCGGGCCGCGAGCACGTCGACACCCGGCGCGGTCAGTTCCGGCTTCAGACCGGCATCGCCCTGGCGCGGTCCGGTGCCGGAGAAGTCGGCGAGTCGGTCGGAGCCGTCCACCGCGCCGACCGACAGGGCGGCGTCGGCGACGCTCGGCGTCGAGACGGTGTACTTCCCGCTGTTGCCGGCCGCGATCGTGAACAGCGCACCCGTCTCGGCGCTGAGCTCGTCGACCGCCTGGCTCATCGGGTCGTGTCCGTCGGTCGGGCCGGCCCCGAGGCTCATGCTGATGACCTTGGCATGCTGCTCGCGGGCGGCCCATTCCATGCCGGCGAGCACCCAGGACTCCTGGCCGCTGCCGTTGTCGTCGAGGACCTTGCCGATGTGCAGGCGCGCGCCGGGCGCGACGCCCCGCTCCTTGCCGTCGGAGGCCGCGCCGGTGCCGGCGATGGTCGAGGCCACGTGGGTGCCGTGACCGTTGCGGTCCTCGACGTCCTGGTCCGGCACGAAGCTCGTGCTCGCGCTCACCTGCCCCACCAGGTCCGGATGCCGGGTGTCGACACCCGTGTCCAGCACCGCCACGTCCACGCCCTGACCGGTGTTGCCGCCGGCCCACGCCTCGGGCGCCCCGATCTGCGCCGTCGTGTCGGACAGGTCGGCCTTGACCTTCCCGTCCAGCCAGACCTTCGCGATCCCGCTGCTCAGTCGTGGCTTCGCCGCGCTCCCGCGGCCGGTGGCCGACGCGTTCCCGCCGGTGAGGGCGGACCAGAAGGCGCCCGCCTTGGTCCGCTGCTGCGACAGTGCCGCGCCCTGGATGCTGTTCAGTGCGCGGGTCCTGGTGGCGCCGGTGGGCACAGCCGCCGCACGCGCGCGGACGGCCGCGTCGGTGTACGTGACGATCAGAGGCAGAGTGCTGCGCTGCGCGTCCCCGTACCCGTCCGCCAGCAGCCCCGTGACGTTGAAGAGTTCCTTGTCCAGTTGCCCTGCCGCGAGGTACGGCACCGCCGTGTCGGGATACACGTAGGTGTCCTTGCCGACCTCGTGGACGGCGAATCCGGTGCGCCGGCCGTCCGGACCCTGTACGGACCGGGTGACCTTGCCGTCGGCCGCGGTGTTCACGGTCACCTTGTCACCGGTCACCAAGGTGACGGTACGTGAGGTGGGCTGATGTGTTGCCGCGTTGCCGACCAGGGTCTGGTCGGTCGGACCGGTCCGCGGAGTGCCCGAGGCGGACACGAGCGGCGGTGCGGTCAGCATGGCCAACGCGAGGGCGGCGGCTGCGAGCCCCCGATTGCGGGTGCGTATGGATGTCATGCAGTTCCTTGAGTCGACGGGACTGGAACGCTCTCTGCGTGACACGACGTCACAACTGCGACGGAACCGAGCACATGGCCGACGGCCGACGGCGTCCGATGCCGCCGACCGTCGGCCGGCGATCGGCTGCCGGCGGTCGATGGCCGCGGCCCGCGCGGCGGGCCTGCTCCCCGCGGATGCGTCACGACGCACCGCACGCTGCCGCCCGCTGCGGAGTCCCACCTTGAACTCCCCCGGCGCGGATGTCGGTACTTTCGCCTGTCCAACCTGCGACAAGTCGTCTCTGCGTCAGCCCTGTTGGACACGGAACAGGGCCGCGCGACCCCTCGGACACACGGGGCCGGGGCGGCGTCCGCCCAGCCGCCGGCCGGTGCGGTCGTCCTGGGCGAGCCGCGCCGTCCGCGCACCCTCGGCGACGGCTCCGCCCGGGATCCTCGCAGCGCCGGCTTCCGCACGGTCCGGCCGCTCCACGGGGCGGATGCCCGTGAGCGACCCCGACTCTCAGCCCCGCGTTCCGTCACATCCCCGGACCGGAACCCGTCGAGGAGCCCCGCCCAAGATCCCGGCGGACCACGGACCGGTCCGCCTCGGCCCGACCCGCCCCACATGCTCGTCGATCACCGACCGGAGGGGCCCCTCCCGGCGTGATCGACCCGTCGAAGCCACGGGATCCGCCTCCGGTCGGGCCACTTACACTGAACTCATGGCAAAGGCGACGACGATCGAGCCCCTCAACCCCGACGAGGAGGCATTCCTCCGGGCTCTCGGGAGGGTCATGGCGCTCCTGCCCCGCATCGTCGACGCCGACATGCTCGCCGAGCAGGACATCTCCGGCACGGAATACATGGTGCTGGTCCATCTCTCCGAGGCCCCGGACAACCAGATGCGCATGAGCGAGCTGGCCACCGCCTGCGGGCTCTCGCTCAGCGGCATGACCAGGGTGGTGAACCGACTGGAGAGCCAGTCGCTCGTCATGCGGGTGAAGTCGCCCGAGGACGGACGGGCGCTGCTCGCCGTCCTGACGAGCCCCGGCTGGACACGGCTGAAGCAGGCGTGGCCCACCAACCTCGCCAGTGTCCGGCGACACGTCTTCTCCCACCTGGAGGGGTGCGACGTGGCCGCGGCCGCGAAGGTACTGAGGCGCATCGCGCCCGATCACTGACGTAGGTACGCATACACCGCCCGCCGCCCGACGCGGCTCCGGGCGGCCCCGTACCTCACACGTGGCGCACGGTCGCTCCGCCGACCGCCACCGCGGGCGTCGAGCGTCGAGCGTCGATTCTTTCAACGGGCCGTCTTCCGGCTTGAGTTCACGCATGCCACAGGCGCTCTCTCCGGCCCACCACACGTCGGCCGAGCCCCCTGCCATGTCTGGGCCGCTGCCCGTGGTGCTCGGCGTCGAGACGCGTGGACGGTACCGGGCGGTGCCTGGACCACAGTCGCGCCGTCCCCCAATTCCGGCCCGCTCCACAGCCCTTGAGCGTCCCGGCCGGGCCTGGGCGCGGCCTCGCGCAGGCGTCACGGTCCGCCCGTGTCGCCATTGAGACATGTCACATCTGCGGCAGGTGATTCCAGTGACATGTCCTGTGCCCCGACCCGATTCTTTCGTACGGCGCATGATCTGACGCTGTACGAAAGGTGCTCTACAGATGGCATGGATCCGCCTGCCGGCGGCGATATCGACCGTACTGGTGGTGACGATCGGAGGTGTGTCGCCCGTCTCGGCCGAGCCCGGCCCGAAGGACACGGCGGGGTTCACCGACGCGGACAGGGCGGTTTCCGCCACGGTGCGCCTGCTGACCGGTGACCGCGTGACCGTGACCTCGCTGCCCGGTGGTCGCCGTACCGCGTCGGTGCAGCCCGGCCCCGGGCGCGAGCACATCTCCTTCCGGACGCTCGAAGGAGACGACAAGGCACTGACGGTACTTCCCTCCGACGCCGAGGCGCTGGTGACGGCGGGCACGCTGGACCGCCGACTGTTCGACGTGACAGGGCTCATCTTGGAGGGCTACGACGTGGCCCATTCGCGCACCCTCCCGCTGATCGTCTCCTCCGAGCCGTCGCCGGACGGGACCAAGGGCGCCGCGCGGGCGGCGCGAACGGCCGCGGCCACCGCCGACCGGCTGGTGGAGTACAAGGCGCCCAAGACCACCGCCCGTGATCTCAGCAGCATCGACGCCCGGTCGCTGCACATCGCCGGTGCCGACCTTGACGGCTTCTGGAAGACACTGACCACGAACGGGACCACGGACGTCTCCCGTGCCGCGGTCACTCCCCGCGTCTCCCTGGACGGCAGGGTCAAGGCCGTGCTGGACCGCAGCACGGCTCAGATCAACGCCCCCACCGCGTGGAAGGCGGGCTACGAAGGCCAGGGCGTCAAGGTGGCCGTCCTCGACACCGGTGTCGACGCCGACCATTCCGACCTTGCCGGACGCATCGCGGACGCGAAGAACTTCTCCGGCAGCGCCGGAACGAACGACGTCTTCGGTCACGGCACACACGTCGCCTCGATCGTCGGCGGCACCGGCGCCGCGTCCTCGGGAACCCGGCGCGGTGTCGCGCCGCGAAGCGACCTGCTGGTCGGCAAGGTCCTGGGGGACGACGGCTACGGCAGCGAGTCGGCGGTCATCGACGGCATGGAGTGGGCGACCGCCCAGCACGCCAAGGTCGTCAACATGAGCCTGGGTTCGGACGGCGCGACCGACGGAACCGATCCCATGAGTCAGGCCGTGAACACCCTGACCGCCTCCACGGACACCCTCTTCGTCGTCGCGGCGGGCAACGCGGGCGAGTCCGGTCCGACCACGGTCGGCTCCCCGGGCGCGGCCGACGCCGCGCTGACCGTGGGCGCCGTCGACCGCGACGACTCCCTCGCGCCGTTCTCCAGCCGCGGCCCCCGCCTCGGCGACGGAGCGGCGAAGCCCGACGTGACCGCCCCCGGTGTCGACATCGTCGCCGCCCGGGCTTCGGGGACGAGCATGGGCAAGCCGATCGACGCGGACTACACCGCCGCGTCCGGCACGTCGATGGCGACCCCGCACGTCGCCGGTGCCGCAGCCCTGCTGGCACAGCAGCACCCGGGCTGGGGCGCCCAGCAGCTGAAGGACGCCCTGATCAGCACGTCGCGCACGGTGTCCGGCACCAAGGTGACCGAGCAGGGCGGCGGCCGCATCGACCTGGCCACGGCCATGGGTCCGGTGACCGCCACCGGTTCCCTGGTCCTGCCGACGGTCGAGGCCGGTGCGGCGGGGCGGCAGCAGACGGCCACCGTGCACTACACCAACACCGGTGACCGTCCGCTGAAACTCACTCTGGCGGTCAAGCTGACGACCGACTTCGGGCGCGCTCTCGCCGACGGGGTGGTTCGTTCCGGCTCCGACTCGGTGGAGTTGGCGCCCGGTGCCACGGTCGATGTGCCGCTGCGGATCGACGCGGCGAACGCAACGCGCGGTGTGTACTACGGGTACGTCACCGCCACGTCGGCCGACGGCACCGTGCTGGCCCACACCACGCTGTCCCTGCTGGTGCGCGGCAAGCAGCACCGGCTGACCGTGGTGTACCGGGACCGCGACGGCCGGGTCGTACCGGACGCGCTGCCGAACATCTGGGGTGCCACCGACTTCGGCACCGGATTCGTCGACTACACGGACAGGGCCGCGGGTGTCGCCGTCGTCGAGGAGGGCACCTACAGCGTCAACTCCGGCTTCTACGAGCGGGCCGCCGACGGGATCGAAGCGGGCGAGATCGTCAACCCCGAGGTGAAGGTCACCAAGGACATGACGGTGACGCTGAACGCCGCCGACGTCACCGAGGTGAAGATCCGTACGCCTCGCCCCGCCGAGCAGCGAGGCGTCCTCAGCGACATGCTGTACCGCCGGATCGACGGTCGTGGCCTGATCCAGGGCCACATGATGTTCGACGAGGTGAAGCGTCTGTACGTCAGCACCGTGGCCCCGGTCACCGACGGCACGTTCGAGTTCCACTCGCGCTGGCAGATGGTGGCCCCCCAGCTGCGGGCGCAGGTCTCGGGCGGGCGGTCGGGGCTCGCCCCCTACTACGAGCAGGACTCCGCAGTCTTCGACGACCGCGGCGCACACCTGACCGCCGTGGACGCCGGCACATCGGCGGAGCCCCGCTTCCGTGGCACGCGCGGCAAACTGGCCGTCGTACGTGTCCAGTCCATCGCGGACGACACCAGGGCTCTCGCGCAGGCCGCGGCGGCGGAGGGGGCCAAGGCGCTTCTGCTGGTGTGGCCGGAGGACGAACTCTCCTGGACGAGGTGGCGGCCCAACGGCGTGCCGACGGCGGTGCCCGCCATCCGCGTCTCCTTCGACGAGGGGGCGGCTCTGCTGAAGCGGGTCGGGAAGGGCACCACGACGGTGGACTTCTCCGGCACGGTGCGCAGCCCCTACCTCTACGACGTGATGCAGGTCTCCAACGGCTCCATCCCCAAGAACCTGGTCCACACCGTCTCCGAGCGCAACACCGCCGAGATCGGCGCCACGTACACCCGCACCGGCGCCTCGGAGTGGGCGAGCGAGCAGCGCTTCGCCTGGCGGCCGTACCAGGACACCGCCTGGAACCAGTACAGCCGCTACGTTCCGGTGGGCCGGGAACGCGTCGAGTACGTCAGCGGCGGGGACACCCTGTGGAGCCACACCGTGCGCCACAAGATCGCCGACGAGCCCGACGAGCCCTTGCGGGTCGGCATGCGGGACACACCCCACACCTACCGCCCCGGGCAGCGTGCGACGGAGCGGTGGTTCGCGGGACCGGTCCGCCCGTCGATCCCGCGCGGTGCGGCCTGGCCGTCGGTACGCGAGGGCAACACGCTCTCGGTGTTCATTCCCGAATTCACCGACTCCGGCGCGACCCACTACGCGTACGCCGAGGCTCCGCCCTTCGGCGGTCTCGGCCAACCCGACACGGCGACGGCGACGTTGTACCGCAACGGGGAGCGGATCGCCGAGTCCGACTACGGCGCGTGGGGTGACATCGAAGTGCCCGCGGGCAACGCCGAGTACCGGCTCGACCTGGCCACCGGCCGCGACTCGGACGACTGGAGCTTCGGCCCGTCCACCCGTACGTCGTGGACGTTCCGCTCGGAGACCGCCGCCCAGAAGTCCCTGCTGCCGCTGCTCCAGGTCGACTGGTCCGTACCGGTCGACGCCCGGAACGCGGTGAGCCGGGCCCGCAAGCAGCAACTCGGCCTGACCGTCCGCATGCAGGACGGCATGGCGGCACCCCGTGGGGTGACGCTGAAGGTCGAGACGTCCTACGACGACGGGCGGACCTGGGCCACCGCGGCCACCACGGCCCGCAAGGGGAACGGTTTCACCGCCGTCGTGGAGCGCCCGGCCCGCGTGCACGCGGACGCGTACGTGACGTTGCGCGTGACGGCGCAGGACGCGGCCGGCCACACCGTCCGGCAGACCGTGGACCGCGCCTTCCTGCACCCCGGCGCGCGGTGATCCCGACGGCGGGTCGTCCTTCCTGAATGTGCGGTGGGTGCCGTAGTACGTGACTACGGCACCCACCGCACACTGCTCGGCACCCCTTATAGTTCTGACCTCAATGATCGACGTGGTCCACACCTGTGTGCGAACCCGGCTCGGCCAGGAGGAACCTGCATGCTCGAGGCAGCCGGCCTCACAGCGGTCGAGGAGACCGTCTACCGCCTCCTGATCACCACCACCACGGCCTCGTCCGACGAGATCGCCTCACAGACCGGACTGGCGCCCGGCCAGGCCGAGGGCATCCTCGCGGCGCTCGCCACCAAGGGTCTCGCCAGCCCCCACGACCGGCAGCCACGTCACTTCACCGCGTCACCGCCCGATGTGGCCCTGCTGCCACGGCTGCAACGCAACGCCGACGCGCTCGACCAGGCCCGCTCCGCGGTCACCGACCTGCTGGAGACCTACCGCAGCACCCGGCGCCGACAGGACGCGGGGCAGCTCATCGAAGTCATCACCGGCGCGGGCGCGCTGCGCCAGCACCTGCGTCAACTCCAGGACAACGCACGCCACGAGATGCTCTGGTTCTGCAAGGCCCAGTACGTCGCCATGCCGTCGGGGAGCAATCGCGCCGAGTTCGACGCCCTCGCGCGAGGGGTCCGCTACCGCGCTCTGTACGAGCGGGCCTTCTTCGACGACGAAGGAGCCATTGACAACGTTATCGAAGGGGTCCGCGCGGGTGAGATCGCGCGCTCCGTCCCCCACCTCCCGCTGCGGCTCGCCGTCGCCGACCGGAGGATGGCCATCTGCCCCCTGGTGCCGGGCGGCCCGCAGGGCAGTCCCAGCGAACCCACGGCGGCCCTGCTGCGCGAAAGCAGCCTGCTGGACGCGCTGACGGCCCTGTTCGAGCGCTACTGGGAGGACGCGGTGCCGCTGCACGTCAGCGCCTCCGGCACCGTCGACGACACCAGCGACGCGGCCCCGTTGTCGGAGACCGACCGCAAATTGCTCTCCCTCCTCGTCGCGGGCATCGCCGACAAGGCCATCGCCAGCCAGATGGGCCTGAGCCGCCGCACGGTCCAGCGCCACATCCAGCGCATGATGACCCTCGCGGGCGCCGCGACCCGCATGCAGCTCGCCTGGCAGGCGGCACGCCGCGGCTGGCTGTAGCCGAGAGGGTCCGATCACCCGCGTCGGCGGGACACCCTCGTCACAAGTCCCCCATGGTGGCGGCCACTCCGGGCAGTTCGGAGCGGGCCGGGGCCCGCATGCCGTCCAGGAGCAGCTGGAGGTGCCGGTGCACGAAGCGGTCGATGCCCTGGCAGGCGGTGCCGGGCAGCGGCCGGGTGAGCTGGCTGAGCGCGATCATCAGGTCGCCGAACTCGACGTCGAGGCGCAGCTGTCCCGCCTCGCGGGCGCGCGACATCAGCACCGTGACGAGGTCGGTGACCCGATCGCGCGCGGCGATGAGGTCGGGCTGGTTGTGGTCGAACCCCTCGGAGAACGACAGACAGAGCGCGCCGATCCGCTCGTCGGCGGCGAAGTGCACGAAACCGCTGAGCGCCTCGAAGGCGTCGCCGCCCTCGGCGAGTGCCCGCTCCACCCACTCCGAGGTACGGTCCATCACCGCGCAGACGACCTCGCGGGCGAGGGCGTCGCGGTCGGGGAAGTTGCGGTACACCGTGGCGTTGCCGACGCCGGCCCGGCGCGCGATCTCGTCGAACGGCACCCCGGAACCGGACTCGACGAACATCTCGCGGGCGGCTGCGACGATCCGCTCCCGGTTGCGCAGGGCGTCGGCGCGCGGCCGGGCCACTCGACGCTCCACAGGCGTGGTGGTGTTCATGTCGCGCTCCTCGGCATCGCTTGAAGTCGGCGCCCGAAGTCGGTGCCTGGACGGACCGTATGCGATCCGGGACTCACTTCGTCACCTCGCCCCCGGCCGGACACTCGACGGCCGGCCACCGACCGACGACCGTCCGGCAGGGGCACCGCGGCTCACAGGCACCACCGGACGAGCCACTCGTCGGCGGAGTACCTGTCCTTCGCGGGATCCGAGGCCCCTGCGGGCCGCTCTTCGACCATCTCCTCGACACGGATGCGCCTCGGCAGCTCGCCGAAGCGCGCACGGCGGGCCGCCTCGGCCGGATCGGCGCTCTGCCGCATGGGTTCCACTGTCGTGTCTCCTCAAGAGGCCGGCGCGGTGCCGGTGGGACGCCGACGGGTCAGCCGGGGACGCAACGCGAGCAGGACCGCGGCGATACCGGCCCAGAGGGCGAGGGTGATCACGGGCACCGCCGCGTGGGAGCCGTTGAAGTAGCTCAGGTCGGTGATGGTACGGACGGCCGCGCCGGGAGGCAGCAGCGCGGAGACGGCGTGGGCCGCGGAGGGCAGCAGATCGGCGCCGACGCTGGCGCCGCTCGTGGCGTTGCCCACGGTGAGCAGCAGCAGGGTGGAGACGGGCACGCCGATCGGACCGAGGTAGGTGCCGAGGAGCTTGGTGGTGAAGGCGGCGGCGGCCGCCAGCAGGGTGAGCGTGGCCGTCAGCGGGAGGAGCGGGGCCGGCACGGCACTCATGACGGGTCCCGCGATGATCGCGGCGACGGTACCGATGGCGAGGGAGGCGCCGCCCAGCAGCCAGAACCGATGCCGCAGGTGAAGGACGTTCGCCAGGACCAGTGCGTTCGAGCCGAGGACGAAGCCGGCCAGGGTCACACCGAACGCCATGTAGAAGCCGGCCAGCCCGCGGGCGTCGAACCGGGTCAGCGGCACGACGTCCTCGGTGACGACGTGCCGGCCCGCTCCATGGGCGTAGGCGCCGACGAGGCTCTTCACCGCGGAGGTGGTGGACGTTCCCGCGGCTCCGGCGATCTCCAGACGCAGACGATCCGGGCCGTCGCTGCTGAGCGCGGCGACGACGTCATGACGCTGTACGGCGTCGCGCGCCGCCGGTGCGTCGGCCATCCGGTGGACGTCGACGGTGGCGCCGAGGGCCTGGCGTATCTCGTGCGAGAGGCCGGGGCCGCTGACGGCGAGGGGGACGCGATGGGGCTGGGGATCACGTTGCAGGCCGACGTAGCAACTGACGAAGGCGGCCACGACGACCAGGGCGATGAGCGCCGGCTGAAGCCAGGCTCTGACCGGCGGCCGGCCTGCGGCCCGGTGGGACCGTGCCGTGGGGGTCCCGGCAGAGGCGTACGGGGTCGTCTCTCGCGCGGGAGCGGATCCAGGGGACGTTTCCATGGGGATGCTTTCCTGATGAGGGCGGGGCTCGCGGGACGATCCTGATGACACCGCGACACAATTAGGAGCATATGCTCCTAATTGCCGGACCGCAAGGCCGGCCGGCAAACGCCCTGGAGTCGACACCCGACGGGCGTCGAGCCTGTCGCATTTACGAGCATCTCCTCATATCATGGATGGGAGAGCTTCGGAGGAGATCATGAACACCGCACCAGTGAACCCCGGCGACCTGTGCAACAACCTGGCCCTGCGGAAGGCCGCCCGCTACCTCGGCGCGACCTACGACAAGGCCCTGGCCCCCGTCGGTCTTCGCGCCACACAGTTCAGCATCCTGCAACGGCTCGCCTCGGAGGGGGAGATGACGATCACCAGCCTCGCCGAGGTGATCGCCATGGACCGCACGACCATGGCCTCCAATCTGAAGCCACTCGCCCGTGAAGGCCTCGTGACGGTCGAGACGTCGGCGACCGACCGGCGTGCACGGATCGCCGCCATCACGCCGGACGGCCTGGACCGCATGAAGACGGCACTGCCGCTGTGGCGAGCCGTACAGAATCGGTTCGAGGAGAGCTTCGGCAAGGACGAGGCGGCCCGACTGCGCGGCGCCCTCGAAGCCGTCCGTGACACCGGATTCGAGCCCTGGGCCGAGTAGCGGACGGCCGCCCCGGCGGCGCCGGACGACACCCGTGGCCACGCCGCCCCGGCCCGGCCGCGGCCGGCTCAGCCGAACCGCACGTCCTCGATGTCGATGGTGACGAGTTCGATGTCCTTCAGGACCACGCCGCCCTCACCGAGCGGGTGCACACGCCGCTTGGTGGGAACCATGATCCCGCCGAACTCCTCGTAGTCGAAGCAGAAGTGCGCGGCCGGGCCCGCGTCGATGACCTCGGCCGTGTAGTCGTGTCGACGCAGGAGCCCGTCCTGGCCGAAGGAGAAGATCTGCTCCGGGCAATGGGTCGCGACGTGGTCGGGGAAGGTCACCTTCAGGCGGTTCCAGATCTCCCCGTCCACGTCCACCGGGGGCAGTTCCTCGGTCCGGAAGCCGGGCGAGCCGAAGGTGAAGGGCGACGTGAGATAGGTCCACATGGCACAGCCCGCGAAGTAGGCGACGTGCAGCGAGTCCCACGGCGTCTCCAGCGTGTGTCCCGCGAACGCCGCCCGCGGGTCGTGCCGTTCCGCCGACACCTCACCGGCGTCACTCTCGATCGCCACCCGTCGCGCGGTCATCGAGGTGCGCAGACCGGGGCCGGTGAAGGGACGGTGGCTCGCACGCTGCTCCCGCAGGTCGATGCGCACGGCGGCGCGATCGAAGATCCCTTCCTGCCCCTTCATCGCCCACAGGGCCCCGCCCGAGCGGAAGTCGGCCGTGACGGAGTCGTACCGCGCGAAGCGACCCAGACCTCCGTGGGCTTCGATGACGGCAGTCGTGAGGTCACTCATGGACGTTGCTCCTCGGTGGTGCCGGAGAACCGGGCGGGTCCGGCTCCGCGCCGAACGGATCCGGTTCAGGATGCGGCCGACTGTATGTGACCGGTCGTCTTACCTCAAGCGGCGATTTGTCCGCTCCATGCCGAAAACCTGCCCTGCGTCAGCAGCACACCGGCCGACACTCGCCCGGACCCGCACATGAGTCCCCCTGTACGGCGAAACGGTACGGGCGACCCGCTCAGGCCCTCGACGGTCCAGTGATAGCCTCTAAGACGATCGCCCGCTTTGAACGACCAGGAGGCTTGCCGATGGCCAGGCCGAGTCTGCGCGAGAACCTCATCGCAGCCGCCGTCGAACAGTTCCACGGCCGCGGCTATGCGGCGACGGGCGTGAAGGACATCACCGATGCGGCCGGCGCCCCCAAGGGGTCTTTCTACAATCACTTCAAGAGCAAAGAGGCCTTGGCGGTCGTCGCTCTTGAGCGGTACGGGGCGACCCGCGGGCTGGACAGCCTGCGTGACCCCGCAGTGCCACCCCTGACCAGGCTGCGGCGGCATTTCGAGTTCCTGCGCGACGAGAACATCGGCGCCGATTTCAACCGCGGCTGCCTGGTCGGGGATCTCGCGGTCGAGGTCGCCGACCACAGCGAGGCGCTGCGCACGTCGACCCGCAAGAGTTTCGAAGCCTGGGCCGAAGCGCTCGCGCATGCCATCACCGACGCCCAGAGGGCGGGCGACGTGTCCAAGGCCCTCGACTCCTCCACCCTGGCCGGCTTCGTACTCGCCTCGTGGGAGGGAGCGTTGATCTCGGCCCGCACAGAACGCTCGGCCAAGCCGTTCGAGACGTTCTTCACCATCGTGTTCGGCGTGATCCTTCGCTGACGGGACCCCTCCCCCAGGGCGTCCGGTCCGCCAACGCCCGCCGACCGGCGTGACGTTCGGCGCCGGCGCCTCCGACCGGCCCTAGAGCAGCGTCGTGACGGCGGTCCGCCGCAGGAACTGCTCGGCCCGGTCCCAGGACCAGCCGTTCTCGACCACCAGGGTGCGCCAGCCGGTGGGCCCGAACCAGAACCAGAGCAGGTCGGCCGTCTCCTCCACCGGACACGACGGCGGCGACGGCAGCGCGTGCAGATGGCGGGCGACGCATCCCAGCGCGTCCCGGTAGGCGGCGGTGGCGCGCGCCCAGAGGGCTTCGCCGTTCTCGTGGACGGGAAGCGCCTTGCGGATCGCCTCGTGGACGGTGAACTGCCCCTCGTTGCCCCTGCGGGTACCGAGAGCCAGCGCTTCGAGCACCGCCTCACCCGTCTCCAGAGAGAGCATCTGCCGCACCGACCGCTCGTAGTCGGACGCGACGACGCCCTGGTCCACGATCTTGTCGAGGATGTCGCCCTTGCTGCCGACGCTGGCGAAGACGGTCTTCGAGGCAACGCCGGCCGCCGAGGCGATGTCCGCCACGGTGACCCGGCCGTACCCGCGTTCGGCGAACAGGCCCGTGGCGCACCGCAGGATCAGCGCGCGGGTCTGGGCGGCGGCCTGCTCACGCAGGGGGGAGACGTAGGCGCGCTTGGGAGACATCCCGTCATCGTATCCATGTCGATCCATCACATGGTTTCCCTATTCATTAGGCTATGTATAACCTCAATATCTCGATCTCGGAGACCGTCCGGACCACCCTCTCGGGCCGCCGGCCCGACCTCGACGCCGCACACCAGCGCTCCACAGATGAAAGGCACAGCCGTCATGGGAATGGACACCACAGCCCTGGCCCACGGGCTCTTCCGGATCCTCGAGTCAGGGGACACGGACCTGGCCACCGAAGTGGTGCACGCGGACTTCCACAACCGCGAATCAGCCGTCTCGCCCACGGCTTGCGCGATCCCCGGCCCGGCCGGTGTCCTCGCTTCGGGCGCCTGGATGCGCTCCGCCTTCAGCGACCTGCGCTTCCCCGTCCTGGGCGTGGCGCACAACGACGACGAGGTCTGGGTGCGCCTGCGGATGCAGGGCCGCCACACGGGCGCGTTCGTCCTCTTCCGCGACGGGAGCCTCGACCGCGCCGTACCTCCCACCGGACAGGAGATCGACTTCGAGCAGATGCACGTCCTGGGTCTGCGCGACGGCAAGGTCGTCCGGCACGAAGCGGTGCGCGACGACATCACCATGCTGGGCCAGCTCGGCGTCTTCCCGCCGACCCCGGGCACCGCACTGTCCATACTCGCCTGGCGGGCGACGGGACGTGCGACTCGTACGGCGACCCAGGTCTCGGCACGGGCAGCCGAGGCGGCGGCGTCGGTGAAGTCCTGAACAGGCGCGGGCGGCAGGACAGAAGCGCCCTGTCGCCCGCGCTCATCACTCCTTACGGACCAGAACTGCCGGCGCTGCCGACCGCGGCCGTCGCTCGACGCAGCCCGCCCTTCCACCACTCCCCCGAACCACGCACATTGTGACGCCCTTCACACGTCACCAGTTTGACCAGTGACGCAATCTCCGTCACCATTTGAACAGGTGACGTCGGCAGCGACCCCTTCCAGGAACGCCTCGACGGCACAGGACAGGTCACCGTTTCCATTTTCAAAAGGGCATGTAATGACGCAGAGCTACACCGCAGTTGTGGACGTCACCGGAGAGGGCCGCAACGGCGGCCGGGTCAAGTCCAGCGACGGCCTCCTCGAGACCACCCTGGCCTACCCCAAGGAGCTCGGTGGATCCGGCACCGCCACCAACCCCGAGCAGCTCTTCGCCGCGGGCTGGGGCGCGTGTTTCCTGGGGGCCGTCCGCAAGGCCGCGGCAGAGCGCAAGGTGACGCTGACCAGCACGAACATCAGTGCCGAGATCACCCTGAACCAGGTCGACGGCGGATTCGGCCTCGCCGCCACCCTCAACCTCGAACTCGGCGGCGTCGACCAGGACGCGGCCACCGAACTCGCCCACGCGGCCCACCAGATCTGCCCCTACTCCAAGGCTACCCGCGGCAACATCCCCGTGACCATCAACGCCACCGCCGTCTGACACCGTCGCGGAATCGGCCTCCGAGGCCGCCTTCCCGCCGAACCGGCATGCCCCACGCCTCACCCCCGGCGTGGGGCATGCCGCCGTTCTGGGCCCTCCGCTCCGTCCAGTCGGTGCCGACGCCGCACGGCTCACCGCTCGATGGCGGCGTCAGAGGTCGGGTCAGAGGTCCGCGACCAGGAGCCGGTAGCCGACATCGATGCGGTCGAGCGTGAGCAGGTCGGCGTGACGGCTGTGCCAACGGCCGGTCGCCAGATCCTCGTCGAGCCTGGCCAGTCCCGGGGCGAGGACGTCTTCTCCCGCCTGGGCGAACATGGAGATTCCGGCGCGCACCTGGGGCTCGAGGTAGGCGTGGGGGCGGCGCCAGTACGCCGCGCCGAACCCGTCCGTGCAGTCGTGCGGGACGAGGACCGGCTCCCGGCGCGCGCCGCCGAGCAGCGCGACCAGCCGGTCGATCGGGACGGCGCGGACGTCGTCGAGGGCGACAGCGTGCGGGAGGTACTCGCGTACGAGCCAGAACCGCTCGCGGAAGACCGGTTGGTCCCAGGTCAGGATGACGATGCGGCGGCGGGCGACCCGGCGGAGTTCCGCGATGCCGGCTTCGAGGTCGGTCCAGTGATGGACGGTCAGCACCGCCAGGACGGCATCGGCGGCGGCGTCGTGCAGCGGGAGCCGTTCGGCGACCGCGCACACGGCGGGTGCGGAACGGGGCGTGCGCTGGGCGAGCATGACGTGACTCGGCTCGATGGCGAGGACGGTCCCGGGTGGCTCGTAGGAGCCCGTGCCCGCGCCCACGTTGACCACATCCGCCGCATCCCCGAGCGCGGCGTGAATCTGTGCGGCGATCCGAGGATCGGGTTGCCGGGTCCGGCCGTACGTCGCGCCGAGCGTGTCATAGATGGCCATGTCCCTCAGTATGCGGAAGGACCGGCATGTGGGCCCGGTCCGTGCAGGGACCGCCGTCGCCGTCGTACGGGGGCGGCTCCGGGACCGCCGTGGACGCGGCGCCCGGTCCCCGCGTCCGGGACGGACCGCACCGATTGCGACGCACACCCCGTACAGACAACAGGGTGGTGGACGGTCACCCACCGCGACCGTCCACCACCCCGGCTTGTGTGCCCCGACCCGCTAGCGGAGGTACCGGAGCGCGTTGGACCAGTTCAGGAGCTGGTCCAGCATCGTGTTGAGCCCGTCGAGGTGGATGTCGGCGGGCCGGAACACGCTGAAGTTCTCGAAGTCGGTGAACAGCGACAGCGCGACCTGGGAGCGCACGTCGGCCATCTGGAGTTCGCCCGCGACCAGACGCAGGTGTTCCACCGCGCGGGTGCCGCCGGTCGAGCCGTAACTGACGAATCCGACCGCCTTGTTGTTCCACTCGGCGTAGAGGAAGTCGATGGCGTTCTTCAGCACACCGGAGGTGGAGTGGTTGTACTCCGGGGTCACCATGACGAAGCCGTCGAAGGAACTGATCTTGTCCGCCCACTCCCTGGTGTGCGGCTGGCTGTACTGCCCCAGAGAAGGCGGCATCGCCTCGTCCAGGTGGGGCAGCTTGTAGTCGAGCAGGTCAACAATTTCGAATTCGGCGTCGGTGCGCTGAGAAGCGATCGCGTGAACCCAGTTGGCCACAGCTTCGCCATTGCGGCCCGGTCGGGTGCTGCCGATGATGATACCGATGCGTGTCATGACACAGTTCCTTCATTTCGCGAGTGACGAACCCTGGCGATTGATTGACGAGTCAAGCACAACATATTTGACGCAGCAAGTACACGTCGAATCGGTGAGACGTATGTCTCCGTGCAGCGGACACGCAATCCCTGCGCGGCTGACACGCCATCGCGGCTCATGGGACGACGGAGGGGGCGCGAGGCTGCTCGTCCGCGGCCTCTCACCCCCCTCGCCCTGCCGGGGCCGCGCTCAGTCGCCGCGGAGCAGTCGGTCGAACGGCGTGGGATTGCCGTAGGGGTCGTCGGCGACCGGGCCGTGCCGCCCGTTCACTTCCCGCGCCAACTCCGCGGCGGCCCGCTCGATCCTGCCGCTCAGCGGCACCTGGTCGGCGTCGCCGGCCGCCCAGTCCTCCGGCGCGGCGAACACACCGGTGGGCACCACCACCGCGCGCAGACCGGCGAACAGCGGTCGGAGCGCGTGCTCCAGGACGAGAGAGTGCCGTCCGGTCCCGCCCGTGGCCGCGATCAGTACCGGTCTGTTCACCAGTGACGTGTCGTCGACGCAGTCGAAGAACATCTTGAACAGCCCGTTGTACGAGGCGGTGAACGTCGGCGTCACCGCGATCAGGCCGTCCGCCCGCGCCACCGTGTCGAGCACGCGCCCGAGCTCGGGTGACGGGTATCCCGCGAGCAGGTGATTGACCAGGTCGTGGGAGTGGTCGCGGACGTCGATGTGCACGATGCCGACATCGTCGCCGAGCCGTTCGAGTTCGTGACGGGCCGCGTCGGCGAGCCGGTCGGCGAGCATGCGCGTCGACGACGGCAGCCGCAGTCCGGCGGAGACCACCGCGAGCGTGCGGTTCATCGCCCGCCCTCCTGCGGGCGCGCGTCCCGCGTACGCGCCGCCGCTCTCAGCGTCTCGTGGGTCGGCGGCTCCGGAACGTGTGCGGGACGGCCGACCGCGAACTCCTTGCGCAGGACGGGCACGATGTCGCCCAGCATCTCGATCTGCTGGAGGACGGTCTTGCGGGGGACTCCGATGCCGTCCACGTTGAACAGTTGGCGCTGGTAGTCGCCGACGGCGTGTTCCCGGTAGGCCAGTACGCGGTCGATCACCTGCTGAGGACTGCCGACCACGACGGCGGTCTGCTCCATGGTGTCCTCGAGCGACGGACCGTGCCCGTACGCGGCCGAGTTGTCGAAGTAGGTGCGGAACTCACGCGTCGCGTCCTGCGAGTTCTTCCGTACGAAGATGTGCGCGGCCAGGCCCACGATGGCCTCGTCGGCCCGGCCGTGCCCGTAGTGCTCGAAGCGACTGCGGTAGAGGCCCACGAGTCGCTGGATGTGCTCCTTCGGCCAGAACAGGTTGTTGTGGAAGAAGCCGTCGCCGTAATAGGCGGCCTGTTCGGCGATCTCGGGGCTGCGGATGGAGGCGTGCCAGACGAACGGCGGAGTGCCGTCCAGCGGGCGCGGGGTGGCGGTGAAGGACTGCAGCGGGGTGCGGAACTTGCCCTCCCAGTCGACGACGTCCTCCCGCCACAGCCGGCGCAGCAGTGCGTAGTTCTCCACGGCGAGCGGGATGCCGTCGCGTATGTCCTTGCCGAACCAGGGGTAGACCGGCCCGGTGTTTCCGCGGCCCATCATCAGGTCGACGCGTCCCTCGGAGACGTGCTGGAGCGTCGCGTAGTCCTCGGCGATCTTCACCGGGTCGTTGGTCGTGATCAGGGTGGTCGAGGTCGAGAGCAGGATCCGCTCGGTCCGGGCGGCGATGTAGCCGAGCAGCGTGGTCGGCGACGACGGTATGAAGGGTGTGTTGTGGTGCTCGCCGATGGCGAAGACGTCCAGACCGACGTCCTCGGCCAGCTTGGCGTACTCCAGCAGCGCCTTGATCCTCTCGTGTTCAGAGGGCGTCCGCCCGGACATCGGGTCGCGCGCTATGTCGCCCACTCCGAAGATCCCGAAATGCATCAAAGAGCACCTGCTCACTGTTTCCGTGCACCTGTTCCGGCGTGCAGCTCCTGCGCACGACGGGCACCTTGTGCGGCTTCGGCCGATCACCCGGCCCTGTCGCCCACAGCCCTCGAACCGGCGAGTTCCACGCCAGGGTCAATAAAAATACTTGCTGTGCGTAGTAAATGTACACGATAGTTCGCACAGCAAGTATATTTTTGACATGCCTCGGTGACTCCGCCACGGGTGCCCTGGATGACTGCGACCCGACTTCCGTCCCGCTGCCGTGCCGTCGATCTTCAGCGCTTCCCGACACCTGAAGCCGTGCGCGGTGTCAGGGCGCGGCGGGGAAGGTGAACCTGTTCAGGTGGCGATGCGCTGAAGAACGGCGCCGAGCACCTTGAGGTCCAGGCCCTCGAGGTGGTCGAGGAAGTGGCGACGTGCGGAAGCGAGGTTGGTAGGCCACGCCTCCCGCAGTCGGGCAAGACCGAGATCCGTGAGCACCGCGTTCCAACCCCTGCCGTCCTCCTCGCACTTGGCCCGCTGGACGAGCCCCTGATTCTCCATCCGGTTCACGATACGAGTCATTCCGCTCAGGGACGTCTCGCAGGCGACCGACAGGTCACTCATCCTCAGACGCCGGCACGGAGCCTCGGAAAGATGCACCATGGTCAGGTACTCGATGAGGGAAAGCTGCCGCTCTCGGACCAAGTCGGCGTCCATGGCCCGGGGCAGGCTGTAGATGACGCGGCTCAGCGCCCGGATGACGGTCTCTTCGTCCGGAGAGAGGGGCTCCACCGCCTCCGGGGAGTGCGTGACGTCTGACATGGCCCGCAGTTTACTTGCACAGCGAAGGAAATTGAACGGGCAATGTAGTCGTTCTTCCGGAAACAACACCCCGAGATTCCGGCACATCCCTCACCGCGGCGCCTTCCCCGACCGCCTTCCCCGAGCCGGCGCCGCTCGTCCTGCGGAGCGGACCACGCGGGCCGGCGGGGGTCCGCTCGACAGCGCCGTGAAGGTTCCACCGCGTAGAGCGGCCGCACAGATGGGCACGGTGGACGGTCTCACGGAAACGTCAACGCGAACGCCCGGTGCGATCTGGCTGCTTCTCCTCCCCCGGCCATTTGGAATGGTTCCGCATCACCCATGCGCGACGGACGTAGCCGGTGCGCATTCCCAGCCTGGCCTCCGGATCCTGATACGCCTTCCTCATATGACCGATCAGGACGAAGGTGATGGCCCACGCCAGGCAGTCGTGAACAAAGATCGCGCTGGTGCGGGAAATGAACGGGAACAGCCCCGTGAACCACATCAGCAGGCCGGTCGCCATCATCACCACGACAGCGCCGGCGATCCAGCCCGCATAGATCTTCTGACCGGCATTGAATTTCCCGGCCGGACGCGCAGTGGGCGACTTGAGCCGCCTCCGGGCCGCGCGCAGCCACTGCCGGTCGTAGGGCGCGAACCGGTTGAGGCGACGCAGGTCGGCACGGAAGGCGGGTGAGAACAGGCCGAGGAGCGAGGGAACCGGCAGCAGGATGCCCGACCATTCATGGACGGTGACCATGAGGTAGCGTCGCCCGACCAACTGGGCGACCGGTCCCAGATACAGGCACGCCGCAGTCACCAGGCACACCAACATCAGCCATCCCGTCGCACGGTGCACGAGCCGCTCGGCACCGGTGAACCGCTGGACCTTGCCGGCCGGTTCAGGACGCCGCGTCGCCGCGTCGGTCGGCTCCGTCGAGCCAGCCGTCGACCGCATATCCGCGCTCCTCCCAGTATCCGGGCACAACCGTGTCGGTGACCGAGACCCCGGACAGCCACTTGGCCGACTTGTAGAAGTACATGGGGGCCACGTAGAGGCGGACCGGTCCACCGTGCTCATGGGTCATCGGCTTGTCCTGCATGTCCAGGGCGACCAGGACGTCGTCGCGTCGCGCCTGCTCCAGGGTGAGACTCTCGGTGTACGCGCCGTCGAAGCACGTGAAGCGAACGGCCTTGCCCTCAGGGCGGACTCCGGCGGCTTCCAGCAGATCCCAGAGCGGCACTCCGGAGAAGGGCGTGCTGTCCACACGCCAGCCGTCGGTGCACAGCACGTCGTGGACGATCCGCTTCTGCGGGAGCGCGCGAAGGTCCGGGAGCGTGTAGGTCTTCGGCCGGTCGACCAGCCCGTCGATCCGCAGCTCGTAGTTGGTCGCGTCCTTGCGCGGCACGGAACCGACGACACTGTAGTACCGGAATCCGCCGGGATTCGGCAGCAGGCCCGAGAGCCCGGTCGAGTCGACCTGGGAAGCAGCGCTCAGGACTCTCTCCCAGCCGCCCTGCAGATAGGGAGCGGCGGCGAGTCCCGCGCCGCCCGCGGCCATCATGCCCAGCATCGCCCGCCGCCCCACGGGGGTGCCCCCGGTCGAGGCGTTCGACCGCTTTGCCATGTTCACCAGTCCTTCGGCGTTGTGGGGATCTCGGCGGACCACCGCGCGACACCCCGGACGTCGACGCGGCGGCGGGCATGCGGTGTCGGCACCGGCACGGCCTCGCCTCCGAGTCGTCACCTGTTGAACAGGTGGCTCTGATCGTGACAAAGAGATCGTCACCTGTCAAACAGGTGACGCGCTGGTCGAAGCGAGTGCGGGTGCACGCCAGAGCGGGCCGGAGGGGATCAAGACGACCGATCGTCTCATTCAGCGTAACCGAGGCTGACGTTCAGGGCCGGGTGCCGAGTGGGCTCTCCCCTGCGGGAGCGACCACGGGCCCACACACCCGCCCGCGTCCACGCGCGACTAGGACGCCACCTTGAGAGGGGACCGGGCGGCCAGGGGCGGCATCACCACGGTCCCGGGCTCGACCAGGCCGTTCTCGTAGGCGAAGGCGATCAGCTGCCCCCTGTCGCGCGCGCCTACTTTGCTCAGCATGCGACTGATGTGCGTCTTGACCGTGAGCGGACTGAGCCGCAGAGCGCCGGCGAGGGCCGCGCTGTCGTACCCCCCTGCCAGCAGTCGGAGCACCTGCAGTTCTCGGGGTGTGAACGTCGTCTCCACAACAGGGCGTACGTCACTGCTCTTCGGCGGACAGGCCGACACGGCGCTGTCCAGGGTGACCGTGAAACCGCCGGTCAAGACCGTCTCCACCGCATCCACCAGTTGTCGCGCGGTGGCATGGGCGCCGAGGAGGCCCGTCGCGCCCGCCCGCAGGGCCGCGTCTACGTCCTGGCCGTCCTCCGCGCCGAACACGACGACGCGCGCCCTGGCGGCGACGAAGTGAACGAGTCGGGCGAACTCGTCGTAGCGACTCCGGATCGAGCGGTCGAGGACCACGACGTCAGGTTCGTGATCGTCCAGGAGAAGGAGCAGCTCGTCGGCGTCGCCGGCTTCACCGAGGACCTCAACTCCGGAGAGCCGCCCGACGACAGTGGCGAGCGCCGCACGCACGAGCCTCGGCCCGCCGGCGAGCATGACCGTGCTCATGAGCACCTCTTCCCCCACTCGGGGATCGGATGTGAACGGCCGGGAAGGCACAGGGGTGGCGCTCGGCACACCGCCCGCGTCGCCGGCCGACGCGATGTGTCCGTCAGTGGCTCGCACCGCCCGCTCCGCTACGCGACAGCGACGACGGCGCGACGGTGCCTGCCGCGCCCGGGAAGCCCGCAATCGAGCAGGCCCTCGGATGCCGCCCGCCCCCTGTGTCGCCCGTCCACGGGGTCGTCGGGCATCGAGGGCCACACGGCGGCATCCGTCGAGGCTTCGGCTTCCGCCCGGTTCACAGCGGTCTCTCCACCGCGTCCTGCGCGGGCGATTCCCGTCCTGCTCATGATGATCCTCCTCCGTCCCGAGGCATGTAATTTGCCGTTCAACTACACGCTCGCGAGACAAGTAGACCCGAATGTGCTTGACACGTCAAGTATCTTGGTCGGTGTCCACATCTCGCCGTCGGCCACGTCACCAGGCCCGACGTACGAGCCCGGCGACGTGGACGTGGAGGAGTCCGCCTGTCGGGGCCTCGCGCGCACGAGGGCGTCGGGCCCGGCCGGACCCTCGTGCGCATGAATCAGCCGGCCCTGCCGGAGTATCCGCAGGGCCGAACGTGGCCGCCGGGCCGCTTTCGCGCGGTCAGCCCTCCGTGCGGGCGGGCAGCCGCCATCCCGGACGCGGGAAGTGGCAGGTGTAACCGTCCGGGTATCGCTCCAGGTAGTCCTGGTGCTCGGGCTCGGCCTCCCAGAAGGGGCCCACCGGCTCGACCTCGGTGACGACCTTGCCGGGCCACAGCCCGGAGGCGTCCACGTCCGCGATGGTGTCCTCGGCGATCCGCTTCTGCTCGTCGTCCACGTAGTAGATCGCCGAACGGTAGCTCAGACCGATGTCGTTGCCCTGGCGGTTCTTGGTGCTCGGGTCGTGGATCTGGAAGAAGAGCTCCAGGATCTGACGGTAGTCGGTCTTCTCGGGGTCGAAGAGGATCTCGATGGCCTCCGCGTGCGTGCCGTGGTTGCGGTACGTCGCGTTGGGCACGTCGCCCCCGGTGTACCCGACCCGGGTCGCCGTGACGCCCGGGTGCCGGCGGATCAGGTCCTGCATCCCCCAGAAACAGCCTCCCGCCAGCACGGCCCTCTGAGTCTGCGCTGCCATTTCGGCCCCTCCAATATCTGTCGTACCGGTCACCGGGGCCGCTCGGCTCGTACACCGCCGACGACCCCTGGCCTCTCGGCTTCATCAGCGCATTCGGGCCCTCATCAATTCCTTGCCCGGTCGTCAGGCCGCGGGCACCCACCCGTGTTCCGCGCATCGACGCGTGACGTGACGCACGGCGACCGCACGACGTCCGTCCGTGACCGACGGTCCGCGATCCGGTACCGCCGGGCCGGCGCGCGGCATCGCGGGCATGTCGGAGAGCGGGCGCCCCTCGGTGAGCGGCGAGAGGGCTCTGGGTGCCGCTGATGTGCCGGCGCAGTATCGTGAAGAAGTCTTTGCGCCGCGACATCTCCGCCGCCCGGGAGCGGGAGCGGAAACACGACGACGGTGAAGTCCCTTCCCTTCGGAGCCGGTCGGTTTCGCGCACCTTCCCCGCATCACAGACCAGGACATGCGCGAGGGCACAGGCTTCCCCGCCACAGGGCGCCCGCGGATCGGGGCGGCATTCCTGCGCAGCGGCCGTCTCGTGAGTCGGCCCCGCTCCCTCCGTCGAACGACAGGAGAGGAATCCATGTCCGTGACCTTCGCTTCGACGGACGAACCGGCCGAGGCCCGCAGGCGTGCGGAACGGGCCCATGGGCGCTTCGAGCAGACGCTCGGGCACCGGGACGAGGACGGGCCAAGCTGGTACGCGCGCTTCTTGGAGCAAGAGCAGACCTCGGAGGGCGGTGCGGCCCCGGACGGTTCCGGCGGGTGAACGCCGGGCACAGGGCCCCGCGCACGAGCGATGGGAGACTCACGTATGACCGCCAGTGTGGACCCGGACCGTTCCACGTGGGACGTCGTCGTTCTCGGTGGTGCCGCAGCCGGTGAGAACGCGGCCCAGTACGCAAGCCAGTTCTCCGGCCTGTCGTCGGTCCTGGTGGAGAACAGCCTGGTCGGGGGCGAATGCTCCTACTGGGCCTGCATGCCCAGCAAGGCGCTGCTGCGGCCGGTCGAAGTGGTGGACGCGGCCGCGCATCTGCCGGGAGTGTCGGCCGGACTGGAGGCCGCCGAAGTACTCGCCCTGCGGGACCGTGTGGTCAACCACCGCGACGACGCCTCGCAGATCTCCTGGGCTCTGAGCACCGGCATCGATGTCGTGCGCGGCTACGGACGGCTGACCGGTGAGCGGACCCTCGTCGTGACTCACCCCGACGGTTCGACCCGGACCGTGACGGCCGAGCACGCCGTGGTCATCGACACCGGGTCCCGTCCGTCCGTTCCGGACGTGCCGGGATTGCGTGCCGCCCTTCCATGGACGTCGCGCGACGTGACATCGATGGAGGAGGTACCGCGTCGCGTGCTCATCCTGGGCGGAGGCGTGGTCGCCTGCGAGGCGGCCACCTGGCTGCGCGGACTCGGGGTCGACGAGGTGTCGCTCGTGTACCGCGACACACACCTGCTGGCCCGTCAGGAACCCTTCGCGGGAACACTGGTCGCCCAGACATTGCAGGACAGCGGTGTGCGGCTGTACCCGGAGCGCAGCCTGGCCCAGGTCAAGCGCGCCGACCCCCGTGACACGGGGCACGGGCACGTCCACGGCGGAGAAGTCAGCGTGACGCTGCACGACGGGGCGACCGTGGTCGCCGACGAGATCGTCGTGGCGACCGGCCGCATCCCGAACACCGACGACATCGGCCTGGAAAGCGTCGGTCTGCGTCCCGGCGGATACATCGGTGTCGACGATCAGCAGTGTGTCGAGGGTGTGAGCGGGAACTGGCTGTACGCCATCGGTGACGCGTGCGGCCGTGCGCTGCTGACGCACATGGGCAAGTACCAGGCCCGTATCGCGGGTGAGGCCATCGCCGCGCGAGCACGCGGGTCCTCCGCGGAACTGCCTTCGTCCGCCGCCGGACACGTCGGGCTGCCGCAGGTCGTCTTCACCGATCCGGAGGTCGGCAGCGCCGGAATGACCGAACAGCAGGCGCGCGACGCCGGCAAGGACGTGGAGATCGTGGAGTACGACCTTGCCGCCCTCGCCGGAACCTACGTCCTGCGCCCGGACTACCGGGGCCGCGCCAAACTGGTCGTCGACCGCGCGGACGACGTGGTGTTGGGGGCCACGTTCGTCGGTACGGGCATCGCCGAACTGGTGCACTCGGCGACCACTGCGATCGTGGGCCGGATCCCGCTCTCCACCCTGTGGCATGTCGTCCCGAGCTATCCGACCGTCAGCGAGATCTGGCTCCGGCTTCTGGAGACCCTCCGCGCGCAGCGGCACCAGGACGACGACCGGAAGTGAACTCGGCGCACACCCACGGGAATCGGACCGCGAGCTGCGTCTGTCGCGGTGGGACGGTCCGTGAAAGGGTGGCTGCCCATGAGTCCCATGGTCGGCCGCGAGGCGATGGAGTCGGTGTACGGATCCGGGGAGTTGGTGACTCTGGACGAGGCGACCCTCACGCCCGTCGCTCATGAGCCCACCCGTGCGTTCCTGCGAGATGTCGGCCTGCCCTCGTGGATGGGCTGGTTCCAGATGGACCGCCTCCTGGAGGAAGGGGACGTGCGTGTCGGCGGTGAGGCATGGCGGAACGTCGCGCGCCGTTACCCCGGTTGCACGTCCGACATGTCCTCGTGGCTCTCTCTGGGCGGAATCGCCCTCGACGACGTCGCCGTCGACACCGTCACGGGGGTCGTCCACTGCATCCCGGAGGACGGAGCCCCGCACCGGCTCAACAGCGGCGTCGACGAACTGGCCTTCTTCCTCCTCGCGTTGGAACGGGAGCGTCCTCAGTACGACCCCGAGTCCGACACCGTCGAGGTCGATCCGGAGGGAGCCGCCGAGCGACTGCTCCGTCTGATGCGGGACGCCGAACCAGGTGTGATGGAGAATCCCGACTGCTGCTGGTTCTCGGTCCTCGGACATGTCCGCGACCTGCTGCGGGTCTGACCGTCTGCCGCGGGCACGAGCGGGCCCGCGTCGACACGCCGCTGGGGCGATCAGCGGCCGGTACTGCCCCCGCCCGGCGGGCGGCGGCGCAGCCGTTCGGAGAGCGTCCGTCGCCGCGGCCGGGCGACGATGTCGCCGCCGCGGGAGCGTCCGGTCAGCCGTACCCGCAGGCCGACGGGAGTGTCGGGGCCGGACGCGGACCGGATCTTGATGTCGCCGCTGCCGCGTTCCAGGCCGTCGGCGTCGACTTCGATCCCCGGCCTGGTCACCAGCGTCAGGTTTCCTCCGATGCGCAGGTCGACCTCGATGTCCAGGGTCCTGTGGGTGATCACGGCATGGGTGAAGTCGAGTGTCGCGTCGCCGAACATGAGGCGGACCTCCATACGGCGCGGCACCAGCCAGCGGCCGGCGCGGGTGACGTCGCCGAAACGCTGGTCGATCCGGACCAGCTCTCCGGCCTGCGGCGGCATGCCTTCCGAGGGCAGGTCGGCGGTCAGCCGGGCCAGGTCGCTGGTGGTGCGGGCCGCCAACGCGGCGTCCAGGCGCTCGTCGAGTTCGGTGGCGGTGATCCGCCCGTCGCCGGCGGCTACCTGAAGGATCTCCACGACCTGGTCACGTTCCCGGTCGGATGCGCGCAGTTCGGGGGTCGTGTCATGTCCCGCAGAGCCGTCGCCCGGTCCGAGTGAACCCGTCATGCCCGCATTCTGGTGGACGGGCCGCAGTCCCGCAACGGTGGCGATCTCCACCGGACGACGCGCCGGACAAAGGCCGTTGGGCCCGGCCGTCGCGCGTCGGCCGGGCCCGGGGGTGTCACGTTCAGCAGCGCTTGGACGTCGAGGCCTGCCCGGCCACCGGGTCACCAGGGGCGCGCAGGGTGCCGATCGCCGAGGTGCACTCGCTCACCGTGGCGGCGGGGTAGGACCAGAACTCCTGCTGGTTGGTGGCGTTCCACCAGTCCTGGCCGACGACCTGGTCGCGCGAGTAGCTGTAGACGCCGGTGCTGACGTCGTAGTCCTTGATCTTGTCGCGGAAGCTCTGCCACACCCACACGTAGCCGTAGTTGCGCTTGCACGTGGGCGAGTAGAACTGCTTGACGGAGGCGACGTGGGCTCCGGCCCGGTTGATGTAGGCGGTGGCACCGATCTGGTACGCGTCGGAACACACGCCGGCGGCCTGTGCCTTGACGCTGAGCGGGTTGCCCGCCTCCGACGGGACGGCGGAACGGGCGGTCAGGCTCTGCTTGCCGGGCGACGGGGCCGGGCCCGTACCGGCGACGGCCGAGGCCGCGGGAATCAGAGCGGCGGCCGACGCCGCCGCCACGACCAGGATCCTGCGAGCGCGCATGAGAAAGGTCCCCCTTGCTCTGGGTGTATGACTCCACGGGTGCCGATGAGGCACGCCGGACAGCGAACAGGGCAGGGCAAACCACCGTGAAACATCGCCTAACCCTGTGAAGAGCACTGTCCACGCGTATCGGTCATCAAGTCAGACGGCCCGAGACGCCGGATGGTTGTAGCGCAGACCACAACTGCTTCTCGGGAAGCCGTAGTTGCGGGCCCGAGGGCTCCCACCGGCAAGGAAGTCGCCCGAGCCGCGCCGGACGGGCCGCCCGGACGCGGCTCGACCCCGGCTGCGCCGCCGAACGTGGCGACGACCCACCGACGCACGCCACCGCCCGCCGGCGGACACCGTCACCCTGTGCGCGGCACCCGGTGGAGGGACGGGCGCCGACGGTGACGAACCGCCGGTCCACGGCCGAAACGCGGGTGATGCGGAGGCCCTCGGCACCTTCTCCTCTCACTTGCCCGCCACGACTGGATATTCATCAGTCGCCGAATATTCTGGACCGCAGGCGGAGGAAATTCCTCCGCCTGCGACAAGGGGCGAGGAGGTGGGCAGACGGTGCGCGTCGACGCCCAGCTCAACCGGGACAAGATCATTCAGGCGGCACGGCTGATCTTCGTGCACGAGGGCCCGGACGCGCCGCTGGAGAAGATCGCTCGCCGTGCGGGCGTCGGGATCGCCACCCTCTACCGGCGCTTTCCCAGCCGCGAGGACCTGGTCATGGCCGTCGCGACGGACACCTTGCGGAGTCTGAACACGGCGGTCCGCACGGCCGCCGAGGAGCAGCCCGACGCGTTCGGCGCCCTGCGTGTGTTCATGCACGCGGCTCTGGACCTGAAGGTGGGCGCGATCATGCCGTCACTGCTCGGCCGGATCGACGTCGAGGACATCATCGAGCGCTCCGGGGATGCCCTCGTCCACGTCTCCGAGCTGCTTCAGGCCGCCCAGGCGGCCGACGAGGTGCGGGCCGACGTCCTGCCCGGTGACGTCATCTTCATGGTCGTACGGCTGACCCGTCCGCTGCCCGGCCGGGCGATCGCGGAGGACACCGCGCTCGCCCACCGCCAGCTGGAGATCTACCTCGACGGCCTGCGGTCCCCCGGGGCGTCGCCACGCCATGGCGCTCTTCCCGGACCTGCGATCGGCTCCGCCTGGTTCCGTCGCATCCGGGCCCGCATGGCCGGCGCGGCACCCTCGTCGGCGCGCAAGGCGACGCGCGCCGCCTGACCCCCCGCCCCCCTGGCACACCCTTTCCCTGTATTCGAAGGTGAGTTCGTCATGTCTTCCGCCCCCCGACCCGCCGAGGTACCCACCTCGGCGCCGACTCCCGGGGACAACCCTCGGCGCTGGCTGGGCCTGGTGTTCATCGGCCTGGCCCAATTGATGATCGTCCTGGACATCACCGTCGTGAACATCGCCCTGCCGTCCGCCCAGCAGGACCTGGGCATCTCCGCGGGCGACCGCCAGTGGGTCATCACCGCCTACACCCTCGCCTTCGGCAGCCTGCTCCTGCTGGGAGGCCGGATCGCCGACTACACCGGACGCAAACGCGCCTTCCTCATCGGCCTGATCGGCTTCGCCTGCGCCTCCGCCCTGGGCGGTGCCGCCACCGGCTTCACACTGTTGCTGGCCGCCCGGGCACTCCAGGGGGCCTTCGCGGCACTGCTCGCTCCGGCCGCGCTGTCCCTGCTCAGCGTCAGCTTCACCGAGAGCCGTGAGCGCGCCAAGGCCTTCGGCGTCTACGGGGCGATCGCGGCCGGCGGCAGCGCCATCGGGCTCCTGCTCGGCGGTCTGCTCACCGAGTATCTCGACTGGCGTTGGTGCCTGTACGTGAACGTGCCCATCGCCGTGATCGCCGCCTGCGGCTGGTCCGTGCTCCCCGCGGACCGGCGCGCCACCGTACGGACTCGGCTCGACCTTCCCGGCGCCCTGCTCGCCACCTCGGGCCTCGTCGCCGTCGTGTACGGGTGCAGCAAGGCGGAATCCGACGGGTGGGACTCCCCGCTCGTCATGGCCCTGCTGACCTCCGGTGTCTGCCTCCTCGTGGGCTTCGCCCTCTTCGAGGCCCGTTCACCCCGGCCGCTGCTGCCGCTGCGGGTGGTCACGGACCGGACCCGGGCCAGTGCCTATCTGGCGGTCGCGCTGGCCGTGATCGGCATGTTCGGGATGTTCCTCTTCCTCACCTACTACATGCAGGTCGTCAAGGACTACTCCGCGGTCCTGACCGGCGTCGCGTTCCTTCCGCTCACCGCGGGCGTCCTGGTGTCCGCGGGCGGCATCGCCTCCCGGCTGCTTCCCCGTGTCCCGCCGCGCGCCCTGGTCGTCCCGGGGCTGCTGCTCGCCGCCGTGGGCACCGGTTGGCTCATCCCACTGGAGGCCGACACCTCCTACGCGACCGGCGTACTCCCTGCCGAGATCATCGTCGGCCTCGGCATGGGCCTGGTGATGGCGCCGGCGATGAACTACGCGACGCACGGTGTGCGCCCGGAGGACTCCGGCGTCGCCTCCGCGATGGCGAACACGTCCCAGCAGATCGGTGCCTCCATCGGCACGGCGCTGCTGAACACCATCGCCATCGACGCGAGCACGGACTACCTCGCCGACCGCCGGCACACCCCGGACGTCCTGCGGGTCGCGCTGGTCGAGGGATTCTCGACCGCCTACTCGGTGGCCACCGTCATCCTCGCCGCGGCGGCCCTCGTCATCGCGGTCCTGATGAACGCACCCCGTCCGGCCCCCGTCGGCGAAGCCCGGAGGCAGCCGGCCCCGCACATGGGCTGACCTTCCGTCGCACGGCCCGGACCTCACATGTCGCGCGCCGTCCGGTCGGCCGCCGAGTCCCGGCGGCCGACCGGACGGCCTTCACACGGCGGGCGGACTGCCGATCGGCCGTCGTGCGCGGGCCGGACGGCCGGAGGCGGCCGTCATGCGTGCCTGGCCCGCCCGTCGGCCGTCGAGACTCCGGCAGTGGTCAGTGGTCGGCGGTCACTCGTCACCGGTCGCCGTGTCCCGCCCCCGCCCCTCCGTCGTCCACGGGCGGAGCTTCTCGGGATTGCGCACCACCCAGATGTGCTTGATCCGGCCGCCGCCGACCTCGAAGGCGTACACCGCGACGGTGACGCCGTCGTACTGGGCCACCAGGCCGGGCCGGCCGTTCACCGTACGCTCCAGGATCGTCAGGGCAGGTGTCCTGGCCAGGATGTCGACCAGGTAGCGGGCGATCCGCTCGCCGCCGTCGATCGGCCGGAGCCTCGCGCTCGCCAGGCCGCCGCCGTCGGCGACGGTCGTGGCGTCCGGGTCGAGGAGGGCGATGAGGGTCTTGATGTCCTTCGCTTCCCATGCCTGTCTGAAGCCGCTGACGAGGGCGGCGTGCTCGGCGGTCGGTCCTGCGGGAGTCTGCGCGGCGCGGACGCGGCGGCGGGCCGAGGAGGCCAGCTGCCGGCAGGCCACCGGAGTACGGCCCACGATCTCGGCCACTTCGGCGAAGGAGTAGCGGAAGACGTCGTGCAGGATGAACGCGACGCGCTCGGCGGGGGTCATCGATTCGAGCACGACGAGGAAGGCCATGTTGACCGACTCGTCGAGGGTGACCCGGTCCGCCGGATCGGTCGTCGTGCCGCCCGACGGCCCGACCGTCCACTCCGTGCGTTCCGGCAACGGCTCGGGGATCCATTCGCCCACGTACCGCTCGCGGCGCGCCCGCGCGGAGCCGAGCACGTCCAGGCAGATGCGGCTGGCGACCGTCGTCAGCCAGCCGCCGACCGACTCGATGGCGCCCCGCTGCCGCTGGGGCAGGGCGTACCAGCGCGTGTACGTCTCCTGCACGACGTCTTCGGCCTCGGCCAGCGATCCGAGCATCCGGTACGCCAGATTGATCAGCCGGCGCCGCTCGCTCATGATCGCGTCCAGGCTCGGGTCGGCCCGGCCGTCTCCTGGCTCGGACGGGGTGCTCATGGTGCGGTCAGCTCCCTCGGTCGCATCTGCTCTCACCGGTCCGACGACGCAGCGCGCCGAAAGGTGAGGCCGGCCGGACGCGACGGCCCACGCCTGATGCAGATGACGTGCCGGGTACCCCCGGCGGATCCCGCCCGACTCGCGGTCACCGCGTGTCCGACGGGCTTCGGCGCGCTCAGTGCCGTGCCGCCTCCACCAGGCCGGTCAGCTCGGCCACCGTCATCGAGCCGGCCGCGCGGCGCTCCCGGGCGAAGGTGTCGGCGACGCGCTGCAGCACCTCGTTCACCGGGGTGGGTATCCCGTGCAGGCGGCCGAGCAGGACGATCTCGCCGTTCAGGAAGTCGGCCTCGACGGTGCCCGTCCCGCGGCTCAGCGACTGCCATGAGGACCCGCCGCGCGGGGAGGCGTCCGCGGGCTCGAAACGGAGCCTGGAGCGCACCTCGGCGGCCTCCGCGTCGGTGACGGTCTCCAGGCCCGCGGCGGCCAGGACCGTGCGGCCCTCCGCCCGGGCCGCGCGGCACACGCCGCGGGCCTCCTCCCCGGTCACCGGGCCCGTGACGGCCTCGACCGAGTTCGCCAGGTTGCCGAGGAGTTTGCCGTACTTCCACCGCATGACGTCGTCGACGACGGGCGCGTCGAAATGCGACTTCTCCAGGGCCCCGGAGATGCTCCGCACGGTCTCGTCCGTGCCGGAGGGGAAGCGCCCCAGGTGCAGGACGCCGGTGACGGGGGCGGACACCGCGGTGACCGAACCCGGCTCGACGTGGGTCGCCGGCAGCCAGACACACATCCCGTAGACGCGGCGGAAGCGGCGCAGCGCAAGACGTTCGCTCTCGACGCCGTTCTGGGCGCACACCAACGGGAGCCTCTCGCCGGCCGTGCCCCCGCCCGCCACCGGCCGCGGAGCCCAGGCGTCCAGGGCGGCGGTGCCGTCCTGCGTCTTCACGGCGAGCATCAGGACGTCGTCCTCGCGCAGGTGCCCGAGCTCCTCGGGATGCCTGACGACGGGCAGCCGGTGGATGTGCGGCCCCTCCGCGACCGTGAGCCGCAGGCCGTGGTCGCGCAGAGCCTCGTGATGCGCTCCCCGCGCGACGAGGACCACCTCGTGCCCTGCCTCGGCCAGCCGGCCGCCCAGCGCACCGCCGACGGCTCCGGCCCCGATGATGATGTAGCGCATGCGTCAAGACTCCCACACGGCTCGGCGCCGGGGCCGCGGCGAGATGAGCACGGATGCTCAACTCCGTTGACCGCCAAGGGATGTGCGAGACTCCGGTCCATGGGCCTTGATCAAGAACTCGTGGACGCCGCCGTCGACCTCATGGACCGGCGTTGGCCGTCGGGCGAGCCGGGCGGTGCGGCGGCCGTACGGCTGGCCGACGGCGGCATCCTGACCAGCGTCGGACTCGACAACCTGCACGCTGCGGTGGCCCTCTGCCAGGAGACGGGCGCCTTCGTCCAGGCGTACACGCAGGACCGTGGCGTCGTCGCCTCGGTCTGTGTGAGCCGGGACCTGGAGCGGGACAGGGTGCTGATCCTCCCGCCATGTGGTGTCTGCCAGGAGCGGCTCGCGCTGTGGGGTCCGGCCGTGGAGGTCGCGGTCCCGCGGGAGGACGACCCGACCGCCTGGACGGCACGGACCCTCGCGGAGGTGAACCCCTACTACTGGGGGCGGCAGTTCGCCGACGGCGCATGGCCCTCGGCGGAGCAGCACACCGGGTGAGGACCAGGCCGGGCTCACGGCCGCCGGCCTCCTCGGCACCGCTGATCGAGGAGTCTCCTCGAAGGCCTCGATCAGCGGTGCCGGATCCCGGGACCCGTCGCGGCGACGGTGTTCAGCGCCGGGTGAGCTGGGTCTCGGAGGCGACGCGGGTCAGCTTCTCCGGGTTGCGGACGTAGTAGATGCCGGTGACGCGGGCGTCCTCGACGCGGACCGCCAGGACACCGTCCATCTCGCCGTCCAGGTGGAGGACGAGCGCCGGGTTGCCGTTGAAGACGGTCGTGACGGTGGTGATCTCGGCCTCGACCCTGCCGCTGCCGCCGATGATGAAGCGGGCGACCTTGCTGGAACCGACGACCGGTCGCAGCGCGGCCTGCTTGACTCCGCCGCCGTCGCTCAGGAGGACGACGTCGGGGGCGAGGACGTCGAGCAGTCCCTGCAACTCACCAGTGTCGAGGGCACGTTGGAACGACTCCAGGACCGCCCGGGTCTCACTCGCGGAGACCACCTCTCGCGGTCGGCGGGCCTCGACGTGCCCTCGGGCCCGGTGCGCGATCTGGCGTACGGCGGCCGGGCTCTTGTCGACCGCGGCCGCGATCTCGTCGTAGCTGACGTCGAAGGCCTCGCGCAGCACGAACACGGCGCGCTCCGTGGGCGACAGGGTCTCCAGGACGAGCATCATCGCCATCGACACGCTCTCGGCGAGCTCGACGTCCTCGGCCACGTCCGGTGCGGTGAGCACCGGTTCGGGCAGCCACGGGCCGACGTAGGCCTCCTTGCGACGCGTCATCGTGCGCAGCCGGTTGAGCGCCTGCCGGGTCGTGACGCGGACCAGGTAGGCGCGTTGGTCGCGCACCTCCGTCAAGTCGACCTTGACCCACCGCATCCAGGTCTCCTGGAGGACGTCCTCGGCGTCCGCCGCCGACCCGAGCATCTCGTACGCGACGGTGAAGAGCAGGTTGCGGTGGGCGACGAACGCCTCGGTCGCCGGGTCGGTGGCCTGGTCGCTCATGTCTCGACTCTTCTCCTTCGCTGCCGGCGCCGGTGGCCGAAGATCTTCAAGAGTGCACTTACCCTACGGGCGGCCGTCGCTCCGGCCACCCGTTCGATGTGATCCGTCCGTCCCCGTGTGTGCGCCGGGCTCGCGACGGGTCCTGCGGCGGCGCCCGCCAGGAAGGCGCCGCCCCACCGAGGGAGTTCGTGGTGACGGTGGGCGGGAGCCGCCGCCGGCGGACGCCGCGCGTCGCCGGTTCAGCGGGCGACCGGGGTCTCGTCGCGCAGCGCCCGCAGCGCCTGCTCGCGCGTGTCGTCCTTGGCCCAGGCCCAGCTGAGCGAACCGGGCTTGTGCGCCTCGTCGACCAGCTGCTTGACGGTGCCCCAGCACACGAGCTGCTTGAGCTTCGCACCGGCGCGGCCGCCGACATGGAGCCGCATCGCGGTGTCGTTCCGGTGAGCGAACTGGAAGATGCCGCCGCGGCGCCCCAGGCTGATGCACTGGCCGACGAAGCCGAGGGCGATGGGTTCGGGCCGCTCGCCCGCGATGCGGTGGAGCACGGTGTCGGCGGCGTGCGCGCCGAGGGGTCCCGCGGCCTGGCAGCTCATCCGGAAGGGCAGGTCCGACGGTGCCGCCGAGTCCCCGCCCGCGACGATCCGCTCGTCGTCCACGCTCGTCAGCGTCTCGTCCGTGAGCAGGCGGCCCACGGCATCGGTGCTCAGCCCGCTGCGGGCGGCCAGGTCCGGAACGCCGAACCCGACGGTCCAGACGGTGACGTCGCTCGGCAGGTCGCGGCCGTCGGCCAGCCGCACGGCGTCGTGCGTCACGCCCGTCACCTTCGTACCGGGACCGTCGAGCACCGTCACACCGAGCCGGGCGAGCCGCCCGGCGACCGAGCGTCGCCCCCGCGGGTGCAGGTAGGGGCCGAGCGCCCCGCCGCACACGAGGGTCACGGCGCCCCCCTCCTCGGCCAGCTCGGCGGCGGTCTCGATGCCGCTGGGGCCGGCGCCGACCACGGTCACCGCGGCCGTGGCGGGCGCCGCGGCGAGGACCGACCGCAGCCGCTGCGCCTCTTCGAGACCGCCGAGCGGGTAAGCGTGCTCGGCCGCTCCGGGGACGCGCGGGGCGGCGCTGCCACTGCCCACCGCGTAGACGAGGTAGTCGTAGCGGACCGTGCCACCGGTCGCCAGCTCCACGCTGCGCCCGGCCGCGTCGATGCGTGCCACGGTGTCGACCACGAGCCGGACCTCCTTGCCCAGCACCTTCGTGTACTCGACGACGGCGTCGTCGGATCCGGCCACGAGCTGGTGCAGGCGGATGCGCTCGACGAAGGTGGGGCGCGGGTTGATCAGGGTCACTGTGACGTCCGCGCGCTGTGTCAGGCGATTGGCGGCCATGACACCGGCGTAGCCTCCGCCGATCACGACCACATCGGTGTTCTCGTTCATCGTCTCTCCTTGGTTCCAGGGGGTCCGGCCTCAAGACACCGCGCGGTCGGCCGCTGTGACAGCCTGTGACGCGGATCACTCCGAGGGTGGGGTCGATGGATGGATCTGCCGGTCAGACGGTGAAGGACTCGGGGCCGAAGCGCCCCCATGCGACGAAGGCCGCGAGGGCGAGGTAGATCAGGTTCAGGGCGACGAACCTGTCGAGGCCGCCGTGGCGGAAGTGCGTGATCATCGCGCCGATCATCAGCAGGACCCAGCAGACGGCTGTCACGGGCACCAGGACCGGTGCGATGTCGACCACGGCGGGGAGTATCAGGCCGACCGCTGCGGCGAGTTCGAGGAATCCGAGTCTCCGGACGAAGCCGGCGCCGGCGTCCGCGGTCCATTCGCCGCCGGGCGCCTCGGCCAGTCTTTCCTTGGGCACGAACACCTTGGTGATGCCGCCGGCCAGGGCGACCACGGCGAGCAGTCCGGTGGCGATCCACAGTGCGAGGTTCATGAGGTGCTCCTTCGTGTCCGGTGTCCGGCGCTCCACGGGCCGGCCGTTTCCATGGGTGCGCCCTCAAGACACCGCGCGGTCGGCCGCTGTGACAGCGCGTGACGCGGATCACTGCGCCGGCGGATCCCGTACGGAACGGACGCGGGACTCCGTCACGAGGCCGCCGCTCATCGGACGTCACGGCAGCCGCGAGTACGCTCACGCAGGCCGGAGCCGCCGCGCCTCTGCCCCTGATGGCGCGAGATCCGGCAGCAAGGGCGTCGGCCTGCGAGCGCGCGCCGGTCGATCCGTCGTGAGAGACCGTCGCGCATGGACGTGTGGAGTCGCGAGATGGCAGGCAGCGTCACCGTATTCACCCTCGGCGGAACGATCTCCGCTGCCCGCGGGGGTGCCGGCCGGCTGACGGGCGCCGAGGTCATGGCGCAGCTCGCACCGTCCCCCGACGTCGACGTGCGCCTCCACGATTTCCGGAGGATCCCGAGCTCGAACCTCACCGTGGACGACCTCGCCGAACTGGCCGCACTGATCGACGCGGCGGGGGCCGCGGGCTCCGGCGCGGTCGTGGTGCAGGGGACGGACACCATCGAGGAGTCCGCGTTCCTGCTGGACCTGGTGTGCGCGCAGCACCGTCCCGTGGTGGTCACCGGCGCGATGCGGCGTCCCGATCTGCCGGGCGCGGACGGCCCGGCGAACCTGGCCGGCGCCATCGCCGTCGCGGGCGACAGCGGGTGCCGGGGCCTCGGTGCGCTCGTGGTCCTCGCCGACGAGATCCATGCGGCGCGGCACGTCCGCAAGACCCACACCACGTCCGTCACCACCTTCGCCTCACCCGGGGCCGGTCCCCTCGGTTCGGTGGTCGAGGGGCGGCCGCGCGTCCTGTTGCGGCCGCCCGCCCCCCTCGTCGATCGCCCTCTGCGGCTGCTCCGCGCGGCGCGGGTCGCTCTGCTCACGGTGTCGCTGGGCGACCGCGGGGAACTCCTCGCGGCGATCGACGACCGGTTCGACGGCCTCGTCGTGGCGGCGTTCGGCGCGGGTCACCTTCCGGAGTGGTTCGTGGAGCCCCTGGAGCGGCTGGCCGCACGCATGCCGGTCGTCCTCGCCTCGCGCACCGGCGCCGGCCCGATGCTGAGCCGCACCTACAACGGTCCGGGCTCCGAACACGACCTGCTCGGCCGGGGACTGCTCTCGGCGGGGTCCCTCGACGCGCCGAAGGCACGCCTGCTGCTCCAGGCACTGCTGTCCGACGGCGCGGACCTCGCGCGCATCCGCCGTACGTTCGCGGCTCTCGTCGGCTGATCCCCACCCGGATCGCGGGTGCGCTTCCGCGGCGCCGGGGGCGTGCCCGCGACACTTCGGCGAGGGCCGAACCCTCAGGTACCTACATTGGCGGTCATGAGCCGGAACCAAGCGATCCTGCCCCGTACGGGTCACCGTCCGAGCGGCCATGGTGACCGCGTCACCGTCGAGCCGCGCATTCTCTACTTCGGTACGCCTGTCGTGCTGCTGACCACCGAGAACGAGGACGGCTCGTTCAATCTCGCGCCGATGTCCTCGGCCTGGGCACTGGGGCAGGTCGTCGTCCTCGGCCTCGGGAACTCGGGACAGACGGCCCACAACCTGCTGTCCAGGCCGGACTTGGTGATCAGTCTTCCCGCTCCGCATCAGTGGCGGGCGGTCGAGCGGCTGGCTCCGCTGAGCGGGCGTGACCCGCTGCCCGAGGAGAAGAAGGCTGCCTTCCGCTTCGAGCGCGACAAGTTCGGCGCCGCGGGACTGCATCCCGCACCGTCCGAGACGGTCCGTCCGCCCCGCGTCGCCGAGTGCCCGCTGCAACTGGAGGCCCGCGCCGTGCGGGTACGGCGCGACGCGGGCGGCGACTTCCTGATCGTGGAAGCGCAGGTCCTCACCGTGCACGCCGATCCTGACCTGGTCGTCCCCGGCACACAGCACATCGATCCGGCGGCGTGGAGCCCCCTCGTGTACAACTTCCGTCACTACTTCGGGCTGGGCGACGAGCTGGGACATTCGTTCCGCTCGGACACTCCGCATCCGTCGGGATCCTCCACACGGCACCGGCCGGGATCCTCCGATGTCCACTGATCGTGCGGCACCACCGCGTCCCATGAGGCCCGAGGCACTGCGCGACCTCGGGCTCCCCAAGTCCCTTGCCCAGTGGTCGAAGAGGGACCGGCAGCTCACCCCCGCCCCGTCTCCCGTTCCGTCGTGCGCAGGGTCAGGGCGAGCAGCAGGGCGGTGAGGACGCATGCCGCGGCGTTCACGGTCAGGGCCACGCCCACCCCGCTCAGGACGGCGTGGGCGTCCTGGACGTCGAAGCTGCGGATCCGGGCGGTGGCGACGGCCGACATGATCGGGATGCCCATGGTGATGCCGATCTGCTGGCTCATCGTGGCCAACCCGTTGGCCAGGCCCTGTTCTTCGTCGGGGAGGCCGGAGGTGGCCGTGACCATGAAGCCGACGATGGCCACCAGGTTGGCGACACCGCCCGCGAAGGTCGTGGCCAGCAGGACGTAGATCCACGCCGACCCGGTGCCGAGGAGGACGAGCGGGACGGTGGCCGCGGCCTGGACGAGGAACCCGGCCACGAGGGCGTTCCTGGTGCCGACGGTTGCGATGACCTTGGGGCCGATGAACCCGCCGACGACCGTGCCGAGGCCGAGCACGGCGAAGGACAGGCCCGAGGCGAGGGGCGAGTAGCCGAGGACCTCCTGCAGGTAGAGCGTCAGCAGGAAGACGACCGACGTCTCGGTGGCGAAGGCCAGCAGGCCGGCGACGTTGCCCCAGCGCACGCTCCGTCGGCGCAGGACCCGTACGGGGACCAGTGGTTGGGCCACGCGTTGCTCGACGAACCAGAAAAGGACGAGCAGCACGGCTCCGGCGGCCAGCGGTCCGTAGGCCTGGGGGCTTCCCCAGGACCGTTGTCCGGCCTGGGTGAGCCCGTACACGACGGACAGCAGGGCGAGGGTGACGACGACGGCTCCGGGAACGTCCAGTGCGGGACGGCGTTCGGGCCGGCTCTCGGACAGGACGGCGGGGGCGAGGACGAGCACCAGCACGGCCACCGCGACATTGATGAAGAACGCCCAGCGCCAGCTCAGGAGGTCGGTCAGAACGCCGCCGAGGATCGCGCCGGTGGTGAAGCCGGCCGCCATCAACGCGCCGTTCAACCCCAGGGCCTTGTCACGGACCGGGCCTTCCGGGAAGGACGTGGTCAGCAGGGACAGGGCCGCCGGTGTGACGGCCGCCGTCGCCAGCCCCTGGGCGACCCGTGCCGCGATCAGCATCCACGGCGTACCGGCCGTCCCTCCGGCCAGGGACGAGACGCCGAGCACGGCGATGCCCACCAGGAACAGCCGGCGTCGGCCGAACAGGTCGGCGACACGGCCGAAGAGCAGGGTGAATCCGGCGGCGCACAAGGAGAAGGCGGTCGCGACCCACTGGAGGCCGGCGAGCGACAGCCCGACGTCGTCGCCGATGGCGGGCAGCGCGACGTTGAGGATCGAGAAGTCGACGGCGAGAGTGAAGCTCGCCGTCAGGAGCACCGCCAGGATCAGCCGCTCGCGGCCGGTGACGGCCGGCCGGGGCGGTGCCACCTCTCCCACGGCACTGCGTACGGTCACGTCGTCTCCACCGAGGGTCTTCCCGCTCGGGTTCGTCATGGCGCACAACTCCTTTCACGAGTGGTTCCGGCGACCGGAAAGTCGCTCGGCACCCGACTCTGGAAGAAGCCCGCGGCCGCTGCCACGCCCTGCTCGACCGACCCCCGGACTGCCTGGCACTCACAGGGGCAGGCACACCGGCGCTCGGACCCGGCACCATGGACGGCATGAACGAGGCGGATGTGTCGTCTGTGGGCGCTCTCGGTGACTTCCTGCGCAGCCGGCGGGCCCGGCTGAGCCCCGAGGCCGCGGGAATCGTGTCCTACGGTGCCCGTCGGGTGCCGGGGCTCCGGCGGGAGGAACTCGCTCAGCTCGCCGGCATCAGCGCGACGTACTACACGCGGCTCGAACAGGGGCAGAGCACCAACGCGTCGGAGTCGGTCATCGACGCGATCGCCCGCGCGCTGGGCCTGGACGAGGACGAGCGCACGCATCTGCACGACCTGGCGAAGCCGGCTCCCCGCGTGCGGCGGCGTCCCTCGCGTCCGGAGACGGCGCGGGCGAGCACGGTCCGCCTGATCGACGCGATGACGGACGTGCCCGCGGTCGTCATGGGACGTCGCACCGAGGTGCTGGCCTGGAACAGGCTCGGACACGCCCTGCTCGCCGGGCACTACGACTTCACCGCCCCGAGCCGTCCCGCCGACCGGCCCAACATGACGCGGATGCTCTTCCTCGACTGCCACACCCGCGAGCTGTACGCGCGCTGGGACGAGGAGGCCGCTCGCGCCGTCGCATCGCTGCGTCTGGTGGCCGGCCGGTTCCGCGAGGACCGGGCGCTGGCCGGACTCGTGGGCGAACTGACTCTGGGGAGCGACGAGTTCGCCGCCCTGTGGTCCGAGCATCCGGTGCTCGACTGCCTGTCCGGCACCAAGCACTTCCGTCACCCCGAGGTGGGCGAACTGGAGCTCGGGTTCGAGATGCTCCACCTCGCCCAGGACACGGGACAGCGCATCCTCACCTTCACGGCGGCTCCTGGGACGGGCTCCGAAGCCGCGCTGCGGCTGCTCGCCGCGCGCACGGCGCCCGCCCGGACGACACGTCCCGCAAACGCCCACGACGCACCCTCTGTCGCCACGAACCGACTGACCGTACCCTGACAAGTCATAGAACTTCAGGCGTGATTGACCGGGGGAGCCGTCATGTCCTGGAACCACGATGGCGCACGTGACGATTTCGTCGTTCCACCGATGCCGGCCGCTCCGCCGCCCGCGCCCGCGGACCCCTGGCGTGCCGTCGCGGTGGGGTTGCTGAACCTCTGCGGACTCGGCGTCGGATACGCCTTGGTACGCCGCTGGGGGCTGATGGCCGCGTGCTGGATCGCGACGGCGATCCTGCTCGTGGTGGCCCTGCCCGCCGACCCGGACGGGGTCCCCGGTGCGGTGGCCGTCCTCTACCTCGGCTTCCTGGTGCTCGCGGCCGGGCACGGTGCGCGCGTGGGACTGCGGACCCGGCTGTCGTGGCCGCCGAACGCGCTGGTCGCCGCCGCGCTGGGCATCGTGCTGCTGGCCGTCCCCGTAGGTGGCGCGGTCCTGTACGACGGGGCGCGTGACGAAGCCGTCGAGCAGATGCTGCTGGACCGGCTCGACCGGGCGGACGAGCTGGTCAAGGCGTCCGGGAAGCAGCCCTTCCGGACGGCCGAGGCCGACTACCGCCGGGCCCTCGCGGTCTACGACGGGCTGAGCGACGACCATCCGGGGTCGCGGGCGGCCCGACGGGTCCCCGCCCGGCTCCAGGCCTACTACGCCACCGTCGCCTCGCCCTACGAGGAGAAGAACTACTGCGACGCCGTACCACCGCTCAAGTATCTCCGCACCGTCCCCCGCACGATGGGGACAAAGGACCTCGGAGACCTGGCCACCTGGCCCGACGACCGGCTCGCGACATCGCTCTACGAGTGCGCGGCGGACTCGCTCGACGGTGGAGCCGCCACCTGGACCACGCAGTTCGGGGAACTGCTGTCGACGTTCCCGAAGTCCGAGCAGGCAGGGAAGGTCGAGCCCGCCGTGAGATCCGCGGTCGACGAGGCGGTGAAGTCGGTGGGCGGCGACGAGCCCTGCGCGGCGGTCGAGCGCCTGAAAGGTCTCTCGGGACAGGTCCGCGGACTGCCCGGAGAGCAGGCGGGCCTCGCCGACACACTCGGCAAGGACGCCGACCGGGCGGAGAAGAGCGCCAGTTCGGGTGCGTACAGCTGTGGTGTGGACCAGTACAAGGACGGCAGCTTCAGCGAAGCCCTCACCACGATGAACGAGTTCGTCAAGAACAACGAGCACCACAAGAACCGGGCGCGCGCCAAGAAGATAGCCATCGCCGCGGAGGTCGCCGAGACGGTGCCCGCGGCCGGCAAGCGCCTGCCGACCACGGCGTCGGGGGGCAGCATCACCGTCACGGTCAAGAACGACAGCCCGGACGACATCACGGTCCTGTACACGGGACCGGTGACCGGCAGCCTCACCCTCAAGGCCTGCGGCAGCTGCACCTCGTACTCTCTCGGCAGCACCCTGGGGATCGGCTTCGAACCGTGCAGCGACAGCGGCAAGCACTATCCGCAGCGGACCATCCGGCTGCCCGTCGGCACCACCTACTTCGTGCACAAGGCCCGGTCCGGGGTGGGAAGGACCCCGGCCTCCGACACCGCCAAGCTGTCGCCGGGCTACACGTACACCGAGTGCGCCTATACGACGAGCTTCGGTTACTGAGGCGCCCCGGCTTCCGCACCCGGCGTTGAAAGCCGACGCCCGGCGCGTGACGGACTCGGGTCTGCACAGCGATGTGCAATCACGGATAGTGAATTGCTCATCGGTGTGCAATTATCGGACTGCCCTCGCCCGCCGGCCGGACGGCGGACATGTCCAGCACAGGCGCCTCAGGCAAGGCACGCCGCGGGCGCGTCAGGAAGCACTGCTCGACAAGGCACTCGCGGAGCCCGTTCCCCTCCGGAACATCCCCGACGGACTGCACCTCCGGTCGGTCACCACCGCGGAGAAGGGGATCACCGCCCGCCTCACCGGAAAGGCGGTGACCTTCCGCCCGGACTCGACGACGGCGTGAGCGGCCCCCGGCTATTCGAAGACGTGCACCGGGAACTCGGTGGACGCGGTCAGCTCGGCCCAGACCGTCTTGCCGCGCCGGGCGTGACGGGTTCCCCACTGCTCGGCGAGCTGGGCGACCAGCAGGAGGCCGCGCCCGCCCTCGTCGAAGGTCCGTGCCCGGCGCAGGTGCGGTGTGGTGCTGCCGGCGTCGGACACCTCGCACAAGAGCGTGCCGTCATGGATCAGGCGCAGCCTGATCGGGGGCAGGCCGTAGCGGATCGCGTTGGTGACCAGTTCGCTGACCACCAGCTCGGCGGTGAAGTCGAGCTCCTCCAGCCCCCACTCCCGCAACTGCCGGGACACCTCCGAACGGGCCCGCGCGACGACCGCGGGGTCGGCCTCCAGGTCCCAGGAGGCGACCCGGTCGGCCCCCAGGACGTGGGTGCGCGCGAGAAGCAGGGCGACGTCGTCTTCGGGCCGGTCGGGCAGCAGGGCTTCGAGCACTCTGTCGCAGATGCTCTCCAGGAAGGGATCCGGCTGCACGAGCGTCCGCCGCAGCGTGGCCAGTCCCCCGTCGGCGTCGTGGTCGCGGCCCTCGATCAGACCGTCGGTGAACAGGGCGATCAGGCTGCCTTCGGGCAGCTCGACCTCGAGCGTCTCGAACGGCAGACCACCCAGTCCGAGCGGCGGGCCGGGAGGCAGGTCCAGCACGTCCGCCTTCCCGTCACGGATCACCACCGCCGGCGGCACGTGCCCCGCGCGGGCAAAGGTGCAGCGGCGGGCGACCGGGTCGTAGACCGCGTACAGGCACGTCGCCCCGATGTCGCCTTCAGCCTCCTCCGCGTCCGGGTCGGTGGATGCCTCGGCGGACAGGTGGAGCACGACGTCGTCGAGATGGGTGAGGAGCTCGTCGGGCGGCAGATCGATGTGCGCCAGGGTGCGTACGGCCGTGCGCAGCCGGCCCATGGTGGCGGCCGCGCGGATGCCGTGGCCGACCACGTCGCCCACCACGAGGGCGACCCGGGCGCCGGACAGCGGGATGACGTCGTACCAGTCGCCGCCCACCCCGGCCTCGGAGCCGGCCGGCAGGTAGCGGTACGCGACCTCCGCGGCCGACTGCAGCGGCGCGTGGCGCGGGAGCAGACTGCGCTGGAGGGTGAGGGCGGTCGCGCGGGCGTTCGTGTAGCGGCGGGCGTTGTCGACGGCAACGGCGGCCCTGGCTGCGATCTCCTGGGCCAGGAGCAGATCCTCGTCGTCGTAGCGGACGGGATTGCTGTACCGGAAGAACTCGGCGACGCCCAGGATGGCGCCCCGCGCCTTCAGCGGCACCACCAGCGTCGAATGGAACCGCCGGGGGTCACCCGGCCGGTCCATGTGGTGCCGGCAGGGGCGGCCGGTGGCGAGGGCGTAGGCCGTCGGCGATCCGCCCGGACACGTGTGGTGCTGCTGCGGCGCGATGCCCGACCAGGGCCCGGCCCTGGTGACCGGGCCCTCCGCGGTCCGGCGCAGCTCCGGCGGGCCCGGCTGCACGGTGTCCTGCCCGCTGAGCGCGGCGTCCAGCAGGTCGACGGTGACGAGGTCGGCGAAGCGCCCCGTGGCGAAGTCCGCCAGTTCCTGCGTGGTGCGGGCGATGTCGAGCGTGGTCCCGATGCACATGCTCGCCTCGTTCACCATGGTCAGCCGCCACCTCAGCCGACGGTCCCGCTCCTCCTGGAACGCCGCGGCGCCCTGCTCCGCCGCGCGGTCCACGTACGTCGTCGACAGCTCGACCAGCTGGCGCGCCGCCGCGACGACCTGCGCCGGATCGCCGGTGAGCCGGGGGATCTCGGCGAGCAGCCTGTCGTTGACGATCCGCTGCCCCAGTCGCAGGGCCCGCAGTGTCGCGCTGAGGGGCATGCCGTAGCGGGCCAGCCGGCGCGCCCGCTCCGCGTCGGCGGCCGGCGGTTCGAGGCGGCTCGGCTCGACGCAGGTCTCCAGGGCGAACAACGAGGCGCGGACGTGGTCGACGATGTTCGCCGAGACCATCCGCGCCACCTCCGGGTCCTCCCACAACGCGGGAAGTTCGCTCCGAAGGCATTGCTCCACATCGGCTGTCAGCTCGTCCACCTTTGATCCGAGCTCGTGCGCCGCACGTGACAGAAGGCCGTCGGCCGGGGGCTCCACACTGACGACGGTACGCCGGTCGCCCGGAAATCTCCGACCGGCGTCGGCCCCGCGGGCATCGGCGCCCGCCTCATGATCAAGGCCCTGTGTCAGCGGGAGACCGCTGAGCGGCGCCCTGCCACGCTCATGCGCACGTGCGCACTCCGGCGGTGGGTGCGTCGGGTCCGTGCCGGTGATCCGCCCGTTGCGGCCGTCGTGCGGGGCGGTGCCTTCTCCAGGAGGCTTCGTTCCGATCAGCTCGGGTCCGCGACGCCCGGCACGGCCTGACCCGGGCCGATCCGACCGAATCCCCCTGGCCCGTACGGGTCACTCCGGGGGCAGGCCCGGCTCGCACGCCGAGGCCCGGCGGTAGGTCGGTGCGAGGTCTCCGGCGGGCGCGGCGGGCTACCTGGCGAGCACGTCCACCAGCGCCACGAAGGCACCCGCGCCGACGACGGCGAGGAGAACGAACCCGACGACCACCAGCGAGCAGCACGAGGCGACCGCCACCATGAGCCGGGACCGCCCCACGGCCCTGCGGTACTCGGTGTCGTCGTCCCAGCTCCGGTCGGCCACCCGCACCCCCTCGCCACGGACTGTACAGAGCGGTCGCCGGAACGGATCAGGTGGGATCTCTCGCCCGCGGGCCCGGTGACGGGCCCCGCCGGTCCCGGCGGGACGCTCGTGACACGGCGTCGCGGCACATGACGGGCGGCGAGCGACACGACGTGCGACTCTGCGGCCGGAACTACTATGGCGTCATGTCCGTCGAACTGTTCGCAGGCATCTCGGTCAACGACTACGAATCGGCGCTCACCTGGTACGGGCGGCTGCTCGGCTTCCCGCCGACACTGATCCCGAACGACCGGGAAGCCGTGTGGGAGCTGGCGGAACACCGCTACGTGTACATCGAGCTGCGGCCCGGACACGCCGGCCACGCGATGCACACGCTGTTCGTCGACGACCTCGACACCCGCGTCGCCAGTATCTCCGAGCGCGGTCTTGAACCCATGAACCGCGAGACCTACGCCAACGGCGTTCGCAAGGTCACCTACCGGGATCCCGACGGGAACGAGATCGGGTTCGGCGGCGCCCCGGTCTGACACGTGCCTGCCCGTGCATCCCCCGGACCGGCCGGTGCGCCACGAGTGGCACGTATGACGCGAGTGGTTCCGGCAGCCCCGGCCACGTGATACACACAAGCGGGTCACACTCCTGTCCGCCAGCAGGAAGGTTGCCCCATGCCCGAAAACGGTCGCACGGCGACACGACGTCAAGTCTTCGCCCGCACCGCCGCGTTGAGCGCGTCGATCGCCTTCGCCGGTAACCTCTCCGAACTCTTCGCGGGCACCGCCGCCGCGCAGAGCCTCGGCCACCGCGGGTACGGCCCGCTGATCCCCGATCCGAACGGCCTGCTCGACCTGCCGAAAGGATTCCGCTACCGGGTCCTGTCCCGTGAGGGAGACCAGCTCCGCTCCGGCGAGGGACCGGTGCCCAGCAATCACGACGGCATGGCCGCGTTCGCCGCACGTCACGGCCGCGTCCACCTCGTTCGCAATCACGAGAACCGCGTCACCGCGACGATCCCGGTCCCGACCGTCGAGGGTCTCACGTACGACCCGATGGGCAAGGGCGGTTGTACGTCCCTGACGCTGGACCGGCACGGAGAGGTCCTCGCGGAGCGCGTCGCCATCGCCGGGACGGCCGTCAACTGCGCCGGTGGTCCCACGCCTTGGGGCACCTGGCTGACCTGTGAGGAGACCGAGGACCAGGCCGGCACCAACGGCTACACCAAGGACCACGGCTTCATCTTCGAGGTCGACCCCGCGGATCCGCACCGCACCGGAGCCGTGCCGCTCACCGCGATGGGCCGCTTCCAGCACGAGGCGATCGCCGTCGACCCGAAGCGGGGCATCGTCTACGAGACGGAGGACGCGTTCCTCAAACCGTTCGGCCTCTTCTACCGCTTCCTGCCCGACAAGCCGCACGGCGGCACGGGTTCACTGCGGGCGGGAGGACGGCTCCAGGCGATGCGGGTGCCCGGCGTAGCGGACCTCTCCTCCATCCAGGAGCCGGGCGCGGCCTTCGACGGCATCGAGTGGGTGGACGTACCGGACCCACTGGCCGCCCGGACGCCCGTCCGCCTCCAGGACTTCGGCCCGAAGGGCATCACGCACGCGCAGAAGCTGGAGGGCTGCTACTGGGGCGGCTCGTGCGTGTACTTCGTCTCCTCCTTCGCCCGCAGCGCGGACGGCTCGGCCGCCGACCACTACGGCCAGATCTGGCGCTACGACCCGTCGGCCCGCCGCCTCACCCTGGTGATCGTCTTCGGGCCCGGCACCGATGTGCAGCTCCCCGGCGAGTCCCCCGACAACATCTGTCTCGCCCCGAGCGGCGGGCTCATGGTCTGCGAGGACGGCAACGGCGCGCAGCACGTGTTCGGGGTGACGCGACACGGCGAGGTGTACGCCATGGCGCGGGGCGCCCAGAACATCGGCACCCCGCAGGCGCCGGAGTGGGGCGAGTTCGCGGGCGTCACGTTCTCGCCGGACGGCGGGACGATGTACGTGAACTGCTATACGCCCGGGACGACCTTCGCGGTCACGGGGCCCTGGAGCGGCTAGGTTCGCGTCCGCCTGATCCCGCAACCGCTCCCGCCCGCCGCCGCGGTCGCCACTGTGACGACCGCGGCGGCGGGCGGCGGTGGATTCCCGTGCGGCCGGCTCAGCCGACGAGCTCGGACGCGAGCAGGCGATAGCGCGGGAGAAGGACGTAGAGCAACGCGATGACGAGGACCGCCGCCGCGATGGCGAGCAGTGCCCGGCCCGTCCCCCAGGGCGTCATGAGCGTGCCGAGCACTCCGCCGACGAAGATGCCGGCGACGGTCGCGACGAAACGGAGACGCGTCATGCGCCGGTGCGGGGTCGCGGGTGCCGGTGCCGCGAAGTCGAGGATGAGGCGGACCAGCGACATCTGGATGAGCAGGGTCGGCATGCCGGGGACGGCGGCGCGCACGGCGGTGTCCGCGCGCAGGCCCATGGTGAAGGCCACGATGACGATGACGAGCATGTCCGGATGCGCGGTCAATGACTCGTCACCGTGGCGCCACAGCGCTACCGCGCCGGCGAGCGCGAGGAGTGCCCCTTCGACGACGAGAGCCGCGGCGAACCAGTGCCGGTGGCGGCCGACGAGCCGGCTCGTGCCCAGGCCTCCGACCGCGGCCCCCAGCGCGAAGGCGATCAGGGCGAAGGCCGGGCGGGCCACCGGCAGCTCTCCCGCCTCGGCGACGGCGAAGGCCAGGAACAGCAGGTTTCCCGTGGCGAGCGCGGTGAAGACGTGTCCCATCGTCAGGAAGCTGACCGCGTCGACCGCGCCCGCCAGGACGGTGAGCGTCGCCATGACGACGGCCTGCTGACGTTCCCGTCGGTCGGCCGACTCCGGTGGTACGGATTCTTCGCGCATGGGGTCAGTCTCGGCATGGCGGCTCCTCATCGGCGGGTGCCGGGACCGACACGCGACCGACGTGCCGCCAATGGACGTCCGGTCGAGACCGCCGGCGAGCGGTACCTCCGAGGGGTCCCGTGCCGCCGGAGCGGTGCGGGGGTGTCCGGGTACGATCACCCGGTCCCTCTACCGCCAGGAGTTCCGCCCGGTGACCGCCGTCGTCCCGCCTCCCCGTACCGCCACCGGCCTGCGGGCCCTGCAGCACCTCGACAGGGTCGAGGACGGCGAGCGGCTGCACGCGCTCCTCTGGCGGGCGGGCGCCGGCTGGCGGATGATCAGCAGCGCCGTGCTCGGCGGAGGCATCGGGGAGCGGGCCTGGGTCCTCAACGCCCAGGTCTCCCACGGCTACCGGCGCACCGACCCCGAACGGCACCTCGCCGACCTGGCCCGTGAGGCGGGCGCGCACGGCCCGGGAGTCGGCCTGATGACGGCGGCCGACGTCACCGGTCACGGCCGGGCGGACGACGGTGGCGCCGAGGCGGTCGCCACCGCCGGGCTCGGGGTCGGCGGATGGGCCGCCTCCCCCGCCGAGGGCACGCCGGTGCCCGACCGGCCGGGCACGGTCAACATCGTGGTGGCGCTGCCGGTACCGCTCACCGACGCCGCGCTGGTCAACGCCGTGGCGACCGCCACCGAAGCCAAGGTGCAGGCCCTTCTCGACGCCGGCTACGACTGCTCCGGCACCCCCACCGACGCCGTCTGCGTCGCCTCGCGCCTCGCCCGTCCCGGCGAGGAGGTCCACTCCTTCGCCGGGCCGCGTTCACTGTGGGGCGCCCGCCTCGCCCGAGCCGTGCACAGCGCCGTACGCAGCGCGGCCACGCCCTGACACCCACGCCCGACCGGCCGGTGCCCGCACGGGAGTTGCCGTCGCGGGAGCGTGCGGGGCGCCCAGCCCCACCGGGGTGTGCTCAGGTGTCGTTCCGTTCGAGCCGGCGTACGTCGCGCAGGAGGGTCGAGAGCAGCGCGGACCCGCCCATCACCGCGGCGACCACGACCAGCCAGGCGTGCAGGCCGACGGCGGTGGCGACCGGACCGGTGAGCAGCAGGCCGACCGGGCGGGCCACGAACGAGCCCACCATGTCGAAGGAGTAGACCCGGGCCAGCTTGTCCTCGGGGACGTTCTCCTGGATCGACAGCTGCCAGAACACGTCGAAGATCTGGAGCCCGAACCCGTGGACGAACGCGCCGGCCAGTACGAGCGACAAGGTCGGGTGCACGGCCATCGCCAGGGGGAACGCCGCGGTGAGCGAGAGCAGCAGGGTTCCGGTGAGGAGCGCGCGGCGCGGCCGCCAGCGCAGGCAGACGAGTCCGCCGACCACGAAGCCGACCATCATCGCGCCCATCGAGAAACCCCAGGCGGAGCGGCCGATGTCCTCGCCGACCACGATCGGCCCGAGCACGGACTGCGCACCGCCGAAGAAGAGGTGGTAGAGCAGTGCCTGCACGAGCAGCAGGACCAGCCACCGGTGGCGCAGTACCTCGCGGAGCCCTTCTCCCAGGTCCGCGAGGATCGCGCCGCGCTCGCCCTCGGCACGCGTCTGGGGGACGGTCAGCCGGGAGAAGCAGTACGCCGCCACCGCGAAGGTTGCCGCGTCGACCGCTATCGCCCACCCCGCGCCGACGGCCGCGACCAGGACTCCGCCGACGGCGAAGCCGATCACCTGGGCCGAGGTCTGCAGCAGCGAGCGCAGCGCGACGGCCGGGCCGAGCAGCGTCTCGGGCACGGTCGCGCGGGTCATCGCCGACGAAGAGGGCTGGGCCAGTGCGCCGAGGCATCCGTTGACCGCGCCGATCACCGCGAGCAGGGGCACCGTGGCCCACCCGCCGATCACCAGCACGGCGACGAGCCCTTGCGTGAGCACGCACGCGGCCGACGAGCCCTCCAGCATCAGCTGTCGCTTCACCCGGTCGCCGAGCACCCCGCCGAACAGGGCGGTCACTACCTCCGCGGCCGCGTACGCCGCGACCACGATGCCCAGCTGGGCCGCCGAGCCTCCCAGGTCGAGCACCGCGAAGGCGAGAGCGATCGGCGTGATGGCGTTGCCGAGGGCGCTAATGGCGGTGCCGGTGACCAGCAGACGGAAGTTGGAGTGCCGTAGCGGCGTGAACCGCCCGACGGCGGCCGACGGGGCTGCTGCGGTGGTGGTGGACATGCCGCGGAGATTACTTCGGTGGCGAATTATTCGTCAACGTAATATTCGCTAGAGTAGGACCATGACCGACAAGGAGCCCCAGGACTGGACCGACCGACACGTCGCCCGGTGGCGCGACCACTGGATCGACGTGGGGTTCGAGGACGACGTCGAGGCGATCGTGACCCGCTGTCAGCGACTGGTCCGGCACTGGAAACTGGCCTCGCAAACGGCGCTGTCCGAACTCGGTCTCCAGGAGCACGAGTACGTCACCCTGCACATGCTGATGATCCGGGACACCCCGGGCCGTGCCAGCCCGACGCGACTGGCCGAGGACCTCGGCATCAGCAACGCCGGGATGACCGGACGGATCGACGGGCTGGAGAAGGCGGGCTGGATCCGGCGCAAGCCCTCACCGGACGACCGGCGCCGCGTCGAGATCGAGGTGACCGAGGCCGGCGTGGACCTGTGGCGCAAGGCGATGCACGGGCGCGGACGGTCCGAGGACGAGGTGGTGCACGTCCTCGACACCGACGAACGGGCCACCCTGGCCGCGCTGTTGAAGAAGATGACGCTCAGCATCGAGACGGCGGGCGGGGAGTCCGCCGCCGACTGAGCCGCCGCCGGGGCGGTCCCCGCGTGGTGCGTGTCCCGTCTGCGCACGCCGCCTTCTTCGGCGACCGTGTCCCCGGCCCGCCCGGCGGTCGACGACCGGCTCGGAGCTGATCCCGACGTCGCTCGGCCGTCGACCGGCGGCTCACAGCCGCTTCCGACGTCACCCGGCGGTCGGCCACCGGCTCACGCCTGATCCCGACGGATCTCGACGTAGGTCCGCTTCCCGTGCGCGTCCGTGATGTCGATGACGACCTTCTCCCACTCATCGGCGGGCTGCTCGGGCACCTCGCCCGTCCGGTACCCGGCCTCCGCCAGCAGCGCCTCGGTCACCCGGACGCCGGTGAGGCGCTCGGCCAGTGCGAACACGCCCGCCTTGCGGTCCGCGTCGGGCGCCTCGTCACCGGTCGGGTCGAGCCCGACCTCCCGCATCACGTCGTTCAGTTCGTCCGGGGTGCTCCCCGTCCTGGCCGAGGGCCATTCGAACGTCGTGCGCAACTCCCCGTTCTCGTACCAGTGGAAGAAGTGCAGGGGCTTCCCGCCATTGCTGTAGTGGGAGACCACTCGGGTCCCGGCGGACAGGGTCTGCATGAAACCGGGCGAGCCCAGATCGCCGCCGAGGACCAGGACGAGGGTCCAGTCCCCTGCCTCGCCCGGAACGGTGCACGCTCCCGCGAGAACGCACTCCTCCCAGCCGTCGGACTCGTCGAAGAGCTCCTGATGCCGCTCGATCAGAGTGGCGAGCCCGCGGCACGCGTCCTGCGGTTCGGCCCCCGCCGCGGTCAGCACCTCCTCCGGCGGCACTCCCCGCACCAGGACCAAGGTGTACCCGGTCTCCAGGGCGTACCTGAACAGCGAGGAAGAGGAGCGTATCCAGCCGTAGTCGGCTGCGGTGGCTGTGGTCATACGGCGCATCCTGCCAGCGACCACCGACAGCGCGGAGCACTCTTCGTGGAGCGCGGGACGTCACCTGCCCGCGCGGCGACCGGCCGGGCGTACCGGAACGGCTTCGGGCAGCTCGCGCAGCGTACGAAGCGGCGAGAGGAAGCACGGGAGCATGCTCAGCGTCATACCGACCGCGCCGGCACAGAGCGTGGTCCTCGCTCCGAACACCGCGCCCGAGACTCCGCCCAGGACCCCGCCCAGCGGAAGGCCGCCCCAGGACACGAACCGGGCTGTCGCGCTCATCCGGCCCAGGAGCCGATCCGGCGTGACGCCCTGCTGAAGGCTCGACTGAGCCACCACCCGGACCACTCCGCCCAGCGACAGCGCCGCGAGTCCTGCCGCCGCCACGCACAGGCTCCAACCAGGTCGCGCCAGGGGCATGAGGACCGTCGGCGGACAAGTGACCAGCGGCGCCAGCCAGATGACCGGCCCCTGCCCGACCCGTTCGGAGAGCCTGGTCGCCGACAGTGCGCCCAGCAGGGCACCGCATCCCATGCCCGACAGAACGAGCCCGATCCCGTACGACCCGAGGCCCATCTCCCGCTCCAGGAAGACCAGCAGCATGGCCTGGTACATGACCAGGAAGAGATTGAAGATCGCGTCCCCCAGAATGGTGGCGCGCAGCACGGGATGCCTGAGGACGAACCTCAGCCCCTCCTTGATGTCCCGGCGCAGCGGCGGGTGTTCGCTCGCCTCCGGCTTCCGTTCGCCCTTGCGGATACCGATCGCGAGGAGCCCCGACGCGGCCATCCCGGCGGAACTCGCCAGCAGCGTCGCGGGCGCGCCCACCAGGCCGACCAGCGGGCCCGCCAGCGTCGGCCCGCTGATACTGGTCACCGAACGCACCGCCGACAGTTTCGAGTTGCCCTCCACGAGTCTGTCGCGCCCCACCAGGTGCGGCAGGTAGCTGACGTACGCCACGTCGAAGAACACCGTCAGCACGCCGTGGACCAGGGCCACCGCGTACAGCCACCAGATCGTCAGGAGACCCGCCCACCACGCCGTCGGTACCGTCAGCAGGACCAGCGCGCGCGCGAGATCGGTGCCGACCATCACCGAGCGCTTGCGCATGCGGTCCACCCAGGCGCCCGCCGGGAGCCCGACCAGGAGCGAGCCGGCCGTGGTCGTGGCGGTGAGCAGTCCGACCCGGAGCTCGTCGGCGTGCAGGGCCACGATCGCGACCAGCGGCAACGCCAGGAAGATGACGCGGTCGCCCAACTGGCCGAGCGCCGTGGCGGCGAACAGCCGCCCGAAGTCGGGATCGCGCAGGAGTCCTTCACCGGTAGAGGGGGACAACGGGGTCACCTGCCGTCGTTCGGTGTCGGCTGCGAGAAGTGGCCGCGTAGCCCGGGAAGTTGACGCCGGTCGATCCCGAACTCGTAGGCCACCTCCCGCCGGACGTCCGGAACGACCATGTCGGCCGTTTCCACCGGGCGTCCGTCGGTGTCGTAGAGGGTCCGCTCGATCCGGAGCACCAGGTCCCCGACGCCGATCCCCAGGAGGTTCGCCTGCTCCTGAGTCGCCCGGGCCGGGCGCGGCACCTCGACCACGGTCTCGACCTCCACGCCGATGGAGCGCATCCGCGCCACCACCCCCTTGCCCGCGAGGGGGCCCATCTCGGGCAGCACGACGGGCGTTCCGCCCGTGATGTCCATCGGTTCCCAGGAGTCGGAGAGCTGGACGGGGTGCCCGTCGGCGAGGAACTCGTAGTGCGTGCGGACGCAGAGACCGCCGGTGCCGATGGCGAGCCGCTCGGCGATCGCCTCGGGGGCGGGAACACGCACCTGGCTGTGCGCGTCCCAGGCGCCGGCCCCGCCCCGCTCCTCCACGCCGGCGAGGGTGGGGGTGCCGCCCCGTCGTTCATGGTGTCGCGAACGCACCATCAGCAGACGTTCGCGCGGCACGCGCACGAAGGTGCCCGAGCCCGCACGTCCTTCGAGGAGGCCCTTGACGATCAAGTGGTCCACGGCCCGCTGCGTGACGTTGCGCCCGACGCCGTACTCCTCGGCGAGTCGCGCCCGGGACGGCAGCCGCTCCCCGGCCTCCCACTCCCCCGCGAGAATCCGCGCGCTCAGCGCGTCGGCCACTGCAAGGTACGGCGCCTCTCTGGGCATGTGCGACTCTCCGCTGCTCGGCTGGGCCACACCTGGGTGTCCCAGGCGGCGTTGGAAAGCTACTGCACCGCGTGAAAGCTACTGGAGCAGCAATACGCAGGGCGTTCGGGCGGCTACGGGGCGGCCTGTCAGCGGCTTGATCGAATACAGGATTGGCTCCCCTGAGCTGCGACGATGCGGCCTGCCCCGGCCTGTGCGGTCTCGGCGGCGCTCAGGAGCGCCCGTGGCCGTGCGTCCTCGGGCCGCACACCTGCCCCGGCAGCGGAGCCGCGCCCGACGGCGATCTCCGTCTCGCCTGGTCGGGGTCGGCCGGTGGTGCGACGCTTGGAAGGAGAGGTGTCAGGAGGGGGAAGCCGGGAGGGCCGATGGGACGGGACGTCCCGGCGCTGGTCTTCACCCGCGAGGACCGCCGCCGGTACCGGATCAAGATGCACGAGTGCCTCGACGCGTTCGCGCAGATGCTGCGCGATGAACGGTTCGAGTCCGAGCGGCCCCAGGTCGGACTGGAGATCGAACTGAACCTGGTCGACGACACGGCGGAACCGGCGATGCGCAACAGCGACGTGCTCGAAGCGATCACCGATCCCGCCTGGTCCACCGAGCTGGGCCGCTTCAACCTGGAGATCAACGTCCCGCCCCGCCATCTGACGGCGGGCGGCCCCGACGCCTGGGAGTCCGAGATCCGCGACGCGCTGAACCACGCGGACGAACGGGCCAAGTCGGTCGGCACGAACCTGATCATGGTCGGGATCCTTCCCACGCTGAGGGAGCGGGACGTCGGTGAGGCCGCCCTGTCGGAGAACCCCCGCTACCGGCTGATCAACGACCAGGTCTTCGCGGCCCGGGGAGAGGACCTGCTGATCGAGGTGGACGGTGTCGACCGGCTGCGGACCTACTCGGACACGATCACTCCGGAGGCGGCCTGCACCAGCACCCAGTTCCATCTCCAGGTGTCCCCCGAGGAGTTCGCCGACTACTGGAACGCGGCGCAGGCCATCGCCGGAGTCCAGGTCGCGGTGGCGGCCAACTCGCCGTTCCTGCTGGGCAAGGAACTGTGGCACGAGACCCGCATCCCGCTGTTCGAACAGGCCACCGACACCCGCCCGCAGGAGATCAAGGTGCAAGGGGTTCGCCCCAGGGTGTGGTTCGGCGAGCGCTGGATCAACAGCGTCTTCGACCTCTTCGAGGAGAACCTGCGCTACTTCCCGGCCCTGCTGCCCCTGTGCGACGAGCAGGACCCCGGACAGACGCTGGACCGCGGCGATGTCCCCGAACTGGCCGAGCTCACCCTGCACAACGGCACGATCTACCGCTGGAACCGGCCCGTCTACGCCATCGCCCACGACCTCCCGCACGTCCGCGTGGAGAACCGTGTCCTGCCCGCCGGCCCGACCGTCGCGGACACCCTCGCCAACGGCGCCTTCTACTACGGGCTCACCCGCGCCCTGGTCGAGGAGGACCGGCCGGTGTGGTCGCGGATGTCCTTCTCGGCCGCCGAGGACAATCTGCACACGGCGGCGCGGCACGGCATCGACGCACGGCTGTACTGGCCGGGGATGGGCGAGGTCCCGGTCGCCGAACTCGTCCTGCGGCGTCTGCTGCCACTGGCGCACCGGGGCCTGGAGCACTCCGGCATGGACGCGTCCTGGCGCGAGCCGCTGCTCGGCATCATCGAGCAGCGGTGCGTCGCCGGCCGCAACGGAGCGGTGTGGCAGAAGGAGATGTGCCACCGCATCGAGGCGTCCGCCCGTTCGGGCCGGCATGAGGCCCTGCGCCGGATGACGCAGATGTACATCGACTACATGCACCTCAACGCTCCGGTCCACACCTGGCCGGTCGACTGACGGAGGGCGCCCGGACAGACCCGCGGAGCCGCAGTCCGCCGAGCCGGCGTCGCACCCGAAAACCCCGGTGCGCCGGCTCACACGGCTCTGCGAACATGCCGGAGTGGCGCCGAGTGCTGAGTCGCCGGTCATCCGGCACACCCACCGCATCCCATCCCCGACAGGTCCCACCGGGGAAGGTGCCGTCGCGGCACGGCAGTTCGACGCCGCGTTGCTGTCCGTGGGCTTCAAACTCTCGGCGGACCTGCTGGCACACCTGTCGGAACAGTCCGTGGGCACCGTGGTCGACACCGCCGTACGCACACTCGGCACCGTCCGCGAGATGGTCGGCGACCATGTGCGGCACAACGTCTACTTCATCGACTTCCCGGCCAACGTGCCCGACACCTTCGGCTTCTGGATGCGGTGTGTCGCCGAGGCGCTCGGCGACCTCGGCGACCTGCGCACCCTGGCCGACCGCACGAGTACCCGCGCCCGCCCTACGCGGCCGAGATGCGTCGCCGACTCCCGGGCCCCGGTCACCTGTTGATCGATCCGGACGTCCTCGACGGCGAGCTCCTGCGGTTCTTCGTCCACTGGAAACAGGCAGCGCGCGACACCGACTTGGACCTGTCGGCGCTGCTGCTGGACGACGCGTACCGGACCGTCACCTGGCTGTCGTACCTACGTCGGCCTGGAGCGCCCCGACGGCCTGCACGGTGACTCCCGGGTCGCCACTCCCGAAGATCTGCGCGACCTGATCCCGGACTGACTGCTGGCGTCGATCACGGCGAGGCCATGAAGGGGCTTCCTTCTCAAAACTCCTTGAAATAGTCCCTTCGCTCTCCTCGCCCTCGACGTCGTGCCGGGCGGCGCCCGCGGATCAGCCCGCGGACGCCGCCCGTGCCACGGCGAGGGCCTGCTCGGCGTAACCACGGCCGAAGAGCACCGCGTGCACCAGCAGCGGGAAGAGCTGGTGCAGTCCCACCCGGTCCGCCCAGCCCTCGGCGAGCGGCGCCACCTCCTGATAGGCGTCCAGCACCTGATCAAGGTGCGGGCATCCGAAGAGCTGGAGCATCGCCAGATCGGTCTCCCGGTGCCCGCCGTGTGCGGCCGGGTCGATCAGCCAGGCGTCCCCGTCGGCGCCCCACAGCACATTGCCGCTCCACAGGTCACCGTGCAGCCTGGCGGGTGGCTCGGCGGGGCCCGCGAGTTCGGGCAGCCGTTCCGCGACGCGTTCGACGACGGCGGCTTCCGTCCGGCGGACCGTGCCGTCGTCGACGGCACGGCGCAGATAGGGCAGCACCCGGTGTTCGGCATACCAGGCGGGCCAGTCGGTGCCGGTGACGTTGCGCATCGGAGCGCGACCGATGTACGCGTCGCGCGGTCCGCCGGGCGGTGCGGCGCCGAACGCGGGCGCGCCGGCCGCGTGCAGCGCGGCCAGGGCCGTCCCGAAGCGGGCCGCCGCCTCGGCGTCCGGGCGGCCGGGCGGAACCCGGTCGGTCACCAGCCACCGCTGGTCGTGGCCGTGGACCGTCGGGACCGGCACCGCGCCGGTCTCGCTCAGCCATCGCAGTCCGGCCGCCTCCGCCCGCACCGCGCCGGGACCGTCACCGAGCTTGGCCATCACCGACCGCCCGCCGTCGAGGGTGACTTCGGCGAGCGTCGGCGACAGGCGGTGTTCGCCGGTCACCGGGCGCCCGGTGATCCGTGCCACCGCGGCACTCGGGCCCTCGGCGGTCATGGGCGCACCAGGGCCGACGGGGCAGGACGCGGGACTGCGTTCATGGGCAACCTTCCGTGGTCGCACCCGAGCGTATCGCCGCGGCCCGCACAGCCCACGTTCGACGGGGCCGGATCCACCGCGGCCAGGCACACCGGCGTGCCGGCCGCAGCGCTCCCGGACGGGAACGCGTCGCGCCTCCGTACGGGTACGCCACCGAACCGGCCGCCCTGCTCAGGGAAGGTCAGGCCACCGTGCGGGCCGCCGCTCCCCCGTGCCGGCGGCCCGCACGGAGTCTTCCGGGCACACCGCAAGGAGAGGTCCAACAGACCTCCCCGCCTGGTCTGTTGAACCCCGCCGCAGGTGCCGGAGCTGCGATGTGCTGGAGTACATCCGTGACTTCGGTGTTGCCCGGTTGAAGTCTGGAGCAGCGGTGGCGGCTCCGGTATGGGCAGAACTGCGTACGTCGACGAGCGGAGAGGACACGTGGCGAACGGGCTGGACGGAGCCTACGAACGCATGGTGTCGCTGGCCGTGGCGGCACTCCACGAACGCGAACCCGACCGCCTCTGGCCGCTGCTGGCGGACGCGCTGCCGCAACTGTTCGGTGGTGACGCCCTGATCTACAAGCTCGACGACTGGAACGAGAGCAGCGGGACGCTCGGTCTGTCACCCGGTGTCGCCGCGGAGTTCGACCGGCTCGGGGACGAGGCCCTCGGCCTGCTGCGCGCGGGTTACCCGTTCGCGCAGCACTACGGGTCCGGGGACGGCCGGGAGCCCGTCACGGCGCGTCGGGCGGCGGGACGCGCATGGTCCGCGAGCAGGACCGCCGGACTCCTCGGCGAGATCATGGACCTCGATCACGTACTGGCGATTCCACTGCCGCAGTCGAATACCCCCGTCACGGGGTGTCTCATCTACCGATCCGGTGCGGACTTCACCGACGACCAGGTCCGTGTCGCCCGGCATCTCCAGCCGCTGCTGGCGGCGGTGGACGAGCAACGGCAGCTGTTGGAGAGCTGGCAGCGGCTGACCGTCCCGGACGCCTCCGCGGACCCGTGCGGCGCGCCCTCCGCGGCCGGTGCCCTGACGCCCCGCGAGACGACCGTTCTGCTCCTGCTCGTCGACGCCCTCACGGCGTCGGCCATCGGCCGCCGCCTCGGCATCTCCGAACGCACGGTGCACAAGCACATCGAGAACATCTACCGCAAACTGGGCACTCGCGACCGCATCAGCACGGTGCTCCGCGCGCAGCGGCTCGGCCTCGTCGCCCCGCGCCACGCGGTGGAGAACCGCTGGTGAGACACGCGCACCGGATGTGAGGATCACTCCCACGGGAACCGACATCCATGGCTCATCGAGGTCCGGAACAGTCACATCGACGCCTCCGAACCCGACGACGACGAGCTCTTCCTCCGCCGGCACCGCGCCATGGACCTGTGCCATGTCCACGACGGCCGGTCCTACGAGGCATTCGGTTGCCTCTTCGGCGTCCGCAACGTGTCGTTCGAGCCCCTCGCGGCTCAGCGGGGATTCCCGCCGGACGCCTCCCGGGCCGTCGGGCGAGCCTTCGTGTGGGAGGGCGGGGACGCCCACAGTCCCTCATGGATCAGCTGGGCCGAGTTGACGACCGCCGGCTGGGACGAGCAGGAACTCCCCAACAGAGTGCGATCGGCACCCGAGGACCGGCTCACCCGGCGGCAGGTGCTGCGGGACGAGGACTGGGGTGATGTGTGGACCGTGATGCGCACTCTGACGAAGCGCCACGGGGGGAGAACGTCCGCCTGGTGGTCTGGTTCGACAACTAGTGCCGCGGCAGGCAACGTTTGCCCGTCAAGGAGCGGCGTCCGGTGCGTGCTCTCGGTGTGCCGGCCGGAAGTCCTCGTACTGGACGTACTTGGGCTTTCGGCGGGTGCGGCGAGAGTGCGTGCCGGGCGTCGCGACGGGGCGAACGTTGCCTGCCGCGGCACTAGGGCCAGGAGGAGCGGAGTTCAGCGGCGACGGACGCAGCGCCGCTGCCGGCCCGGCGAGCGGTTGGACGGCCCTGCGGGCCCGGGCGGCGCGGAGCCGGGTCCGCGCCGGAGCAAGGGTCCGCCCCGGCGCCGACCCGGCCCGTCCGCCGATCAGCGTCCGGTTTGCAGGGCGCTCCAGGTCGCGGGTCCGACCTGACCGTCGACGTCCAGGGCGCGACTGCTCTGGTAGTCCCGGACGGCCTGGTCGGTTGCCGGTCCGAAGTCGCCGTCCACGGGGACGGTGCGTCCCAGGGCGGCGGTGAGAGCCCTCTGGAGACGCTGGACCGCGGAGCCCGTGCTGCCCTGGCGGAGCGCCGGGGTGCTGCCGGCCGCGTGCAGCGCGGTCCAGGTGCGGGCGCCCACGACTCCGTCGGCACCGAGGCCGCGGTCCCGCTGGAAGGCGGTCACGGCGGCGGCCGTCCTCGATCCGAAACTGCCGTCGACGGTGCCCGCGTCGAATCCCTGCTGGTTGAGCAGCCACTGCGCCGCCGACACCTGGGGACCGGAGGAGCCGGAGCGCAGGGTGTCGTAGGCCGGGAAGGTCAGCTGGACGCCGCCGTCTCCGGTGCTGCCGCCCACCAGCTGCATGTAGTAGGTCCAGTTCCAGTTCGGCCCCGGGTCCGTGTGGTCGTTGCCGGGCACCTCGGAGTGTCCGACGATGTGGGCGCGGTCCTTGGGGATCCCGTAGCGGTTGCAGAGGAACGCCGTGAGCGTCGCGGAGGAGCGGTACATCGTGTCCGTGAACCAGCTCGGATCGTCGATGTACCCCTCGTGCTCGATGCCGATACCGGACGCGTTACCCGAACGGGCGTGCCAGGCGGTGTCCTTGTCGCGCACCGTCTGGGTGATCCGGCCGTCGGAGGAGCGCACCACGTAGTGGGCGCTGACCTGGGACGCCGGGTTCTGGAACCAGCTGATCGTCCCCGCGTACGAGCCCTGCGTGACGTGTATGACGACCTTGCTGATCGCTGCCGAGCGGCCGACGGCGTAATTGGCGGGATCGGCCGGGACCCACACGGCCGACGGGTAGTCGGGACTCTGGACCGCCGGTGCCGCGGGGGTCTCGTAGCGACCGCGTTCGGGCGCGACGGGGCGGGCGGGGACGGTCAGCGTGTCGCCGTCCTGGGTGCGGGCGGTCAGGCCCTCGGCCAGGTAGGTGTAGACGGTGTCGGCGTACAGCCGCGCGCCGAAGGCGTCGGCAGCGCCCCCGTACCGGGCCACCAAGGGGTACCACGCGTCGGTGTCGCGCCGTTCTGCCCGGCTGAGCCCGGCGTCGTCGGCGTAGGCGCGCAGGACGGCCGCGGCACCGCGGATGTTGGCCGCGGTGTCCGTGCGCAGCGTGCGGGGCGCGACACCGGTCAGTCGGGACGCCAGCTCAAGGGTGTGCCGGTCGGGGTTGCTCACCAGGTGCATCACCCCGTAGCCGCCTGCCTGACTCGGCCGGCCGGCGTGGTCGTCCAGGTGGGTCTCGCCGTATCCGGTGGCGATCAGGAGGTCGCGCGGCACCCCGTACTCGGCCGCCGCGCTGCTGAAGGCGTGGCTGACGGGGCCCGGGGCCGGCGAGTCGGCGTTGCGGGGCGCGGCACCGGCGGGCTGCACGGCGGCGACCAGCACGGCGAGGACGCCCAGACCGGACAGGGCTGCGCGGCCCAGGGACATGCGGGGGGTTCTGCGGAACATCGGTGGGGCCTCCGGGGGCTGGACTGTGGCTTCGGACCTCGGGGCGAGTGGCCTGCCCGGGCGGGTGGGTGGGGTGACGCGGGGCGGCCTGGCGACGGACGCAGGGCGCCCGGAGTGAGGCAGGGCGAGCTGATGACGGGCGTCGGCGGCCGGGGCCGGGCACCTCACCTGCAGTGCGCGGCCCCGGCTCGGGTCGACCCGAGCCGGGGTGCCGTCGGCGGGCCGCCGGGGTGTCCGGTCCCGGAGTGTCCGGTCCCGGGTTGTCCGGTCCCGGCCGGTCCCGTCCCGGGTGTCCGCCCGGCGAGCCGCCCTGCCGACAGTCGGGCCGTCGTGTCGACGGGCCGTCAGATGGTTCCGCTCTCCCACCACCAGGCGCGGCCGAGGTCCGCGCGGCTGTCGACGTGCTGGTGGTCGACGGTGTACCGCTCCAGACCGGAGAATCCGCAGGTCTCGGCCTTCTGGTACACCGTGCGGTTGCTGACGCCGGGGACGGTGAGGTCGGCCGCGGTGCCGTAGAGGTGCATGCTGTCGCTGGCCCCGCCGATCTCGGCGTTGTGCGCAATGCTGCGGAAGCCCGAGTTGACGGTGATGGCGGTGTTGCCGAGCTTCTTGCGCAGGGCCTCCAGCTTGTACATGGCCCGGCGGGCGTTCTCCTTGACGGCCGCCGCGCTCACCTTGCCGCCGTCGAAGGTGCCGCTCGAACGGTCGGTGAACTCGCTCCAGTTGAAGTGCGCCGTCGAACCGTCGGACTGCTCAAGGGCGTTGAGCTGTGCCTGGGTCGCGGGTCCGGCACTGCCGTCGACCGACAAACCGTAGGCCGCCTGGAATCTGCGGACCGCGGCGGCCGTACCCGGGCCGAAGTCGCCGTCGATGCTCACCCGCGACTGGGAGGCCGAGTCCGCGGCCCAGCCGGCGACCCGTATCTGAAGCTCCGTCACATCGGCTCCTGTCGCACCCTGGTTCATGGTGCGCGTCCAGTTGTAGGCGCGGGCGGTGCCCGACAGGAGCACGGGGCCGGCGAACGCGCCGACCGTCGCGGCGAGGGTTCCGCGCAGGATCGCGCGGCGGTTCGGGGTGAAGGTCATGGTGACTCCCTGTGGGGCGTGGGCGGGTGGGGCGCTCAGGCTGGTCGGACGTCAGTAGGCGAGCTGGAACGGCACGACCTGGGCGTCGGTGTCGTAGGCGTGCACGCGCAGTCTGAAGTGCGTGCCGTCCTTGACGTCGGTGGCGACGGTCGCCCACTGGGGGCCGAACGTCGAGTACGTGTTGTCGTGGTTGCACAGCGAGGTGTGGTCCACGAAGACGATGCAGGCGTCCAGGAAGCCGGTGGCCGAGCTGCTGAGCTTGATGTTGATGTCGGCGCACCGCGAACTGGTCGTGTAGGTGCCGAACTCCACCGCGTCGGCCGAGTAGTGGTACGTGAGCGACTTGGCGCCGCCGTAGCAGGAGGTGGCGGCCGTTGCGGACTGTGCGAGGGCGGGCGCGGTGGCGGCGCCGGTGAGGAGCGCGGTCACGGCCGCGAGGACGACCGCCGTTCGCCGGGTACGGGTCATCTGAACTCTCCGATCACTGAAGCGGGCAGAGCGGGAGTCCGGGCACTGGTCCGGCGGGGCCCGGTGGGTCTCAGTAGGCGATCTGGACGTGCGCGGTGGCGCCTTCCAGGTCCACGCCGAGGGGAACGGTGAAGGTGCTGCCGTCCTTGACGTCGGTGGCGATGGTCTGCCAGCTCCGTCCGACGCCGGTCCAGTAGTTGCACCGGCCGTAGCGGACGAACTTCACGCACGCGTTCACCGAGTCGGCGTCGCCGCCGACGATCCGGACGTTGATGTCGTTGCAGCGGGACGACGAGGTGTAGGGCCCGAATTCGAGGGAGTCGCCGGTGTACACGGTGACTGCGCCGCCGTAGCAGCTGGTGGCCGGGGCGGGAGCCGCGGACGCGGTGGTGGGCACCGTGACGGCGAGGGCGGCGAACAGGGCTGCCGCGGCAGGGTGGGTGAAGGTCTTCGCCATCGGATTCCTTCTGCGTTCGGGGGTGTGCGGAAGGTGTGGGGATTCGCTGGGAAGGTCGCTGCGCGATGCCTCACGTGGTCCCTGGGCGCCGGGGGGCCGCAGGGATCGGTGCGGCGGAGCGAGTTCATGCTCCGGCGTACGCCGCCTTCTGTCATGCTCATTCGAACAGGGTGAAATGTCGCAGGTGGAAAGGGTGTTGGCCGTGCTGCGCTTCCACTTTTCGGCCGAGGATCTGGCCAGGACACGGGTCGCCGCCGCTCCGCACCCGCTGTGGGAGATCGCGTCGAGTCTTCACCGCTTCCAGACCCCGGCAGGACGCTGGGCGTACGCGCACTGGTACCGCACGGCGCGTGAGCGGCTCCGCGAGGCGGGGCTCGAGGGCGTGGTGCGACAGGTCCTCCTGCCCCTCTTCCCGCGCACGTCGTACTGGCCCGACTTCCTCACACCGCTGGAAGGGGCCGCCGGGCTGGAGGCCGGGCTGGAGGCGATCCTGGCCACGCCCGCGGACCGGGTGGCGGCGGAACTCGCCACCCTTGCCCGGATCGGGAGGGTGCCGGCCCCGCTCGGCCGGCTGACGGAGAAGGAGGCCCGGGGCGAACTGGTGGGCATCCTCCGCGCCTACCACCGGACCGTCATCGAACCCCACGAGGAGTGGGTGCACGAGAGCGTGCACACCGAACGGATCCGGCTGGCCCGGCATCTGCTCGACGGAGGCACCGAGGGCCTGCTCGAAGGGCTCGGACCGGCGGTCCGCTGGCGGCACCCCCGCCTGGAGATCGGCACGTACCCGACGGAACACGACATCCGGCTGGAGGGCCGCGGGCTGCTGCTCATTCCCTCCTACTTCTGCTGGAAGGGGCCGGTCTCCCTCGCCGATCCACGATTACCCCCCGTTCTCGTCTACTCGCTGCACCACGAGGTGCCCACCGGGTCGGCCCGCACGGCCGCGGACGCCGCCGGTTCGCCGTCCCTGGAGCTCCTGTTGGGCCGGGCGCGGGCCGCCGTCCTGCGGGCCACGGCAGCCGGGGCGACCACCACGGAAGCCGCCCGGCTGGCCGGAGTCACCCCGGCCACCGCGACGCACCACACCACGGCGCTGCGCGATGCCGGCCTGATCACCAGCCACCGTCACGGCAACAGCGTCATCCACACGCTGACGCTGCTGGGCGCGACGATGCTGAGCAGGAACGTGCGGCACGCCCCGTCGGGAATCGGACAGGGGATCCTGCCCCGGGCCGACATCTTCACCGACCGGCCCGTCCAGGGTGCATGACCCCTTCGTACAGGGTGAGTTGGGCCGCCCCGGGCCAGTGCCGTGCGCGTGCGCACACGGCTTTCAGCGTGTGCGCAGGCCCGCGGTGGTGGCGCCCGTGCGGTCGCGCAGCAGCGAGCGCAAGGTGGTGGCGTGCTCGTAGCCGACCTTGCGGGCGATGGTCTCCAGGGACAGGTCCGTGGTCCGCAGCAGATGCGTGGCCTGTTCGACGCGCAGGTCCTGGACGAACCGCACCGGCGTGGTGTTGAGGACGCGGCGGACGGTGCGCTGGAGCGTGCGCTCGCTGACGCCGAGCGCGTGGGCCGCCTCCGAGAGGCTGTCGGGCGCGTCGAGGTGCAGGCGCGCCCAGCGCTCGAACGCCGCGATCAGGGGGTCGCTCTGGGCCAGCGCGCTGGGGATGGTGTAGGCGGACTGCGAGGGCCGTTCGTCGACGACGAGGTAGCGGGCGACGAGGTCGGCGAGGGCCGGGCTGGCCATCCGTACGAGGGCGAGGGCGAGGTCGACGTGCCCGAAGGCGGCGCCCGCCGTGGTCACCCCCTGCGACGTGGTCACCATGCTGGTCTCGTCGAGATCGACCGCCGGGTAGCGGCCCCGGAAGACGGGCGCCAGCCACCAAGTGGTCGTCGCCCGGCGGCCGTCGAGGACGCCGGACTCGGCGAGCAGGAAGGTGCCGGTGCAGGCCGAGGCGATGGGCGTTCCCCCGTCCCGGCGCTCGGCGACCAGTTCCCGCACCCCCGCCAGGTCGGGGCCGGCGACCCGGTCGAGGAGGGCGTCGGGCCGGCGCTCCGCGAGTGCGGGCACGACGAGCAGATCCGTGGTGGACGCGGCGGACGCGGGCTCGGGGGTGACGAGGTGTCCGGCGCCGGTGCGTACCTGTGCGCTGAAGCCGACCGTCGTGACGTTCCAGGCCGGCGGGGGCTGGGGCAGTTCGCCGCGCATCTCGTTGGCCGCATCGAGGACGTCCAGCGCCGCGCTGAGTCCCGAGTCGAACACACCGTCGTACACCAGTACCGCGACATCCATGTCGGGAACGCTATCAGACGTGTCGTTTCCGACACTGGGGCCGGGCGGATCACCGGCCTAGCGTGAACGACGTCCCCGATCACCGGGGCATGCGACCGCGCCGACCGCCTCCCGCGGCGGAGTGCCGGGCGATCGCGCCATGGGTGCCCCGAGGGGGCACCGAACCGAGCAGAGGGAGCCCACCGTCATGAACAACATCGGCCTGCTGGCCCGCATCGAGGCCAAGCCCGACTACGCTGACCAGGTCGCCCGGATGCTGACCGACGCCGTGCAGCTCGCCGAGGAGGAGAAGCGGACGGTCACCTGGTTCGCCTTCCGGGAGGACGCCACCACGTTCGGCGTCTTCGACACCTTCGACAACGACGAGGACCGCACGGAGCATCTGCGCGGGCGGATCGCCGCCGCGCTCATGGGGGCGGCGGAGACCATGCTCGCCTCGGCTCCCGACATCCGGCCGGTCGACCTGCTCGCGGTCAAGCTGCCCTGAGCGGCGCCCGTCCCGCAGCACACCCTCCACCAACTCCGGTCCGAAGCACAGGAGATCCACCAGTCATGACATCGACGACCTCCGCCCCGGCGACGGGCGCCGGAGCCCCGCCCGGGACGGGCCCCGGCGTCCGCTCACGCATCCACATCTGGGAGCCGCCCACCAGCTACGCCGACGGAGCCGGCCGCTCGGGCCTGGAGGTGCTCCGGCTGTGCGTCGAGGGCCGCTTCCCGCAGGCACCGATCTGCGGGACGCTCGGCTTCCGGCTCGTGGCGGCGGAGCACGGCCGGGCCGTCTTCGAGGGCGAGCCCGCCGAGCACCTGCTCAACCCCATGGGCACCGTGCACGGCGGCTTCCTCGCCACGCTCCTCGACTCCGCCCTCGGCAGCGCGGTGATGTCGACGCTCCCCGCGGGGCGTGCGTACACGACGATCCAGCTCGGCGTGAACATGGTGCGCCCCGTCTTCGCGGACACCCCGACCCTGCGTTGCGAGGGCACCGTGATCCACGCGGGCCGCACCACCGCCACCGCGGAGGCCAGGGTCGTCGGGACCGCCGACGGGAAGCTGTACGCCCACGCCACGACCACGTGCGCGGTGTTCGCGCTGCCCGGGACGGACTGAGCCGCAGGGGCGGCCACGACCGCTTCGTCCGACAGTGGTCTGCTCCGGGACCGTCCAAGAGCCCGCGCACGCGGACGTGGTGAACGTCGGAGGCGCCGCACGCCGGCGCGACCGACCTGTCGGCGCCTCCCCGCCCGCCAGGCGGGGAGGCGCCACAGCCGCCCCCTGGGCGGGCGCCGCGGTCGCGCCCCTAGGCAGGTGCCCCGTCGCCCGCCGGGCGCAGGCCGTCGAGCGCGGCCCGCAGGATCGGCTCGACGTAGCCGGGATCGCCGTGAATCGCGGCGATGGCGATGACCATGTCGCACATCTGCTCGAGGGTGAGGTCCTCGCGGACCTCGCGCGCCTCCTGCGCGGCCGCCAGGAGCGGCCGGCCGGCGGCCAGCACCCGGGCGCGGTTCTCGCTGAAGACGGGGTCGTCGCCGTCCGTCTGCGTCAGCAGTTCGGAGGCGATGTCGTGCTTGCTGATGAAGAAGGCGAAGAACCGCTGCAGCCAGGCCGCGAACGCCGCACCCGGCGTCTCGCCGCCGACGGTCTTCGCGGCCTCGCAGACGGCGTCGACCTCGTCGACGTAGAGGGCTTCCAGGAGCTCTCGGCGACCGGGGAAGTTGCGGTAGAGGGTCGCCATGCCGACCCCGGCGCGCCGCGAGATCTCGGCCATCGACACCTGGGCGCCGGGTGCGGCGAACGCGGCGCGGGCGGCGGCGAGGATCTTGTCGCGGTTGCGCTCGGCGTCGGCGCGCCTGGGCGGTGCGGTCGGCTGGTCCGGGGTCATCGCTTCCCTAAATGGATAGGTTGTCCGGTACGCTGAACGGACAGGCTGTCCACTTCCGCGTGGGGCCTGATTCTACCTACCTGCCGCGACCGGTTCGCGGCGACCGGAGGAGCCCTCCATGGACTACCGACCCCTCGGACGCACCGGCGTCTCCGTCAGCCGACTGTGCCTCGGCGCGATGATGTTCGGCGCCTTCGGCAACTCCGATCACGACGACTCCGTCAAGATCGTCCACCGTGCCCTGGACGCGGGGATCAACTTCATCGACACCGCCGATGTCTACTCGGGCGGTGAGTCGGAGCAGATCGTGGGCAAGGCGCTCACCGGCTCGCTCCGCGACGACGTCGTACTCGCCACCAAGGCGGGCCTGCCGTTCGGCGCCGACCCCAACCGGCGCGGGACGTCACGGCGGTGGATCACCAAGGCGGTGGACGACTCGCTGCGCCGCCTGGGGACCGACTGGATCGACCTCTACCAGGTCCACCGCCTCGACGCGGCCGTCGACATCGACGAGACCCTGGGCGTCCTGTCCGATCTGGTGCACGCCGGCAAGATCCGGATGTTCGGCGCGTCGACGGTCGCCGCCTCCGAGATCGTCGAGGCGCACTGGACCGCCGAGCGGCGCGGCCGCGAACGACTCCGCACCGAGCAGCCGCCGTACTCGCTGCTGACCCGCGCCGTCGAGTACGACGTGCTGCCGACCTGCCGGCGGTACGGAATGGGCGTGCTGACCTACAGCCCGCTGGCCGGCGGCTGGCTCACCGGCCGTTACCGCAAGGGCCGGGACGTCGCGGGTCCGGGCTCGGTCGCCCGGCAGCAGCGATTCCCCGGCGCCTACGACGCCACGTCCCCGGCGAACGCGGCCAAGCTCGACGCCGCCGACGCGCTCGGGGCACTCGCCGACGAGGCGGGGATGACGCTCGTGCAGATGGCGATCGCGTTCGTCACCCGCCACCCGGCGGTCACTTCCGCGATCGTGGGCCCACGCACCATGGACCACCTCGACTCCTATCTGACGGCCGACGGTGTCGAACTGTCCGGTGACGTGCTCGACCGCATCGACGAGATCGTGCCCCCGGGCCACACGGTCAACATCGCCGACAACATGTGGAACACCAGCACGCGCACGCTGGACGCCACGTTCCGCCGCCGGTAGCGGGTACCCGCCGGTCCGCTCGGCGGTCGGCCACCGGCTGCCGCCGGGCGCCGTCCGCTCGGCCGAGCGGTGGTCAGCGCGGGCCGCTCTCCTTGCGCGTGCGGCCGGCGGTCGGCGCGGCGTACCGGCCCGGGTCGGCGTCGAAGGCGGCGGCGCAATGGGCCGAGCAGAAGTAGCGGGTGCCCTGTTCGGTCTGCCGGTGTGCGGCGGCGGTCGCCTCGGCCGTTCGCATGCCGCACACCGGGTCCACGACCGTGCCGTCGCCGTCGCCCTGGGGTTCGGGGTGGCGGCGTGCACTGTCGTCCGGGGCCCGGTCGGCCGCGGACTCGACGTGGGGCTGTGCGCGGGCGGGCCGGGCGGTGGGCAAGGACGGTGGGTGCCAACGGCGCAGCCTGGAGGCGTTGGTGACGACCGACAGCGAACTCAGCGCCATGGCCGCGGCGGCGATGATCGGGCTGAGGCGGATGCCCCACACCGGATACAGGACGCCCGCGGCGAGCGGGATGCCGACGGCGTTGTAGAGCAGGGCGAAGAACAGGTTCTGCCGGATGTTGCGCATCGTCGCGCGCGACAGCCGGATCGCCGTGACGACCCCGCCGAGCGAACCGGAGATCAGGGTGATGTCGGCGGCCTCGATGGCGACGTCGGTTCCGGTGCCGATGGCCAGGCCGACATCGGCGGCGGCCAGGGCGGGGGCGTCGTTGATGCCGTCGCCGACCATGCCGACGGTGCGGCCCTCCGCCTGGAGGCGGCGGATCTCGTCCGCCTTGTGCTCGGGCAGCACCTCGGCCAGCACACGGGCGACGCCGACCTGCGCGGCGATGGCGGCGGCGGTACGGGCGTTGTCCCCGGTGAGCATCACGACGTCGATGCCGAGATCCCGCAGGGCCGCGACGGCCGCGGCCGAGTCCTCCTTGACGGTGTCGGCGACGGCGAGCACGCCGGCGGGACGTCCGTCGACCGCGACGAGGACGGGGGTCTTGCCCTCGCCGGACAGGGCCGTCGCCACGGGGGTCAGCTCCGTGGTGTCGATGCCGACGTCACCCAGCAGCCGGGCGGTCCCCACCAGGACCGGATGTCCTTCGACAGTGGCCTGCACGCCCTTGCCGGTGACCGAGTCGAAGCCCGTCGCCGCGGGCGGACGGAGGCCACGGTCGCGGACGCCCGCGACGATCGCCTGCGCCAGCGGGTGTTCGCTGTCGGTCTCGGCCCCGGCCACCAGCCGGAGCAGCCGCGTCTCGTCGACACCACCGAGGGGGTGGACGTCGGTCAGGACGGGTTTGCCCGCGGTGACCGTGCCGGTCTTGTCGAGCACGACGGTGTCCAGCTTGTGCGCGGTCTCCAGGGCTTCGGCGGAGCGGATCAGAATGCCCGCCCGGGCTCCCTTGCCGGTGCCGACCATCACCGACAGCGGGGTGGCCAGACCCAGCGCGCACGGGCAGGCGATGATCAGCACGGCGACCGCGGAGACCAGCGCCAGGGTCAGTGCGGGGGACGGGCCCACGGTGAACCACACGGCGAAGGTGGCGATCGCGACGGCGATGACCGCGGGCACGAAGTACGCCGAGACGGCGTCGGCCAGTCGCTGGATGGGCGCCTTGGACGCCTGTGCCTGCTGCACGAGGCGGACGATCCGGGCGAGCATGGTGTCGGCTCCGACCTTGGCGGCCCGCACCCGCAGGGACCCGGTGCCGTTGACGGTCGCGCCGATGACCGTGTCCCCGGCGCGTTTGGTCGCCGGCATCGGCTCGCCGGTGACCATGGACTCGTCGACCCCGGAGGAGCCGGAGAGGACCTCGGCGTCGACGGGGATCTTCTCCCCGGGCCTGATGACGAGCTGGTCTCCGACCACGACGTCCTCGACGGGGATCTCGCTCTCGGTTCCGTCCCGCACGACGCGAGCGGTCCGGGCCTGCAGGCCCAGCAGGGCACGGATGGCCTCTCCGGTGCCGGCCTTCGCCCGCGCCTCTAGGAGCCGTCCCAGCAGGATCAGGGTGAGGATGACGCCGACGGCTTCGTAGTAGACCTCCCGCACCTCTTCGGGCAGCAGGCCCGGGGCGAGGGTGACGAGCAGGCTGTAGCCGAAGGCGGCACTCGTGCCGAGGGTGATGAGCGAGTTCATGTCGGCTGCCCGGTGGCGCAGGGTCAGCCAGCCCGTCACATGGACCGGCCACCCGGTGTAGAACATCACCGGCGCGATCAGCGCCAGCTGGACCCAGTGGTTCAGCATCCAGCCGGGCACCCAGTCCGCGCCGAACAGTTCGTGCGCCATCACCGCGAACAGCACCGGGGCGGTGAGCACCGCGCCGACCGCCACCCGGTGTGTGAGGTCCTTGATCTCGGCCCGACGCTCGGCGGCGTCGGCGGCCTCCGTCTCGGCCGCCGTCCGTTCGTCGCCCTGCGACGGTCCGCCGGTCGCGCGAGCGGCAGGCGCCGCCGTCGTGGTGCCGTCGCCGTCCGGAGCCGACGGCGCCGGGCCTTCCGCGGGCTCGACCAGCAGCGTGCCTTGGATCATGTTCATGCCGCAGGTGAACCCGAAGGCGCCGGGCCGGTCGGGATCCAGCCGCACGGTGGTCCGCATATGGGCGGGCAGCCCCGCGCCGATCCTCAGATCCGGGAAGACGACACGGGCGGTGCATTCCCCTGCCTCCTGCCGGTCGAAGACCATCTCGACCGGTGTGCCCTGGCGGACTTTGATCAAGTCGGGGCTGTAGCCGCCCCGCACCGTCACCTCGACCCGCTGCACCCCGTCCTCCAGTCGGGCGGCACCGGCGCGCCGCGGTCCGAAGAAGTACCGGGCCAGCGCGCCGATCAGTACGGCCGAGGCCACGACGACGGCGACTTCGAGGGCACCCATGGGCTGCTCGCCTCCCTGGTCCGCTTGTCTTCCAGCCTGCGCCCGGTCGTCCGAGCCTGCCAGGGGCGTTGTGGCCCACCCGTCCTGGCCCATCCGGCCCCAGACGTCCGCGGCGGGCAGCGGGACGATGAAGGTGAAGGCAGAAGTCCGCCGGGCGCCCGTCCGCACCCGGCCACCGGACGACGCCGAAGGCAGGTGAAGGGTGATGTTGTTCTGGTACGACCACGGGGGCTGGGGCTGGTTCGCGATGTCGGCCGGCATGGTCCTCTTCTGGGCGCTGATCATCGCGGTCGCCGTACTGCTCTTCCGGGCCCTCGACCGGCCCCGCGAGCACACCCGCACGCCGGCCGCGCCCCCGGCCGAGGACATCCTCCGGGAGCGGCTGGCCCGCGGGGAGATCGACGAGGACGAGTACCGGCGCCGCCTGAGCGCCCTGCGCGCCGGGCCGCTCGCCAAACCCTGACACCCACCGGCCGCACGGTCACGGCCGCACGCTCACGGCGCAGCCGTACGGCCATGCCGCCCGGTCAGGGAGGTGCGCGCCCGACCTGGCCGCACCACCGCCGGTGCGGCCCGCCCGGCCCGATCGTCCGGCCTCGGCGCCTACCGAGGAAGCCCGGCCAAGCGGCTGAGGGTGGTGCTCAGCCACTCGGCGTGGCCGACGGAGTCCCAGCCGATCATGTCCCGGGCAAGCAGGTACGTTTCGGCATGGATCAGCACCGTGCTGGTGTCGGTCAGCCAGTCCAGGTCGCGGCCGGGTTCGAGCAGCCCGTCGGCTGCCATGCGGGTCCAGAAGAGGCGGAGGTTCTCGCGGGTGGCGAGGCGCCCGGCGTGGGCGGCCGCGGCGAGTTCGGGTTCCACGGCCGCCGCCTGCAGGGCGACGGCGAGGATGTCGCCGGCCCGCTCCATCATCTGCCGGCTGCCCGCCACGAGAGCCGCGATGCGCTCGGTGGCCGTGGGAGCTGTACGGGAGAGGACGGACCAGGGCCGTCCACCGACGTCGACGGGGGCGGTGTCACCGGCGAACGCCACGTCCACGGCGCGTTTGAGCAGCGCGGCCTTGGTGCCGAAGCGGACGTAGACGGTCCGGGCACCGACACGGGCGTGCTCGGCCACCTGGGCCAGCGTGGTCGCCGCGTAGCCCTGTCGCACGAACAGATCGGTGGCGGCCCGGAGGATCTTCTCCTCTGTCTCGGCCACGCGGGCGGCACGCAGATCGGTCTTGTCGGACGGCATGCGTTGCACTATAACTGCATCAATGCAGTGAGACTGCAAGGAGACGCCATGGCCGACGCCGCCGCATCCGCTCCCCCTCCCCGGCTCGACGGGGTGCACCACCTCAAACTGCCCGTCAGCGACCTGCAGCGGTCCCTGGACTGGTATCGGACCCGACTGGGCTACGAGGTGGAGATCGAGTTCGTCGAACACGGCACGCTGATGGGCTACGCCCTGCGGCATCCGGCCGGTGGTCCGCGACTCGGGCTGCGCCTGGATCCGTCGCGGGCCGAGGCCGCGGCGGGCTTCGACTACTTCGCCATCGGCGTCCCGGACAAGGCCGACATCGAAGCGCTGGCGGAGCACCTGACCGCCCTCGGCGACACCCACGCCGGTGTGCACTTCGCCACCATCGGCTGGATCCTGCCGCAGCTGCACGACCCGGACGGGCACGAGGTCCGGTTCTACACCACGCACCATCACACCCGTCCGGGCACCGACCCGCTCAGGGCCGTAGACCCCGTGGAGACCGCCGCGCGACGCGAACGCGCGCGTGAGGGACGCGCGTGACGTCACGTCGGCTCATCGGCTGACCACCGAACTCCACGACGCCCTGGTGCCGTTACGTCCTGCCGGGCACATCGGTGCCGCCCTCCACGGAGGCCCGGCTGACATGGATCGGGAGTCGGGACGTCCCCCGGCCCGGCACGGAACAGAAGCCGACACCACGGCATGCGTACCGGCAATGCCCACCGAAGCCGCTGTCATGGCACCCGGATCCACTGTCCGAGCCGACGCCGGGCCCGCGATCGCGATGCGGCGCTGAGGCCCAAGTCCCTGAGGACCGGGACGCGTTGGAGTCGGGGCCGGCCGGCACGGCTCGGCGTTCGGTGTCCGGACGGTGCACTCGGGGCCGACGCGGCAGGGCGACGTGCAGAACTCGCCGGAGAAGACGGCCTGTTGGGCACGGCGCCGGGGCGGAGCCGCCGGACCGACACCCTCGTCATACGCTGGTGCCACGGAGGACCGCCATCCGGCCGACAGGACCGCTTCGCCCCCCGCCGACAGCCCCCTGGCGACACACGGACCGGCGGGGCGACGCGCCTTCCCCTTCCGTGGTCTTCCTACACTGCGGGGCCCCGTCGCAGAGCACTGTCACCGCGGAGCCTGGCGGCATGCCTCGGTCGCGACGGCGTTCGACACGCCCGCCTGCGCGAGGTCGCTGACGCAGCGGGTCTGGTCACCCACCAGGCCCACGTAACACGCCATCCGGACGTCGTCCGTGACCTCGGTCCCCTGGTTCTGGACGTGGTCCTGGCAGGCCGCGATGTCCGCGTGGGCGGCCGGAGCGGCCATGACGACGCCACCCAGGGCGAGGGCCAGGCCGGCGAGGACGCTGGGAATGGTTGCCGAGCGACGCATGAGGATGCACCTGCTCTCCGGTGTCGGGTCGTACGGTCCCGGGTGCATGGAACCGTGTGCGGGGGCGGCGGCGAGCAACAACCCGAATGACGCGCTTCCCTGGGGGTGAGCACCGCGCCCGAGCGAGCACCGCGATGAGGGTGCGTACCGCACCGGGGCGAGCACCGCGCTCGTCGGCCGGGCGGCGGTGTGCCGTGCCCGGCGAGCGGGTGGTGCGCGTTTCCTCCGCGACCGATCGGCTCGGTTCCGACCACCCTCGCTCCTACGACGCTAGAACACTCCCGGAGCGCCCGCACTCCCGGAAGACCCCTGGCTCCCGGCGCTCGTTGAGGTACTCACCATGTGCGGCGGACGGACGTGCCCGGCGGGCCCTCACCGCTGCCGGGTGGCCGAACGTGTGCCGGCGCCTCCCGGACGGATCGGAACGTGGTGCCCCGGCGGGCGGCGCGGCGTCAGGGACGGATGTGTTCGAGGGTGAACTCGGGCGAGGCGTAGGGGCCGGCCTGGGGTGCGGCGGGGTCGGCCGGGAGGTCGGCTCCGGGGATGTCCCCGGCGTGGACCTCGGCGTCGTCGACGGAGGTGTAGTCGAGTACGGACGGTTCCGGGAGCTCCCAGAAACGGCGGGTGTTGGCGGAGACGGCGTACACCGTGGCGAAGCGCGTGGACGGGGGCGCGGTCAGCGCGGCCCGGACGTAGCCGACGGCGTCGCGCGGGCTCAGCCAGGTCGCCAGGTGCCGCGGTTCGACGGGCACCGGCTCGAAGCTCCCGATGCGCAGGCAGATCACGGACAGTCCGAACTTGTCGGAGTACAGCCGCCCCAGAGCCTCGACCGCGGCCTTGCTGACCCCGTAGAGACCGTCCGCGCGGATCGGCTCCTGCGGCCCGGTGAGATGTCCGGCCGGGTAGAAGCCGGTCACACGGTTGCTGCCGGCCAGTACCACCCGCCCGATGCCGCGCCGTCGCGCCGCCTCCAGTACGTGGTGGGTGCCGAGCACGTTCGCTTCGAGCAGGTCCGCGAGGGGTGCCTCGTCCGGCACACCTCCCAGGTGGAGCACGCTGTCCGCCCCGGCGAGCGCCGCCTCCACGGCCGGCGCGTCCCGCAGGTCCACCGTGTGCACGTCCTCGTTCGCGGTCTGCGCCCGCAGCGGCACGCGGTCGAGCAGGATCAGCCGCGACGCATCGAGCCGCAGTGCTTCCCGGACCGCGGAGCCGATGGTCCCCGCCGCGCCGGTCACCGCCACCGTTCCCAGACCCATCGCTCCCCCGGACAGTCGACGACCCGTGCATCATCGCTGCCCGTGAACCACGGATCAAAATGTTTTGGACCGACGTGGGAGGCGGGAACCGTTCAACGCCCTAGCGCACCTCGGGAGTCGGGCCGACATCGCCGTCCGCGGGCTGTCCGACACGGGCCTCGCCGTGGGAGCGGACGAGCGGCACGAGCAGCGCGGCACCCATCAGGGCCAGCGCCGCGGCCGCCCGCAGCACCACCTCGATCGCCGGACCGTCGGACGCCGCCCGCGCCGCAGATCCGCTGACCACTTCGAGAACGGTCGCCGCCACCGCCACGGCCACCGCGCCCCACAGGACCAGCGACGTCAGCACCAGCCCCGACGCCGCCGCCAGACGCCCGGCGGACACGTACGACTGGGTCGCCACGTTGGTCAGCGCCCAGCCGAGCCCGAGGCCGACCCCGACCACCGCGAACACGACCGTGTACAGCGCCAGGGGATCCGCCCAGGTCAGCGCGAACAGTCCGGTCCCGCTCAACAGCAGTCCCGTCGCCATCAGCGCCTCCGGGCGCCATCGGCGTGCCAGGTGCCCCGACCAGTAACTGGCCGAGCCCGCGCCCGCCGACAACGCCAGGAAGACGAGTCCCGAACCGAACGGGGACAGCCCGCGCGCCTGCTGCAGATACAGGGCCGAGAGCACTGCCACCAGGCAGTACACGACGTTGGACACGGTTCCGGCCATCGTCACCGTCATGAACGGTCCGTTGCGCAGCAGGGAGAGGTCCAGCAGCGGTTCCGCCGTACGGCGCTCCACGACCACGAACAGCCACAGCAGTGCCACCCCGGCGGCGAAGCACGTCACCGTCGCCGCCGATCCCCAGCCCCAGCGCGCTCCCTGGTCGACCGCCAGCATGAAGGCGGTCAGCCCGACGGCCAGCGTGAGCGCTCCGGGCAGGTCCAGACCCCGTACGGCCTCCTCGTCACGCGATTCGGCCACGCAGCGCAGCATGAGCAGCACCGCGGCCGCGCAGATCGGTACGTTCAGCAGAAACACCGCACGCCAGCTCACGTGCTCGGCGAACGCCCCGCCGACGAAGGGACCCAGCGCGGTGCCGATGGCGCTGAACGCGAGCACCGTGCCCACGGCCCGGCCCTGCCGGTCGTCACGGAAGTGCGAGGTGACCACCGCCACCGCGACGGGGAAGATCAGCGCCGCCGTCGCTCCTTGGACCACGCGTCCCGCCGTCAGCCACACCACGTTCTGCGCGGCGCTGCACACCACCGACACCAGGGCGAAGCCCGTCAGTCCCAGGACGATGACCCGTCTGCGGCCGTGCACGTCGGCCGCCCTGCCGCCGACGATCATCAGTGCACCGAGGGTCAGCATGTAGCCGCTCACCAGCCACTGGAGGTCGGTGGTCGGCGTCCGGAAGTCGCGGGCGATGACCGGCAGCATCAGGTTCAGGGCGAACCAGTCCATCTGCACCAGCAGCATCGACATCGAGGCGGCGGCGATGACCGCACGGTCCCGGCCCGAGAACAGCCCCGGTGTGCGGTCTGCGGATCCGCTCACGACGACCAACCCCTGCCACGAACCCCTCTCTTCAGCGTGAGTCCGTTCACGGGACCCTGCAACCGACACCTCCGGGCCGAGCGCCCGGGCCGGCGTCAACCGTTGCAGGGCCGCCGTACACGTGCGGCGGTCAGACGTCGGACCGGTAGAGGCCGAACGCGGCGATGCGCGCGGTAGCACGGGACGCCGTCACGCGCACGCGCCAGCGCCGTGCGCGCACGGTGGCCGGCAGGAGCAGGATCCGGCTCGCGCCGACCGCACCCGCCTCGGCCACCTGCCTCCAGCCGTCGCCGTCGTGGACCTCGATCACGAAGCGCTCGATCTGCTGGCCGTGCCGGACGTCCTCCGCGAGCCTGATGCGGTCGACCTCCCGCTCCTTGTCGAGGTCGACGGTCACGACCCCTCGCCCGGTGGTGGTCCGGGCGCCGCGGGCCAGGTCCTCGGGCAGCTCCCGGTCGATCCGCTCACGGAACTGCTTCAGCCGCGCGACGTCGGCGGCCGGCAGCAACCCCTGGATGTCCGGCGGGATGTTGAGCAGCAGCACCGAGTTGCGGCCCACCGACCGGAAGTAGATGTCCGTCAGCTGATCCACGCTCTTGGGCTGTTGATCAGCGTGGTAGAACCAGCCGTCCCGGATGGACACATCGCACTCGGCCGGCCACCACTGAAGGTGATCCGCGACCGGACGGGCGGCGACGAGTGCGTCCCGGCTGCCCATGTCTGCGGCGTCGTAGGACAGGGCGTAGTCCGTGCGTCCGTAGTCCTTCTCGGCGACGGGCACGACACTCCACTCGTCCTCGCGGGCGAGACCGCCCTCGTTGCCCACCCAGCGGACGTCCGGCCCCGACACGGCGATCGAGGCGTCGGGGGCGAGCGCCCGCACCAGCGCGTACCAGCTGTCCCAGTCGTACCTCTCCACCTTGTCCGGCGGAATGCGTCCCTGGGCGCCGTCGAACCACACCTCGTCGACGGGTCCGTACTCGGTGAGCACCTCGTAGAGCTGGTTGAGCATATGGGCGCCGTAGTCGGTGGCGTCCAGGGTGTAGGTCGTCGTCGGTGTGCGGTCGTCGCCGTCGACGAGTTCCGGGACGGTGCGTTCGGAGCGTGCGCTGCCGTTGGCGTACACGCCGTGCAGGTACTGGTTCTCGTCCGCGGGCGAGATGTACACGCCGACCTTGATGCCGTGCCGCCGCATGGAGTCGGCGAACGCGCGCAGCACGTCGCCGTGTCCGTCGAGCCAGCTGCTGGAGGCCACGGTGTGGCGGGAGTAGCGGGAGGGGTAGAGGACGAAGCCGTCGTGGTGCTTGACGGTGAGGATGGCCAGCCGGAAGCCGCCGTCGCGCAGGGCGCGCGCCCACTGGTCGGTGTCGAGGCCGACGGGCTGGAAGACCTCGGGGTCCTCGTCGCCCGTTCCCCATTCGAGGCCGGTGAAGGTGTTCACGCCGAAGTGCAGAAAGGCGGTGCGCTCCAGGTTCTGCCAGGCGATCTGCCGGGCGGTGGGGCGGACCCGGGAGGCCTTGCGGACCAGGTCGGCCTCGGTGTCGTCGGGGCTGACGGGGATGCGGTACCCGGGGGATTCCGAGGTGCCGGCCGCGGCGGGGTCCGCTCCGCCGGGGACGGCCGGGGTGAGGTTCGTGCCGCCGGGGGCGGCCTGGGCGGGCGCGGCACCGCCGGACGCGGCGACCGCGGCGGCTGCGGTGACGAACAGGCGTCGGGAGACGGCCATGCGGGTGGGGCTCCTCTCGTCAGGATGCGGTCAATGTCCAGGTGGTGGGCTGCTGTTGGTCGGGCGGGTACTGGAGGAGCCGGCCCTCGCCGCTGACGTGCACCGTCATGCGGGTGATCGCGTTCAGCAGCCGGTAGCCGCCGGGGGCGGGGTCCAGTTCCCAGCGCTGGAGCGTGCTCCTGGGGTCGCAGGCCGATCCGGTCACGGGCGTGCCGGGCTCCAGCGGCACGTTCAGCGTGAGCTTTCCGCCCGTCACCTCCAGGCAGGTGCCGTCGGACGCGGACTTCAGGGTCACGTAGCCGTCGGCGGTCCGCCTGACCTCGAAGTCGGCGGTGGTGGCCCCGCCGCGGAAGGTGTAGGTCCCGTCGGCGACCGGCACCCGGGTCAGGTCACGCCATCCCGGTGCGTGTCCCACGGCCGCGCCGCGTGCGGTGAATTCGGCGTACGTGGGGTCGGGGTGCGCCGTGCCCCAGGTGGCCTGGGCGATGTGCCGCAGCGCCGGGACCATGACGCCGGCGACCTCGTTCTCGGTCTCCCCGCGGCCGTTGTCGGGCCAGAGGCTGATCTTCGCGCCGCTGACGCCCGCGGCGGACGTGAGCTTCTCTCCCTCGAAGCTGCGGGGGTCCCAACTCTGGTCGTACAGCGCCTTCGTGTTCGTGTGGAAGCCACCGCGCACGAGGTAGAGGGAGTAGGCGGCGTTCATCAGCGGGTGGCCCTCGGCGATGAGCCGGCTCGGCTTGGTCGCCACGTCGAGCCAGTGCTCCACCGTGGTGCCCGCCGCGACCGGGACGGTGTTGGCGCCGGTGAGTCCGTCGTTCCAGATGCGCAGCTTCTTGCCCTTGGCCGCCGCGTAGGCGTGGACGCGGTTGACGAAGTCGATGAAGGCGTCCTGGGGTGTGGCGTCAGCGCCGTACCGCGCCCGCGCGTAGGCGAGGATCTGCGGGTACTTGGCGAAGTCGGAGCCGAGCATGTACTCGTCGGCACCCATGTGCCAGGAGTCGGACGTGAACACCTGCGCGTACTCGTCGATGAGGCTGCGGTAGTACGCGAAGGCCTCGGGCTTCGTGATGTCGAGGCGGGCGGGCTGCCGGTTGCCGTCGGAGTCGGTCAGCTGGAGATCGGGCCGGTCGGCGATCCACGGGTCCATATGACCGGGCGAGTTGATCTCGGGGATGATGTCGACGTGGTACTTCTCGCCGAGGGCGACGAGGTTCCGGATCTCGTCCTTGGTGTAGTAGCCCCAGGTGTTGGCCTCGGGGTGGGCGTCGCTCCTGACCTTGAGTTCGAGCAGGAGCTGGTTGAGCTTGTGGTACGCCATGTCGCGTACGAGATTCTCCAGCCACCGCGTCGAGATGTGCACGTAGCAGGCGCACACGCCGACGCCGCGCTCCCGGTAGCGGGGGACGTCCACCGTGTGACCGGCCGGCACGCGGTCGCCCTGGGCCAGGAACTGGAGGACGGTGCGGGTGCCGTAGAAGGCTCCCGTACCGGTGGCGCCGGTCACCGACAGGCGCTGTCCGGCCCGCAGTTCGTAGCCTTCGGCGCCGAGCGTCGCCTCGGCCGCCGGGTCGATGCCGACCTCGATGTCGCCGGTGCGCGCGCCCGTGCGCACCACGGGGACCGTGCCGTGGCCGGCGGCGCGCAGATCGCCGGCCAGCGTGCGGGCGGCGTCCAGCGCGGCCCGGTCCCGGGCGACGATGCGGGTGGTGCGGCCGAAGGCGTAACTGCCGTGCGTGGGCGTCCAGTCGGTGAGGGCGGGGACGGTCGGCGGGGGCGACGGGGCCGCCTCCTGTGCCCGGGCGGCCGGTCGGGGCACTGTGAGCAGCAGGAGGGCCGCGGCGGCGGTGCCGAGCAGTCGAGACCAACGTCTTGGAAACGTACGCATGGACAGCTCCCATTCATCGGAGGTCTGATCTTCAAGTCGCCCTCCGCGGACTGTCAACGGGACCTCTCTGCCGGTGATTTACTGGAGAGGTCGGATGACCAGTGTCTCTACTCATAGGTCCGGACCACGCGCGGCACGAAAGTCCAAGAAGTGCCCGACGATTGTCCAAGCCCGTCACCCGCGACACACCGGCGGCGCGTCGCCCCCGACACGCCGGGCAGCCGGACGCGGCGGCTCCGTTGCCCTCCCCCGACGTCAATGGGCGTGCCATGATGATGAGTTATGACTGAGGGGGATGGAGTGGTGACCCGTGCGATCCGCGTCCGGCTGGACGGGACCGCGAGCCAGAGCGACATCGGCGCTCTGAAGAAGTGGCTGGAGCGGGAGAAACCCCTGGAGGAACTGGTCAGAAGCGGGGAACTGCGGATCCAGGAGAGCGCCGGGAGCGACCAGCAGGGGACGGACGAACAGGGCACCCCGATGGGCGCCGCGATCGAGATCCTCATGCTGCTGTCCGGGGCGGCCGCCCAGTCCATGTTCGACACCGTGTTCAAGCAGGTGGGCAGGGGCGTCAAGGCCTGGTACGAAAACCGCCGTTCCGTGGAGAGCGGCGATCCGCCCGATTACGACGTCGATCCGGTGCATCTCGACGAGAGGTAGGCCGGTGCCCCGCTTCGAGCCGCGCGGCGAGGTGAACCGGGCGCTGCTGGTCGGCGTGTCCGCGTACGACTCCACTCGGCCGAACGATCCGCACGGAGTGCCGGGCGACCTCGCGGCCGTGGCGCACAACATCTCCTTGCTGGAGGAGACGTTGTCGCACGGCGGTGTCTTCCGGAAGGGAGAGGTCGTCGTCTCCCGGTCGCCGTACCTGGACGCCTTCAGCGAGTCGCTGCGCATCGCCGCCGACGAGGCCGAAGGGCTGCTCCTCTTCTATTTCGCCGGTCACGGGGCCGTGCCCAGCGCGGGCGACGAGCTGTGGCTGCAGATGCGCAACGCGCGCGTCGTGCCGGGCAGCCGGGCCGTGTTCCCGGGCGCCGACCCCTTCTCCAGCGTGCTGACCGTGCTCGCCACGAGCCGGGCCCGGCATGTGGTCGTCGTCCTCGACTGCTGCAACGCGGGCAACGCCGCCCAGGTGTGCGAGGCGCTCGCCGACAAGCGCCGCTTCTCGGTGCTGATGAGCGTGCAGGCCAACAACCGGATCGACGCGGGGGACGACGCCACGCCCACCCCCTTCACGGCGCGGCTGGTGCGTCTTCTCGAAGACGGCGTCGACGGCCGGGGCACCGACGTCGGGTTCCTGGACCTGTCGGAAGCGCTCACCGCTCAGATGTCCGCCGACCACACGACTCTTCGCAACGAACAGTGGGAGCCGCAGCGCTGGGGCGACACGGACGTCCTGCTGTCGCGCCCGTCCGCCGGGGCTCCGTCCGGGATCCCGGCGACGTTCCCGGACGATCCGCCGCCTCCCGTGCACCCGCTGCCGTCCCTGGAGCCACCGGACGACACCGCGAAGGAGACCGCCGAGTCCCGCGACGAACAGGAGGAGCCGTCCGGCTCGCCCACGCCGGGGCAGCCCTCGGCGCCCTCGCGGCCGCGCCCCGGGGATCCGCCGAAGGCCGCCGAACCGCCTTGGTGGCGGCGCCTGTTGTCCGGTCCGCGGTCCTGGGGCGCGGCCGCGCTGTCCGCCGCCGGCCGGACGCTGCGCCTGCTGCGGAGCAGGCCCCGCCGCACGGCGCTGGTCACGACCGTCCTCGTCGGCGCGGGCCTCGGCGGATATCTGGCCTCCGCCGGTTCCGGCCCCGACCAGTCGTCCTGCGGGCCGCCCCTCGAACTGCGCCTGCTCACCGACCCGGACATCGAGTCCACCGTCCGCACCGCCGCGGACGCCTATCTGACGTCCCCGGCGAACACCACGTCGGCCGGTTGCCGCCGCAGCGGCATCACGGTGTACAGCGCGGGCGCCACGGACGCCGTGACGGGTTTCCGTGACCAGTCGGACCCGTGGCAGCGCCCCGTCAGCGACGACCTCGACCCGCAACGCGACATCGGGCCGCAGCCCGACATCTGGATCCCCGCGTCGTCGGCGAGCGTGGCCCGGGCGCAGCCGGTCGAGCCACCGCGCACCTATCTGACGCTGGAGTCGCACGGCCCCTTCGCGTACTCCCCGATGGTGCTGGCCGTGCCGCAGAACATCGCCGAGGACTCGGTGGACGACCGGACCGGGGGTTCGCTCGCCGTGCTCAGGAAGAAGCTCGTCCAGCGGCAGGAGGACGCCGACGTGCGGCGCACGGACCCGGAGTTCACGGACTCGGCGTTGCTGGCGACCGTCGGCCTCTACGGCCCGGAAGCGGACGGCGTCAGCCGGGCGGAGGGAAGCGTGGCGCAGCCGGGGCCGCCCTCGCACACGGGCTCCGACCTGCTGTGCACGCTGCCCGACGACCGTGCCGTCGACGACCGCACGGCCGCGCTCGTGCCCGAGTTCCTCATGGTCAGCGGGGTCGGCTGCGACCGGCCGACGCGCAGCCGGCGGATGGCCGAGTACCCCACGGACGTACCGGCGTTGGACCCCACGTTCGTCCGCGTCCGCTGGGAGGACGCGGACCGTGACAAGGCGGCCCGTGACGAGGCCGTCGACCGCTTCCGCGGCTGGCTCACGCAGGGCGGCGGTCACGGCGGGAAGCCCGGCGGCGGTCTGGACGTCTTCGGCCAGGACGGCTTCCGCGCGGTCTCCGGCGCCCACGACTTCCTCGCCGCACCCGACACGGAGGCGGGAACGCTCGCGCACCCCGGTACGCTGCCGGCCCCCGCCGCCGCGGACGCGATGACGACGGCACTGAAGCGCTACCGGAGCGCCAACGGCCCCGGCCGGGTCCTCTTCCTGCTGGACAGCTCGGGTTCCATGGGAGGGCTGTGGGAGGGGCCGGGCGGCGCCCCCGGCATCCTGAAGCAGTCGCTCGGCGGCCTCGGCGACCGGGACGAGTACGGCGTATGGGCGGTGGCCTCGCACGGCGCCGGCCCCTCCCGCGCGCTGCTCCCCTTCGACCGCCACCGTCGGTCGGACGCCGAGAGGACCATCGACCGCACGGCGGCGGTCCAGGACACCGAGAGCGACCCGTACGCGGCACTCACGGCCGCCCTGGACTACATGGCCGGGCGGGGCAAGGACGACGACCGGCCCCAGCTGATCGTGTACGTCACCGACGACGAGGACAACAACCACCTCACCGGCGGAAAGCTGGACGGGCTCGTCGAGTCGGCCGGGGGCAAGGGGGTTCCGGTGGTCATAGCGGCCCTCGACAGCGGCGGCTGCGACCGGGGCAAGCCGGACGCGCGCGTCTCGGACGCGAGCGGCGGCCGCTGTCTGGACACCAAGACCGACCTCGTGGCGGGCCTGCGCGACGAAGTGGCGCGCACCGGGACGGGGGACGAGTGAGGCCATCACGGACACCCGCGGCGAGGTGGGTGCTCGCCGCTCTGCTCATGGCCTGCGCCGCCTGCACCGGCGGTGGCACGGCCGCGCCGTCGGGCACGACGGTCGCTCCCGGCGGCTCCGGCGACATCGTCGTCGCGAGCGGCCGGGACGTGACCGGCAAGGGCGGCATCCGCCAGCAGCTCGTCGACGCGTGGAACGCACGACAGGACCGGCTGCACACGGGCCGTCACGCCCGGCTGGTGGAACTCCCGGGCTCCGCGGACCAGCAGCGCAGCCAGCTCCTGGGCGCGCTCCAGTCCGACAGCGCGCAGTACGACGTGATCAACCTCGACGTCACATGGGTGCCGGAGTTCGCCGACGCGGGACTGATCCGCACGCTGCCCGAGACCATGGTCGACGGGGACGTCATCAAGTCCGTGGCCCGCACGGCGCGGTGGGACGGCAAGGTCTACGCGATGCCGTTCAACAGCGACGTCGGGCTGCTCTACTACCGACGCGACTATCTGGAGAGGGCCGGCGTCCAGAACACCGACCTGAGCGAGGGACTCGACTGGACACAGCTGAAGGCGCTGATCGGCGCGGTCGACGAGAAGCGGGGCAAGGACCGGCCGAGCGCCTACGAGAAGGGCTGGACCTCGCAGTTCGGCGCGTACGAGGGCCGCACGGTCAACGGTGTCGAGGCGTTCGCGTCCGCCCCGGACGGCGTCACCCTCACCGACGAGGACGGCCGGTACACCGCCTCCGTGGAGGACCTGGAGAAGGGGCTGGCGGAACTGCGCACCCGCACCCAGGGTCCGTACCTGCTCAAGGACGCCCTCCGCTCCGACGAGGCCGAGTCGCTCACCGACTTCGCCGACGGGCGGACCGCGTTCCTGCGCCACTGGCCGTACGCCTATCGCACCCTCCACCAGTCGCTGAGCACGAAGCAGCTCGGCGTGGCCCCGCTGCCCGGCACGGCGGTGCTCGGCGGACAGAACCTCGCGGTCACGCACTCGTCCGGGCAGGTGGACGCGGCACGCGATCTGATCGGATTCCTGACCGGCCCGGAGAGCGAACGCTGTCTGCTCGACGCGGGGTTCGCCGCCACGCGGAAGTCCGCCTACCAGGACAGTGACGTGACGTGCCGGTCCGCACGGCCCTCGGGAGCCGCGACCGCCGGTCCCTCGCCCTCGTCGTCGGCCGAGAGCACCGACCGGATGCCGCGCGACGCCGACGGACGGCCCGCGTACGCCCGCACCACCCTTCTCCCGGGCCTCGCGCGGGCCGTGTCGCGCCCGCGCACCCCGCTCTACGGCGCCTTCACCCAGATCTTCACGACCGAGCTCGGCAAGCTCCTCAGCGACGACCCGCCGAGCGACGGCGACCTGGCCACGGAACTGGACAAGGCGCTCCGGGGTGTCCTGCCGGACGGCTGACCGAGCCGTCGCGGGCGGCGTCGGTCGCACCCTCCGCGGCGGAGGCGTCCGCTCCCGCCGTGGCGCCGGCACGTGAAGCGCGGGCCGAGGACCACGAGCGGCCGCGTCCAAGCAGGTGGAGTACGCGGCCACGGCGAACCCCGGCGGGCACGACCGGCGTTGTGCACCGTGCTCAGCCATGCACCTTCAGAGAGGACATCCCATGCGCCGCACCACGCTGTTCGCCGTCTGCGCTCTCATCGCCGCCGCAGCCACCGGGTTCTTCACCACCAGCGCCATCCGCAGCCGCTGACGCCGAGGCGTCATCCGCAGTCGCCCCCTGGGCGCGGAGGCGCCGTCCGCGGCGCCTGTCGAGTGCCGACGTGCGGAACCCGGTCGGCCGCTCTCCGACCGGGTTCGTGCAGAGGCTCGTCACATGCCGCCGTGTGCGGCCCTGACGAGTTCGGGAACGCGCGGGCCCGGGGGTGCCTCGGGCGGAACGAGCCAGCGGCCGGAGCGTCCGAGGATGACGCAGCCGGGGTGCACGCGCCAGTGACCGTCACGTCTCGTCAGCGTGACCGCGGACAGCGGTGGCAGGTCGAAGTGCCAGAAGGCCCGCATCGGAGCCGACAGGGCGTGGACGAGGGCGGCCCGCACGACGGACGGCTCGGTGACGGCCACCGCCCGTCCCGGGTGGGGTGGCAGGCCGCTCAGCCAGTTCCCGGTCCGCCGGCATATCTGTCGTATGGACTCGCCGCCGTGCGGGGCGGCATCCGGGTCCGTGAACCACACGGAGTACCGGTAGGGGTCCTTGGCCGTCACGTCGGCCACGGAGTAGCCGTCCCAGGCGCCGCGGTCGAAGTCGCGCAGCGCGGGCTCCGGGGTCGCCTCCAGGCCCAGTGCGTCGGCGGTGCGCGCGCAGCGGGCCGAGGGTCCCCGGACAGCCAGTGAGTAGGCGGGAGACGCCGGTGCGGCGCCGCCTGCCCCGCGCAGGGCGGTCAGGCAGGGGGACTGACCGCTCAGGGCCCGGGTCGCGTCCCCGTCAGTCGCACACACGAATGTCAGGCTGACCGTCATGGGGCTGTCCTCCTTGATCGGCCCGGCATGGCGCCGGACGGCGTGCACCCGCACACGGGCTAGTGGATCAGGCGCGCGGGTGTGGTGGCGGCGTAGAGCATGTACTCCAGGGGTCCTCGCCGGAAGCGTCGGGTCCAGGCCACGGCCAGCAACATGGCGACTGCGATGAAGCCGAGGAGGACCGGCAGGGCAGCGGCGTCCGGCATGTCGTCGGTGCCCAGGGTCTTGATGGCGATGATGTGGCCGACGTACACGGTCAGGGAGATGGAGCCGACCGCGACGAACGGGGTGACCGCCCGCCGCGCACCGGCGTACTCCGCGGCCATGAGGCAGGCGGCGAGCACGCACAGGGCGACGCCCGTGTTGCCGAGGATCGACCAGGTGGTCTGGCTGTGCGGCGCGCCCACCAGAAGCCAGGCGGGAGCACCGGTCGTGGGGTCGTCGCCGACCGCGTCGGACCACCAGGCCGATGCGGCCGGTCCGCCGTCGGTGGCCGCGCTCACCGCGGCCTGCGCGCCCGGCACGAGGTGCATGGCCAGCCACGATCCTCCGTAGCCGACGACGGCCAGTGCGGCGCCGCACCGGGCCGTCGTGGCGAGTGCCCGGGGCCGGGTGAGGTCGACCTTGGCCAGGGCCATGCCGGCCAGGATGAACGGGAGCCACGTCAGGACCGGGTACTCGCCGGTGACGAAGAGTTCCAGGAACCCGTCCGTGTCGGTGAGGCGGGCCAGCGGATCGGCCGCCACGACCGTGTCGGCCCAGCTGCCGCCGTCGACCGCGATGCGCAGCAGGAACAGGACCTGTGGCATGACCAGCGCCGCCCCCGCGGCCAGGACGGCCAGGGTGGTGGGTCGCAGCCGGTGCAGCGGGAGGACGAGGATGAAGAGCAGTCCGTAGCTGGCGAGGATCACGTCGACCGACGTGTCCATGGCCGTGAGTGCGTAGCCCACGGCCATCAGCACGGTGGCCCGGATCAGCACCCGTCCCACGGCCTGTCGGCCCGGTCGCCCGGTCCGCGGCCGCGGGCGGCCCGTGAGCAGGACCAGGGTGAACCCCGCGAGGAGGGCGAACAGCGCGGACGACCGGCCGTGGGAGACCTCCATCGCCCATCCCAGCGGGCCGCCCACCGAAGGGGCGGGTCCCACATGGGCGGCGAACATGCCGAAGATCGCCAGACCGCGTGCCAGGTCCAGGCCGATCAGGCGTCCCGTGGACGGGGTGCCGAAGGAGGGACCCTCCGTGAGCGGCGCCGCGTACGGGACGGCTTCGGATACGCCATGCCTCATGAGTTCCACAGTTCGTGACCGCGTGGGCGAAAACCATCCGGCAGGTGTCCGCAACCACCCCGCCGATTGGCTGGCCAGGCTCTGTCCGCGGACCGTCCGGCGCGGGGCGCCGGGCGGAGCGTCCCCCGCCGTGGTACGAATCGGACAGTGGTCCCGCGGCGAGTGGAGCACAGGTGATCCGGGTACTGGTGGTCGACGACGAAGCCCTGATCCGGACGGGCTTCCAGCGGATTCTCGACGCCGCGAGCGGTATCGAGGTCGTCGCGGCGGTACCCGGCGGCGACGCGGTCCGCACGGCCGAGGAGGTACGGCCCGACGTCGTACTGCTCGACATCCGGATGCCGGACGTGGACGGCCTGACCGTCCTGGCCGCGCTGCGCCGGCAGCCGGATCCTCCGGTGGTGGCCATGCTCACCACGTTCGACATGGACGAGTACGTGGAAGCGGCCCTCCGCTCGGGTGCCGCCGGATTCCTGCTCAAGGACACCGACCCCGAGGAGCTGCCGTTCCTGGTGCGGACGCTGGCCGACGGCGGCACCGTGCTGTCGTCGAAGGTCACCCGGGCCGTCGTGGACAGTTATCTGGAGGCCGCCTCCCCCGGCGCCGCGACCCACTGTCTCGACCGGCTCACGGACCGCGAGCGCGATGTGCTCGTACTCATCGCCGAGGGGCTGTCCAACGCCGACATCGCCGGACGCATGCACTTGAGCACGGGCACGGTGAAGGACCATGTGAGCGCGATCCTCACCAAGCTGGAGGTGGGCGGCCGGGTGCAGGCCGCCCTGCTCGCCCAGCAGGCCGGCCTCCTGAAGAAGGAACGGGAATGACCTCCCGCCGCTGGCAGTCACCCCTGGCGGACGCCACGCTCGTCGCGGTGTCGCTGATCGACGTCTGGGCGCATTTCGACAGCACCGAGCCGCTGCGCATGGCGTGCGCACTGGTCGCTGCCTTCTCCCTGCTGCTGCGGCGCCGGTGGCCGTTTCTCACGTTCCTGCTCACGATGCCGGCGGTCCTGTTCTCCGACGCGGTCTTCTCCGCGCTGGCCGCGCTGTACACGCTCTCCTCGCACAGCCGACGCCGTGTCCTGCTGGCCGTGTGCGCGGTGGCGTTCACCGTCAGCGACCTGACCTCGTGGCCGAACCCGCACCTGGATCTGTCGGAGCCGTCGACGCTGGTCACTTTCGGTTACACCGGCGGCACCGCGGGCGCGGCGGTCTTCCTGGGCCAGCTCGTCCAGACCCGGCGCGACCTCTCGCTGCGGATCGCCGAGATCTCCGAGGCACGCGACCACGAGCGGATGCTGACCGACCAGACCGTGCTGGCCCGGGAACGGGCCCAGCTCGCCCGGGAGATGCATGACGTCGTCTCGCACCAGGTCAGCCTGATCGCGGTGCGGGCCGGAGCGCTCCAGGTCGGCGCGCGGGACGACGAGGCGAGGGAGGCCGCGATCACCATCCGGCGGCTGAGCGTCCAGACCCTGGACGAACTGCGCCACATGGTCAGCGTCCTGCGCGCCTCGGAGGGCCGTCCGACGGAGCTGACGCCGCAGCCGTCGCTGGCCGATCTGCGGCAGCTGGTCGACAACAGCGGCATCGAGGCCGAGCTGCACATGGACCTGCCCGAAGGCCTTTCGCCGCCCGTGCAGCGTGCCATCTACCGCACGGTCCAGGAGGCTCTGACGAACGTCCGCAAGCACGCCCCGGGCGCCGACGCGACGGTGCGCATGGCCACCGAAGGGGGCGCCGTGCAGGTCACGGTCACCAACTCCGCGCCGACCCGTCCCGCCCTCCCCCTGCCCAGCGCGCACTACGGCCTGATCGGTCTGAACCAGCGTGCCGCACTCCTCGGCGGCGTGGTCACCTCCGGCCCGACACCCGACGGCGGCTACGAACTGAGCCTGCGGCTTCCGGCGGACAGCGCGGTGTGATGAGCGCCTGATCGCCCCGGCCCGCAGGGCGCCGCACGCCCGGAGCCGTCGCGCCGGTGCGGATCCACGGACTGCGGCCGCTCTCCCCATCACGCAACAAGTCTTTCGCAATACTTCTTTCGAAAGTGTTGTTTCGCGTCTAGAGTCCCGTGCATGAGCGATGCAGACCGTGAGCAGGCACCGGCGGCGGACCCGGACGCCTCGTACTCCGCTGCCCCGAAGGTCACGGACGCGCGAGCGCTGCGCGCACTGGCACACCCGACACGGGTCGCGCTGCTGGAGGCGGTGGCGGTGAGCGGCCCCCTCACCGCCACCGGAGCGGCGCGGATCGTCGGTGGCAGCGTCCCGAACGTCTCCTACCATCTGCGGACGCTGGCGAAGCACGGGTACGTCGTCGAGGCGGAGGGCCGGAGCGGCCGGGAGCGGCCGTGGAAACTCGGCAACACCGGCATACGGTTCGACGTCGGCGCTCCGGACCCGACCGTGAGCCATGCAGCGCGTGCCCTCGGCGAGGTGCTGCTCGACCGATGGCTGGGCCGGATGCGCCACTACGAGAGCCACCGCGAGCAGTACCCCGCCGACGTGCGCGCCGTCAGTGACAGCAGCCAGTTCGTCGTCTTCGGCACGGCCGCGGAAGTCCAGGAGGCTCAGGCCGGGATCACGGACATCCTGATGCGGTTCGCGGACCGCCTCACCGATCCGGCGCTCCGCCCCGAGGGATCGGTCCCCTTCGAAATGCTGGTCTTCACGCATCCGTTCGAGACCCTCGCCCCCACCGATCCGGAAGCGTGACGGCCACGACATGGGCGAATTGCTGAAGACACCGCGCATGCGTCTGTACTTTCTCGGCAACAGCCTCAGCCAGATCGGCGACCACGCGCTCTGGCTGGCCGCCGGAATCTGGGTCAAGGAGCTGACGGGCTCGACCTCGATGGCGGGCCTGTGCCTCTTCTTCCTCAGCGCGGGGACTCTGCTCTCACCGCTGACGGGGCTGGTCGTCGACCGGGTCCGCCGCAAGCCCCTCATCCTGGTCACCAACTCGGTGACCGGCCTGCTGGTGCTGTCGCTCACCCTGGTCCACCGCGCCGACCAGGTCTGGATGATCTACGCCGTCATGTTCCTCTACGGTCTCTCCGGCACGATCTCCGGATCGGCGACGGCCGCGCTGCTGCCGAAGCTGGTGCCCAAGGAACTGCTGGGCCCGGCGAACGGACTCTCGCAGGCACTGTCGCAGGGCCAGCGCCTGATCACTCCGGCGCTCGGCGTGGGACTGCTCGCCCTGTACGGCGGCAAGGCCGTGGCGCTCCTGGACGCGGCCTCGTTCGCGGTCGGCGTGGCCTGCTGGATCCTCATCGACGTCGACGAGGACAGGCCCTCCCCTTCCGGGAAGCACTGGACGCGGGAGACCGCTGCCGGCTTCGCGTTTCTCGCCAGGACACCCGTCCTGCGTCAGCTGACCATCACGTTGACCGCGGGAATCTTCGTCATGGGCTTCTTCGAGACGCTGGGGATCGCGATCGTCACCACTGGGCTGCATCACTCACCGTCCTGGGCCGGCGTCGTCGTCACGGCCATGGGCATCACCGGCGTCATCGGGGGGCTCTCGGCCGGAGGCCTCGTCGAACGCCTCGGGCCGGGCCGGCTCACCGCCACGGGACTCGCCGTCACCGGCGTGAGCGCACTGGTCCTGGCCGTACCCGACGACGCCGTCGTCGTCTCCGGCTCCGCGCTGCTGGGGCTCGGCCTGCCGTTCGTCACAGTCGGCGCCGTCACCGCGATGCAGCTCAACACACCGAACGAACTGATGGGCAGGGTCGCGGGAGTCGACAACTTCCTCGTCAGCGGCGGGCAATCGCTGGGCATCGCCACCGGAGCCGCACTGATATCCGTGCTCCATTACCGCGACCTGTGCTACCTCGTCGCCGGCGTGCTCGCCCTCGCCACGCTCTACTTGACCACGCGACCGGAACAGCGCCACGGCGCGGTGCCGGCCGCCCGGGCCGCGAGCACGGCCGGAGCAGCCGTCACCACCGGCGGTGGGACCGCCTCACGCCGCCTGGTCCCGCTCCCCGTACGCAGACGCAGACCGTGACCGCCCGCTCCGCATCCAGCTGCCGCCGATCGCCGTCCCGGCTCACGGGCGTTCGCAGAGCTGGAGGAAGCCGCCGACGGAGAAGCACAGGGCTCCGGTGAAGGTGCCCCAGTTGGCGATGTCGGCGTTGATCAGGCTGCCGGTGGCGGGGCGGGTGTAGGCGGCGAGCGCCGAGATCATGAAGAGGACGGAGCCGAGCTGGTTCACGGCGACGATCCACCAGCCGAGACTGCGGCGGCGGAAGCAGATCCGGCCGTGGCAGATCTCGGCGAAGGCGAGGTGACCGGAGATCAGGAAGAGTAGGCAACCGATCACGTCCGGGGTCCAGATCAGCCGGTTCATCTGCCGCACGCTCAGCCCGTGGAGGAAGGAGTCCAGCAGGTTGACGCCGAACACCAGGGTGCCGGCGAAGAGGACGAACGTGCTCAGCCAGTCGACCCGGCCCGGCTCGTAACTCCACCAGCGCCAGCCGTGGGTGACGAGTCGTCCTTCGCCGCCGGGCACGTGGCGGGGAGCGTTGACCACTTGGAGCAGGGAGACGTAGCCGCCGGTGTTGAAGAAGAGTCCGCCGGCGAAGTAGATCGAGGCGCTGGTGGTGGCGTCGCCGGAGCCGACCTGGGCGACACCGGCACCGGCCGCGAAGAGGGCGCCGCCGATGATGAAGGCGATCGCGGCGGTGGCGTTGAGCCTGCGCAGACGGCGGAGCCCGGTCTCGTCGGCGCTGGTGTGCCGGCTCGTGGGTGCGCCGGGCGGACGGACGGCCATGACGCCCCGCCGCCGGGCGAGCCGTGACTCCCACACGGCGGTGCCGCCGCCGGGAAGGTGCCAGGTGAGCCGGGTGGTGAACGGTCCCGCGCCCTCGGCGCGTTGCTCGGGTTGTCCCACGGGCCGAGCGTAGATCGCCTGCGATGCCGCCCCGCCTGCGAAACGCCGCCGATGGTCCACCGGGCGGCGTCGCCTTCTCCGGACCCCGGCAGCACAAGACCCGCTTCGCGCGGCCGACGTCCGTCCCGCGACGGCGGTTCGGGTCCGCTGCGGTCCTGAGGCGGCCCTGGCAGAACCGGCGTCCGCGTGGGGAGACGGGCGTCACACACACCGATGTCACATCTCGCCGAGTCGGCCCGTCATAGAGGCGTATCGCCCACCACGGCAAGGAGTGCATCATGGAAGCCCGTCTGAACCTCTTCGACAGCCCGCTCGCCGCCAAGGCCCTGAAGCACTTCACCTCGGCGGGCAAGGTGATCGCGGACTCGACGCTGCCGGCCTCGACCCAGGAACTGGTGAAACTCCGCGCCAGCCAGATCAACGGCTGCAGCTTCTGCACCGACATGCACACCAAGGACGCCGCCCACGCCGGTGAGACCTCGGTACGCCTCGGCCTGGTCGCGGCCTGGCGGGAGGCGACCGTGTTCACCGATGCGGAGCGCGCGGCTCTGGAGCTGGCGGAGCAGGGCACCCGTATCGCGGACGCGGCCGGCGGGGTCACGGACGAGGCCTGGGCGAATGCCGCCAAGTACTACGACGAGGAGCAGCTCGTCGCCCTGGTGTCGATCATCGCCGTCATCAACGCCTTCAACCGCCTGAACGTGATGGTCCAGCAGCCCGCCGGCGACTACCAGCCCGGGATGTTCGGCTGACACCACCGTCGTCACGGCAGGAGTCGGCGAGCCCGGTCCGCGCCCCGGGCCGGGCTCGCCGCCCATCAGGTGACACATGCGGGAGGCGGGCTCGGCAGCCGGACTCCGAGGCAGCACACGGCCGGGTCAACGGTGCAGGCCACCACGCTTGGAGAGCCGGGACCGGTCGGCGGGACCGGCCTGGGGTCCGGGGCGCTCGCCCGGACGCACTTGCGGGCGCGGGTGCTCGGCGCCGGTCACCCCGGGCTGCAGACGCTCAGCACCGCCGAGCCCGGACCGCGGTCGCTCAGCACCGCCCCCCTCGGACCGCGGACGCTCGACGCCGACAAGGTCGGCGGCGCCGCGCGCTTCGGGCCGAGCGCGGTCGGCGGCTCGTGTCCGAAGCCGGTGGCCGAGGCCGATCACCGCATACGTGCCGACCGCGGCAGGGACGAGAACGCCGGCGATCCAGGTCGTGCGCCGTCGTGTGTCCGTCCAGGACAGTGCGGACTCCGCCCCGTGGGGCAGGCCCATGAGAACCATCGAGGCCAGCAGTGAGAGGGCGGCCGACACCAGTGCGGCGGCAGCGAGACAGGCGGTCCAACCGGGGACGCGACGACGGCCTCTCGCCAGCCACGCGAAGGTGAGAGCGTGTGCGGGAACCACGCCGGTGATGCTCGTGAGGAACGCCAGCGTCAGCACGGACAGTACGTCACCGCCGTATGCGGCCGTCAGCCGCAGCACACCGAGTACCAGTGCGGTGAGAACGACTCCCCACCACCACGCCCGTGTGAGATCCCGGTCCACGCCGCCCCCGCTCCCTCGTCGCTCCATGGGGGCATTGTCGTTCACGGCGGGCGGCGGGCAACAGGGCCGTGTCCCGGCCCTGTTGCACCCGGTCGGAGTTCCTTCGCCTCCGGACCTCCGGACGGCTCAGTGTCCGACCAGCAGCCCCGTCCCCGTGACGTCGGCACGGATGCCGTCCTTCTCCACCGCCACGTCGAGCAGGCGCACGTCCCCCGATCGCGGCTTCGGCAGCTGGAAGGAGAAGGAGAAGCGGTCCGCGATCTCGGGGCGGGTGAGCCGCGTCAGCGCGGTCAGCAGGGACGGGTCGAGCCCCACCCGCTTCAGGAGGCCGGGGTGGGCCAGTGCCACGTCGACCAGGTTGAGGCTCATCAGGTCGTGGACGAAGTGGGGCGCGCCGGTCAGCCGGTGGAGCTTGTCGTCGTCGCGCAGTGCGGCCTGCACGACGGAGTCGGGCACCCCAAGGCGGTGCACGATCGCGGGAACGGAGAGGAAGGCCCGGATCTTCTCGCCCTCGCGGGTGAGCCGGCGCGCGGAAGCGGGCGTCAGATGGAGCCCTTCCGAGGCGCGGGTGCCGGGCCGGTAGGTGGCCAGGTGACCGATGTCGAGTCGCATGCCGTCGACGGACAGGGCGATGCCCCGGTCGCCCTCGCGCCGTATGTGCGCGTCGGCCCGTACCCGCAGGTCGTGTCCTGCGACGGGGAGGGCACCGCGGGCCAGGACACGGTCGGCCCCGTTGGAGGAGAACGACACCTGGGAGGCACCGAGTTCACGGTTCATGTCGGCGAAGGAGAGCTGGACCCGGCCGCGCAGTTGCCGCACGAGCGCGCCGCGTATCGAGGTGGGGCCGTCGCCGTCGATGCGTACGTCGCGCGCGGTGGCGGTGATCCGGGTCAGCGTGACCCGGCGGGCGGCGACGTCGGGGACGGTGACGCTGACCGAATCCAGCCGCTGGGCGGCGAGTTGGGTGAGGAAGGGGAAGCCGCCGATGCTGACCTCCGGGGCCGCGGCGAGGTCCAGCTGGTCCTTGAGCTTCTGCGAGGCCTTGTGCTCCGCGTAGAGGGCGGCCCAGCGATCGGCGAGTGTGACCAGGCAGGTCACGGTGAGGAGCCAGACCGCGCACTTGAAGACGGTGGGCAGTCCGGTGGCACGGTTGCGACGGCGGCTGCCCCGCCGGTGGTTGGGCGGTGACCAGGGTTCCTCGTCGTCGGACGGCTCTCCTTCCGACCGGTCGTGCGCGGTCCGCAGGCCGTCGTGCGGTGGGTCCGCCAAGGCAGCCAGTTCGTCGTAGGGATTGCGGCCGAGGGGAACCTCGGAGGGCGGCGTCCCGTCTGACGGGACGTGGTGTTCACCGGGCGCCGGTGAACGGCCGGAGCGATGCGTGTCTATGTGGTGGGGGGTACGCATCAGCAAATTTGATCATATATCGGCGCCAGGAGTGCAAGTCCTCGCTGAAATCCGGCCTGAAACAGGTGAGTTGACGGTCACACTCACAGGACCGTGCAGATCGATCCCGCGGGGCGCGGGCGGCCCGGCACCGGTCGGTGCGCACCGCCGCCCGCGTCCGTGGCGTGGGGACACGGGGCGTCAGGCCGGCTGGGTGGCGGCCGCGTCGAGCGCTTCCCGGGCCGCGGCCGAGGCTGCCGTGCGGTCCTGCGGCACCAGGCCGATCCGGGTGCGCCGGTCGAGCAGGTCGCCCTCGTCCAGGGCGCCCTCGTGCAACGCGGCCCACAGCAGGGCGGCGCGCGTGACGGGGTGGCCGGGCAGCACGGGATCGTCCAGACGGGGGTCGCGTGCGGCGAGGGCGTGGACGGCGGGGGCCTCGGTGCCGTAGCGCCGGATCAGGTGGCCGGGTGCGGGCAGCGCGCCGAGCCGGTCGGGGGCGGCCGCTCCGACGAGCGGCAGGGACGCGGTGGTCGAGGCGCCGACGCGGAGGCGGCGGGCCTCGACGGCGGTGTCGACGGCGTCCTGCGCCATGCGCCGATAGGTGGTCAGCTTCCCGCCGACCACGGTGATCACGCCCGCGCCCGAGGTCAGGACCGCGTGCCGGCGTGAGATGTCGGAGGTGCGGGTCTCCTCCCCCGACCGCGTCGGCTCGGCGTCCAGCAGGGGGCGCAGTCCCGCGAAGGCCCCCACGACGTCGTGGCGCCGCACGGGGACGTCCAGCGCGGAGCCCAGGACGTCCAGCAGGAAACCGATGTCCGACTCGGGCACTTCGGGCACGTCCGGGATCTCCCCGTCGACGGGTTCGTCGGTGAGGCCGACGTAGACGCGTCCGTCGCCCTGGGGCAGGACGAGGACGAACCGGTTGGTCTCTCCGGGGATCGGTATGTGCAGGCCGGCCGGAAGGGGGCCGAACAGGTCGGCGCGCAGGACCAGATGAGTGCCGCGCGAGGGGCGGATCCGGATGCCGTCGACGAGGTCGCCCGCCCATACGCCGGAGGCGTTGATGACGGCTCGGGCCCTGATCTCGCCCTGTTCTCCGGTGAGTTCGTCGCGGACGCGGGCGCCGCTCCCGCCGGCTTCCAGCACCCTGACCCTGGTGAGGATCTTCGCGCCGTGTGCGGCGGCGGTGCGGGCGAGGGCGGTGACCAGGCGGGCGTCGTCGGTCACCCGGCCGTCCCAGGACAGGAGGCCGCCACGCAGGCCGTCCGGGCGTACCGAGGGCGCCAGGTGCCGGGCCTCGACCGCGGACAGGCGGCGCGGTGCGGGCAGGGTGGCGCGTGAGGTGCGGGCCGCCAGCCGCAGGGTGTCGCCCGCCCGGAAGCCGGCCCAGGCCAGGGATGCCTGACCGCGTGACACCAGGGGCGTCAGAGGCAGTACGAAGGGCTGGGCGCGCACCAGGTGCGGGGCGGTGCGCTCCATCAGGACACCGCGTTCGACCGCGCTCTCGTGGGCGACGTCGAGTTGCGCGGAGGCCAGATAACGCAGCCCCCCGTGGATGAGCTTGGAGCTCCAGCGCGAGGTGCCGAAGGCGAGGTCGTGCGCGTCGACCGCGACGACGCTGAGGCCGCGCGCGGCGGCGTCCAGGGCGACCCCGGCGCCGGTGGCGCCGAGCCCGACGACCAGTACGTCCACCATGTCGCCGTTCACGGCCTCGGCGAGTTCACGACGGCGGCGGGTGGCATTGAGCGACGAGCCGGGGGCCGGGGCGGTCGAGGGGGACGCACTGCTTGTGGGGCTCATGGGGCGAGGGTCCTCTCCAGAAGGGTGCGCAGTTCGCCGAGGAAGGCGGTGCCGGTCAGTTCGGGATCGTCCTCGTCGGTCATGGTCCGCAGGGACAAGGTGAAGGACTGCACGACGAGCAGCACCGAGCGGGCCTGCCGCGTCACCGGGACCTGCCGCACCGATCCGTCGGCGTGGCCTTCGCGCAGGGCTTCGGCGAGCAGGCCGAGGAGTGCGTCCTGGCTGGCTCCGCGGCGGTCCAGTACGTAGGGCAGCAGCAGTTCGGGGTCGACGTCGATGATCTTGCGGAAGAGCGGGTGGTCGCGGAAGGCGGCGGCTCCGGTCACCAGGCCGTCCACGATCAGCCCGCGCATCTCCCGGTCCGGCCGGCGTCGCGGCATGGCCTCGGTGGCCACGTCGATCCACTCACGGGTCATCAGATCGCCGACGAGTGACCGTACGTCGGGCCAGCGGCGGTAGAGCGTCATGCGCGAGACGCCGGCGCGGCGGGCCACGTCGGTCAGGGTGGTGCGCCGGACTCCGACGGCCAGCACGCAGTCGCGCACGGCGTCGAGAACGGGATCGCTGTCCGAGTGGTTGTGACGAATAGGCGTCATGTGTAACAGTGTAACGCCCTGAGCGGCCGTGCGGGAGACGGCACGTCGCGAACCGACCGATGAGGACAACCGTTCATGGACATGCTGTGGAGTGGCTGGGGCGACCCCGCCAAGGCAGCCCCGCTGCCCGACTCGGTGACCGGACTGCTGCGGGACCTGCTCGGCGTCAAGCCGCGGGACACCGACGCACCCACTCTCGACGAGATCTCCGTCCCGGAGTCCCCGCTGGATCCCGCCGTGTCGAAGGCGCTGGCGGACGCCGTCGGCGGTGAGGCCCACGTGCGCACCGACGCGGAGAGCCGGATCAGGCACACCCGTGGCAAGTCCACGCCCGATCTGCTGCGGATCCGCGCCGGTGACGTCGAGGACGCCCCCGCCGCCGTGGTCCTGCCCGCCTCCCACGACGACGTCGTCGCCGTCCTGCGGGTGTGCGCCGAACACGGCCTCGCGCTCGTCCCGTTCGGCGGCGGCACCTCCGTCGTCGGCGGCCTGGCCCCCGAGCGGCGCTCCTTCGTCGCGCTCGACCTGCGCCGTATGAACGGCCTGCTCGACATCGACCCCGTCTCGCGCACCGCGACACTGCAACCGGGGCTGCGCGCCCCCGACGCGGAGGCTCTCCTCGCCGAGTACGGGTTCACGCTCGGGCACTTCCCCCAGTCCTACGAGTGGGCCACCATCGGCGGATTCGCCGCGGCCCGTTCCAGCGGACAGGCCTCCGCCGGATACGGCCGGTTCGACGAGATGGTCCTCGGCCTGACCCTCGCCACGCCCGAGGGCACCCTCGACGTCGGCCGCGCGCCGCGCTCGGCGGCCGGCCCCGACCTCCGGCAGCTGATCCTCGGCTCCGAGGGCGCCTTCGGAGTGATCACCGCCGTCACGGTCCGGGTCCGCCCGGTACCGCACACCCGCGTCTACGAAGGCTGGCGCTTCGCCTCCTTCGAGGAGGGCGCCACCGCCCTGCGCCGCCTCGCCCAGGACGGTCCGCGCCCCACGGTGCTGCGGCTGTCCGACGAGACCGAGACCTTCATCGGACTCGCCCAGCCCGACGCCATCGGCGCGACCGAGGTCCCTTCGAGCGCCGGCTGCATGGCGATCGCCGGATACGAGGGGACCGAGGAGGACACGACGTACCGCCGCGAGCGCGCCGCCGAGGTCCTGCGCGCCGCCGGGGGCACCTACCTGGGCGCCGAGCCGGGCGAACGCTGGGCCCACGGCCGCTATTCGGCGCCGTACCTCCGGGACTCCCTGCTCGACGCCGGCGCCTTCGCCGAGACGCTGGAGACCGCGACGTTCTGGTCCCGGATCCCGGAGCTGTACGCGGCCGTCCGCACCGCCCTGACCGAAACCCTCACCGCCGCGGGGACCCCTCCCCTGGTCATGTGCCACATCTCGCACGTCTACGAGAACGGCGCCTCGCTGTACTTCACCGTGGTCTCGGCGCAGGGCGACGACGCCGTGGCCCACTGGGAGCCGGCCAAGCGGGCCGCGAACGAGGCCGTGCTGAACGCGGGCGGCACGATCACCCACCACCACGGCGTGGGCACCGACCACCGCGACTGGTACGTCCGCGAGGCCGGGACGCTCGGCGTCGAGGCCCTGCGTGCCGTCAAACGGCGGCTCGACCCCGACGGTCTCCTCAGCCCCGGGATCCTGCTGCCCGTCGACTGACCGGGTCCCAGCGCCGTTCGCTCACCGAAGCCCCGCCCGTCCCCCGCTCCGATCCACCCGTCACCGTCCGGAGGCACACCGATGCGACAGTTCACCGCCGTCGTCAATCCCACAGCGGGCGGCTCCACCGGGGCGGCTGCGCTGCTCCAGGTCGCCCGACTGCTGCGGGAGGCCGGAGCCGGGCTGGAGACCGAGTACAGCCGCAGCCTGTCGCACGCCCAGGACCTCGCGCGCCGCGCCGGGGAACAGGGACGGGTGGTGCTCGCCGTCGGCGGCGACGGGATGGCGGGCGGCATCGGCGGTGCCCTCAGCGGAACGGGCACCGTCCTGGGCCTGGTGCCGGCCGGCCGCGGCAACGACTTCGCCCGCGCCCTCCGACTGCCCACCGACGCCGCGGACCTGGCGCGCGTCCTGCTCGAGAACGAACCACGTCAGGTGGACACGATCGAGGTGGAGTCGGCCGTGCACCCGCGCACCGTGGTCCTCGGCAGCGTGTACGCGGGCGTCGACGCGCTCGCCAACCGACACGCCAACCAGGCGCGCGTACTGCGCGGGGCCGCCTCCTACTACGCGGGCGGCCTGCGCGCGGTCACGAGCTGGCGTCCGGCCTCCTACCGGGTCACCGTCGACGGACAGGAACACCTCCACCGCGGCTACACCGTCGTGGCCGCCAACTCCGCCTACTACGGCTCCGGACGCATCATCGCCCCGGCCGCCCGGGTGGACGACGGCGTGCTGGACGTCGTCATGATCCGGGAGGCCCCGCGTCGCCTGTTCTTCGCCCTGATGAACGAGCTCAAGACCGGCAGCCACATCGATCGGCCCGAGGTGGAGATCCTGCGGGGCCGGGAGATCCGCATCGAGGCCGACCGGCCGGTGCCCTACGGGGCCGACGGCGAGGTCGAGGCCGTCCTCCCCGTCACGGCACGAGTGCGGCCGGGCGATCTGACCGTACTGGCCTGACCGCCACGCCGTCCGTGATCCGTCGGGCTCAGCCCGCCTGGACGGGACCTGCCGCGCTCCCCGCCAGCCACTGCTCCCAGCTCAGGTTGAACGAGGCGTAGCCGTTGTCCGCCGGGGCCTTGGCGCGCGGTGAGCCCGTGACCGTGATCGGGTCGCCCTGCTTGACCTGGCCGTAGAACCACTTGGCATCCGACAGGGACAGGTGGACGCAGCCGTGCGATCCCCGGGCGCTGCCGCTGCCCGGGTTGGGGTCGCCGGTGGAGTAGTGCACGTACGTGCCGGACTGGGTCAGGTGGACGTCCCAGGGAAGGGTCAGGTCGTAGTAGTCGGGACTGCCCTTGGTGCAGCTGATGCCGACGCTGCACGAGGTCATGTGGACCTTCTTCTGCTTGTCGATCACCGCCATGGTGCCGTTCCACGTGGGGTATTGGGTGCTGCCCGCGTTGATCGACAAGGTGCGTACGGGCTTGCCGTTCTTCGTGACCTTCATGGTGTGACCGGTGGCGGAGACGTCCGCCCTGACGTCGTCACCGACGGTGAAGTCGTGCACGTAGGAGTGCGTGCCGTAGCGGCCGTTGCCGTTGGTGACACCCTTCAGGTCGGCGTCGATCCGCACCTTGGTGCCCGCGGCCCAGTAGGACTTGGGCCGCCAGTCGGCGCGCCGGTCACCGAACCAGTGCCACGCACCCGTCATCGGCTGGGAGGAGGTCACCTTCATGTGCTTCTCGATGTCGGCCCGGGCCTTCTGGGCCACCGGGTTGGTGAAGATCACCGAGATCGGCATCGCGACGCCGACCGTACTGCCGGTCTGCGGTGTGATCGTCTCCAGCAGCATCGGCGGCCCGGCGGGCTTCGACGGGGACGGACTCGCGGTGGCGGTGGGCTTCCCGGACGCGCCCTTGCCGCCACCGGAACCGGCCTTCGGCTCGCCCCCGCCACAGGCACTGGTGCCCGCCAGCACTCCGGCCATGACGAGTGCCATCGCTATACCGCTACGTCGCTTCACGCTTACCCCGGCTCGTGATCGTACCGACCTCAACGTTCTGTTGGACAGTGAGCGCTTGCCCGCGGTTGCAGCTCCGAATGCAAAGCACGATTCAAGAATTGGCCCGAGAGGGGAACGGGCGCCGGGGTCGCACCCCCCGAGCAACGTCCTCCGCACACCGGCGGCACCTTCACGTCGCCGTGGTGGCAGGCCTCGGCCGGTCGGCGCAATCGTCGGTCGGCGGATCCGGAGTTGACGTCCGACGGGCCCTGTCTCCGGTGAGGCAGGGCCGGTCCGTGGAGGTCGGGCGCCTGCCCTCGTGCGGCGGGGCGCGACCCGGTCGAGGACCGCGTCGCCCCGCAGACGCCAATAGCGTTCAATCCCTGGGCAGGCGGGCCTCCTTCGCCTCTCGGACGACCGCCCAGGCGTCCGCGACCGGACCCACGTGCCCCAGCTTGTCCGGATTGATGATGGAGCGGATCGTCTGGATCCGTCCGTCGAGCACGTCGAGCACCAGGGTGTTGAGGACGTTGCCGTCCCGGTCCCGGAAGACCGCGCCCGGCTGGCCGTTCACCTCGTGGTCCTCGACCGAGCCGCCGATCCGGATGAACGGCCCGGCGATCGCGGCGAGCATCTGGGACACGTTCCCGGCGCCGGCGATGGCCCGGCCCCATTGAGGTGCCTTGCCGCCGCTGTCGCCGATCATCCGGACGTCGGCGGCGAGGAGCTCGCGCAGCCCTTCGACGTCCCCTTCCCTGAAGGCCTCGAAGAAGCGCCCGGCGAGCGCCTCGCGCTCCTTGCGGTCCGCCTCGAACCGGGGCCGGCCGGCGTCCATGTGGCGGCGCGCCCGCACGCCGAGCTGGCGACACGCCGCCTCCGAACGGCCCACGGCGGACGCGATCTCGGGGTAGCCGAACCCGAACACCTCGCGCAGCACGAAGACGGCGCGCTCCAGCGGGGTCAGCCGTTCGAGCAGCAACAGGGCGGCCATCGACAGGGAGTCGGCCAGTTCCGCGGAACGCTCCGGGTCCTCGTAGGGGTCGGCCAGCAGTGGCTCCGGGAACCAGGGCCCGACGTACTCCTCGCGCCTGCGGCGGGCCGATCGCAGCACGTCGATCGAGAGCCGGGTGATGACCGCCGAGAGGTAGGCCCTGGTCGACGCGGGCCGTGCCGAGGATCCCTCGTAGCGCAGCCAGGTCTCCTGAACCGCGTCCTCGGCCTCGCCGACGCTGCCGAGTATCCGGTAGGCGATCGAGAACAGCAGTGGCCGCAGCTCTTCGAACTCCTCGGTCCGCGTCATGCCAGCGCCTCCTTGAAGCCCTGCCGCCACGACGGGTGGCGCAGCTCCCAGCCGAGTTCCCGTTTGGCCTTGGCGTTGGAGAAGCCTCGGCCCTCGGTCATCATCGCCACGGCCACGTCGCCGGCCAGCAGCCGGGCCAGCCACTTGGGTACCCGCATCGGGGGCTTGGCGCCCGCGCACCGCGCGAGGTGGGGCAACCACTCGGCGGCCGGTGCCGGTTCGTCGTCGACGATGTTGAACACGCCCTTCGCCCGCTGTTCCACGGCCAGCACGGTGGCACGCGCCGCGTCGTCGAGATGCACCCATGAGCTGTGCCCGGCGCCCCCTCCGACGAGCGGGAACTGCCGCTTGCGGACCAGCTCGACCTGGTCGTCGATGGCGCCCGGCCCGTAGAACCCGCCGTAGCGGAGCACCGCACCGCCGGCCTCGACGACCGTCTCCTCCACGTGTGCGACCGCCGCGAGTCCCGGCTGCGCGACCGTCCCCTCGTGCAGGTCCAGCGGATCCTCCTCGGTCTTCACCCAGCCGCCTTCCCGGATGCCGTTCCAGTTGGCGTAGCTCTGCGCGACGAAGCCGGACACGCCGGCCGCCTCGGCGGCGGCCAGCAGGTGGTCCGTCCCCTCGGTGCGCAGCCGGCTGGTGGTGGCGAACCACCGGTCCATGTGCTTGAGATCGGGCTTTCCGGCATGCGCCACCGAGATGGCGGTCATCTGGTGCACGATCGTCTCCGGCCGCGCTTTGGCCACCGCCTCGCCGACCGACATCGCGTCGAGCCCGTCCATCACGACCCCGTCGGCGCCGAGCCGCTCCAGCACTCCCAAAGTGGCCGTGCTCGTCGTCGTGGCCGTCACCTGATGGCCGCCGGCCACGAGTTGCGCCACCAGCCGCCGGCCCAGGACCCCGGTCCCGCCCGCCACGAACACCCTCACACCCATCACCTTCCCGATCACGGATACCGCCGTCACCTCCATGGACGAGACAGGCCAGGACGTCTGTGACATGGGTGGGCGGTGATCCGCCTGCCCGGGCGCGACGGCAGCACAGCGACTCGGCGTCACCCCGGACGGGAGGGACGGTCACGCCGAGGCGAGCAGGAGCCGCGTCAGCGCGTCCGGCGCGGTCACCATCGCGTCGTGCCCGCTCTCCAGCTCGGCGACCGCCCAGCCGAACTCGGCGGCGACAGCGCGGAACGGCATCCTCGACGGCGTGCACACGATGGCGCGGCAGGGCAACGCGTCGACACGGCCGGTGAGTTGCGCGGCTTCGGTGAACGTGAGCCGAGGGTGCGGCGTCAGCAGGGACTTCAGCCGGGCCACCTGGTCGGGAGCCGTGACTCCCACGGACTCCGGGGGCGGCACGGCCAGGACATCCCCGTCGGCCAGCGAGGCCACCCAGGCACGGAACCTCTCGGACGCGCGGTCGAGCAGCGACTCGCCATTGCTGCCCGCCCAGGCGTCGAGCATGATCAGCTCTTCCACGCGTTCCGGCACGCGGTCGGCTGCCTGCCGGACGACGAAGCCCGCGTAGCTGTGTCCGACCAGCTTCACGTCCCGCAGGTCCTCGGCCTCGAGCACGCTCCGAACGTCCTCCGCGTGCATGGCGAGGCCCGTGTCGGGGCTCCGCAGGTACGCGCGCTCCCCGAGACCGGTCAGGGTCGGCGTGTACACCGTGTGTCCGGCCGTGCGGAGGCGGTGCGCGACGTCACGCCAGCACCAGCCGCCGTGCCAGGCTCCGTGGACCAGGACGTAGGTGGCCATCGCGTTCTCTCCGTTCGTGAGGGGCGCGCGGTGCGCGGTGCGCGGTGTTCGGTTCAAGGCACCCGATGCGGAGGCCCGGTCCGGGACGCTCGGTGCGGGTGCTTCGGGCCGCCTCGGAGGCCTTGATGGACAGTCGACACGATCATTCTCGTGAAGGGCCGGCCGCGCTCGTGACGGGGGCGGCACCGAGCGGCTCAGGACGGGCCCGGGGACGTCACGGCCGCGGACCCGCGACGGACGACGAGGACCGCCGTGAAGCCGACGGCCAGACCGACGGCGGTCTGCGCACCGAACGGTTCGCCGAACATGAGCGCGCCCCACAGCGCCGTGACCGGAGCCATCAGGAACATGAGCGTGTTCACCTGGGTCACGCCTGCCCGCTCCAGGGCCAGCCAGTAGAGCCCGTAGCCGCCGAAGGTGGCCAGCACCACGAGCCAGAGGGTGGCGATCCAGAACGACGGCGCGGCAGGCGGCGACGCCGCACCGGCACCCACGGCGAACGCGGTGAAGACGACGGCGCTGGTGGTGCAGTGGATCGTCAGCGACACGAGGGGAGGGACCCGTGTGCACGAGCGGCGTTCGAGGAAGGTCGCCGCGACGAGCGAGACCATCCCGAGGAAGGGCACGGCGTAGGCCCACCAGACCACGCCGCTGGTCGCCATGGCGTCCGCACTGGTGACGACTCCGACGCCGGCCACGCCGAGGCACAGCCCGAGCCACTGCCTGCGGGAGGCGTACTGCCGCAGCAGCGGACCGGCGAGGGCACCGACCACCAGGGGCTGCGTTCCGTCGATCAGGGCCACGGTGCCGCTGGAGACCCCCAGCTGGATCGCGTAGTACACGGTGAGCAGATAGCCGCTCTGCGAGAGGGCCCCGACGGCGATCTGACGTGCCGCGTCCCGCGGGGTGAGACCTCGCCAGGCCGCTCCGCAGCGGGTGGCCGTGACACCGACGAGGAGTACCGCCAGCGGAAGGAACCGCCACATCAGGACGGTCACCCCGGCGGCGCTCTCCGCCCCGAGCTTGGCCCCGATGAATCCGGAGCTCCAGCACAGTACGAACGCCACCGAGAGCGGGAAGTTCACTCGCATCCTCCAGCTATACCGATCGGTATACCTCTTACCCGGCACTATACAGATCGGTATACTTCAGTGCCATGGGCCAAGCAGCGAAGCCTCAGCGCGTCACCATGACGCCCGCCGCCCGGCGGGTGCTGGAGGCCGCCTCCCGGCTGTTCTACGAGCACGGGATCCACGCCGTGGGCGTGGAACTGATCGCCACCGAGGCGGGCGTGACGAAGAAGACGCTCTACGACCGGTTCGGGTCGAAGGAGCAGATCGTCGTGGAGTACCTCGCCGACCGCGACGCGCGGTGGCGTGCCCACCTCGCGGAGCACCTCGACCGTCACACGGATCCCGCCGAGCGCTGCCTGGCGACCTTCGACGCCTCCCGGACATGGATGCGGCAGAACGGCGCCAAGGGCTGCAGCATGATCAACGCACACGCGGAGATCAGCGACCCGGCGCATCCCGCGTACACCGTCATCAAGGAGCAGAAGGCCTGGATGCTGGCCCTTTTCACCGGCCTCGCACGGGAGATCGCGCCCCGCGGTGCCGCGTCGCTCGGGCGCACACTGATGCTGCTGCACGAAGGAGCCCTGGTCAGTCACGGCCTGGGCGTCTTCCCGGACCCGCTCAAGGCCGCCCGCGAGCAGGCGCGTCCCCTCCTCGCATCGCATGCCGCCATGTGAAGATCCCCGCGGTGACGGCCGGTTGCGACCGCGGAAGATGCCGATGCGCCGAGGCCGGGCGCGCACCCCACGCACCGGCGCCGAGGCCAGGGGCGCGCCCCTCTCCCGGACCCGCGCGCCGGAACACCGGATCCGTGCCGTTCCACCCGAGCCGCCGACTCAGGCCGCACCGCCCGGCGTTCCGCCCAGCGCCCTCTCGAAGAACGTCTCCAGGACGATCGTCGCCTGGGTGCCGCTCACACCCTCGATCGCGTACAACCGCCGCAGCACGTCCTGCAGTTCCTCCGTGGTCGACGTGCGCACCTTGACCAGCACCGACGCGCTGCCCGCGATGACGTGCGCCTCCTGGATCTCGGGCAGCGCCGCGAACGCCGCCGCGGACTCCCCCATCCAGGACTTCGAGTCGACCATGACGAAGGCCAGTACGCCCCGGCCCACGGCGGCCGGATCGACGTCGATCGTGGTCCTGCGGATCACACCGCGCTCGCGCAGCTTGCGGACGCGCTCGTGCGCCGCGGCCGGCGACAGCCCGACCGCCTGCCCCAGCGCCGCGTAGGACTGCGTGGCGTCCTCCTGGAGCAGGCCGAGCAGCTCACGGTCGATGTCATCTACACGTTTCATAGGTGAACCGTAATCCATCTGGTAGAGGTAGTGTCGCGACGATTCAGATTCGGTTCGAGCTTACAGGGGTGGAATCTTGTCCGGTCAGCCTTCGAATTCTGTGTATGAGATTCTGGACGAGCGCTTCTTCACCGGACGCTGCGCCTTCGGCGACGACCGGCTGGAGACGCTGTACGACGACTGCCGGTGGGCCGAAGGGCCGGTGTACCTTCCCGCCTGGCGGCAGTTGATCTGGAGCGACATCCCCAACGACCGGATGCTGCGCTGGGACGAGCAGACGGGGGCCGTCGGCACGTTCCGCTCCCCCGCCGGCCACAGCAACGGCAACACCCTCGACCGCGAAGGCCGGCTGATCAGCTGTGAGCAGGGCAATCGCCGCGTCACCCGCACCGAGCACGACGGCACCGTCACCGCGCTGGCCGAGCGGTTCGAGGGCAAGCGGCTGAACAGCCCCAACGACGCCGTGGTGCACTCCGACGGAACCATCTGGTTCTCCGACCCCGACTTCGGGATCACCTCCGACTACGAAGGGCACCAGGCGGAGAGCGAGATCGGCGCCTGTCACGTCTACCGCATCGACCCTTCCGACGGCCACATCGCCCTGGCCGCCGACGGTTTCGGGGGACCCAACGGCCTGGTCCTCTCCCTCGACGAGCAGCAGCTCTACGTCTCCGACACCCGCGCCGGTCACATCCGGGTCTTCGACGTACGGGACGACGGCTCCCTCTCGGACGGCAAGGTCTTCGCCGAGGCCACCGACGGCGACAGCCGGTTCGACAACATCCGCTTCGACAACCAGGGCCGCCTGTGGGCCGCCGCCATGAACGGCGGAGTGCACTGCTACGACCCCGACGGCACACTGATCGGCCGCCTGCGCGTCCCCGAGGCCGTCTCCAACATCGCCTTCGGCGGCAGGAAGAACAACCGCATGTTCATCACCGCCACGACGTCCTTGTACTCCCTGGTGATGTCGGTGACGGGCGCACCCCGCATACGCCGACGCTGACGCCACGACGCCGGCCGTGCCACAGCTCGTCCACGCCTCCTGGACAGTCACGTCGGCGGCCGGCCCACACCGCCCGTCAACGCTCCGGGTCAGTGTGACTCGGAGCGCCCGTGCGGGAGTCGGTGTCGGGCGGCCATGGCGTGGAAGACCTTCTTCGGTTCCCAGCGGGTGTCGTCGAGCATGCGGACGACACCGTAGGAGGCGATGTCGCGGTCGCGGGGCTTGTCGTAGTTGGCGAACGAGAACCACAGCGCGGTGTCCACGCCCTCGTCCTCGAAGACGTCGAGCAGTTCGGTGAGGTAGCGCACCTGCTCGTCCTCGTCGGGGACCGCTCCCTGCGGTGGCTGCCAGGCCATGCCGCCGAGGTCACCCGCGCCGAGGTAGGCACAGGTGCCGTACTCGGTGACGGCCAGCGGCTTGCCGTGGGCGAGGGACTCGCGCAGGTGGGCCCGGAACGTGTCGGCGTTCTCGGCGGACCGGTAGGCGTCGATGCCCACCAGGTCGAACGGCTCCCAGTCGACGGGCTCCCAGGGGCCCGAGGCGTAGGTGATCCTGCCGCCGAAGTGCGCGCGGACCGTCGCCGCGGCTCGGGCGAGGAAGGCATTGAGTCTTTCGGGCACCGCGTCGAGGGACAGCCACCACTGCATGTCGGCGGTGGCCATGGCGTGCAGACGGTCGAGGTGGGTGTCGCCCGGAAGGAAGCCGTGGGCGAAGGCGCTGAGTTCGCAGCCGGTGACGAAGACGACCTGTGCGCCGTCCTGGCGCAGCGCCTCGGCGCGCCGCGCGCAGTCGGCGAGGAACGCCAGGACGTCCTCGGGGGAAAGGTCCACGGGGAACGGCGAGAACCACACTTCGAGCCCGGCGTCCGCCGCGTGCCGGGCGGCGATGCCCAGCCGCTCGCCGTCCCGGCCGGAGACGCGCACGGCGTCGCAGTACAGCTCACCCGCGATCACCGCCATCTCGCGGCGCACGGCCTCGGAGTCGAAGCTCTTCCGGGTGAGCCGGTCTCCCGGGAACGTCCCGGTGTCGTAGTTGATGCCGCGTGCGCGCACGTCAGGGGCCTTTCACATGGTCGAGTCCGTGTTCCAGCAGGTCGAAGGCCAGCTCGACGTCCTGGGCCAGAGCACGGCCGGTGGCCTCGGGGGACGCGCCGTCCAGCAGTCGCCGGAAGTACGCCTCCTGGAGGGTGAGCAGGGACGCCGCGACCTGGGCCGCCATGAGCGCCGCCGCCGTGTCGCCGTACTCGTCGGCCAGGACCTGCGCCAGCGCCTGGCGCTGCTGGTACAGCAGTCCGTTCGCCGCGTTCTGCAGTGCGGGGCTCTCCTGGACGACGCGCACGCGGGCGATCAGCGCTTCCATGTCCGATTCCGGAATGCGTCCGGCGGCGAGCGCGCGGTGATGAGCGCGCAGCGCCTCCAGGAACGTCTGGCCGGCCGGACGACGGGCGACGATCCCTGCCAGGTCGTCGCCGCCCACGCCCTGCAGGGCGAGCGATTCCTTGGTCGGGAAGTACGCGAAGAGTGTCGCCTTGGCCACGTCCGCGGCCTCGGCGATCTCGTTGACCGTCACGGCGTCGAATCCGCGCTCGATGAACAGCCGCATGGCCACCGCGGCGATGCGTTGTCTGGTCTGTTCCTTCTTGCGCTCACGAAGCCCTGTCACACGACGACAATAACCATACCCGGTTCAAAAACAAACTCGGTCTGGATTCCCCGACGCACCGCGGTGTGCCTCGCTCCCGTCGGATCGCGGGCGAGGAGGAGCCAGGGTGTTCCCGCCCGACCCGGCCGGCAGGGCGCCTCGGCCGACGCGGCACCGGTTCTCGCCCCCGCCGCACGGATGGTGGAAGGCGGTGATGGTGCCGGTCCACTCACCTTCGGGATGGTCCATCGCGCAGCCGCCGCCGTAATGCAGCCAGGCGGACTTGTACCCCGGCGCGGCTCTGGTCACCTTGATGCGCGACCGAGTCGGCCTGTTCGGCGTGTGGTGTCGAGGTCAGCGAGAAGGGGCCCGCGGGGCGAGGGCGAGGAGGCGCTCGGCGTGGCGCGCCCCGCTCTCCGCCGCGATCTCGTCGAGCGTCTGCGCGTCGCGTACGGGGGCGAACCGTACGTCCGCTCCGTCGACGGTGTAGCCGTGCACGGCGGGTCGGGGCAGGCTGTTGTAGGCCCAGGGGGTGGAGAAGTAGTACGCGCCCGTGTCGTACAGGACGACGAGGTCGTCCTCGTCCAGGGCGGGCAGTTCGCGGTTCTCCGCCACGACGTCCCCGGCGAAGCAGCAGGGCCCCGCGACGTCCTGGGCCACCGGCTCCCCGGTCCTCGGCCGCCCCTGCGCGTCGAAGGCGCCGACCCGCAGCGGCCAGGAGCCGGGCATCAGGACGGTCCGGGTCGCGGTCTGCGCGCCCGCATGGGTCACGGCGATACGGCGGCCCCCCGACTGCTTGGTGTACTCGACGCGGGCGGCGATGAACCCGTTCTTGGCCAGCAGCGACCGGCCGAACTCGGTGACCAGCGCGTACCGTCCCCCGAACAGGCCGGGCACCGCGGACCTCAGGGCGCGCGTGTAGTCGTCGAACGTCGGACGCACCTCGTCGTCGGCGAAGTTGACCGGCAGGCCGCCGCCGATGTCCAGGCTGGTGATCTGCTGCCGGCCGAGCGTCGCGTTGATGTCCTCCGCCAGACGGTACGCCTCGCCGATCCCCTCGGCGATCAACTCCAGCGAGCAGCCCTGCGAGCCGACGTGCGCGTGCAGCCGGGTCAGCCAGGGATGCCGGGCGAAGGCCCGGACCACGCTGTCGCGCCCTCCCGCGTCGCGCAGGGCGACCCCGAACTTGGAGGTGGCCGTCGCGGTGCTCATCGCGCCGATGGCGCCGCCGCCGACCTGGGGGTTGACGCGCAGACCGACGACGGACACGGTTCCGGCGGGTCGCAGCGCGTCGATGCGGTCGAGTTCGTCGAGGTTGTCGGCGTTGAGGGAGACGCCCAGGGCGAGCGCCTCGGCGATCTCCTCGCGGGTCTTGGCGGGCGAGTCGAGGACGATGCGGTCCGGCGCGAATCCGGCGTCCCGGGCCAGCCGCAGCTCTCCGGGGCTCGCCACTTCGCAGCCCATGCCCTGGTCCGCGAGCAGCCGCAGAACCGGTACGAGGGAGGAGGCCTTGGCGGCGAAGGTGTGCAACACCTCGGGCACGGTCTCGAAGGCGCTGTGCAGGGCGGCCACCGACGCCCGGATGCCGTCCGTGTCGAGGAAGCCGGCGACGGGCTGGGCCGCGCCGATGAGTCCTCGCTCGACCGCGTGGCGCAGGACGGTGCCGGCCCGCTCGGCGGAGCGTGGGGCGGCGGTGGGCTGTGCGGACGGGTGGTCCGGACGGACGTCGCTGTTCAGAGTCACGGAGGGGGCCTTCGTCACGGTGGAGGGGGGTGACAAGAGCGTGGCCCCCGGGGCCCGTCGCGGTCTTCGTGGTCCCGTACAAAGGATCGCGGATTGTTCGTCCGCCGCTCCGAAAACGGCGGCGCAGCCCAACCCCCTAGACCTCAGGGCCCCCTTCGGTCGCGGCGAGGCGCAGCGCGAGCGTGACGACGAGCCGTGTGTCGGGGTCGTCGAGGTCGATGCCGAAGCGCTCGCGGACCCGGCGCATCCGGTAGCGCAAGGTGTTGGGGTGCAGGACGAGATGATGGGCCGCTCGGGACATGTCGCCCGCCGCGTCGAGATAGGCGCGCAGCGAGCGCACCAGTTCGCCTCCGGCGGCGAGATCCGCCGCCACCATGTCGTGGACGGGGCCCCCGTGGCGTTCCCACAGGGGACGTATCGCGTCGAGGACCCGCAGGACGGCCACCGTGTGCCCGACGTCGCCCGGCCCCGCGTGCCGCACCGGCGAGCGCGGCCCCGCTCCCCCGTCCGCGGCCGTGGCAGGGCCGGCAGGCACGGCGCGGGCCTCGCGTTCGCGCAGGGCCCGGACGATCAGGAGGGCTTCCTCGTAGGACTCGGCGGCACCCGCCGGCGTGTCCGCCGGTGTTCCTGCACCGACCCGGACGACGGGGGCGTCCGGCATGGCGGCCGCCAGTGAGTCGAGTTCGCGGGCGAGGCCCAGGGCGTCGCGCGGGTCGCCGTCCGGGAGCGGCAGCAGGACGGTCAGGCGGTGGTCCTCGCGCCAGACGCGTGCCGTGGCGCGGTGCGCGACGGCCTGCAACGCGAGGGCCTGGAGGCTGCGTTCCGCGGCGGGGCCGACCGCGCGGTCCCGTTCGGCGACCACGACGGCACAGGGCACGTCCGGCGCGAGTTCCAGCGACCACATGTGGGAGCGGCGGTCGCCCTCGCCGAGCAGCAGGCCGCGCAGGGCGTGTTCCTGGCGCCGCCGGCCGGCGCTGCCCCGCAGCCGGTGCTGGAGCAGGTACGGCACGGCGACCTCCGAGGCACGGCGCAGCGTGTCCGGCGCGTCCGGCGACAGCTGTCCCCCGTCGGCCGCCGCCCACATCGAGCCGAGGACCTCACCGCCGCTGCGGATGGCGACGACCAGGCGTTCGGGGTCGGTGCCGTCGGCCGGGCGGTGGATGACGTCGCGCGAGGTCCACAGGGCGTGCAGCAGTCCGCTGCGGCGCAGTTCGGCGACGCGCCAGTCCGGGACCCTGCCGCCCAGGATCGTCGACTGCCGCAGTCCGTCCGCGTCGGCGCTGGTCGCCGAGTGCGCGACGACCCTGAACTGGGTGTCCTCCACCGTGATCGAGGCACGGCAGTAGCGGGCGACGACCGAGGCGAGCACGGCGAGGCCGCCACCCGCGGCGGCCTGGGCCAGGCGGTCCCCGCTGCCCACCGCGCCGAACGCCAGCGCGGACCGGACCAGTTCGAGGGTGTCGCCCCACTCGGCCCACTCGGCCCGGGTGAGCAGCGCGACCCCGGTCTCCCGCGCGGCGCCGAGGACCGTGGCGGGCAGGGCGTCCTCGCCTCCGCTGCGCAGGACGACCGCGACGGCGCCGCGACGGGCGGCCTCCCGTACGGCGTCCGGGGCGGAGCCGGTGCCCGGCCGCAGGCCTGTCGCGAGCACGATGTGGCCGCCGTGCGGGCGCGGCGCGTCCTCCTCGCCGATGACGACGCAGTGCACCGCCGTGTCCGGGCCGGACGGCGCGAGGACGAGGTGGAGGATGCCGTCCTCGTCGTGGGCGAGGACCTGCCGCAGGGTGACGTCGGGCGGCGTACCGCCGCCCGGTGCTGCTCCGGTCATGGCCGACGGGCGCGGCGGCTGGTACCTGCGTGCATGGGTCAAGGATACGAGCAGGCGCGATGGGGGAATCAGTCCGGCAGCACGAGGTGACAGCTCTCGCCCGGTTCGACGGAGACCGCGCGGTCCGGGAGCCGGATGTCGATGGGCGAACGGCCGGACGACGGGACCGCGATCTCCAGCCGCCCGCTCTCCAGGCGCAGCCGCACGCCCCAGTGCCCGTGGTAGCGCAGGGAGATCCCGTAGGAGGACAGTTCCGGCAACGGCACCGGGTCGAGCCAGAGCGCGCCGGCCCGGGTCTCCAGTCCGGTCAGCCCGCGCTGGATCAGGTCGAGCGTGCCCGCCATGGCGCCCAGGTGGATTCCCTCTCCCGTGGTGCCGCCCTGGACGTCGGCGATGTCTCCGCGCAAGGCCTCCTGACAGAACCACCATGCCTCCGCGCGCCGGGCGCGGGCCAGGATCCAGCCGTGCACCAGACCGCTGAGAGTGGATCCGTGGCTGGTGCGGCGCAGGTAGTACTCGACCGTGCGCAGCCAGGTCGCCTCGTCCAGGTGATGGCCCAAGCGGCCGAAGAGCGACTGGAGTTCGGAGGGTGAGAAGAGGTAGCCGAGCATCAGCACATCGGCCTGTTTGGACGCCTGGTAGCGGTTGACGCTGTCGCCCTCCGCCTCCAGGATCCGGTCCAGCCGCCGGATGTCGTCGTACTTCTCGCGGTAGCCCTCCCAGTCGAGTTCGGCGAGATCGCCGTAGCCCTCGAACTGGCTGATGACGTCGTCGTGGAAGGGCACGTGCAGCGTGCGGGACACCTCCTCCCACTGCTCCAGCTCGGCGCCGTCCAGCCCGGTGCGCTCGGCGAGTTCACGGCGGCGCGGCTCGGGCAGGGCGCGCAGCAGTTCGAGGGTCTTGGCCAGTACCCAGGCGGCGGTGACGTTGGTGTAGGCGTTGTCGTCGAGGCCCGGCCGCTCGGCGTCCGGATAGGCGTCGTGGTACTCGTCGGGGCCCACCACGCCCTTGATGCGGTACCGGCCCAAGTGGTCGTCGTAGGTGGCCGAGTCGGTCCAGAAGCGGGCGATCTGCAGCAGCATCTCGGCGCCCTTGGTGTGCAGGAACTCGGCGTCCCCGCTGGCCTCGTGGTACTGCAGTACGTTGTAGGCCACCGCCGAGCCGACGTGCCACTGGAGTCGTGAGTTGTCCGGCAGCCAGCGGCCCGAGTGCGGGTTCAGATGCAGTTGCTGTGTCTCCTCCCGCCCGTCGCTGCCGCTCTGCCACGGGTAGAGGGCGCCGCGCCTGCCGATGGCGCGGGCGGCGGCACAGGCGCGGTCGAGCCGCCGGTGGCGGTAGCGCAGCAGGGCTCTGGAGACCTCGGGGAAGTGGAGGTTGAGATAGGGCAGGACGAACAGCTCGTCCCAGAAGACATGGCCGCGGTACGCCTCGCCGTGCAGGCCTCTGGCGGGCACCCCGACGTCCAGGTCGGCGGTGTGCGGGGAGAGGGTCTGCAGCACGTGGAAGAGGTGCAGGCGCAGGATGCTGCCCGCCTCTCCGGGGACGTCGAGTTCGCCACGGCGCCACATCTGGTTCCAGGCGATCCGGTGCGGCTCCAGGAGTTCGTCGAACCCGGGGGCGTCACGGACCCGGTCGACGGCGGCGTCCCACGGGTCGCTGATCGCGGGATCACGAGAGGTGTGCACGGCGACGGTCTTGTCGACTCCGACGGTGCGGCCGGGTGTGAGGTACAGACGCACCCGCTGGACCGCGCGCGGGAAGTCGTGGTGCTGCGTCACCGGGACGTCCGCGGTGAGCCGGGACGCCATGCCGATCCTGATGTCCGAGGTCCGGGTCCGGCAGCGCAGCCAGACCGTGTCGGGACCGGCGGTGTCGGTGTGTACGTGCGTCAGGTGGCGGCCGTCGAGGTCCGCGTAGCGCGGCACTCCCGCGTTGGTGACACCTCCGTCGAGCGCGGCCTCGACCTCCAGTTCCCCGGCGAACTCCTCGGCCGTGAACTCGGTTCGCAGGGCGACCAGATGCGGGTCGGCCATGTGCACGAGACGCTGCTGCCGCACGTACAGGACACGGCCGTCGCCGAGGCCGTAGCGGGTGCGGCGTTCCAGCAGGCCGGTGGAGAGGCGCAGGATCAGACGGTGGTCCAGCACCGGTGCGGTCTCCGGTGTCAGCCAGTGCTGTCCGGGCAGCCGGAAGCGGAGCGGCAGCCAGTTCGGGAGGTTGACGATGTCCTCGTTCTCGACCCGGCGGCCCGCGACGTCCGAGGTGAGCCGGTTGTAGCAGCCGGCGGCATAGGTGCCCGGGTAGTGCACGCCGTCCGCGGCGCACTCGGGCAGTGCGCCGCGGGTCGCGAGGTAGCCGTTGCCCAGTGTGCAGAGCGCTTCCCTGAGACACTCCTCGGCGGGGTCGAACCCTTCGTACTCCCACGTCCAGCCGGTCATCGCGGCGCTGCCCCGTGGGACGCGACCTCCGTGGCACGGCGCGGCGCGGAACCGATCACGTCGTGGGACCGCACGGCCATGTCTGCTCCCCTCGTGGACCGGCCCTTCGTGGACCGACCCTTCAAACGATCACACCAGCTGCGGCACGACGGCCACCGGGCAGTACGCGTGATGGAGCAGGGTGTGGCTCACCCGGCCGAGCTGGAGACCGAAGTGGCCCGCCCTCCGGCGCGCGCCGACGATCACCAGATCGGCGGCGGCCGAACGCCGCACGAGGATCCGGCGGGCCGGCCCTTCGGCGGTCACGCCACGCACCCGTACGCCGGGGTGGTCGGCCGCGGCGTCGTGCAGCAGGGCGTGGAGCAGGGCCGCGGCCCGCTCCTCGTAGACGCGCCCGGGAGCTTCGTCCGGCTCGGGCCGTCCGGTGACCTCGTGCGCGGGGCGGCGCCAGGCCCGCACGACGTCGAGGACGCACCCGCGGGTCTCGGCCTCGCGGAAGGCGAACCGCACGGCCTCGCCACCGCTGACGGGATCCCCGGCACCGAGCAGGATCCGCTCGTGGCTGCCGGCCAGACCGGCGCTGTCGCCGCGGACCACGATCACCGGGCAGTGGGCACGGGCCGCGACGGCCAGCCCGACCGAACCGAGCATCAGTCCTGGCAGCCCGCCCCGGCCACGCGACCCCGTGACCAGCGCGGAGGCGTTGTTGCCCTCGCGCAGGAGGGTTTCCACGGCGTCCTCGGGGATCACATCGGTGAACACCTTCACGTCCGGGTCGCGTCGCGCGGCCCGCTCCGCCGCGGACGCCACGATGTGCTCGGTCAGCACGCGCTCGGAAGGACGGTCCAGGCCACTCGACGAAACGGCTCCCTCGTAGCGCTCCCAGAGCGAGGCGTGCACCAGTCGCAACGACAGCCCGTGACGGGCGGCTTCGTCCACCGCCCAGTCGACCGCCTGGAGGCTCGAGTCCGAACCGTCGACGCCCACGACCAGGGGAAGCGTCGTCATCGTCCCCACCGCCTTTCGTCGGACCGCCACGCCGGCAGTACGGGGCTTCAACCTCACCGTGCCAGCCACGGCCGTCCGGTACGAGGGGCACGTCGGCTCTCCTCGGGGACGTTCGGCCCAGGCGGGGAGCCCTGATGCCCGCCGGCCCTGGTGGCCGGGCCGATCCCGTGGTGTCCTGTAGGTGACGGGGAGGACCCGACCGAGACGCGGGGAAGCGGCCGACAGCCGTGCACCGCGCAATCAGGATCCGCGAGAAGCGGATGGCGTCCTTCCCGTCCTGTCATGACGTCGCCTTCACGGCGGCGCCCTCCCGAGACACGGCCGCGCGGAGCCCCACCGGGGCCGAACGCCCCCGTGCCAGGTCCGAGCGGCCCGTGGCGGGCGGCTCCGTCGGCGCCCACGCTGGAATCGAGGACTCCACGGCAAGGACGGCCGCGGGACCGCCGCATCGGACCGGAACAGGTTCGCTCCTGGTCGGCACACCGGGCGCGCGGGACCGAAGAGTCGTCGGCCCTGCTGTCGACCGCACTTCGACCTTCCGAGGAGGAGATCATGCACGGCAGCCCGCACATCGTGAGCGACGTGATGACACCCACCGTCGTCGCGGTAGGCCGCGACGCGCCGTTCAAGGACATCGTCACGCTGATGGAGCAGTGGAAGGTCAGCGCCCTGCCCGTCCTGGAGGGCGAGGGGCGCGTGGTCGGAGTGGTCTCCGAGGCCGACCTGCTGCCCAAGGAGGAGTTCCGGGACAGCGACCCGGAGCGGTTCACGCGGCAACGCCGGCTGGCGGACCTGGCAAAGGCGAGCGGGCTCACGGCCTGGGACCTGATGAGCACCCCGGCCGTGACCGTGCACGCCGACGCGGCCCTGGCGGAGGCCGCGCGCATCATGGCGCAGCGCAAGATCAAGCGACTTCCCGTCGTCAACGACGTCGGCCTCCTCGAAGGGATCGTCAGTCGCGCGGACCTGCTCAAGGTGTTCCTGCGCGAGGACGAGGAACTCGCCGAGGAAGTGCGCCACGAGGTCGTCGACCGGCTGTTCCCGCTGTCCGCCGACCACATACAGGTGGAGGCCTCGGACGGCGTGGTCACCCTCGCCGGCTGGGTGGAGAGCACCGGGCTGGTCCCCGTGGCGGAACGCCTGGCCCGCGCCGTGGAGGGTGTCGTCGACGTCCGCTGCCACCTCGCCCACGCGTCCGCTCGGGCCGAGGAGTGGTCCGAGCAGCGGTGACGGGGGCCTCGCGGTCCGCGGGGAACCGGTCGAGGTCGGGCCCTGTCGAGCTGTCGAGTTCGGTCCCGGTCGGCCTGTCGAGTTCGTGGCTCGGCCTGCGGGCGGAGCCGCGCCATCGTACGCGTACGGACGCCGGCGTACACGTACGTACGGACGCCGTCGTGCACGTACGGGCGGGACGACACCTGCGTGAGCGACACCTTCTCCGCGTAAGGACGGAGCGACACGGAGCGACACCGCGGGGGAACGGTGCCGCTCCTGACTCCACTGTCCTCCCGTCCGGGCCGCGGCGCACGTGCCGATGGTCCCGGGCCCGGGACCGGTCGGCTTCGGTCCCGGGCCCGGGCGTTCGGCTCGGTTCGGGGCGCACGGCCGACGCGTCGGTTCGGGGCGCACGGCCGACGCGTGCTGCCCACCCGGCGTACGACCCCGGCGGGCGTTCTCGGTCAGACCGTGATCCGTCGGCCGGTCACGGTGTGGACGTCGATGCGCACCCACAGCTCACGCCGGCCACCGGCCCACGGCTCGCTGCGTGCCAGGCCGGTGAGCCGACGCGCCTCCTCCTCGTCCGTCACGGCCCGCCCGTGCCCACGCACGAGAACGCTCCAGCCCTCGCTGAAGGCGTCGTCGATGCGATCGACCTCGAAGGCCACCTCGGAGCCCGCGGCAAGAGCCGGCGTGGCGCCGGGAGAGGTGCGGAAGACGATCGCGTCGTCGACGACGCCGTAGTTGACGGGTACGACGGCGGGGCCCGTGGCCGTGAGGACCGCCACCCTCCCCACGCCGTGGTCCGACAGCAGGGTCCGGCACTCGGACGGACTCAGTTCGGTGAGGTCGGGGCTCCGTCCGGCCTGCCCCGGGCCGGGCGGCCGGTCGCTGTCGCCTCCGGTGAGGTGGGACATCGTGGTGCGCAGTGCTTCGGCGAGCCTGAGCAGGGTGCCCGCGCCAGGTGCGGCTGCCGGCTTCTCCTCCAGGTAGCGCAGATAGTTGGGCGCGACGCCGGCACGCGCGGCCGCCTCCTCGCACGTCAGGCCGAGTTCCGCCCGGCGTGCGACCAGCCGTCGGCCGAGATCGCCGAGCGGTGGCGCCTCCACCGTGTTCGCCCGTACCTGTCCGGTCATGACTCGCCACCTCCTCTCGTCATGCCTCGCGCCACGGGCGCGCGTCGTCGGCGACGGCGCCGCCCGGCGCGTCTTCCGGAACCGGGATCGTCCCGCGGCTCCAGCCTCTCCGAAAAGGAGGGAGACCGCTTGGGCCGTCCGGCCCACACCGGCGGCCCGAGGGACCATGGCGGGGGACCGACGACAGGCAGGCCACAAAACCGTCCGCCGCCCACGGCACTGCGCGGTCGCGAGGAGGTTTCCGTGAGCCACGTGGAGGCTCACGTGACGCCCCGGCTCCGGGAGGGAGCCACGTCCGAGGGCACGCTCGCGCGGGCTGCGGACGGGCGTGGACCGAGCTGCGCCGTGACCGCCGCTCCCCCGGCCGGAGTCGACAGGTCAACCTCCTTCGCCCACAGTCGAGTTGGGCAGGTTCGAGCAATCGGCCGCGACGATCACGGCATCCTCTCGTCGCGGTCCGGAGGACGATCCCCCATCCGGGCGCCGTGCCACCCGCGCCCGGCATGGCTCCGGGACCTGCGACGCCGCACGGCGGAAGCTGATGCCTCCCGCCTGCAGGAGAGGCCCGTGACCGACCACATCCCGCAAGGACCCCGACCGCCGGCCACCACGGACACGGGCGCCGACGCCGGCAGTCAGGCCGGGGTCATCGGCATCGGGCTCGCGGCCGTGCTGACGTTCGCTCTCGCGCAGGGTTCGTGGCAGTGGTTCGCGACATTCATCGGGGTGACGCTCCTCTCGGTGATCTTCGCCTTTCAGCGTCGGCCGCCGTGGACGTCCGACCTGCGGTCCGCGTACATGCGCGGTCTGATCGCGTACGCGCTGGTCGTCGGCCTGTGCGTGGCGATCGCACTGGCCCCCATGATGCAGCGCTGGGCCTGGGTGTTCCCGATGCCGGGCACCCGCATCGACTGCACCTGGCTGGGCAGGTACGAGGCCGTCCGGTCCCGGGCCACACTGGCCGGCCTGACCGGTCTCGACCGCACCGCCGCGGCGTACGCGGCGCAGTCCAAGAGCCGTGAGGCCGTCGCCGGCTGCCTGGCGGCGACGACGACCCTGTGGCTGCCGCTGTACGGGGCCGCGGCGGCCGTGCTGGTGGGTGTCAGCGCGTGGTTCCGCGACCGGGCGCGTGCGCGGATGGAATCCCGGCCGGATCCCTCCCCCGCGGAGCCGCTGCATGCGGGAACCCGGCAGGACGGCACGAGGTAGCCGCCGGGTCCCCACGGGGTAGGAGCAGGGCGTGCTGACCATCGGATCCGTAGTGCTGGGTGTGTCGAACGTGCCGCGTGCGGCGGCGTTCTGGACGGAGGCGCTGGGCTACGTCCCGCGCGAGGAGATGGAGGACGACTGGGTGGTCCTCGTGCCGGCCGAAGGGACCGGCGCCCGGCTCTCGCTGGGGCTCAGCGAGACACCCGTGCAGGAGCATCCCCGGATCCATCTGGACCTGTACGCGGGAGACGCCGCCGATCAGGCCGCGGAGGTCGAACGCTTGGTCGCTCTCGGCGCCCGGCGGGTCGACTGGGACCGCTATCCTCCGGACGCCGACTTCGTGGTCCTGGCCGATCCCGACGGGAACCGCTTCTGCGTCATCGACACACACCACGGCTGACCGCAGGGAGGCCGCGAGCAACATCCCGTGCGCGAGGGGACGTTGTCACCCGTGACGCGGATCCTCGAGACAGAACTCGGCATGACACCGGCCGCCCGCATCGAGTCGGCCCGCGTCGAGACGGCGCGCAACCGGCTCGCAACCAGCGACGACACCCTCGAACGCGGGGCGTCCGCCCGTGGGTTCCACACGATCGACACCCTGATCCGCTCGTTCCGGCGGAGGCTCGACACGACGCCCAGGGAGTACCGCTGCCGATTCCGGCACGCCGGTCGCCGCGGCTGAGACGCGCGCCCTCCCGGTCCCCCTGAGCAAGCGCTTGATGTGCTCGCTGCGCGTGACGCGAAGTGCGCAGCACACGGACCGGAGAGCAAATTCGACCAATGGGTGTAGAAGGGTTGTATGAGACGAAAGCATGCTGGGTGGCCTGCAATACGAGATCGTCTCGCACGGCCATGGCGTGAGGGCTGGCTGACCAACCGCAGCGTCGCAGGTCAGGTGTTCGCACTGGAATGCGTGATCATCGCGCTGCTCGTGGTGGGAGGAGCGGTGGCGCTGGTCCTGCAGACCCGCGCCGCGAACCTGCACCGCGCGGAAGACCGGTCCATGGCCAGTGCCGTCGCAGTCGCCCAGCTGCCGGACACTGCGAAGGGTCTGCTGTCACCGGACCCGACATCGGCTCTCCAGCCCGCGGCCGAGCGCATGAGGAAGTCCGTGGGAGTCGACTTCATCGCCGTGCTGAACAGGGACGGGATCAGGTACACGGACGCCGTCCCCGGCCTCATCGGTCAGCGGGCGGTGGGCGACTTCGGCCGAGCGCTCCAGGGCCAGTCCTACACGGAGCACTTCAACGGAGCACCCCAGGACGCAGTGCGTGCGGTCGTACCCGTGCGGGGGCCGGACGGCAAGGTGGTGGGGCTCGTCACCGCAGGTGTGGAGGTCACGACCGTCTCGGCGACGTTGAACAGCGAACTGCCGCTCCTGCTGGCAGGGGTGGCGGGGGCTTTCGTCCTGGCCACGGCCGCGGCGGGCGGGGTGGGCAGGCGGCTGAGCCGGCAGACGGGCGGCCTCGGGCCGGTCGAGGTGACGCGCATGTACGAGCACCACGACGCGGTGCTGCACACGGTGCGCGAGGGCGTGCTCGTCACCGACCGCGATCGGCGCCTGGTCCTCGCGAATGACGAGGCCAGACGGCTCCTGGCCCTCCCCGAAGGGTTGGAGGGCCGCCACATCGACGAACTGGATCTCGAACACAGCATCCGGAACCTGCTGGCCTCGGACCTCGAAGCCGTGGACGAGGTGCATCCGGCGGGCGGCCGGCTGCTGAGCGTCAATCATCGTCACACCAGCCGTGACGGCGGGCCCCCCGGAGCCGTCACCACGTTCCGGGACGCCACCGAACTGCGCGCCCTGGCCGGCAGGGTCGAGGCCACGTCCCAGCGACTGGAGATGATCTACGACGCCAGTGCCCGGATCGGGAACACCCTCGACGTGACGCGTACCGCCGAGGAGCTGGCCGAGGTCGCCGTGCCACGGTTCGCGGACGTGGTCAGCGTCGACCTGCTCGACCCGGTCGTCGCAGGTGAGGAACCCCCTGCGGGCATCCCCCGTATCCTGCGCCGCGCCGCCTTCCGTGGCGCGGCGCAGGAGCGGGCCGTGCACCCGGTCGGTTCCGCGGTGCCGGTGGACCCCACCGCACTCCAGGCACAGGGACTGCGCGACGGCAAGGCCGTCCTCGTGCCCGATCTGACCGCCGCCTCGGAGTGGCGCGGCATGAACCCCGTCTTCGCCGAACGCGTGCTGGGAGACGGGCTCGGGTCGCTGATCGCCGTGCCCATGCGAGCACGCGGCACCGTGCTGGGCATCGCCAGCTTCTGGCGGCGCGGGGAGTTCCACCACGACGACGTGAGCTCCGCCGAGGAACTGGTCGCGCGGGCGGCGGTGTGCGTCGACAACGCCCGCCGTTACACCCGCGAGCACGCCCTGGCCGTCGCGTTGCAGCACAGTCTGCTGCCCGCCGAACTCCCCGAGCAGAACGCCGTGCACGCCGCGTACCGCTATCTGCCCGCCGAGGCGGGCGTGGGCGGAGACTGGTTCGACGTCATCGCGCTGCCCGGCGCACGCGTCGCCCTCGTCGTCGGCGATGTGGTCGGCCATGGTCTCCAGGCCGCCGCCACCATGGGACGGCTGCGCACCGCCGTCCACAACTTCGCCGCGCTGGACCTGCCTCCCGACGAGCTGATCACGTACCTGGACGAGCTCGTCACCCGTCTCGACCAGGACGGTCCGGCGGCCTCCGAGACCGCGCCCGTCACCGGCGCCACCATGCTGTACGCCGTCTACGACCCCGCCGCGGGCCGTTGCCACATGGCGTGCGCGGGGCATCCGCCGCCGGCCCGGGTCCATCCCGACGGCACGGTGGACCTGATACCCGTCCCTCCCAACCTCCCCCTCGGACTGGGCCATTCGCCCTTCGAGACGTACACCGCCGACCTGGCCGGCGGGACCCGGCTGGTCCTCTACACCGACGGCCTCGTCGAGAGCCGGGACCAGTCCATCGACACCGGGCTGGACCGGCTCACCGCGGTCCTCGCCGCCGCCGGCCGCAGCTGTGAGCAGACATGCACCGATGTGCTCGACGCTCTCCTGCCCTCGCCCCAGCACGACGACATCGCACTGCTGGTGGCCGAGACCCGCAGGCTGGCACCGGACCGTGTCGCGCAGTGGGACATCACCGACGACCCCGCGGCCGTCGCGCCCGCCCGCGCCGTCTGCGTGCGGCAGATGACCGCGTGGGGCATCGGCGACGACCTGTTCGCCGCGGAACTCATCCTCAGCGAACTGATCACCAACGCCATCCGCTACGGTGACCCGCCGATCACCGTGCGCCTCCTGTACGACCGTTACCTGACCTGCGAAGTCTCCGACACCAGCCACAACGCACCGCACCTGCGCCATGCGGCCACGCTCGACGAGGGCGGCCGGGGCCTGTTCCTCATCGCCCAGCTCGCCGACCGCTGGGGAACCCGCTACACACCCGACGGCAAGACCGTCTGGGCGGAACAGTTGCTCGGCGCGGACCGCCACCCCTCACCGTGAGGCGCGGCAGCGGCCGGGGCGAGGGCTCCCGCACGGGTCGGTGCGCGGCCGGCCGCCCGGCGAGACGGCCCCGGCGATCGCCGCGAGGGCCGGCGTCAACCCGACCAGCGGCCGAGGCGCGTGGAGAAGACTCCCGCGGCCACGGCCGGCAGCCCGAAGGCGAGGTGGCTGATCAGGAACAGTCCGGCGAAGGCCATGGCCCGCTCCTCCGGTGCCGCCTGCGCGGCCACCGTGCGCATGGCTCCGAGCGGTGAGCGACGGCCCGAGTGAGAGGTAGAACCCGCCCACGGCCCAGAGCGCGACGAGACTGGGCGTCGTGAGCACGATGTGCGGCCGCATCCTGGGCGGCAACGACACCCTCGGCATCAGTGACCCCAGTGCGCCCGGGCGCCTTTCGGCGCCTTCGGGCATGAACAGCGTGCCTGCGAGGGTGATCGAGAACGCGACGACGAGCACGAGGTAGACCTGCCCGTGGCCCTCCGTGACGGATCACTGCCGCACGGAGGCGGCCGTACGGCTCCCGGACACCGTCAGGCCGCAGCGCGGGCCGCCTCGACCAGTGCGTCGGCCGCGAGCAGTCCGAGCCTGTGGGAGGCGAGGGGGCTGTCGCCGGTGAGGAGCTTGCGGTCCTGGTGGGTCCGGCCGGTCATGTCGTCGTTCAGGACGTTCAGCCCTTGCTTGCTCAACAGATCGGCGACCAGCCACCGCAGACGACCGGGAAGGTAGCCGATCTCGAGGTTCGGGCCCTCGTCGAGAGCGTCGGGGAAGACGCAGACGGAATAGCCCTTGAACGGCGATTCGTCCTTGCCCGACGCGGCCGCCAGCAGGGCGGCCGGCCCGTGGCACAGCGTGACGACGAACTTGTCGTTGTCCAGGGCCCAGTTGAGCGTCTCCCCCACCGCCTCACTGCCCGGCAGACCGACCACGGCGCCGTGTCCGCCGGGGATGAAGACGGCGATGTAGTCCGAGTCGTCACCGAGGTCGTCGGTGACCACGTCGGACAGCTTCTTGGGCTGCTTGAGCTTCTCCTTGACGGCTTCGTACGTACGGACGACCGCTTCGTCCTCCCGGGGCATGGCCCACAGTTCGAGCTTCACCGGGTATCCGGCGATCGTGGCGACGTCGACGTCGAAGCCGGCCTCCATCATGTGGTGCAACGGAAGGAGCATCTCGACGGGGTGATTTCCGGTGGAGAACATCTTTCCGTTCTCCAGCAGGACATATCTCTCCTCCGCCCCGATCATGAGCACCTTCCACTTTCCCTGGGTGTAGGCACCCTTGTGCTGCACTCCGTCGAAATCCGTCGTGGACGAGGTGTACTGGCTGAGCGAATACGGTGAAGGGAAGAACGCGTTGTCCTCGGCCGCATCCGGAGTGGGTTCCCTGCTCAGATCTTCTGCAGACATGGCGACCTGCTTCCATCGCCGCCTGAACGTCTCGAAAGCCTTGCGCGCGGGGAACGGCCGGGCGAGCACGAGCAGGCCGGCGGTTCGAGGGTTCCCGGCCAGCCTATCGCCAACGGATGCGGGCGGCAGGTCGGCTCGGCACGATCCGTACGTCGCGCGGGAAACGTGCCGATTGACGGTCCGTCAGGCGTACATGGGCGGTCGGCCGCCCATGACCTCCGCGAAAAGCAGTCCGACATTCCCAGGGATCCGCACGCGCAGACCGTCCAGCCGGCTCGTCACGTCCCGCGCGATCGCTGCCCCGCCGCCCCGCCGCCCCGCCACCTACGGCGGAGGCATGCACTGCGTCGCCCTTCATGGACACCGTCTCCCGTCCATGCTCGAAGCACCGAAGCCGCGAAACGTGTGCGCCGGTCGCTCGTCCGCTCATCCGCCGCGGTCGATTTCCCGTCGCCGACCAGTCTTCGCCGCACGCCCGTGCGGCACAACCGCAGGGCTCGCGAGTGCGCGAGGGTGCTCACCGCGGAGCGCGCCGATGCGCACACCGCACCCGGGCGACGCGGGCGCCTACGGCCCTTCGGTCACCCTTCAGCCCGCCGAGGGGATCCGATGAACGCGCCCACCTTCTCGTTGATTTCGTGCGCGGCCCGGTGTTGCAGGCCGTGATGACCGGCGCCGGACAGGACGCTCAGCTCGGCGTGGAGCAGGAGTCGTGCGACGGCGGTCGCCACTCGGGACGTGTCGTGCGCCCGGCTGTCGCCCGCGAGCAGGAGCAGCACGGGCGCACGCAGGTCTCGTACGGCCTCGGCGTCGGGGCGTGGGCCGGTGACCGGACGGGCCTTCGCGAACCCGGCCGCCGCCTCCTGGAGCGCCAGCCACGCCGGATCGAAGTGTGCACCACGGCTCTCCCAGTCAAGGAAGGAGCGGACGCGCGCGGGGGTCGGCGCGAGCAGCATCGGCAGCGCGTGCAGCAGGTACCCGGGCCGGTATCCGGTGAAGCAGCTCGTCGGGTCGAGGAGCGCGAGGCGTTCGACGCGGGAGGAGGCGAGGGCGTGGTGCAGTGCGATCCAGGCGCCGTAGGAATGGCCCGCCAGGGTGGTCCGTTCGAGTCCGAGCTCCTCGATCAGCGTGTCCAGCCAGCGGTTGAGGTCGGCGACGCTGCCGATCCGACGGCCCTGCGCCACGGTGCTTCGGCCCACGTCGCCGATCAGATCGACGGCCAGAACACGGTGCGTGCGGGCCCACACGGGGGCGTTGGCGAACCAGGAGGCCGCGCTGTCCCCGCCGCCCGGCAGCAGGAGCAGCGGCGGGGCTCCTTGCGGGCCGAGACAGTTGACTCGGGTGGTGCCGTAGGGAGTCGGGACGTCCAGGCGCTCGACGCCGGGGCCCCATCGGGCCAGGAGCCCGTCGTACGCGTCGAAGAACGTCTCGGACATCAGGTCTCCCCCGTCGTACGCGGTTCCCTCGTTCGGCGTTATTCTCGCTCAGCGAGATAATAAGGGAGGACACGGGTATGGGCGAGGGTGGGACCGGGATGGGAATCGTGCACCTGCTGCGCGAAGTCACCGTCGAACTGGCTCTGCTCCAGGGTGATTTCGCGCGAACCAATGGCCTCCACACGACGGACGTACGCGCTCTGATCTGTCTGCTGGACGCGGAACGTGCGGGCGCCCCTCTCACACCGGGTGAGCTCGGTGCGCGGCTCGGCCTCCACTCGGCCGGCACCACCTCGGCGATCGACCGTCTGGAACGCGCCGGTCACGTGGAACGCGTGCGGGACGCCCACGACCGGCGTCGGGTGCGCCTCCAGGTCAGCGAGCAGGCCGTCGCCCTGGGCGAGCGGCACTTCGGTCCGCTGATCGCACAGACCCTGGACCTGCTCGGCACCTTCGACGACGGCGAAGTCGCCGCGGTCGGCCGGTTCCTGACCGGGGTGCGCGACGCGGCGAAGAGCCGGCACGCGTAGGACGCGTTCCGTCGAGCGGCTTCCCCGACGGACGCGGGCCTCTACAGGGCTGCTCGACTCGTCACAGGGTCCGCCGAATTGGGTTGTGTCGATCGGCCGCTCGGGGGCATTCGGACTTCACTCGTTCTTCACACACTCGAATCGGAGATCCCCATGCTCGCGATAGGTGCGGCGGTCCTGTTCTTCATCTCGTTCCTCATCAATGCCGCAGACATCTCCACGAACGACACGTTCACGTCGACGAACATCATGCTCATCGGGCTCACGGTGCTCGCGCTGCACCTGGCCGGCGTCGGCACCGGCTGGTCCTCCCGCCGCCGACGCTGACCGGCGTCGCCGCCCCGCCCGCCGGTTCGTGCCGGACCGGGCGGCGTCGGCGTCCCGTTTCCTCCGACGAGTGCCGGCCAGGAGAGGCAATGACCAACACCGCCATGACCAACACGGACGAACGCACGGACACGCCCTCTCCCGAGCCGGGCGCGCACACCGCCCCGGACGACTTCGAGGAGCGCGCCGCACGGATACGACGGCGCCTGGAGCGGCTGATCGGCATCGCCGCGACCGAGGGCAACGCGCTGCGCCCCTTGCGCAACGGCGACGAGATCTTCGCGGCCATGCTCGACCGCATCCGTTCCGCCGAGCACACGCTGGACATGATGACCTTCGTGTACTGGAAGGGCGACATCGCCCGGGAGTTCGCGATGGCCCTCGCGGAACGGGCCGAGGCGGGCCTGCGGGTACGCCTGCTGCTGGACGGCTTCGGCAGCAGGCTCATCGACGAGGACCTGCTGGAGGCCATGCGGCGGGCCGGAGTGCAGGTCTCCTGGTTCCGCAAGCCCTTGTACCTCTCGCCGCTGAAGCAGAACCACCGCTGCCACCGCAAGGTCCTCGTCGTCGACGAGCAGGTGGCCTTCACCGGCGGCGTCGGGATCGCCGAGGAGTGGTGTGGTGACGCCCGCAACGAGAACGAGTGGCGTGACACCCATGTCGAGGTGCGGGGCCCCGCGGTGGACGGTCTCGCCGCCGCGTTCGCGCAGAACTGGGCCGAATGCCACGACGAACTCTTCGACGAGCGCGACCGGTTCGTCGAGCACCGTCCGCACGGTGACGCCGTGGTGCAGGTGGTGCGCGGCTCGGCCAGTTTCGGCTGGCAGGACATGCAGACCCTGATCCGCGTGATGCTCCAGTCCGCGGAGGAGCGCTTCCGGCTGACCACCGCCTACTTCTCACCGGACGCCTACTTCGTCGAACTGCTCTGCGCCGCCGCACGACGCGGGGTGGAGGTGGAGATCGTGCTGCCCGGGCCCCACACCGACAAGCGGGTGTGCCAGTTGGCCGGTCAGAACTTCTACACCGACCTCACCGACAGCGGGGTGAAGCTCTACCACTACCAGCCGACGATGATGCACACCAAGGTCATCACCGTCGACCGCACCGCGGCGCTGATCGGATCGACCAACTTCAACCGCCGCTCCTTCGATCACGACGAAGAGGTCATGCTCGCCGTCCTGGACCGGGAGTTCACGGCGACCCTCGACGCACAGTTCGAAGAGGACCGGGAGGCCAGTGAGCTGATCCGCGCCGACCGGTGGAAACGGCGCTCGCTCGTGCAGCGGGCCCGTGAGGCGGCCGTCGTACCCATCCGCCGCTTCCTGTGATCCACCACCCCGGTGGACCGGCGCTCGGCCGGGCCACCGGGCACGACCTCGATGCCGACCCGCCGCACGTCCGGCCACCGGCACGGCCTTCGGGCCGACCCGCCACACGCCCGTCCACCGGCGCGGCCTCCAAGCCGACCCGCCGCACGCACGCCGAGGCCGACCCGGGTCGCACCGGTCGGCCCTGCGCGACATTAGTGTCGTCGGCATGACCGACAACACCCTGCGCTCGGTCGCCGTCGAGCGCACCAGCACCGGCCACTACACGGCGACGAACGCCCGCGGCGGCACGATCAGCTTCGGCACCGGCTCCGACGGGCAGAGCGACACCGAATTCACCCCGGTCGAGCTGCTGCTCGCCGCGCTCGGAGGCTGCACGGCGGCGGATGTCGATGTCGCCACCAGCCGCCACGCGGAACCCGACCGGTTCGACATCACCGTGACCGGCCACAAGATCACTGACGAGCTGGGCAACCGGATGACCGACCTGCGCGTCACCTTCTCGGTCGCGTTCCCCGACGGCGAGCCCGGCGACCGGGCGCGCGCCATCCTGCCCCGCGCCGTGAAGACCTCCCACGAACGGCTCTGCACGGTCAGCCGCACGATCGAGACGGGCACACCGGTCACCACGACAGTGACGGACGTCTGACCGTCTGACCTGCCCCCGACCGGGCCTCCCCCGCGTCGGACGGCCGAAAGCGGTGCGGTTCCGCGAGGAGCCGCATCCGCTCCCGGTGAAAGTCCGGAAGTTCCTTGGCCAGGGATGCCCAAAGGAAGGCCCGCCCGTGGTCCGGGAGGGTTCGGTCACAAGGGAGTTGGCTCGTCGTGAGGGGAGAGCCGGGGAGGGAGCCCCGCGCCGTGAACGACGCGCGGGCCGGCCGGGAACCGCACCTGACCACCGGCGCGGAACGAGACCTCGCCGTGGAGCACTGGCTGCTGTCCGCGGCGGAGGACGTGCGGCTCGCTCGCGCGCAGTGGCAGGAGTCGGGCGTCGCCCTGCTGCGGTGCAGCACGCTCTTCGGTGCCGTCCGCGTCGCGGGCGAGGTGGTGCACTCCGCCGCCGGCACGAGCGACCCCGTCGAGGTGTCCGCCTTCCTGGCGCGGGTGTTGGAGGGCGGACCCGTGGTGTTCGACAGAACCTCCCAGCTCTACTCCGTGCTGGTCGGACCCAGCGTCGGCCGGCTCCGCGAGTGGGCGACGCTCCGTCACGACGATGCGGAGTACCTCGGGCGTGGTCGCTGCCTCGCCGTGCCTCCGGTGACCGCGAAGCGCCCGGACGGTTCTCGTGTCTACTGGTCCGTCCCCATGTCCAGCCCGGGCGAGCTCGCCCCCGCGGACGTCGTGTCCCGCCTCCTGGCCACCGGCTGGTGCCCCGGGAGCGGCCCGGCCTCGAATGACCGGCGATCACCGGCAGGCGGCGGAGCGCTGACGAGCCGCCCAGGTCACCCGCCGGCCGGTGCCCCGTCCGCGGCGTCCGGGGGCGGCGCCGCTGCGCAGCCGGGCCCGCCCGTTTCGTCACCGTCCAGTACCGCGTCGACGGCGGCTCACCGCGGAACCGCTTCCTCAGCCGTGACAGCGCGGACGACCGCTGGGAACTGCCGGTGTCCGTACCGTCGGGGGCCACGGTCACCTACGCGTTCGTCTACCGGCCGACGACGCAGACGAGCCAGATCACCACACCCCCCTACACCTGGCACGCCTCCTGATCGAACCCGCTTCCCACGGGTGCCGCGTGCCATCGGCACGCGGCACCCCGGTGGCCTCGACGATGCCGCGGCCGTCAGGTCACCACCAACTGACCACCGCGTTCTGGTACTCCGGCGAGGCGACGAAGCCGGTCTCCGCGTCCTGATGGTTCAGTCCCGCCTTCAGACGACCCGTCCACCCGTCCCAGCCGGCCTGCTCCGGCTCACGGCGCAGATGGTTCCGGTACAGGCCGCGGGCGTACGCGCGGCAGTACTCGTCGCTCAGCACGAAGGCACGGGCGACCTCGTAGCGGGACATGCCGCCCTTCATCATGTCCTTCCAGTACTGGTAGCCGCCCGCGTCCGGCGGACGACGCAGCAGGCGCCGGTACAGCGAATCGATGAAGGCGTCGTCCGCCGGGTACTTGCCGCGGTACTCGGCGCTGTCCAGGAAGGCGACGATCGCGGACTGCCGGCCCAGACCGCCGGCCAGCTGCGTACGCCAGTGGTCGAGGCCGGCCGGCTCCGGCGCCCGGTCGAGGAGGGTGAAGTACAGGTCGGTGGCGATGCGGCCGGAGTTCTCCAGCGAGTACAGGAACCCGCGGGCCACTTGCTCCGGGCTGCTGTTGGAGAACAGCTTGCGCACCCAGAAGTCCAGGCCTCCGTCGTCGAACCGGCGGCCGAGTACGTCCCGGTACAGGGAGGCGGCCCAGATGTGGCGACGGTAGATCTGCCGCACACCCTCGCGGTCGTCCGCGGCGGGGGTGCTCGGCACCGGGTAGAAGGGGTTCATCGTGGAGTTCGGCACCGAGGTGTGGTTCAGGCCGAGCGAGTGACCGAACTCGTGGACGGCGACGTTGAACAGGTCGAAGCCGCCGGGACGGACGCCGTCCTGCCACTGCTCGTCCTCGTCGAAGTGCGCGTCCCCCGCGAGACTTCCGCCGTTGGGCGGCGGGAAGAACGCGTGGGCCAGAATGTTGCCGGGACCGTCGAACGGGGAGCCGTCGCCGTGACTGCCCCGGGCGAAGCGGATCTCGATGTCGGGCGCGCCGGTGGTCTCCTGGAACACGAGGGGGACGACGGCCGCCCAGCGCTCCCAGGCGGCACGGATGAGTGCCCGCTGCCGGTCCTGGTCGAAGTCCGGGCTCAGGTTGTTGATCCGGTAGGTGATCACCGCGTGGTCCCACACCGTGCCGAAGGCGACGAACTCGGCGACGCTCGTGAGGGACTTCCCGCTGCGGGGATCCTCGACGCCCTGCCGGTCGGGGAAGCCGCACCGGGGCTGCTCGAAGACCGTGCGGGTGGCCTCGTCGACGTCTCCGGTGGTCGGAAGCAGCGCCATCGCCTGGGAGGCCCGTACCGCGGCACGCCCGCTGTCACTCTGCAACGGGACGTCCTCGGGCAGGTAGCCGAAGGCACGCAGGTAGTTCTCGGCGAGTTCGGCGTCACTCGCGGACGCGGCTACGAGTGAGCTGTTCGGGTCTGGTCCACTCCGTGCGGTCACAGCACTCCTCGGGACGGTCCGGGCAAAGGCCCGGAAGCCGGCGGACAGCGAGGCCGGCCGGTGTTGGGGAGGCTCGAGCGGTGAGGCCGGTGCTCGTCAGCCCGTGGGTGCTGGGATGTTCCGCCCGGCCGGGGACGCCGTCCATGGCGGCCGTGAGCAAGGCGCCCCTCCGCTTGGGGCCGACGCGGCTGGTGAGCCGGGCGGGCACGGCGACCTGCGGAAAAGGGAGTTGGGGCGACGAGGCCGAGTGTGTCCTGGATACGCAGTCTGGCGGCGCGCGTTCACCTGACGGTGACGCAGGCGTGCAGGCCACAGCCTCTGACACGGCCTCCCCCAGCGGTCCGAGGCGCACGCCTGCCGGCGCATCCAGGGGTGTGTCCACGGCCGGACGGGCGACCGAGGGACGGCTCCGACCGCGCCGCCGGCCCACCGAACCGTCACACAGCGGCGCGCGAAGACTACTATCAGTTGCCACAACGGTCGTGGAAGGAAGTCGCGATGAACCTCGGAGATCTGCCGACGGACCACAGATTCGTCATCGAACTGGGCCGGTTCCCAGTGGAGACGGTGCAGCACGTGACGGGTGCGGACTTCGACCAGGACGTCGTGGCGGGCAGGTGCGCGACACCGGCGGGGCTCGGCGTGGCGCGCGAGCAGCCCGGTCCGCCCCACGGCGAAGTGACCGTCGTCCGGGGTTCGGACAAGAGCCCGGCGTTCACCGACTGGGTCGACAAGACCCTCGTCGACCAGTCTCTCGGATCGGCGCGGCAGGACGTCACGCTCGTCGAGCTGGACGCCGACAGGAACCCCGTCCGACGCATCAAATTGTCCAACGCCTGGGCTGCGCAGTGGACCACTCCGTCGTTCCAGTCGGGTGGCGGCCCGGCGATGGAACAGGTGACGATCGCGTTCGAGCAGGCCAGCGTGGAGTAGCGCCGGCCGGTCACTGCGACTCGACACTCACGCCGACCGGTCGGTCACGGACCCGACGGCCGGCCGTCGGTACGGACCCGGACTCCCCCGCTTGCTCCGGTGTCTCCCTCGTCCCCGCGGGGGGCCGCCCTCTGCATCACGTCGGAGGGCGCGGGCCTCCGGACGTGCGGTCGGCCACCTCGGCGGCCAGCGCCTCGGCCGCGTCGAGCGTCGCGGAGAGCGTGTCCGTGTCCGTGCCCAGGGCGGCGAACAGCCTGTGGGCACGCTCCGTGAAGTCCGCGGGGGCGGCCGGGAGTTCGCCCGCGGCCCGGACCGCGCCCTTCTCGTTGAGCACCCAGCGGCCCGCGTGCGCGTGCAGGGCGTGCACGAGCACTCCGACCGCGCGGAAGAGACATCCCGCGACGTGGAAGACGTCGCCGCGGGCCGCTCCCTTGCGGGCGTTCTCCAGGATGAACGGCGCCTCCCATACCGCGGGGGCGATCAGCGCCGCGCGCAGCGCCTCCGGGTAGCGGCTGGTCTCGCCCTGCAGGGCGCGCAGTTCGCCGGCGGGGTCCACGAGGACGCGGCCGAGGGCCAACTCGCCGACGTAGGCGTGGGAGTAGAAGCCCAGCGGATGACCGGGCTGAGTGCCCACCTCGACCTGCCCCTGCCGACACAGGTCCCAGATCTTGTGCACCCGGTCCAGGTCACGGTAGATCCAGTCGACACGGTGGCCGTCCACGGTCAGCCATGCTCCGCCGTCCACCCACGGCCCCCAGCCGCCCGGCTCGGTCACGTCGACCGCCTCGCCGGTCAGCTCGGACGCGAGGCGGCGCAGGGCCCCGGTGTCCAGGGGCGGCCGGTAGTAGAGGCCGAGGTCGTAGTCGGAGTCGGGGTGGTGCGTCCCCCTCGCCCGGCTGCCACCCAGGGCCACGCCGACGACACCTCCGACGCCGGCCAGCCGGTCGGCGATCTCCTGCAGACGTTCCACACCCCGGAGTGTGCCGAATCGCGGCACCGGCTGCGACCGGATTCCCGGCGCCCTCCTCCGCACGCGTCCGCGCAGGGACACGCGGATCCGTGGACGGACCCGTCCTGCGGCGCCGGGTGCCGCAGGACCCCTGCGCGTCACTGGCGACTCGATGGGCGAGAGGCACTCGGCTACGGGTGTGGCCGCCGCGTCACCGGACCGTCGGGCTGGGCGCCGGGGAGCGCGTGTTGACGTTCAGGTCGGGCCGGGGGGTGAGGACGACGACGGGCGAGCCGGGCGGCGGCGGGGGCGGCGTGACCTGGCTGGCGGGCAGCTTCGGCGGCGAGGACTGCTGGAAGTTGACCTGGTCGAAGTTGACCATGCCGGTCTTCTCGAGCACGGTGATGTGGTCGAGGACCGTGTCGTTGGCCAGGTCGGCGAGCTCGCGCACCAGGCTGTTCTGCGTACTGGCACGGATCTTGGCGATGGCCGGGAAGATCTGACCGTGGGTGACACGCATGATGTTGGCGGCCGTGGTGTCGAACTGCTTGCCCGACTGGGCCGCCGAGGTCTGCACGAACTGTTGCTGCTGAGGCGTCGCCTGGTTGGGCAGAGTGATGTTCAGTTCGGGTGCGATCTTGCGGCACAGGGCGTCGAGTCCCGCATGGCCCACGATGAGATGCTTGCCCGCTTCCCTCATCTCCGGTGTCGAGCCCTTCTTCAGGGCGATCTCCCCGAGGGGGTACTCCCAGAGGCCGGCCGAGCGCACCTTGACGACGAAGTCGCGGTCGGCCTCGGTGAGCGGGCCGTAGCGGGTGTTGGCGATGACCCGGGTCTGCGAGGTCGTCGTGTTCTGCACCCCCAGCATGGCGGGATAGGCAAGTGCCGAGACGGTAAGACCCAGCGCACCGACGATGAACACGGTTCCGGCTTTGCGGGGCAAGGGCACGGGGCCTCCAGGCGTGAGCGACTCGTATGCCAGGAGATACGGACGCATCGGCCGCCCTGATCATCACGTCGGGTAAAACTTGCACCCGTCATGGGGTGACGTGCGTCACACGACGCCATGTCTTTCGGTGTACATGCCCTGGCAGGGGCTCGCGCACCGCCCCGAGACCGGACGGTCGGCGTGCCGCACGGGCGGTCACGGGTCCGCAGGGCGGTTTCCCGGAGCCCGTTCCGGGGGAGGCTGACGCGATCCCGGTATCCGTACGACTGCCTCGGTCCCCACGGCGCCCGCGGAGCGCAGCTCGACGGTTCCCCCGGACCGTCGCACGGTCTGCGAGACGATCGCGAGTCCGAGGCCACTGCCCGGCAGGCCTCGTGCGGTCGGCGACCGCCAGAAGCGGTCGAAGACGTGCGGGAGTTCGTCAGCGGGGATACCCGCTCCCTCGTCCCGCACCGTGAGCCGGCCGGACCCGAGCGAGACACTGACCTTTCCTCCCTCCGGTGAGAACTTGACGGCGTTGTCGAGCAGGTTCACCACGGCGCGTTCCAGGGAGGCCGGTTCGGCCAGGACGTACCAGTCGTCCATGGCGCTCTCGAACTCCAGATGCTTGCCGCGGGGCCTGGCCCGCTCCAGGGCTCGCTCCGCGACGTGGTGGAGCGCCACCACCTCCAGCGGTCCGTTCCCCCGGGCGGAATCGGGGCGGGAGAGCTCCTGCAGATCGCCGACGAGGCCGGCCAGCTCACCGATCTGGGATCCGATGGACGTGAGCAGGTCCAGCCTGGCCTCCGCCGGTATCCGACGCCCCGTCCTCTCGCTGCGGATGAGCAGCTCTATGTTCGTGCGCAGCGACGTCAGCGGGGTGCGCAACTCGTGGCCGGCGTCGGCGATCAACTGCTGCTGACGCGTGCGGGACGTGGCCAGGGCCTCCGTCATCGAGTTGAACGCCTCCGACAGGCGGGCGATCTCGTCGTCTCCTTCTGCGAGGATACGCACCGTCAGATCGTCGGTGTGCGCGATGTGTTCGGCGGTCGCGGTGAGTGCCTTGACGGGGCGCAGCCCGGTGCGGGCGACACCGGCGCCCGCCGTGGCCGCGCCGACGATGCCCACGCCGGCCACGCCCAGCAGGATCAGGGCGAGCTTGCCCAAGGGTTCGTTCACCGTGTCCAGGGGCTGGGCGATGGACACGGCGAAGTCCCCCGTCGCGCGGGGTATGTCGGGACGCGAGGTCGCGACGCGCATCGGCTCCCCCTTCTCCGACACGGCGTCGTGGAGCACCGGCCCTCGCAGGCCGCGGACCACGGCCAGGTCCTCGTCGGTGACTTCGATCGGTGTGCTGCCGGGCGCGGCGCAGACGGAACCGTCCGCGGTGATCACCTGCACCGTGTACGACGTCGGCGTCTGGTCGCTTGTGCCTGCGGACGGCTGCTCGACTCCGCAGGTGCCGAGCAGGGCTTGAACGTACCGGGGCGATGCCTGGACGCTGCGCAGGTTCGAGTCGAGCTGGTCGGTGAGCTGCTGACGGGTGACGAGCCAGGCGGAGACGGCCGCCGTGCTGACGGCCACGGCGACCGCGGCGGCGGCGAGCAGGCCGAGTCGGGCGCGCAGCGAGAAGTACCCATGCCGCCTGGTCAACGACGTCCCCCCAGCAGTCGTGTCACCCGGAGCGGCCGGAACAGGCCGCTGTCCGGAGCCGGCCGGCGCGTCGGCGCGGCAGGCCGCGACAGGGGTCCGGGAAACCCGCCCCGGCCCCCCCTGTGCGCCGGGCCGGAAGTATGCATCGGGAAGATGAGAGCCGTCTGAACGGAACGGGTGCACCGCGACGCGGCGCCCTGACGCCCTGTTCGGTCGGGTTGCACGGGGGCGCCGGACGTATTTCGGTGGTCACTCCCCCGAGCGCTCCCTACGCTGAGGCCATGGCTCACGCGAAGACGTCGTACGTCTGCCTTCCGTGCCGGGCGTCGTACAAGCAGCCCTACGACCGGGAGCGGCCGCGGCTCTGCCCGCGCTGTGCCGGGCCGTTGATCCACGCCGGGTCGGCGTTCGCCGCTCCCCGGCGGCGTGACACCGCCGCGTGGCGCACGCTCTCCGTCCTGCTGAACGCGGGCGTCGGCTTCCACAAGAGCTGCTGCGGCGGCCCCGGTTACCGGCCCCGGACACTCCGCGAGGTCCGCGCGCGGCTGACGTATGCCGAACGCACCGGCGAGCCCGCTTCCAGGGCACTCGTGCGGTACGAACTGCCGTGACCGTCGGCCCCCGGGCATCAGCAGGGGGAATCGACGGACGTGCGCACCGAAGCCGGAACCGGCAGGGGCAGTGGGCAGGGGGCGTCAAACTCCGTTGAGATGCGCCCCTTCCTCGGGGAGAGTCAGCGGTCATGGAGTACTTCTGCTATCACCGCGACCGGCCGGGCTCCCTGGCGCTCCGCGACGAGCTGCTCGAAGCGCACTGGTCCTACATGGACCAGTACGCGAAGGAGATGATCGCCCGCGGTCCGACACTCGCCGACGACGGTGACACGCCCACCGGCAGCGTGCACATCCTCGACCTGCCGGACTCCGCCGCCGCCCGCGCGTTCGCCCTGGACGAGCCCAACTACCAGGCCGGCGCCTACCGGGACGTACTGCTGCGCAGATGGCGCAACATGCTGGGGCGCACCATGTGGGAGTTTCCCGGCGGCCCCACCGAGGGGAACCGGTACCTGGTCATCGGCCTCGGCCTCGCCCCTGGGCAGGTCGCCGACCTGACCGTCCCGGACGACCGGGACGAACTGATCGCGTACGGGCCGCTGCTGGCTGACGACGGGACCACCTGGCTCGGTACGGCGGCGCTGGTCCGCGCGCCGGACCCGGGTACGGCACGCGCAGTCCTGACCCCGGACCGGTACGCCGACATCGAGGTCCACAACTGGGTCTTCGGCGGACGGCCGACCACCGAGGACTGACGGCCTGTCAGGTGTGTCCCTCCGGACCTGCCCTGTGGGCAGGGTGGTTGCGCGCATCGCGGCTCAGGGGATCAGCCATGAGGGCGTCCCCTGGGCCCGCGTCCGACGCACGGCGGACGGTCCCGTGCCGAGAAAGCGGCGTCGCCGAAGCTCCGCACGAAAGTGCTTCTCCGGCGGCTCGGCCATTCTGACGCGACATCACGAGTGGTGAAAGGCACCGTTGTTGAAGACACGGCCGGGGTGAAGAATTCGGCCCTCTTGACATGTTTCGAGGCGTTTCCGCATGCGGTGCGAGCCCTTGTCATGGACGAACGCGGCCGCGTATAACGTTGGAAAATCCGGCGTGAAGCCGTCCGGGCGCGCCGGGATCCCGCTTGCGGACGCGCATGCGGCTCGTGAACCGGGCCGCTGCCCGGATGCGGAGGGAGCATCGTGCGGGTGAGCCTCAAGGACGTCGCGCTGCACGCGGGCGTCTCCATCAAGACGGTCTCCAACGTGGTCAACGAGCATCCGCACGTAACCCCCGCCATGCGGACACGCGTGCAGAGATCCATCGACGAACTCGGCTACCGCCCCAACCTCACCGCCCGGCACCTGCGCAAGGGCCGCACGGGGATCATGGCCCTCGCCCTGCCCGAACTGGGCAACCCCTACTTCGCGGAGTTGGCCACCGAGATCATCGACGCGGCGGCCGAACACGAGTACACGGTGCTGCTGGACCACACCCGCGGCCGGCGTGACCAGGAGATCCTGGTCAGTCAGGGCTTTCGCACCCGGGTCATCGACGGACTCGTCCTCAGTCCCATCGAGCTGGAGGCGGAGGATCTCAGCGAGCGGGCCGAGGCGGTCCCCCTGGTGCTGCTCGGGGAGCGGGAGTACGGACTGCCGTACGACCACATCGCGATCGACAACGTGGCCGCCGCCCGTCAGGCGATGCGGCACCTGATCTCGCTCGGCCGGCGCGACATCGCCTTCCTCGGGGCACGCCGCGGACGCAGTCAGCCGGCCCACCTCAGACTGCGGGGCTGGCGCGAGGAGTTGGACGCCGCAGGGCTCGTCGCCGACCCCCGGCTGGTGGGCGCCACGGACGGCTGGGGGCACGCCGACGGCGCCGCGGCCATGGCCCGCATCCTGGACACCGGTCTCCAGCCGGACGCGGTGTTCGCCTACAACGACCTCATCGCGCTCGGCGCCATGCGGGTCCTGTCCGAGCGGGGGCTGCGCGTTCCGGAGGACGTCGCCGTCGTCGGTTTCGACAACGTGGTCGAGGGTCGGTACGGGGCGATCACCCTGACCTCCGTCTCGCCCGACAAGGCGGCCATCGCCAGAATGGCCGTGGAAGCCGTACTGGCCCGGCTGAGCGGAGAGCAGCACGAGGCACGGCGGATCCACGCCGGGTACTCGCTGGTGTGCCGCGAAAGCACCCTCGGCCGCCGCTGAGCCAGTGCCCTGCCGACGCACCCGGACCTGCGCGGCGCGCCTTCCGACGATGCAAGCGGGCCGGTCGCCGCCCTGAGCACCCGCACCCGGCGGGCGCCCCGGGATCACCCACACTCCGGCCAATTGCCCGGTGGGAAAGCCGAGTTCTGCCCATCGGGCCGCACAGGGCGTCTGATCTGCCCGTTCTGCGGACCGGGCGGACACCCGCCCTTCCGCGGCGGAAACGCTGTGGCGCACCGACCCTTTACACGCATCTTCCAACGATGTAAAACCCTGGTGCAGACCAGGCCGCGCCTCAGCCGGCCCGCCCCACCACGCACCAGGCATCTCACCGAGGCCCCGACTCACGGGTGATCACCCTCACCCGCTCGACCGCCACTCCTGTCATGCAACCGTCATCAAGTTCAGCCGGAACGGGGTTCCCCATGACGCACCGCTCCCGCACCAGCCGCCGGATCCGCACCCGCCCCGTACTCGCCCTGTGTACGGCCGCACTCGTCCTCTCCGCAGCCGCATGCGCCAAGTCCGAGGACGACAACTCCTCGAAGAACGACGGCGCTTCCGCCTCGGCCGACGACGGCGGACAACAGGTCGCCTCTCCCGCGGCGGACTCGCAGACCTGCACCGCCGCCGACTACGGCGGGAAGAAGCTGGACCTCAAGAACGCCACCGTCGGCTTCTCCCAGTCGGAGAAGGAAGCGAACCCCTTCCGTATCGCCGAGACGCGGTCCATCAAGGACGAGGCCAAGAAGCGGGGCGTCAAGCTGCTGACGGCCAACGCCCAGTCGCAGTTCTCCAAGCAGATCAGCGACGTCCAGGACCTGCTGGCCAAGGGCGCCGACCTCCTGGTCATCGCCCCGCTCAACTCCGACGGCTGGGAGCCGGTGTTCAAGGCCGCCGCGGCCAAGAAGGTCCCCATCGTCACCATCGACCGCAAGATCAACGCCGCGGCCTGCAAGGACTACGTGTCCTTCATCGCCTCCGACTTCGTCGAGCAGGGCAAGCGTGCCGCCGACCAGATGATCAAGGCGACGGGCGGCAAGGGCGAGGTCGCCATCCTGCTCGGCGCGGCCGGCAACAACGTCACCACCGAGCGCACCAAGGGCTTCAAGGACCGCATCGCCGAGAAGGCACCCGGCCTGAAGGTCGTCTTCGAGCAGACCGGCGACTTCACCCGCGAGAAGGGCCAGCAGGTCACCGAGCAGCTCATCCAGTCCAAGCCCGGCATCAAGGGAATCTACGCCGAGAACGACGAGATGGGTCTCGGCGCGGTGGGTGCGCTGAAGGGCGCGGGCAAGAAGGCCGGGCAGATCAAGATCGTCACCGTCGACGGCACCCGCAACGCCGTCCGGGCGATCAAGGACGGATGGATCCAGGGCGTCATCGAGTCCAACCCGCGCTTCGGTCCGCTGGCCTTCAAGACCCTGGACGAGTTCACCCAGGGCAAGCCGGTCGCCCAGGACGTCATCATCCAGGACAAGGCCTACGACACCGCGAACGCGGCGCAGAACATCGGCCTGGCGTACTGACGACGGCGGGAGGGCCGCGACACCGCGACCTCCCTCCGCCCCCGCCGAACTGCCCGCACCACCGGGACCACGTGGACGACCGAGCACAAGGCCCCAAGCACCCAGCACCCAGCACCCAGCACCCAGCACCCAGCACCCAGCACCAACGGCACGACACCGCACCGTGGTTCGCACCGGTCGGCCGCGGGCGTTCACCAGCCCGCGGCCGGTCTCCTCCCCCACCCACGGAAGGCCCCCCATGCCCCTCGACAGACGCCGGTTCATCGGTCTGGCCTCGCTCACCGTCCTCGCCGCCACCGGACCCGCGGCGGTCGCGGCGGCCTCCGGCCGCCCCTCGCCGTCGGCCCTGACACCGGCATCCGGCGGCCTCCATCATCCCAACGCCGCTCCCCTGCACCCCTCGGCACTGCTCCGGCTGCCGGTGACCGCCGTGCGGCCGCACGGCTGGCTGGCGGGTCAGCTGCGGCTCCAGCTGGACGGCCTGTGCGGCCGGTACGACGAGATCTCCCACTTCCTCGACCGGTCGGCGTCAGGGTGGACGCACCCCGACCGTGACGGCTGGGAGGAAGTGCCCTACTGGCTGCGCGGGTTCGTCGACCTCGCGATCGTGACCGGTGACGCCGCCGCCCTCGCCCGGGCCCGCCGCTGGATCGAGGCGATCGTCGCCACCGCCCGCTCCGACGGCTTCTTCGGCCCCGAGCCGCTGCGGACCTCACTGGACGGCGGCCCCGACTTCTGGCCGTTCCTGCCCCTCCTCCAAGCGCTGCGCTCCTGGCAGGAGTACACGGGCGACGACCGCATCGTCCCCTTCCTCACGGCCTTTCTGCGGTACATGCACGCACAGGGGACCTCCGCCTTCGACCGCAGCTGGGTGTCGTACCGCTGGGGCGACGGCATCGACACGGCGGTGTGGCTCCACAACCGCACAGGGGACGCGTTCCTGCTCGACCTGATCGACACCATGCACGAACGCGGAGCCGACTGGACCGGCCCGCTGCCCAGCGGCCACAACGTCAACATCGCCCAGGGATTCCGCGAACCCGCGCAGTACGCGGCCCGCTCCGGGTCCGCCGACGACGTCCGCGCCGCCTACCGCACATACGACTCGGTCATGGGGCTCTACGGACAGTTCCCCGGCGGCGGATTCGCCGGCGACGAGAACGTCCGCCCCGGATTCACCGACCCCCGCCAGGGTTTCGAGACCTGCGGGATCGTCGAGTTGATGGCCAGTCACGAACTGCTCACCCGGCTCACCGGAGACCCCGTGTGGGCCGACCGCTGCGAGGACCTGGCGTTCAACGCGCTGCCGGCCGCGCTCGACCCGCAGGGCCGGGCCGTCCACTACGTCACCAGCGCCAACTGCGTCGACCTCGACAACCGGCCCAAGACGCACGCCCAGTTCCAGAACGGCTTCGCGATGCAGTCGTACCGTCCTGGCGTCGACCAGTACCGGTGCTGTCCGCACAACTACGGCATGGGCTGGCCCTGGTTCACCCAGGAACTGTGGACCGCCACGCCCGACCGCGGCCTGTGCGCCACTCTCTACGCGCCGTGCGAGGTCACCGCCGAGGTCGCCGACTCCGTGCGGGTCCGGGTGCGCGAGGAGACCGACTATCCGTTCGCTGACACCATCACGCTCACCGTGTCCCTCCCCGCAGCCACCGCCTTCCCGCTCCTGCTCCGTGTCCCCGGCTGGTGCCCGAACCCGAGTGTGACCGTCAACGGGCAGTCGACGGGCTCCGTTTCGCCCGGTCCGGCGTTCGTGCGACTGAACCGCACCTGGCGCGACGGCGACGTGGTGCGGCTGCGCCTGCCCCAGCGCATCACGGCGCGCACCTGGGAGCGCAACGGGCGGTCCGTCAGCATCGACCGCGGACCTTTGACGTACGCCCTGCGCATCGGCGAGGACCACGTCCGCACCGGCGGCAGCGACGCCTTCCCCGAGTACGACGTGCACGCCACCACCCCCTGGAACTACGGGCTGGCCACCACTTCCGCCGACCCCACGGCGGGCCTCACGTTCGCCTCCTCCGGCGGTGCCCTCCCGGACAATCCGTTCACCCAGGCCTCAGTGCCTCACCGGATCACGGCCCCCGCACGCCGCATCCCCGAATGGCGCGCGGACGACCAACGCGTGGTCGAACCCCTCCAGCCGAGTCCGGCGCTGAGCACCGCGCCCGTGGAGACGGTGACCTTGATCCCGCTCGGTGCGGCGCGCCTGCGGATCTCCGCCTTTCCGCTCGCCTCACCGTCCGGGACCCGGTGGGCCACGGGCGGCGCCTTCTTCCGGCTGCTCAACCGCCGCAGCGGCAAGGTGCTCGGGGTCGACGGCATGTCTCACGAAGACAGCGCACAGGTCGTCCAGTTCACCGACAACGCCACCACCGACCACCTGTGGCAGCTGGTCGCCGACGGTGGCTGGTATCTCGTCCGCAACGCCAACTCCGGCAAGGTCCTCGGCGTGGACCGGATGTCCCACGCCGAGGACGCACGGGTCGTGCAGTTCGCGGACAACGGCACCGCCGACCACCAATGGCAGCTCGTGGACGCGGGCGACGGCTGGTACCGCCTGCGCAACCGCGAGAGCGACAAGGTCCTCGGCGTCCTCGGCGGCTCCACCGCGGACAGCGCGCCCGCCGTCCAGCGCTCCGACGACGGCGCCGAAGACCACCTCTGGCGGCTGCTGCCGGACGGACCGATCCGGATCGAGAACCGCAACTCCGGCAAGGTGCTGGCCGTCAGCGGCATGTCCCACGAGGACAGCGCACAGGTTGTGCAGTTCGCGGACAACGGCACCACCGACCACCTGTGGACCTTCCTGCCGGACGACGCGGGCTGGTACCGCATCCGCAACGAGAACTCGGGCAAGGTCCTCGGCGTCGACGGCATGCCCCGCGAAGACAGCGCACACGTCGTCCAGTTCACCGACAACGGCACCGCCGACCACCAGTGGCGCCCGGAACACGACGGCGACGGGTTCTTCCGTATCCGCAACCGCAACAGCGGCAAGGTCCTCGGCGTCCACCTGATGTCCCGCGAAGACAGCGCACAGGTCGTCCAGTTCACGGACAACGGCACCACCGACCACCAGTGGCGCCTGCTGTAACGCGCCCGGGCCCGACAGGACCGGGGCTCCTCCCCACACCCGCAAGGAGCACTCATGGCTTCCTCACCGCAGCCACGACGCAGACGGACACTGCGCGCCACCGCTGCCGCCTTCGTGTCCCTGGTCCTGCTGTGTGCCGCGGCGCTGACCGCCGCGGCCGGCACGGCCGAGGCGGCAGCGACGGCCTGGACACCGAAACCGGCGCCCATGACGACACCGTGGACCGGCCAGGTGCCGACGGACAACCCGTTGCCGGAGTATCCGCGCCCCCAGCTGACCCGCCCGGACTGGGCGAACCTCAACGGCATCTGGGACTTCGCGGTGACCTCCGCGGACGCCGGGCAGCCCACCGGCTGGCCGGACCAGATCCGGGTGCCGTTCGTCGCGGAGTCCGCGCTCTCCGGCATCCAGCGCAAGATCACCCAGAACGACAAGCTGTGGTACCGGCGCACCTTCACCGTCCCCGCCGGCTGGAACGGACGCCGTGTCCAGCTCAACTTCGGTGCCAGTGACTGGCGCACCACGGTATGGGTCAACGGCCGGCAGGCCGGTGCCCAGCACAACGGCGGCTACGACGCGTTCTCGTACGACATCACCGATCTGCTCACCAGCGGGACGAACACCGTCGTCGTCTCCGTATGGGACCCGACCCAGACCGGCGACCAGGCGGTCGGCAAGCAACGCATCAACGACGTGACCCCGCACGCGGGCGGCGGCATCTTCTACACCGCCGCCTCCGGCATCTGGCAGACGGTCTGGCTGGAACCCACGGCCACCGCGCACATCACGCGCCTGGACATGGTTCCCGACCTGACGAACAACACCCTGAAGGTCACGGTGCGCGGTGACGGGGCCGGCGGGCAGACCGCACGAGTCACCGTCTCCACGGGCGGCACCACGGTCGGCACCGCGACCGGGCCCGTCGGCAGCCAGTTCACCGTCTCCGTGCCGAACCCGCACCTGTGGTCTCCCGACGACCCGTTCCTGTACGACGTCAAGGCCGACCTGCTGTCCGGCTCGTCGGTCGTGGACACGGCGGGCAGCTACACAGGCATGCGCTCCATCGGCGTGGCCAAGGTCGGCAATGTGCTGCGGCCCGTCCTCAACGGAAAGTTCGTCTTCCAGACCGGCACCCTGGACCAGGGGTACTGGCCCGACGGCATCTACACCGCGCCCACCGACGCGGCGTTGAAGTACGACCTCCAGAAGCACAAGGACCTGGGCTTCAACATGGTCCGCAAACACATCAAGGTCGAACCGCAGCGATGGTTCTACTGGGCCGACAAGCTCGGTCTGCTGGTGTGGCAGGACATGCCCGCGATGGATCTGCGCACCCCGAGCAGCGCCGCCCGCACCCAGTGGGAGAGCGAGTTCCACCGCATCATCGACCAGCACCGCAGCTCACCGTCCCTGGTGATGTGGGTCGACCAGAACGAGGGCTGGGGCCAGTACGACCAGGCCCGCATCGCGAACGACGTGAAGGCCTACGACCCGTCCCGGCTGGTCGACAACATGAGCGGGATCAACTGCTGCGGCGCCGTCGACGGAGGGAACGGCGACGTCGTCGACCACCATGTCTACGTGGGCCCCGGCGTCACCTCGCCGACCGCGACCCGTGCCGCCGTCCTCGGCGAGTACGGCGGGCTCGGCTACAAGGTGTCCGGCCACGAGTGGTACCCGGGTGGCGGGTTCAGCTACGAGGACCAGGCGAGCACGGCGAGACTCGACGACCGGCTGACCGGGCTGCTGGAAGCGATCCGGCTCCAGCAGATGCCCGCGGGCCTGTCCGCCTCCGTCTACACCGAGATCACCGACGTCGAGAACGAGGCCAACGGCCTGATGACGTACGACCGCCAGGTGGTGAAGGTCGACGAGGCGCGCGTCAGGGCCGCCAATCAGGCACTGGTCGACGCCTCCAGGAACCCGGCCCCACCCGTGACCCTGCCCACCGGGGTCTACAAGTCCCTGCGTGTCACCACGCCCGGCTACACCAACCGCTACGTGCGGCACAAGGACGGCCTCGGCTACACGGAGGTCGTCGACTCCGGCAGCGCCGATCTCCTGAAGAACGACGCCACCTGGAAGATCGTCCCAGGTCTCGCCGACTCCTCCTGCTACTCCTTCGAGTCGCGCAACTACCCGGGCGAGTACCTGCGGCACCGCGAATTCCGGGTCCGGAAGGACCCCGGCGACGGATCCGCGCTGTTCAAGTCCGACGCCACCTGGTGCGCGGTGCAGGGGAGCGGAGGCGTGCGGCTGATGGCGTCCGACTTCCCCGGCCAGTACCTGAGGCACATCGGCGCCGAACTGTGGCTGGCCACACCCGGCGGCGCGCACGCCTGGGACAACCCTGGGTCCTTCACCGAGGACACCACATGGTCCGTGGAGAACCCCTGGGCCCCGTGACCGGGTCCGCACCCCGCTCGGCGTCACCTGATCGGCCGAGCGGGGGCGGTGCCGCCCGGCGACACCACGCTGCCCGGCACCACTGGCCCACCTGATGACCACCACGTCGAGCACCCTGGCCCGGTCACGGCCACGGGTGCCCGACGCACGGCGCGCGGCTACCGTCGAAGGGCACGCTGCGCGGCCGAACGCACCGCGCGGCCGTTCCGCGGAAGGAGCGTGGCCGCTGTGGCCCGGAACCGCCGTCTGATCCTGAGCTCACCCTCCGAGGTCTGGAGCCTGTTGTGCGACGGCTACCGCTACGGCGAGTGGGTGACCGGAACCCAGCAGGTCCTGGACGCGGATCCGCACTGGCCCGAGGTGGGCGCCCGGCTGCGCGTCCGCGTCGGTGTCGGACCGCTGACCCTCGACGACACCTGCGTGGTCCGCATCTGCGAACCGGAACGCCGGCTGGAGCTCGAGGCGAAGGCCGAGCCCTTCGGCGCGGCCCGCATCGCCATGCGCCTCGTCCCGTGGGGAGAGAGCACGCTCTTCGTCCTGGACTGGCACCCCCTGCGGGGGCCCGGAACCCGGATGCACGGGCTGCCCGTGGACTACGTCATCGCTGTCCGCAACGGCATGATGCTGACGAAACTGGCCCGGATCGCGGTATGCGAGCACACCGAGAGCGGCTCCGCCACCTTGCAGGACACCCCGAGCGGTTGAGGCGCACCCGGCCCACGGAGCGCCGTACGGCAGGATGAGCACCATGAGCGTAGTCAAGATCAATGTGCTGGCCGTCCCCGCCGACCAGCGGGAGACGCTGGAGAAGCGCTTCGCCTCCCGCGCCCACGCCGTGGAGAACTCCGACGGTTTCGAGTGGTTCGAGCTCCTCCGCCCCGTCGAGGGCACCGACAACTACCTCGTCTACACGCGCTGGCGTGACGAGGAGTCCTTCCAGGCCTGGATGGAGGGCCCCATGAAGGCGGCCCACCAGGGCGGCGGCGCGGACAGCGGTGAACGTCACAGGCCCGCGGCCAGCGGTTCCACCCTGTGGTCCTTCGACGTCGTGCAGCAGGCGGCCCCGCCGAACGCGTAGGCGCACCACGCAACGCCCCGCTCCGGGGCGTTGCGTGCACCGGAGTTCCAGGGGGTTTCGTTCGGATCGGCTCGGATCGGGCCGCGGCGTCCGGTGCGCTGCAGCGCAAGGCGGAGGACCACCCGCGTACCGGGCGTAGCCGGGTGGTCCGACAACGCGGCGCGGCGCCGTGCCGGGCGCCGCGGACCCGAGCCGACCCGAACGAAACCCCCTAGCCCGGCAGTTCGGTCCGCTCCCACCACTCGTACACGGGCAGCGTGCCCGCCGACGTCTCCCGCTCACGCTTCGTCGCCCTGAAGTGCTCGTACCCCCCGAGGAACGGCACCTTGATGTCGAGCCCCGGCGCGGGCGCGGAGACGATCCGCTCGGGAAGATCGTCTGGGCCGCCTTCGAGGACTGCCTTGGTCGCATCGGTCATGACGCCATCCTCGCCGCCGTCAGCAGGACGCGCCCGGCGAGCCGTCCCCGCGGTGGATGGCGCGCCCACCTGATTCCCCACCCAGGACCGATCACTTGACTTCGAGCGCTCTCGAAGTCATAGCGTCCAGGACATGGCGCACCTGCCCGGGATGCCGGAGCCCGCGATCCAGAGCTCAATGGATGAGGGATCCGGACGCAGGGCGCCCCGGAACGAAGATCGGCACTGCAGGAAAGGCTGGAACCCCGCATGAAACAGCGCAGGCTGCGAGACCTCCAGGTGTCAGCCATCGGTCTCGGCTGCATGGGAATGTCCGCCTTCTACGGCACCACCGACGAGGAGGAGGGCATCAAGACCATCCACCACGCCCTCGACCTCGGCGTGGACTTCCTCGACACGGCCCAGGTGTACGGGCCGCTCACCAATGAGACGCTCGTCGGCCGGGCGATCAAGGGGCGCCGCGACCAGTACGTCGTCGCCACGAAGTTCAACTACCGCATGGACAACGCCTCGCCCGGCGACATGAGCACAGTGGGACCGCAGGACGGCTCCGCCGAACACGTGCGCAGCTCGATCCACGGCTCCCTCGAACGGCTCGGCACCGACTACATCGACCTCTACTACCAGCACCGCGTGGACCCCAAGGTGCCCATCGAGGAGACCGTCGGCGCCCTCGCGGAACTGGTCGCGGAGGGCAAGGTGCGCCACATCGGCCTCAGCGAGGCGGGACCGGACACCATCCGGCGTGCGCACGCCGTGCACCCCATCACGGCCGTGCAGACGGAGTACTCGATGTGGAGCCGGGACCCGGAGGCGGAGGTCCTGCCCACGTGCCGGGAACTCGGTATCGGTTTCGTCCCGTACTCGCCGTTGGGCCGTGGTTTCCTCGCCGGCCGGTTCTCCTCCCCCGCGGACCTCGACGAGGGCGACTTCCGCCGCTCGGGCCCGCGCTTCACGGGCGAGAACCTGGAGGCCAACCTCAGGCTCGCGGAGAAGGTGAAGGAGATCGCGACGGAGAAGGGCGTCACGCCGGCTCAGCTCGCGATCGCCTGGGTCCTGGCGCAGGGCGACGATCTGGTGCCGATCCCCGGCACCAAGCGACGCACCTACCTCGAACAGAACGCCGCCGCGGTCGACATCGAGCTGACCAAGGAAGATTTGGCCCGCATCGACGCCGAACTCCCGGAACCGGCCGGCGAGCGCTACGACGAGGCCGGGATGAAGTCCATCAACCTCTGAGCCCGTTACCCGAGCTCGTGCGCGTTCTGTCGGTGGGTCGCCGTCGGTCCGGTGGGTGGGCGCCGTCCGTCCGGTGGGTGGGTCGGGTCCGTGCCGGTGATCCGCCCGTTGCAGCCCTTGTGCGGGGCGGTGCTGGTAGGACCTCGGTGGGCGGGTGGCGCCGTCCGCAACGGGCATGTGATGCACCGGCACGGCCCCTTCCGTGAGAGGGCGAGTGCGGGCAGTGGTGGGTTGCGGCGGCAGGCGGGGCCCACTCACCGGACAAGCGCTCGCCTCGGTCAGCACTGACTGGCATGCGTATGGCTGTGCGACACCTCGGGCGGCGACGCCGCCGGGCGACCCCGGTGATCGCGCAGCCAGTCCTGCACGGCGAGGACGAACGCGCACACGATGGGCGCGATGCCGCACCCCACGGCAACCGCGACGGCGGTACGGAAGGAGCCGTGCCGTGCGTCCAGCACCAGGTAGAACAGACCGGGCAGGACGGCGGTTCCCACGGCGCCACCGAGGCGCTGTGCCGTCTGCAGCGCACCGCCGGCGGCTCCCGCCATCCGGACCGGTACGTCGCGCAGCGTCATCGTGATGTTGGGCGAGATGACGCAGCCACTGCCGATGCCCCCGGCGAACAGCGCCGGCGCGGCGTACCAGACGGCGTTCTCCCCCGGCACCCGCCACAGCACGAGGACGGCGCAGCCGAGGCCGAGGATCGCGCCCGCGAGTCCGCACACGGTCAGCAGCCGGCCCAGGCGTTCCACGAGCCGGCCCGCCACGAACGCGGCGGTGGCCGAACCGATGGCGAAGGGGGTCACCGCGAGGCCCGACCGCAGCGGCGAGTAGTGCTGTCCGTTCTGGAAGAACAGGGCGAACACCAGCCACACACCGCTGAACCCGACGAAGTAGAGGGCGCCGATGGCCGCGCCGGTGGCGTAGCCACGTGTGCAGGTCACCAGCGCGGGATCGAGGAGAGGCTGTCCCTTCCTCGCCGCGACGCGCCGCTCCCAGCGTACGAACGCCACGAGGAAGGCGGGCCCGACCACGAAGAGCCACCACAGCCGCCGGACGCCGCCCGCCTCGGCCAGCACGAGCGGCAGCATCAGGCTCAGCACCCCGCAGCCGAGGAGCACGACACCCACCAGGTCGAGCGGTTCACGCCGCCCGCACTCGACGCGGGGCAGCAGCCGCAATCCGAGCAGGAGGGCGAGCGCGCCGACCGGCACGTTCACGTAGAAGATCCACCGCCAGCCCTGGGGTCCGTCGGCGAGCATGAGGATCAGGCCGCCCACGACGGGGCCCACGGCGCTGGAGATCCCGACGGTGGCACCGAACATGCCGAAGGCCCGTCCGCGCTCCCCGCCCCGGAACATCTGCTGGATGAGCGCGGAGTTCTGCGGGGCGAGGCAGCCCGCCGCGACGCCCTGTGCGAGCCGCGCCAGGACGAGGAGTGTGATCGTCGGAGCCGCGCCCGCGGCGGCGCTGCACAGCACGAACCCGGCGAGCGCCAGCAGGAAGATGCGCCGTCGGCCCATGGCGTCTCCGATGCGCCCGGCGGGCACGAGGACCAGCGCGAAGGTGAGGGCGTAGCCGGAGACGACCCATTGGATGGCCGGCGCGGAGGCGTGCAGGTCCCGCTGCATGGAGGGGAGCGCCACCGCGACGATCGTCACGTCGAGCAGGCTCATGAACCCGGCGACGAGGGTGACCCACAGGGCTCGCCAGCGCCGGGGGTCGGTTCCCTCCGCCGCCCCCGTCGGCCGGCCCCCACTCCCCTGTGCCCGTACGGCAGGTCCCACGGGGGCTCCTCTCCGCCGCTGTCGGCCGGGCACCGGCTCCCGTCCTCCGGTACCCGTCGACGCCCCGGGCGGACCCGGGGTGTCACGCGCCCTCACCATCCTTCGAGGACCACGCGCAATCAGCAACACGGCCGGACCGGGTCGGATGCCCCGTTCGTGCAGCGGTGCCGGTCAGGCCCGGATGACGTGCCAGGGTCGGGTGGCGTGCTCGGCCGGGGTCCCGTCGAGCACGCGCGCGGTGCGTGCGGCGGGGTCGAGGAGCACGGTGGCGAGGCTGGCCCAGCGACGCCCGGTGCGACCGTCCATGTCGGGAACGCAGGTCACGGGTGGCTCCCCCGGCCCGGTGACCAGCTGCTCGACGAGCCCGCCGCCGTAGCCGTCACCCTCACCGGCGCCCTCTCCGTGCGTACGGCCCGTCCCGCCCTGTACCAGCCGTCGGCGCAGAAAGGCGTAACGCTCGGAGGAGTCGGGCTGGTAGAGCCAGGACTTCTCGTGCTCGGCCGGGACCGGAGTGAGGAAGTGATTGGTGCGCAGGTGGGTTCCCTCGGCGACCGGGGGCACCTCGGAGACTCCGGCCGGGCTGATGTCGAGCAGCAGGGCCTGTCGCGTGTCGAACAGCATGAAGGACCCGGACGAGGCGATCGGGGCGTCCCGCAGCAGCCGGCGGGCGTGGTCCACGCTGTCCGCCTCTTCGAGGACGAACGCGGCCAGGACGTGCACGGGCAGTCCGCCGACGCGGTCGTCCCGGTGTCCGAGGATGTTGAAGTGCAGGGCGAGTCCGGCGCTGTTGACGCCGATCTTGGCGAGGATGCCGTGTTCGGTGATGCCGACGTAGCGGTGGGTGCCGCCGGCGCAGTCGAGTGTGTGCCAGTACGGGCTGAGTTCGACGTGCCAGTCCCACGTCTGCACTCCGAGGTGCGTGTGGCCGCCGTGCTCCGTGGGCAGTCGCCGCACCACGGTGGAGCACTCCCCCGGGGGGACCGCGCGGGAGCGGGCGAGGATCTCGGTGCGGGCGTTCAACGCCGCGGCCTGCCAGGTTTCGATGCCCGCTCCGTCGGCGAGGCCCTCGATCTGTGCGCGCAGGGCCGGGCGGAAGTCGCCGACGGCGTCGAGTGCGCGGTGGGCGTCGTCGCGGACGGTGCCGGGCCCGATGCCGCCGAGGGCGAAGAGCCGGTCGTAGACGTCGATCGCGCCGTGCAGGTCAGGGCCGAGCTGCCGTCCCCTGGCGTGGCCGCGGTCGTACGGATCGGCGGCGGACGCTCACGTGCGGTCGACGGTCGGGGCGGGAGAACGGTACGGGGGAGGTCATCGCGGGAGGGTCTCCTGAGTGACGTGCATGAGTTGAGCCCTCTTCTCGGGCAGGTGAACGTCCGGAAGATCGATCTCCGGCAGGGTGACCGCCGGGCCGGCCTCGAAGCCCTGCCGCCGGAAGCGGGCCAGTGCCTTCTCGTGGCGCACATCGGGATCGATGACGATGCGCCGCCGGTCGAGCCCCAGCAGCACGTACGCCGCGAACGAGCCCATCAGCGCGGACGACCAGCCCGGTCTCCTGCCGCGCCCCCCGGCGGGCGCCATGAGGACATGGACACCGATGTCGCCCGGCTGGACCTCGTAGCACTCGCCGACCCGGTCCGCGGACGGCTCGTACGTCTGCAGCAGCGCGACCGGGGCACCGTCGAGTTCGACGAGGAATGCGTGATGGGTGTCGAGGCCGTCCATCTGGGCGTAGACCTCCGCCACCTGGTCACGCGTGAGCCCGTCCATCCCCCAGAACGCGGCTCGTTCGTCACTCACCCATTCATGGAGGACCGCGGCGTCACCCTCGGGGGCCAGCGGACGGATGCGCACCGTACCGAAGCCGTCGAGGGCCTGTTCGTGCACGGGGCGGGTCGGGCGGGACATGGGTCTCCTCTTGCCGGTTCACGGGGGCTCGGGCCGAACGGCACGGACACGGACACGGACGAGACAAGGCATCGATCCGGCCGCACCCTCACCACTCGGATGATTATTAGGTTAGCCTTGCCTTAGTTGATCGTGGAAAGAATGTACGCGAGAGGTGGAGGGGTCATGGCACAGGGGCGGGGCTGGGAGGGCGCGGTGCTGAGGCTGATGCGCGCCAAGGACTTCATCCTCACGGTCACGGACACCGAGGACGTCACCGAGGACTACCGGCGCCTGCACCTCACCGACGGCGGACTGCTCGCGGCCACCGGCGTCCACCCGACGATGTGGGTCCGGCTGTGGTTCGAGAACGCGGGCAAGCCCCATCAGAGGGCCTACACGCTGGTCGACCCGGACCCCGAAGCCGGCACGTTCTCCATGGAGTTCGCCCTGCACGACGGGGTGGCGAGCGACTGGGCCCGGGGCGCGAAGGCCGGGGACACCATCGAGGCGACCGTCCAGGGCACCGGTTTCGAGCAGCCTTCACCCGCGCCCTCGCACGTGGTCGCGATCGGCGACCCGGCCTCGCTGCCGGCCATCAACTCCCTGCTCACCGTGATCGGTTCGGTGCCCGCCACCATCTGGTTCGAGGGCGGCAGCGACGCGTTGCCGTGCCGGACGGACCCCGGGCGGCACGACGTCCGCCGGGTGCCCCGCCAGGACGCCGGTGCCCATCTGGTCGAGCGGGTGAAGGGCGAACTGCGCGACGTCCTCGCGGGCGCCGAGCATCCGTACGTCTGGATCGCCTGCGACACCCGGACGACCCGCGCGTTGTCCTCGTACGTCCGCAAGGAGCTGGGCGTCCCCAAGGACCGGCTGCACGCGCTGGGCTACTGGCGGGCGAACTGACGTCGCACTCACGGGCGTCGGAGTGGGCGCTCGTCCCGGCGCCTCGGCGCGGGGCACCGGGCGAGCGCCCGCCCCGGCTCGCCGCGCCGTCGCCCCACCCGCCCCTGCGGGGGTCTCGCGTCGCACGGGCCTCGCAGGACTCTGGCCGGATTAGCAGTCTGTCGGGTGTTCGAACGCGGAGATACTCAGGGCTGGGCAAATCCGCCCCAATTCCTACGTCCGGAGGACGCTGATGCCCCAGACCAGTGTTCAGACCGCCGCCGTGCTCAACGCCTGGCTGTCCGGCGCCGAGAGCGCGTACGGCGAACTCAACCCGGCCGGTCCGCTGTACGTCGGCGGCGCCGCCGCGGAGGCCGCGCTCACCGACCCGAGCGACTCCCTCTACGGCTTCTGTTCCAGCCCGAGCGGGTCGCGCGGCAGCTGGTGCTGCTGACCGCCTTCCCGCGGTCGCGCGTTGAGAGCCCTCGGCGGAGAGCCTTCCCGCCGGAGAGCTTCTCCCCGACGCGCTTCCTGACCGGTACGACCGCGGAGTCCGCCTCGCCCAGAGGCGTCCCCGCGAAGTGAGGTCCGAGAGCAGCAGCGTGGGGAACCGCGCGCCCGTCCGCGACGCCCACAGACAGGTCCGGTCCGGTCGAGTGGTTCCCCACGTCCCTCAAGGCGCCTGGCTGGCGCGGACGTTCGGCGGAAGGGAGACGGTGGACCGTGAGCGGATCGGCGCCGGGGAGCAGGGACGAAGCGGACTGGTTCGTGGAACCCGTACGGAGCATCGCCCGCCCCTGGCGGGATGAGCTGGCCCGGCGGCTGGCCGCCGTGGACGCCCTGGACCGCGAGGAGCGGGAGACGGTGCTGGAAGCAGGTCACACCGCCCTGCTCAGGTCCTTGCACGCCAAACTGTCGCGGCTGTTCCTGATCGAACTGCACGCGCTGCGCCTGACGACGGGCGGCGGGAGCGTCGGCCGGGGCGCACCGGGCACCGGCGCGGACACGGAAACGTGGGCCGTGTTCATCGAGCAGGCCTGCGAGGAGGGCTATCTCGACCGGCTGGCCGACCGGTACCCGTGCGCGGGCCGGCGGATCGCGTCGGTGGCGCGGTCGTCGGTGGCGGCGACGGCCGGTCTGGCCGAACGCGTCGCCGCGGACCGCGCGTCGCTGCGGCCGCTGCTGGGGACACCGGCGGGGAAGGTGCGGTCCGTCACGTTCGGGGAGGGTGACACCCACCGGGGCGGTCTGACGGTGAGCCGGATCGACTTCTCCGGTGGCAGCGTCATGTACAAGCCCCGGCCGTCCGGGACCGATGTGGCCCTGGGCGCGCTGCTGGACGAGCTGTTCGCGGACTTCCCCGACGCTCCGCCGGAGCACGAGCGCATCCGGGTGCCGCGGACGCTCGCGCGCGAGGGCTACGGCTGGGCGGAGTTCGTCCGCCACCGCTACTGCGCGGACGACACGGAACTCGCCGCGTTCTACCGCAACATCGGCCACTGGCTCGCCGTCCTCCGCTTCACCGGTGGCACCGACATGCACGCCGAGAACATGATCGCGGCGGGCCCGGTGCCGGTGATCGTGGACGCGGAGACGCTCTTCGACGCACCCGCGCCCTTCCCGCCCGACGGCCGCGGCGACGCGGTGGACGTCGCCGCGGCGGCCATCCGCCGTACCGTACTGCGCACCGGCCTGCTGCCCGTACGCGGCACCGGCTTCGCGCTCGGTGGTGTGGACATCTCCGGCGTCGGTTCCCTGCCCGGCCAGCAGCCGCTCATCCCGAACCCGGTGATCGCGGACGGCGGCACCGCCGCCGCCCGCTTCCATGTGGACCTGGTGGCCATGCCCGGCGCGGGCAACCATCCGAGTCCCACCCCGGTCCTGAGCACGTACTGGGACCGGGTCCTGGCCGGATTCCGGGAGATGACCGCGTACCTGCGCGGGCCCGGGATCGCCCCGCACCGGCTGCTCCGCCGCTTCGAGGGCACCCACGCGCGGCGCATCCTGCGGCCGACGCAGGCGTACGTCGACATCGGCCGGATGCTCTGGCACCCGGCGTCGTTGCACGACGAGGCGGCGGCCGTCGAACGTGCCCGGGACATCCTGCGCCGCAACGCCGAGGTGCTGCCCGGTGCGCCGACCGACCGCGCCACGATCGACGGCGAGGTCGCGGACCTCCTCGCCGGTGACGTGCCGATGTTCGACTTCGTCGTGGACGCGGCCGCCGTGGGGGCCACGGTCGAGGACTGGCGCACCGCCGACCTGCCGCTGGAGGAGGCGGTGATCCAGGACGCCCTGGTGGGCGCGTACCTCAACGAGCGTTCACTGCCGCCGCGCGTGCGGGCCGCCGCCGACGCCCCGCACGCACGGGACCGGGAGCCGCGGCGGCGCGCCCTGGCCACCCTGATGGTGCGTCGGCTGTGCGACGGAGCGGTACGGGGCCGGGACGGCACGGTCACCTGGATCAGCCCCGTCTTCACCCCGGCCGGCTGGTCCATCAGGGTGCTGCCCGCCGACCTCTACACCGGTCAGGGCGGGGTCGCTCTGACGCTCGCGGAGTACCTGACCGAGGCGAAGGCGGGGCGGGCCGACGAAGTGCCGGGTGTCGCCGAGACGTTCGAGGGCGCGCTGCGCGTGCTGGTGACCACCGAGGACCGTACGCCGACGCCGTCGCCCGGCGCCTTCAGCGGGGCCGCGTCGCAGGTGTGGACGTGGCTGGCGCTGCACCGCGTGCTCGGTGAGGACCGGCTGCTGGAGCGGGCCGCCGGGAGAGCACTGCTGCTCGCGGAGGGCCGGCTGGTCGAGGACGACGTCGAGGTGGACCTCCTCAACGGTGCGGCGGGCGGCATCGTTCCGCTGCTCCATCTGGCCGAGGCGACCGGGCAGGACCGCTGGCTCGACGCCGCCGCCCGCATCGGGCACCGGCTGAACGGGCTGGCCACGGTCGACGCGAGCGGTGCCCGGTGGGCCACCCGGCTCAACCCCGAGGGCATCGGCGGCTTCGCCCACGGAGCGACCGGCATCGGCTGGGCACTGGCCCGCCTCTCCCTCAGCGACGCCGGGTCCGCGGCCGACCGGCGGGACTGGGCCGGTCTCGCCGAGCGGGCCTTCGCCTACCAGGAGTCGCTCTACCGGCCCGAGCACGGCAACTGGCTCGACGTCCGGATCGGCGCCGAGGAGGACTTCTTCACCAGTTGGTGCCACGGCAGCACGGGAATCGGCATCGGCATGCTCGACCTCCACCGACGCGCGGGCGATCCCGCCCACCTCGACATGGCCCGCCGTGCCGCGCGCGCCTCGGCGGCGGAGGGCTTCGGCTGGAGCCACACGCTGTGCCACGGCGACCTCGGCCTCTGGGAGTTCCTCACCTCCCTGGACTTCGGCGACCCCGCCGACCGCGACGGCGGGATACTCAGCGGTCTCGAACAGCGCGGACCGGTGGGCGGCCTGGCCCGCGAGGCCTTCTCCCCCAGCCTCATGTCCGGTCTCTCGGGGGTCCTGCACACGCTTCTGCGCATGCGTCCCGAGGCCGCCCTGCCCGATCCGCTCCTCCTCGACTGACTCCGAAGCGGGTGTCCGGCAGGGCCGGATCAGCCCCGGGACCGTCCCTGCCCGCGGCGGCCCTGCCGTTGCCGAGGGCCGCCACGGCCGCCGCCCGAGCGACGGCGCGACGGAGCCGAGGACACGTCCTCGCTGTTGAATCCGGGCCCCGTCGGGGCGCTGAATCCGCCCGGAACCGCGGGCGCGCCCACCGAGGCGTCCGCCGCGGGTGCCTGCGCGGGCGGCGCGGCCGGAGTACGGGTGCGGGGCACGGCGCGGCCGACGATGCGGGTGTGCGTCATCAGGGGTGCGCAGGCCGCGCAGACCTCCATGAGGGTCCACACCTGGGCGACGGCAGGGTCGTGGCGCAGGACCAGGAGCACGCCCCCGGCGCAGTGCACCGGGCTGTCCTCGTGGGAGGCGCATTGCGTCTGGCGGCAGGCGCAGGAGGCGTCCGGGTGCACGGTGGCCGCCCGGCCGTGCGCGGCGACGTGGGCTTCGGCGAAGCGACGCAGTGCGGCGAGGTCACGGGACCGCGGCGGCATCGCGCACGGTGAGGAGCAGGTGACGGAGGCGGTGCGGTCGCTGTGGCCGGAGACCCTGACGGTCCATGTCCGCCCTTGGCGTCGCGGGGCAGGGGTTTCTGGGGGTGGGAAGTCCAAGACCGGCAGTCCTTCAGCAGTGGGTGTTCGCGATGGTGCGCATAGTGTTTGTACCCCGAGGTGCCGGTCCCCGATCCATCAGGGGGCCGCGCGCGTCCTCGAATCGATGGACGGGGCCGTGCGCGGGTTCCGGAACGGGCTCCCCCACGGCACCGCGCCGGTGAACGCGCCCCCCGGCCGGAGGCACGGTCAGCGTTCGCGACGTCTGCCGGTGATGCGGTCCCAGCGGGACCGAGAGGCGCCGAAGCCGCTCTCGTGCACCCACAGGTGGGTGCACGACGGGCACTGGAGATGGAGCAGGCTGCCGCGGCTGGACAGCAGATAGCGCCAGTGGACCGAGCACGTGCGCTGCTGCTCGCACGACGCGCAGCCGCGGCTGTCGTCGCAGTTCGGGCACCTCACCCAGGCGCGACGCCCGCGGTCCGCCTGCGGGTCAAGCGGCAGCACGACCGCCCCCGCGCTCGGGGAGCACCCCGGCCGCGACGAGCCCGTCGTACAGGCGCTGCTGTTCGTCGTCGAGACCGGAGTACAGCAGGTCGTAGGCGGCCTCCTCGCCGCGCAGCGCCTCCATCGGGTCCCAGTCGGGGCCGAGGGCGGCGAGGACCTGCGCCTGCCGGAGGACTTCCTGCGAGGTGAGATCGACGGTGAAGTCGACCAGTGCGGGGGCGTCGTTCCGCCCGGCACCGGACCGCTCGGCGCCGACCGCCTCGCTGGGGTCGTGGGGGTGTGGGGGGTCATGTGGGGCCATGGAACAGAACCTAGGAATGCCCTTCTCTCCGCGACAAGAGGAGGTGGGCGAAATCACAGCAGGTCAGCGGCCGTCGAGCGGCCATTCCGGCCCGGTCCGCCGGACGCTCCGGCGAGCACCCGGGCCAGGGCTGCGGCAGGGAAAGGAGGGCCGCGGCGGCCGCGGCGCGCGGCCTTCCGCAGCCCTCCCTCTCGGGCTACTGCCGGCGCGCCCGCTCAGCCGCCCAGCGCCGCCGAGACCACGCCCTTCGCCTCCTCCTGCACCTGTCCGAGGTGCTGCGTGCCGAGGAACGACTCGGCATAGATCTTGTAGACGTCCTCGGTCCCCGAGGGACGGGCCGCGAACCAGGCGTTGGCGGTGGTCACCTTGATACCGCCGATGGGCGCGCCGTTGCCCGGGGCTTCGGTGAGGACCGCGGTGACCGCTTCTCCGGCCAGGGTGTCCGTGGTGATCTGCGCGGGTGACAGCTTCGCGAGGAGGGCCTTCTCCTCTCGGTTCGCCGGGGCGTCGATGCGCTCGTACGCCGGCTCACCGAATCGCGCCGTCAGCGCGGCGTAGTGCTCCGACGGCGTCTTCCCGGTCACCGCGGTGATCTCGGACGCGAGCAGCGCCAGGATGATGCCGTCCTTGTCGGTGGTCCACACGGAGCCGTCGCGGCGCAGGAAGGAGGCGCCGGCCGACTCCTCACCGCCGAAACCGAGGGAACCGCCGACCAGACCGTCCACGAACCACTTGAAGCCCACGGGCACCTCGACCAGCCGACGGCCCAGGTCGCCGGCGACCCGGTCGATCATGCCGGACGACACCAGCGTCTTGCCGATGCCGGTCCCGGCGGGCCACTGCTCCCGGTGGGCGTACAGGTAGGCGATGGCGGCGGCGAGGTAGTGGTTGGGGTTCATGAGCCCGGCGTCCGGGGTGACGATGCCGTGGCGGTCGGCGTCCGCGTCGTTGCCCGTGGCGATCTGGAAACGGTCGCGCCGCTCGATCAGCGAGGCCATGGCGTAGGGCGACGAGCAGTCCATCCGGATCTTGCCGTCCCAGTCCAGCGTCATGAACCGCCAGGTCGGGTCGGTGAGCGGGTTGACCACGGTCAGATCGAGTCCGTGCTGGTCGGCGATGCGTCCCCAGTACGCGACCGAGGCCCCGCCGAGCGGGTCGGCGCCGATACGCACGCCGGCCGCGCGGACGGCGTCCAGGTCCAGCACGTGCGGCAGGTCGGTCACATAGGTGCCGAGGAAGTCGTAGCGGCCGGTGCCGGGGGCGGCCAGCGCCCTGGCGTAGGGAATGCGGCGTACGCCCTTGAGGCCGTCGGCGATGAGTTCGTTGGCGCGGTCCTGGATCCAGGAGGTCGCCTCGGAGCCCGCCGGACCGCCGTTCGGCGGGTTGTACTTGAAGCCTCCGTCGGCGGGCGGGTTGTGGGAGGGGGTGACCACGACCCCGTCCGCGAGGCCGGAGGACCGACCGCGGTTGTGGGTGAGGATGGCGTGCGAGACCGCGGGAGTGGGCGTGTAGCCGTCGGCGTCGTCGATGAGGACCGACACGTCGTTGGCCGCGAACACCTCCAGGGCGGTGACCTTCGCGGGCTCCGACAGCGCGTGGGTGTCGGCGCCCAGGAACAGCGGGCCGTCGATGCCCTGGCTCTCGCGGTACTCGCAGATGGCCTGGCTCGTCGCGGCGATGTGGTCCTCGTTGAACGCGGTCGCCAGGGACGATCCGCGGTGTCCGGAGGTTCCGAAGGCGACCCGCTGGCCTGGCTCCGCCGGGTCGGGGTGGAGCGCGTAGTACGCGGTGACCAACCGGGCGACGTCGACGAGGTCCTCGGGGCCGGCCGGACGGCCCGCTCGCTCGTGCTGCATGTGCCCGCACCTCCACATCGGTGGTTCTTCGTTTGTGGTCTCATCTTTCCCCACCGGGCTGCGCGGTCGCACCGGGCCGTGACGACGGGACGCACAGTGCCAGAACGGCGGCTGGACCACTGCCGGATCGTCGACACCCGGCGCCCTCAGCCGTCCTGCTCCTTGGGCGGCGGTCCGGGGGGAGCCTCCCCGGCGGTCAGGTGTTCCAGGACTTCCACCAGCTCCTTGCAGGCCTGCTCCACCGAGCGCCTGGTGTTGCGCTGTTCGGTGATCACGGCCGACAGGAGCAGCGCGGTCAGGGCCGCGGAGCCGTTGAACACCTGGAGTTTGACCATCACTTCGATGTCGCTCAGACGGTCGAACGCACCGGTCCGCCCCGTCGCCGCGACGGTGGCCATGACGGAGGCGAAGAGGGCGCACAGCACACTGCCACCGTGCTGGAAACGCAGTGCCGCCCAGATCAGCAGCGGATAGAGGAGGAACAGCATGCTGACGGGGCTGAGGGCGGCGAACGGGACGACACCGAGGGCGATGAGTATCAGGACCGCGGCCTCCTTCCAGCGTGCGGGCCGCAGCGGCGGGCGGAGGCGGGACAGCATCAGCAGGACCGGGGTGACGATCAGGACACCCATCGCGTCGCCCACCCACCAGGTCAGCCACACCGGCCAGAACGAGTCCGCGGCGAGCCTGCCGACGAGGACGAGGATGCCGGCCCCGGTCGTGGCGCTGATCAGCATCCCGGCGAAGGCCCCGAGGAACACGAGCGCCAGGCCGTCGCGCAGACGGCTGAGTTCGGTACGGAAGCCCACCTTGCGCAACAGGAGGCAGGAACAGAGCGGGGCGACGGTGTTGCCCGCGGCGGTGACGATCACGTCGGGCCGGAACGAGGTGACGGACAGGATGATGAGCAGGGCACCGAGCGCGACGCCGGGCCACACCCGGACGCCGAGGATGAGCAGGGCTGCCACCGCGACGCCGGTGGGCGGCCAGATGGGCGTGAACACCGCGCCGTCGAGGACGAGGTGCCGCAGGAGTCCCAGTCGGCCCGCACCGTAGTAGCAGGCGGCGACCGCAAGCATCTGAAGACCGGCGCCGACCGGTCGAGACAGCTGCTCGGTACCCACCACAGCAGTCATCAGACACCGACGCGGACCCGTCGGCGAGGCGAGCGGCGGGCCGTCCCGCCCTATGGCTGAACCTCGAAAGCGGCACGGGCCCCGGGCGCGGTCTAACGTCCGGCCCGAACCCCGGGGTCGCCGTCGGGTGCGGCACGTGTCCCGGATCAGTCACGGGTCCGACCCGGCACCGGGGCTCGCCCGCGGACGAGCCCCGCATGCGGTCCGGATGCGGTCCGGACTACGGCCGGCTGTGCGCCCCCGGCGAGTCGTGCCCCAGCACCAGTACGGCCGCGTCGTCCTCGTGGCCGACGCGCTCGGCCCCTTTGATCACGGCTTCCGCGAGCTTCCCCGCCCCCATGCCGGCGACGGCTGCGGCGCCCGCGAGGCGGACCACCTGGTCGAGGCCTTCGTCGATGTTCATCGAAGGCCCCTCCACGACGCCGTCGGTGAGCAGCACGAAGACCCCGCCCGAGCTCAGCCGCTGACACGTCACCGGGTAGTCCGTCCCGCCCAGGATGCCGAGCGGTGGCCCGCATTCGTCCTCGGCGATGCCGGACCGTCCGTCCGCGGTGGCCCACACGCAGGGGGTGTGTCCGGCCCGGGCGCTCTCCAGCACTCCGGTGGCCGGGTCGAGCCGCACGAAGGTGCAGGTGGCGAAGAGGTCCGTGCCGAGGGTCAGGAGGAGCTCGTTCGTCCGGGAGAGGAGTTCTCCAGGATCGCCCGTGACGGAGGCCAGCGCCCGCAGACCGACCCGGACCTGGCCCATGAAGGCCGCCGCCTCGATGTTGTGGCCCTGGACATCGCCGATGGACAGGCCGATGCAGCCGTCCGGCAGCCTGAAGGCGTCGTACCAGTCCCCGCCCACATTGAGGCCGTAGCAGGCGGGCGCGTACTGGACGGCCAGGTGGAACCCGGGGGCGGTCGGCATGTCGCCGGGCAGCATGTCGCGCTGCAGGGCGATGGCCAGTTCCACCTGGGAGCGCTGGAACTCCGCGCGTTCGCGCACCTGGGTGGTCAGGGAACCGAGCCTGGCCAGCAGCTCGTCGCCGTCGCCCGTCAGGCGCTTGCGGCCCATCGACCACTCCAGAAGGAACACATCAATACTGACAAAAGGGTGAAACTCGTTCTATTGGATGATAGCCGCCGTATCGAGGCGACGGCCGGAGCCCGCCGACGGACACCCCTCGCAGATCCGGCACCAGACGGTCCTGTCCGTCACCGGTGAGGCGATCGCCCGAACACCCACGGCACACACGTTCCCGGAGCGTGTGAACGGCGTGCGATCACCGCCCCATGTGTCACCTGCCTCATCCGGCGGGTTTGCACCACCAGAACGCGCAAACCGCCCCTCGTACGCCGTACCGCACAGCCCGTCACAGCTGTTTGCCTGGGATGTGCGCAGACGGACCTCGCGCATCGCCGACCGCTTCGCTCACCCTCGTTCACCTCCCAGGAGGGAATGTGTCCGTACCGGACAGCGCCACCGGTCCCGCCACCGACGAACCCGTCCCCTACACCGACGACCACGAGCAGCTGACAAGTCTGAGCACCCACGCGGCGCGCAGGCTCACCACGACCACCAAGTCCGCACCGCAGATGCAGGCCATCACTTCACGATGGCTGCTCAAGATGCTGCCCTGGGTGGACGTCAAGGGCGGCGCCTACCGGGTCAACCGGCGCCTTCAGCTCAGCATCGGCCGGGGCAGGGTGCAGTTCGAACAGAACGGCGGGGACGACATCAGGGTCATTCCCGAGACGCTGACCGAACTCCCGGTCCTGCGCGGCTACTCCGACAACGCTGTCCTCGGCGAGATCGCCACTCGCTTCCGGCCCCGACGGGTACGGGCCGGGCAGGTCCTCTTCGAGGCCGGACAGCCGGTCACGGAGGCGTACCTGGTCGCCCACGGGAGGTTCACCCGCTACACCGCCGGCAAGTACGGCGAGGAGGAGGTCCTCGGGGTCGTCACCGACGGCGACCAGATGGGCGACGAGGCCATCGGCCAGCCGGACCCGCTGTGGCTGAGTTCGGTCCGGGCCGAGACGGCCGGCACCGTCCTGGTGCTGCCCTGGGACATCGTCAGGGAGTTCATCGAGCGGGCGCCGTCCCTCGCGGCGCACCTGGCGGAGTACGCGGAGCGGCAGCAGCTGCCGATGAACCGCAAGGGCGAGGCCGACGTCCCGGTGCAGGCCGGACACTCGGGCGAACCGACCCTGACGGGCGGTTTCGTGGACTACGAACTGACGCCGCGCGAGTACGAGTTGTCGCTCACTCAGACGGTGCTGCGGGTCCACAGCCGGGTCGCCGACCTCTACAACGACCCGATGGACCAGACCGAGCAGCAACTCCGGCTCACCGTCGAGGAGATCCGCGAGCGACAGGAGTGGGAGCTGCTCAACAACCGTGAGTTCGGGCTGCTGCACAACACCGACTACGGCCAGCGGATCAGCACCTTCTCCGGGCCGCCCACCCCGGACGACCTCGACGACCTGCTGGCCATGCGCCGCAAGACCCGGCTCTTCCTCGCCCATCCGAAGGCCATCGCGGCCTTCTTCCGGCAGTGCAACCGGCGCGGCCTGGTGCCCGGTACCGCAACTGTCGACGGTCACGAGGTCCCCGCCTGGCGCGGCGTCCCCATCTTTCCCTGCGGCAAGATCCCGATCAGCCCCCAGCACACGACCAGCATCCTCGCTCTGCGCACCGGGGAGGAGGACCAGGGAGTCATCGGTCTCCACCAGACCGGCATCCCCGAGGAGTTCCAGCCCGGACTCAATGTGCGGTTCATGGGCATCAGCTCCGCCGCGATCATCAACTACCTCGTCACCGCCTACTACTCGCTGGCGATCCTCGTGCCCGACGCGGCGGGGCTCCTGGAGAACGTCCAGATCGGACGGACCGCCGAGTGACTTCGCCCAGGAGGAGGGGTACGCGATGAGCGCGCCGCCGTTGTCCGCCGCCCCGTTCACGCCCCCGGGGCCACCCGACCTGTCGGGCTCTGTCAGAGCCCGGCGCGGCGGAGCCGTTCCCGGTCTGCACCACAGACCCGCGGTGCCCGCCGATCCGGCGAAGGTCGAGGAGGTGGATCGCAGGCTGGAAGCCTGGGCCCGCGGACTCGAGCTGTTCCCGGACGCCTGGTTCGAGGACTTCGCGGGCTTCCAGTTCGGCCGGGCCGTGGTGCTCCAGCACCCGGGTGCGGTCGACCTGGAGCGCCTCACCACCGCCGGCAAGCTGCTGCTCGCCGAGAACGTCGTCGACGACTGCTACTGCGAGGACAAGGGCGGATCACCCCGGGGCCTCGGCGGCCGGCTGATCATGGCCCAGTCCGCCATCGACCCCTTCCACGGCACCCCCGACACGGAGGCGCAGTGGAGGGACGGGATGCAGGCCGACGGGCCGCTGCGCTCGTACCACTGGGCCCTCCAGGAGTACGCGGCCTTCGCCACGCCCAGTCAGACCGACCGTTTCCTGCACGACATCGCCCGGCTGCACCTCGGGTATCTCGCCGAGGCCGCCTGGGCGGAGACCCGGTACGTGCCGCGGGTGTGGGAGTACCTGGTGATGCGGCAGTTCAACAACTTCCGCCCCTGCCTCTCCATCGTCGACGCCGTGGACGGTTACGAACTGCCCGAGGCCGTCTACGCCCGGCCCGAGATCCAGCGGATCACGGCGCTCGCCTGCAACGCCACCACGATCGTCAACGACCTGTACTCCTTCACCAAGGAGCTGGCGAACGATCCCACGCACCTCAATCTCCCGCAGGTCGTCGCCGCCAACGACCGCCGCGGGCTGAAGGCCGCCTATCTGAGGTCCGTCGAGATCCACAACGAGATCATGACGGCCTTCGAGGAGGAGGCCGCCGCCCTGTCCGCCGGCTCACCCCTCGTCGAGCGCTACGCCGAGGGTCTCGCCTCCTGGGTGTCCGGCAACCACGAATGGCACGCGACCAACACCCACCGCTACCACCTGCCGAACTACTGGTGACCGCCCCCGACCCCTGCAATCCGTCACCCGCACCGTCCTTGACCTGTCGTCAGAAGCATCGCGAGGAGTCACTGTTGACCACCGCCCCCCACATCGCCCCGGCAGCCTCGGTCCCGGCCCAGTCCACGTACCAGTCCCGCGTCGCCGACTACTGGAACGCCGAGGAGAACCCGGTCAACCTCGAACTCGGCAAGATCGACGACCTGTACCACCACCACTACGGGATCGGCGCAGCCGACGACTCCGTGCTCGACGAACGGGACCCCGTTCGGCGCCACGAGCGGATCACCGCCGAACTGCACCGCCTGGAGCACGCCCAGGCCGAACTCCTCGCCGCCCATCTCGGCCCCCTCGCCCCCACCGACCGGGTCTTCGACGCCGGCTGCGGGCGTGGCGGCGGCAGCGTCGTGGCCCATCTGCGGTACGGGTGCCGGACGGACGGCGTCACGATCTCCGCCAAGCAGGCCGAGTTCGCCAACGCGCAGGCCCGCAAGCGCGGCATCGACGGCAAGGTCCGCTACCACCATGCCAACATGCTCGACACCGGCCTTGTGTCCGGGGAGTTCGCCGCGTCGTGGAACAACGAGTCGACCATGTACGTCGAGCTCGACCTGCTGTTCGCCGAACACGCCCGGCTGCTGCGACGCGGCGGCCGCTACGTCGTGATCACCGGCTGCTACAACGACACCTACGGGCAGGCCTCGCGCGAGGTCTCCCTCATCAACGCCCACTACATCTGCGACATCCACCCCCGGTCGGCGTACTTCCGGGCCCTGGCAGCCAACCGCCTGGTGCCCGTGCACGTCGAGGACCTCACCGAAGCCGCCCTCCCCTACTGGGAGTTGCGCAGCCAGGCCGACGAGCTCGTCACGGGCATCGAGGAGACGTTCATCAACGCGTACAGGAACGGCAGCTTCCAGTACCTGCTGATCGCCGCGGACCGGGTCTGACACCGACCGCGCCGCCCGGTCCCCCGACGCGGCCCCGGGGAGAGCCCGCGACGAGCTCTCCCCGGGGCCGCCGTGCCCCGCGGAAGGGCCCTCCGCGGGCCCTCCGCGGGACAGCCGCGCCAGGTGAAGGGGCGCACGCGCGGGTCCGCCGTGCCACGTGGCAGGGCGCGCCGTGCCCGGACCCGCGCGTGCGTTCACCGAGCCGACGCGCCAAGGTGGAGACCGGACGCAGGCCGACCCGGGGAGGTCCGATGGTCACGTGGGCAGTCGCCGGGGACGGCGGACGGCCGGAGGGCGGAACCTGCGCGCACCTGGCCGCGGAACTGCCCGATCTCCCCGTCTCCCCCGGTGCCGGCTGCGAGGACTGCCTCACCAAGGGCATGCGTTGGGTGCACCTTCGGCTGTGTCTGGCCTGCGGCCACATAGGCTGCTGCGACAGTTCCCGCGGGCAGCACGCCACAGCGCACCACGAGCGGACGGGACATCCCCTCGCCCGGTCCGTGGAACCGGGCGAGACCTGGGCCTGGTGCTACGAGGACGAGGTGTTCCTCCGCCCGGCACAGGGTTGACCGGATCTGCCCCTGAGCGGACCGGACGGCTCCACCGGCCACTACCCGAGCCCGTCGTCGGTGTCATGCGTCGGGGCTTCGCGCGCTCCCGGCCGTTCGATGTCGGCGCAGGCTGCGGCGTTCCTCCGCCGACATCCCGCCCCACACTCCGTCGTACTCGGCGTGGCGCAGTGCCCAGTCCGCGCAGGCCCGGACGACCGGGCAGCCGTGACAGACCGCGCGGGCCTGTTCGATCTGGCGCAGCGACAGCCCGTCGTCACCGATGGGGAAGAAGAGCTCCGGGTCCTCGGAACGGCAGGCCGCCGACTCGCGCCAGTTCACGGCGGGGATCCCGTACGTCCGGCCGCTCCCGGTCGCCGTCGCCCCGCGATGCGGCATCTCCTGGGCTTCTTGCATGGCTCGTCCCGTCCTCCGCCGCTCCTCGGGCTGCTCGCTCGGGGGCAGCCGGTCCCCGCGGCGCGCTCCGCGCCGCCCTACCCGGCAGAGGTACTGTCAATGTAGGCGTTTCCGGGGATTCGAGCCATGGTGGATGCCGCTGCCACAGGAGGTGCCCTCCGTCGCCCGATGCGGGGAGCGCTGCATCCGAAGGGCGCCGGGACGCCGAAGAGACGGCGGGCGACACGTCGCCCTCGCCCCGTGGCGGGACGGTGTGCCGTATCCCCCGGGTCTTTCGTTGTCGGCAGCGGAAGACCCGGGCGCCGCACCGGCACCACGAGACCGGGAGGCCCAGCACCGATGAGACGCACCGGCACGGAACCGCCCGGCCTGCGGGAGCGGCTGGGGAACAGCCTCTTCGCCCGCGTGGCGGGCCCGGAGGGACCCAGCAACCGCGCCCGGATCCACGGCACTCCCGGCCCGCGCTGGTTCGGCCCGGGCCGTCCGATCCGCAGGGTGCACGGGGACGCATCGATGTTCATCGGCGGACTCTCCGCCCTGCTGCTCCAGTCGCTTCATCCCCTCGCCATGGCCGCTGTCGACGCCCATTCCGGCTACCGCGGCGACCCCTGGGGAAGGCTCCAGCGCACGAGTACGTTCCTCGCCACCACCACGTACGGCACGGCCGACAGCGCCCAGGAGGCGTGCGACCGGGTCAGGGCGGTGCACGAGAGGGTCCGGGGTGTCACCGGCGAGGGAATGCGGTATCACGCCGCGGACCCGCATCTGCTCGGCTGGGTGCACGCGGCGGAGGCCTACAGCTTCCTGCGCGCTCACCAGCGGTACGGCGTACGGCCGTTGTCCTCGACGGGGTGCGACGCCTACGTCGCGGACATGGCGCGGGTGGCCACGGCACTGGGTGTCCCCGATCCGCCGTCGAGCCTGGCCGCGCTCCAGGCACGTCTGGCCGTCTACCGCGCGGAGACGCGCGCCACTCCGGAGGCGCGGGCAGCCGCGCGTTTCCTGCTGTTCGACCCGCCGGTACCTCTGGCGGTCCGCCTTCCGTACGGGGTGCTGGCCGCCAACGCCGTGTCGCTGCTGCCCTCCTGGGCCGCGGCCGAGCTGCGGCTGCCGAGGCTGCCGGTGGTGGACAGCCTGTGCGTACGGCCGCTGGGCTGCGCCGTGACCTCGGCGGTCAGGTGGGCGATGGCGCCGTCGCGGCCCCCGTCGGCGGTGCCGGCCGCCTGACGGCGGGCGTCCTGCGGCTGCGCCTTGCCTGTTGCGCTCAGCGGACGGGGCTGCCGCACCGGCCGGCGTTCGCGGACCGGCGGGTGCGCGAGGTGCCCGGTCAGCCTGCCGAGGCGGCGCCGGACGCGGCCAGCGCCGCGATCGCCGAGACCGCGGCCCGGTTCCATGCCCCGCGCGGCCGGAGCATGGCGTGGTCGCCACCCGCCATCACCACGGCATCGGCCCGGGCGCCCGCCGCGCGGGCCCTGCGCACGAACGAGACGGAGGCGTCGGGATCGGTGACCTTGTCCCGGTCGCCGTGGAGCACGACGACGTCCTTGCCGCGCAGGTGGGCCACCGGCTCGCCGTCGGGGCACCACGGGGCCAGGGCCAGGACACCCCGTACTTCTGCGGCCGCGGCCGCTCTCAGGGCCGCGCGCCCGCCCATGGAGTGGCCCACGAGGACGACGGCCACCTCCCCGGTGAGACGGGAGAGTTCCCTCAACGCTCTGCGTGCGTCCCGCAGGGGATCGGCGTCGGGTTCGTTCCATCCCCTGAGGCGGTAGCGCACCTCGCCGACGAAGACGTCGTCGGGTACCGCTGCCGCCGCTGCCCGGATGAAGGGCCTCATCCGGAGCGCGGCCAGGTGCCAGGGTCTGGAGGGGGCCCGGCTGTGGGCCGTGCCTCCGTGCAGGAAGAGGACCGCGGTACGCACCTCGGCGGGGGCGTGGTGCGTCACCAGCGCGGATGCGGGCCCGCCCGCCCCACCGGAGAGGGATGTCTTCTCCTGCGCCGTCATCGGTGCTCCCCGTCTGCCATGCGTTCACCCTCGCTCGGATCTTCAGTCTCTCACCGGTGATCCGTGGCCGGGCTCCCGACGGTTTGGTCGGCGGGGCTCGCTCCTGCCCTGAGACAGCTCAAGAGCGAGCAGGCCCAGTTGCTCGGACAAGGCCGAGCAGCCCATCGGAATCGATGGGCGAGCCTCCTGGGGCGCTGAAGGGGAGTCCCCCGCTTTGCGGGACAGCCTTTGGGCCGCCTTCCAGTGTTGTCCGAAATCAGCCGTCCCGAGGGGACCCGGGGCGATGCCGTGGGGGACGCATGGGATGCGGGAAGGCAATGCCGTACGGCATCCACGAACCGCAGGGAAGCGATGTCGTGCGGGATCGATGCGGTGCAGGGGCGTTGCGGTGCGAGCGCATTGCGGCGCGAGCGCATTGCGGCGCGAGCGCATTGCGGCGCGAGCGCGTTGCGGTGCGGGATCGACGGCGTGCAGAGTCGATCCTTCAGTCCGTCAGCGCGGCGGCCAGTTCCTTCGTGGCCTGGACGAGTTCTCCGTCCGACTCGGCGAGGAGACCCCCGATGTCACCGCGGTGGGCGCGGACGGCCTGGCGGGCCTCGCGTTCCCAACCGACGTAGTTCTCCCTGCGGTTGAGCAGCTTGGGATAGGCGACGGCGGTGCTCTCCCATTGCCTGGCGTCCGCGATGTTCTTCAGCAGCTGGAGGATCTGTACACGGCAGGCGACCTCGGAGTCCTGGGCGAGCTCCCACAGGAAGGGCACCGTCGCGGCGGTCGCCTGGTCCACGACGAAGCCGTACTGGCAGATGCGGTCGCGAAGACGCGCGAGCGCGGCGATGGCGGTGTCCGCGTCCTCCGAGGTGATCGCACCGAGCAATTCGGGGATCTCCGCGGCGGACCCGGTGGAGTCCTGCAGTTCGCGCCACGGGACGTGATTCAGGCTCTTCAGGGGTGTCTCCATGTCCGCTTCTCCAGAAGGGGGCTGCTGGTGCGCGCTCGACTGCCGTGCCGCCGGGGCGGGACTCATGCCGGGCCCCATGCCTCGGTGCCGTCGGATGGACAGGGAGTGCGCAGCATGGCCCAGACGATCTTGCCCGCGGGGAATCGTGTCCAGCCCCAGTGGTCGGACAGGGCGTCGACGATCCCGAGGCCTCTGCCGTGGTCGTCCTGGGCGGCGTCCGCGGGCAGGTGCACAGGGGGGCGGTCGTACGGATCGGTGACCGCGCAGACGAGGTGAGCGCGCCGGAGCGAGAGCTTGAGCCACACCTCCCTGCGCTCGACGGGGACCTTGGACGCCGCGTGCAGCAGCGCGTTGGTGGCCAGTTCGTCGACGACGAGCACGGCTTCGTCGCCACAGGCACCCACCTCCCATGCGGCCAGGGTCCGGCGGGTGAAGTCCCGTACCTGGGCGAGGCCCTGCTGTGCATCCATGACACGCATCCTCGCGGGCCCCGGGAAGCGGCTCGCCGGCCGGTGACCGGCGAGCCGCAACGGGGCCGCGGCGTCAGGATGCACTCCCCGCGATAGCGGTCGCGACCCGTCGTTCGGACCGTCCCCCGACGCGGTCCGAGCGGCGGAGCGTGGTGCTGAGCGCGCAGGTAACGACACGGCATTCTCCCTGATGGAACGTCAGGCTCGCACGGCTGCAGCGGCGTTGACTCCTCGGCTATTATCCACTCCGACAGCGCTCGGCGTGCAATTTCACGGGAAATTGCACGAGTGGCGACTCAAACAGGCCACGCTCGTTCGGTCTCGTCGGAGCGCGGCCGCGTCGAGCCCGTCATCGAACGTGAGCGAGGAGAGTCCGGTGCCATCAGTGCGAAACGGTGTGCCTGCCAGTTCACTGGCCGTCGACTGGGTCAAGAGCCGGCACAGCAACGCGGAGGGCAACTGTGTCGAGGTGGCTTCCCTCGCCGGAGGCGGGATCGCGCTGCGCAACTCACGCGACCCCGACGGGCCGGCACTCGTGTACACCCCGTCCGAGCTGGCCGCTTTTCTGGCCGGCGCGAAGGACGGGGAGTTCGATCACCTGGTGTGAAGTGGAGTCACGTGGCCCACTTCTCCGGAGGTGTGCCGCAGTGCGGCTCGGGATGCGATGATGAACCCCGTCGTCTGCCGGTCTACTGGGAGTCAGGATGTCCGCCGAGTCACCTCGCATCTCCCGCCTCGAACCCTATCTGAAGCGGACCGAGCCCGCCCCGACACTGCTGAAGATGCTGGTCGGCGTGCAGCTCGCGGGCATCCGCGAGGACTCGGGCCTCTCGCAGGACCAGGCCGCCCGTGAGATCGGGTTCAGTCCCGCGAAGCTGTCGCGCATCGAGTCCGGCAAAAGCCGTCGCCCGCCCACGGAGCGCGACGTCCAGGCCCTGCTGAACCTGTACAGGACCGGCGAGCACGAGACGTCGATCCTTCTGCAACTGCTCCGGCGCGCAGGTGAGCCCGGGTGGTGGCAGCGCTACGACAAGCGTCTGATGCCCGAGTGGTTCGACCGGTTGGTCGGACTCCAGGAGGCCGCGGCCGCCATCCGCACCTTCGAGATCCAGTACGTCCCCGGCCTGCTGCAGACCGCCGCCTACGCCAGGGCGGTTGTGGAGCGCGGGCTGCCGACGGCACCGTCCAGCGAGGTGGAGCGCCGGGTCGAGATGCGCATGCGCAGGCGTGAGCTCCTGCATCGCACGGACACCCCGCAGCTGTGGGCGGTCATCGACGAGTCGGTGCTGCTGCGTGTGCTCGGCAGCCGTGACGTCATGCGCGAGCAGCTGGAGTATCTGATGGACATGGCCGAACGACCCCATGTGACGCTGCAGATCGTGCCGTTGGACGTGACGAACGCCTCTGCGCCCGCGATCCCCATCACCTATCTGCGCTTCGGCGGTCTCGACCTGCCCGACATCGTCTACCTGGAGCACATCAGGAGCGCGAACTTCCTGGAGGACCGGGACGAGACCGAGGAGTACCGGCTGGCGCTGGACCGGCTCGGAGACGAGGCCCTCACCCCGCGCGAGTCGTTGGCACTTCTGAAGAAGACGGCGGCGGACCGCTACGCCGCATCCTGAACACGGTCACGGGTACGCCCGCCGCGGTGCGGGTGTACCCGAAGGCGTCGCTTCGGCGCACCGGGCGAGGGGCGGCCCGCCCGATGACGCCCAGTCCCTAGGGAAGCCGGCCGACTCCGCCGAACTCCACCCATTCCTGGGTGAGCTGACGGGGCGCCACCTCGTTGTCGGGTCGCCACGTGGACACCTCCACCAGCCCCGGCTCCAGGATCTCGAGGCCGTCGAACAGCGCCGCGACGTCCTTCTCCTGGCGGACCCTGCCCCAATGCCCCTGGGTGACCTGGGCCATGAAGTCGGTGACGAACTCCCTGACCTTGGGGTCCTCGCTGACCAGTTGGCACATCACCATGAAGCTGCCGGGCGCGAGGCGTTCGGCCACGCGGCGGACCACGGCGGGCGGGCCGTCGGTCTCGCTGTCGGGGATGCAGTGGAAGACCGAGTTGAACAGCACGGCCACCGGCTCCGAGAAGTCGATCAGGCGCTGGGTGTCGGCATGGGCGAAGATCTCGTCCGTGTTCCGCAGGTCCGCGTGGATGACCGCGGTGCAGTCGTTCTGGTCGAGCAGCGCCCGGCCGTGCACCAGCACCATCGGGTCGTTGTCCACGTAGACCACGCGCGATGCGGGATCGACGCGCTGTGCGACCTGGTGGACGTTCTCCTGGGTCGGCAGACCGGATCCGTGGTCGAGGAACTGCCTGATGCCGTGCTCGGCCGCCAGGGTCCTGACCACCCGCTGGAGGAAGCGCCGGTTGTTCAGCGCGAGTGCGCCCGTGCTGGGCACGACCTTGTCGAGCTCGGCGCAGGCCGCGCGGTCGGCCGCGTAGTTGTCCTTGCCGCCGAGATAGTGGTCGTACATGCGCGCGGCCGTCGGCACGGTGGCATCGATCTTCGTGGACAACTGCCTACCAGCCTGCATCGTTCCCCCTGCTCCAAGCAGCTTCAAGTGGCCCGGCTAGGCAGACCATCCTAGGGAAAGGGCAATTGATCGTGCCAGCCCTTCGCCCAGAGGTCCCCCTGACGGCACCTCGAACCTTCCCTGCTGACACATGTTCAATTCACGTGCGCATCAGGAGATTTGCGACCCGAATCCTTTCACGGCCCACACATCCGGGCGCGGGCGGCGGCGGACGGGGTCCGTGCACGGCTGATCGTCGGCACCCCTTCCCGAGCGGGGCGGTGTCTGCCAAAGTCCCGATCATGAAGGACATACGAAGACAACAGGTCGGCCTGCTTCCGGGAGTGGCGCTCGCCGCCGCGCTTCCCGGCATCACGCTCGACGAGACCGGCAAGAGCACGCTGCTCGGTTACGTCGTCGCGTACGTCGTCTTCGCAGGCGTCAGCACCGCGATCTGGGCCACCCCCAAGGACCCGCGCCAAGGCCCTCTGCTGCCCCTGCTGGCGATCATCGGCCTGCTCCAGGACACACTCGTGTGGTACCTGATCGCGTGGCTGTCCGACGTCCACGTGAACAGCGTGTGGTGGGCGCTGGCGGCAGCTTTCGTGGTGCGGGCGTGCTGCTGGGCGGCCGTCTGGTGGCTGCCTTCGGGGACGAACGATCCCGAGGGCGCCACGGAGTCGTGACGCCGCTCCCGGCTGCCCCGTCGGCCCACCGTCCGGAACACGCGTCGCTCGCCGTCGGAAGGACGCGTGGCCGCACCGTGCGCGGACCCGGACCGGCCACGCGGCGATGAGCTCCGGAGGCGTCCGGGCTGACCGGATCGTTCCGGCACGGGCCTGGATCGGGCCTGGGGTTCATGCGTCGCGGCAGCTCAGAATCGATGTCATGAACCGAGCGCTGATAGTCGTGGATGTCCAGGAGTCCTTCCGTGCCCGCCCGTTGTGGGACGAGATCTCCGATCCTGGGATCGCCGAGCCGGTCAACCGGCTGGTCGCCCTGGCCCGGGCCGCGGGTGACCGGATCTTCTGGGTGCTGCACACCGAGCCGGGAAGCGGCGACGTGTTCGACCCCCGGTCCGGGCACGTGCGCCTGCTGGAGGAACTGGACGGACCGCGGCCGGGCGAGGCGGTGCTGTACAAGACCTCGCACAACGCCTTCACGACGACCAACCTCCAGCAGCTGCTGACCGGGGCCGGGGTCGGCGAGCTGTGGGTCTGCGGGATCCGTACCGAGCAGTGCGTCGAGACGACGACGCGTGTGGGCAGCGACCTCGGGTACCGCATGGTCTTCGTCACCGACGCCACCGCCACGAATCCGATCGGCGACCTGAGTGCCGCCGCGATCATCGAACGCACCGAGGCGGTCCTCCGCGACCGCTTCGCGCGCATCGCCTCGGTGGCCGAGCTGGAGGCGGAGCTGGAAGTATCGCCGGTGTGAGCCGAGTCGTCTTCGTCCTTCTGCCCGGGGTCCATCTCCTGGACCTGGCCGGTCCGGCTCAGGTCTTCAGCACGGCGGCGGACTTCGGGCAGCCGTACACCCTCACCTACGTCGCCGAGCGGGAGCAGGTGGTCAGCGCGCAGGGGCTGCCGCTCGCCGCCGACACCCGGTGGCCCGAGCTGGGCCCCGACGACCTCGTCGTCGTGCCGGGGTGGCGGGCTCCCCGTCTGTGCCAGGGTCCGGAACCCGCCGCGGGGACGCTGGAGAGGCTGCGCGCCCATCACGGCGCGGGCGGCACCGTCGCCAGCGTGTGTGCCGGGGCGGAGGCGCTCGGCAGGGCCGGTCTGCTGAACGGCCGGCGTTGCACCACGCACCACGACGTGCAGGACGAACTGGCCTCCCGGTATCCCCGGGCGACCGTCGTGCGCGACGTGCTGTTCACCACGGACGACCGCGTGGTGACGTCCGCGGGCATCGCCAGCGGCATCGATCTCGCCCTGCATCTGCTGGCGGTCCGGCACGGTCCGGCGCTCGCGGCCCAGGTCGCACGGGACATCGTCGTCTACGCCCGGCGCAACGGCGACGAGCCCCAGGCGAGCGCCATGCTGCGGCACCGCTCGCACCTCGACGACACCGTGCACAGGGTCCAGGACCTGATCGAGCGGCGCTTCACCGAGCCGCTGCCGCTGGCGGCCCTGGCCGCGTACGCGGGAGTCAGCGAGCGCACCCTGACCCGTCTGTTCAGCCGGGCCACGAACGGGCTGACTCCGTTGCGTTATCAGCAGACCCTGCGGCTGGAGCGGGCCGAGCACCTGGCGGGGCACGGGGCGACGCTGGATGCCGCCGCCCGCGAGGTCGGCTTCGAGGACGCCCGGATGCTGCGGCGGCTGCGCTCCCGGGACCAGCGGGTCGGCGCGGACGCGTCAGAACGGACGCGGTGACGCCGCCGGGCGGCGCACACACTCGGAGGGGCCCTCGCGGTGACCGGGGCCCGGCGCGCGCCGCACACGGACGGGCACGGTCGCGGTGACACCGACGCCCGGCACGCACGCACGAAGACAGCCACGGCGACACCGGAGCCCGGGGCGCACGCGTCGGATCCCGCCTACGCCGGACGCTCCAGGCCCTGCTTGCTCGGGCAGCGCACCGCGAGGGCCGCGATGTCGTCGTCGAGCCGTCCCCCGCTGTAGTCGAGCAGGTCGTGGTGCAGGCGGTCGAGCAGTCCGCGGGGCGGTTGCAGGATCTGCCCCCGCATCCATTCCGGCAGCGGGAAGAACGCACCGGTCCGGTCCCGGGTCTCCGAGACGCCGTCGGTGTAGAGCAGCAGCTGGTCGCCCGCGCCCAGGGCGATCGTGTCGACGCAGTAGTGGTGGCCGATGAGTTCCGCGAGGTTGAGCGGGGGCGAGGCGATGGTGGGCTCCAGCACGCGGATCTTGCCGCCGTGCACGAGCAGTGGCGGCGGATGCCCGCAGTTGAGGAGCCGGACGCGCCCGCCGCCGTGGGGGATCTCGGCGACGAGGGCGGTGGCGAAGCGTTCGGGCCGGTCCTGGCCGGGAAACGAAGCGCTGTGACGGTTGATGCTGGCTTCCAGGCGGTGGATGACGCTCGTCAGGTCGGACTCGTCGTAGGCGGCTTCCCGGAAGCAGCTGATCACCGCCGAGGCCGCCCCGACCGCGGTCAGTCCCTTGCCCCGTACGTCGCCGATGAGCAGCCGTACCCCGTACGGCGTGCCGACCGCCTCGTAGAAGTCGCCGCCGATCCGGGACTGCTCCTGGGCGGCGAGGTACAGGGACTCGATCTCGACGTCCTCGATGCGGCGCGGCAGGGGGCGCAGCAGTACCTTCTGGGCCGCGTCGGCGACCAGGCGGACCTGGAGGAGGATCTCCTCGCGCTGGAGTCGCACATGGCTCGCGTACGCGGCGGCGAGGGTGACCGCGATGATGGCGGCCGAGGTGTACTGCGTGCCCAGGTCCTCGTAGAAGAAGCTGAGGACGATCATCACCACGAGGCAGAACCCGCCCAGCAGGATCGTGGGGACGACGGTCCACATGGCGGCGGCGAGAGCGGGGGCGGCGGGCAGGAGGCGGCTGAAGGCGATCTCCCTCGGTGTGGAGAACGCCAGGCCGGTGATGAGGACCGTCAGGATCACCGGTGACAGCTGGGCAGCTTGCCACCTGCTGCCGTAGGGGGATCGATGGCCCCTCAGCCGTCCGAACTTGACCACAGACCGCATCATATCGGTCAATAGCAGACGTCGATCTCCGACGGGCACGCACCCGAACACGGCGAGCGACCGCTCGCACCCCGGAGGAAACCTGCCCCCGAACCGCCGGCCGGGCAGGCGGGACAGGCCGTGCGGCACATGCCCCGAACAGGCCCGGAGGGCGGACACGGCAAGATCCATTCTCGAGCGGGCCATGGCCACTCGGGATCACCGGTGCTAAAAAGGTCACATGGCGGATCGTTTCGCCGGTTTTCGACGCCTTTCACTGAGGTCACTGGTCAGCAGGAGCCCGCGGAGCGTAGCCGGGCAGGTGTTCCTGCTCCAGGTGGCCGTGGTGGTGCTGCTCGTGGCCTTCAGCGTCTTCGCCCTCGTCCTGCAGTCCGGACGTGACACGAACGCCGAGGCCAAGCGTCGTTCCATCGCCGTCGCGGAGACCTTCGCCCACTCCCCCGGCGTGCAGGCGGCACTCGCCGCCCCGGACCCGAGCAAGGTCCTCCAGCCGCTCACCGAGGCGGCACGCAAGGTCGCCGGCGTCGACTTCATCGTGGTCATGGACACGGAGGGCATCCGCTACACGCACCCGCTGCCGAGCCGCATCGGGAAGAGGTTCGTGGGCACCATCGAGCCGTCACTCGCCGGGAAGGTCTACACGGAGAGCGTCAACGGCCCGCTCGGGCGCGAGGTGCAGGCCACCGTCCCGATCAAGGACGACGACGGCAAGGTGATCGGCCTCGTCTCGGCCGGGCTGAAGGTGAAGAACGTGACCCACCAGGTGGCCCGGCAGCTGCCGATCATCCTGGGCGCCGGAGCCGGCGCGCTCGTGCTGGCCACCGGCGGGACGGCCCTGGTGGGCAGGCGGCTGCGGCGGCAGACGCACAGCCTGGCGCCGGACGAGATGACCCGCATGTACGACCACCACGACACGGTGCTGCACTCCGTGCGCGAGGGCGTGCTCATCGTCGCGGACGACGGCCGGCTGCTGCTCGCCAACGACGAGGCCCGACGGCTGCTGGAGCTGCCCCCGGACGTCGAGGGACGGCCCGTCTCCGAGCTGCCGGGGCTCGATCCCGAGACCGTCGAACTGCTCGTCTCCGGGCGCGAGGCCACCGATGAGGTGCACTTCGCCGGGGACCGGCTGCTGGCCGTCAACCAGCGCCCCACGGATCCGGACGGGGGTCCCAAGGGGGCGGTGGTGACGCTCCGCGACTCCACCGAGCTCCAGGCGGTGACCGGCCGGGCGGAGACCGCACGGGAGCGGCTGAAGCTGCTGTACGACGCGGGCCTCTGCATCGGCACCACCCTGGACGTGAAGGACGCCGCCGAGCAGCTGGCACAGGTCGCCGTCCCCCGCTTCGCCGACTTCGTCACCGTGGATCTGGCCGACGCCGTGCTCCGCGGCGAGGAACCGGCCCCCACCGCGACGGGCATGCGCCGCTCGGCCCTGGAAGGCATCCGCAACGACCACCCGCTCTACGAGAAGGGCCGCCTGATCGACTTCGTGCCGTCCACGCCCCAGGCGCGCAGCTACGGAAGCGGCCACAGCGAGCTCGTGACGGACCTGGCGGCCGCCGGCGGGTGGCGGAAGCAGGACCCCGTGCGCGCCCAGAAGATCATCGATTACGGCATCCACACCCTCATCGCCGCTCCCATCCAGGCACGCGGCGTCGTCCTGGGCATGGTCAATTTCTGGCGCTGCGGAGACCACGAGCCGTTCGACGAGGAGGAGCTGTCACTGGCGGAGGAGCTGGTGGCGCGCGCCGCGGTGAGCATCGACAACGCCCGCCGCTACACCCGCGAGCATGCCATGGCGATCACCCTCCAGCGCAGTCTGCTGCCGCGGGCCCTGCCCGAGCAGAGCGCCCTCGACATCGCCTACCGCTACCTCCCCGCCCAGGCGAACGTGAGCGGAGACTGGTTCGACGTGATTCCGCTGCCGGGCAGCCGGGTGGCGCTGGCCGTCGGGGACGTGGTCGGCCACGGCCTGCACGCCGCCGCCACGATGGGGCGCCTGCGGACGGCCGTGCACAACTTCTCCACCCTCGACCTGCCGCCCGACGAGCTGCTGAGCCATCTGGACGACCTGGTCGGCCGCATCGACCAGGACGAGACCGGCACGGAGAGCCCCGAGAACATCGTGGGCGCCACCTGTCTGTACGCGATCTACGACCCCGTGACGCGCCGCTGCGTCATGGCGCGCGCGGGCCACCTGGCGCCGGCGCTCGTCCATCCGGACGGGACGGTCACCTTCCCGGACCTGCCGGGCGGTCCTCCCCTCGGTCTCGGCGGGATGCCGTTCCAGACCGAGGAGCTGGAGCTCGCCGACGGCACCCAGCTCGTGCTGTACACCGACGGTCTCATCGAGGACCGCAGGCGCGATCTGGACGTGGGCATGGAACTGCTGCGCGAGGCACTCGCGGGGCACCCCGAGCGGCCGCCCGAGGAGAGCTGCCGGGAGGTGCTGGAGGCCCTGCTGCCCAGGCGCCCGAAGGACGACGTCGCCCTGCTCATCGCCCGTACCCGGGGGCTGTCGCCCGACCGGATCGCCGACTGGGACGTGCCCGCCGATCCGGCCGCCGTCGCGGGGATGCGCGAGGCCGTGGCGGAGAAGATCGAGGAGTGGGGACTGACCGAGCTCGCCTTCAGCATGGAGCTCATCCTGAGCGAGCTCATCACCAATGCCATCCGGTACGCCTCCGAGCCGATCCATGTGCGGCTCATCCACGACAGGACGCTGACCTGCGAGGTGTCCGACGGCAGCAGCACCTCACCGCATCTGCGCTACGCGGCCACGACGGACGAGGGCGGCCGCGGCCTGTTCCTGGTGTCGCAGATCGCCGAACGCTGGGGCACCCGCTACACCCCGCACGGCAAGGTGATCTGGGCCGAGCAGGCGCTCCCGAAGGTCTTCCTCGACGACGCCGGGCCGGACACCGCCCTCCCGGAGGAAGGGGCGTCCGGCCCGGACGGCCCGGCGTGAGCCGGGCCCGGATCGTGCGACGACGGATCGCTAGGAACTCGGCCGCTGCGGCGTGCGCGTCACGGACTCGGCCGTGGCCGAGGACCGCGTGATCCCCTCGCTTTCGAGGATGTCGTCGCCGTACAGATCCTGGAGCCAGTTGATCTGGTAGATGGTGTCCAGGTAGCGCTCGCCGAGGTCCGGGGCGATGGCCACCGTGGTGAGGTCGCCTGTCCCGTGCCGGGCCAGCCAGTCCATCGCGCCGCTGACCACGGTCCCCGTGGAGCCGCCGAACAGGAACCCGCGTCTGGCCAGCCGGTGGCAGGTGCGGATGGTGTCCGCCTCCTCGACCCGGACCACCTCGTCCACGAAGGACTCGTCGAGCAGCGGCGGACGCATGCTCATGCCCAGGCCGGGGATCATCCGGCGTCCCGGCGGGCCGCCGAAGGCGACGGACCCCACGCTGTCCACCGCGACGATCCGCACCTCGCGGTTCCACTCGCGGAAGTAGCGCGCGCAGCCCATCAGGGTGCCGGTGGTGCCCGCTCCGATGAAGAGCACGTCGAGCTCGGGGAAGTGCTCGGCGATCTCCGGCGCGGTGGTGCGGAAGTGCGCCCGCCAGTTGCCCTCGTTGGTGTACTGGCTGAGCCACACGTAGCGGTCGTCGGACGCGCACAGTGCTCGGACGTAGTCGATCCGCTTGCCGAGGAAGCCGCCGTTGGCGTCGAGGTCGGCCACGACGTGCACCTCGCTGCCGAGCGCCTCCATGAGGAGCCTGGTCGACAGGTTGCACCGGGAGTCCGTCACGCACAGGAACCGGTAGCCCTTGCTCGCGGCGATCATGCTGAGCGCCACGCCTAGGTTCCCGGACGAGGACTCGATGAGGATCGAGTCCGGTTTCAGGACCCCCTCGCGCTCGGCACTCTCCACCATCTCGTTCGCGGCCTTCAGCTTGATGGAGCCGGCGAAGTTGAATCCCTCGCACTTCAGATAGAGACGACGCCCGAATATCGGTTCGAGATCGACGTAGAGCCTGCTCTCGTTGAAGGCGTAGGGAGCGGTTATGACGGGCACGATGGGCCTCCTGGTGCCTTGGCTGACGAATGGGTTCAGCCGTGTCGGCGCAGGTCGTGGAAGAAGTCGTCGATGATGCTGAGCTGACCCTCCCGGGCTACTTCGTCGTAGACGTACTTGCCGACGGCCAGGTCGAGGACGCCGAGCCCGAAGGGCGAGAAGATCACTGGCCGATCGGTCGGCGGTGCCTGCCGTCCGGCCATGACGTCGTCGAGGGTGCCGTCGAGGAAGTCACGGTTGCCGGTGAGCTGTTCCACGAGGTGGGGCGAGGTGTTCGCCTTGAGACAGTGCTCGACGTCGTCGACGAAGTTGGCCGAGCCGAGCAGGATCTCGGGGGCGAGGTCGCGCAGGGACACGTGCAGCACCAGTGGGTTGTGCGTGAACCACCCCGGGTCGGTGACATGCGGCTCACCGGCGACGGTGGCGAAGATCACCAGGTCGCTGGAGCGGATCAGCTCCTCGGCGCTGTCGTGGACGGTGACCTTCCCCGCGGCGCCGGTGGTTCGCAGGTAGCCGGCGAACCCGGCGGTGCTGTCCGCGGACAGGTCGTGCAGGCCGATCGTGTCGAACGTCCAGCCGGTGCCGGCCAGGAAGGTGTGGATGTAGCGGGCGATCAGCCCGGTGCCGAAGAACCCGACACGGGCCGGTCGGCCACGGGTGCGACTGAGCCAGTCGGCCGCCAGCGCGGCGGACGCCGCCGTCCTGGTCGCGCTGATGATGGAGCTCTCCATGCAGGCGAAGGGATAGCCCGTGTCGTGGTCGTTGAGGATCAGGACCGCCGACGCGCGGGGCAGCCCGGCCGACACGTTGCCCGGGAAGCTGGAGATCCACTTCAGGCCGTCGACGTTCACCGATCCGCCGATGGAGGCCGGCAGCGCGATGATGCGCGAGGCGGGCCGGTCGGGGAAACGCAGGAAGTACGACGGCGGGTTCACCGAGTCACCGGCGCCGTGCAGCCGGTAGGTGGCCTCGACGAGGTCCACGATCTGCTTCTCGCGGCCGTTCAGTGCCCGCTGCACCTGTGCGCCGGAGATGACGGCGAAGGTCGGCACCGAGGCCGGGTGGGACGCGGCCCGCTCTTCGGCGGGCGACAACAGATGGGTCATCGCCGGCTCGCCTCCGGTGTCGGGCCGCTGTCGGCGAGGCGTCGGGGCTCGGCCATGGCGACGAGCACCCGGCGCTCCCCGGTGTAGGCCTCTCGGCTGTGCGCGGTGCGGATGTTGTCCACGAGCATCAGGTCGCCGGCCTGCCACGGCTCACGGCGCGTGTGGGCCTCGTAGGTGCTGTTGAGTACCTGGACGACGTCCTCGCCGATCGGAGATCCGTCCCCGAAGCGGGTGTTGAACGGCAGTCCGTCCTCGCCGTAGACGTCGACCAGGTACTCGCGGACCTCAGGGGCCAGGGTCCATTCGTTGAGGAAGGCGATCTGGTTGAACCAGCAGCGCCGGCCGGTGACCGGGTGCCGCACCACTGCGCTGCGCCGCTGCCGGGTGTGCAGGGACCCGTCCGGCTGCCAGGTGAACTCGATGTCGTTGGCGTGGCAGTAGTGCTCGATCGCGACCGGGTCGTCGGTTCCGAAGGACTCCTCCAGGGACGCGCCGATCTCGTCGTTGTAGCTGCGGGTCAGCAGCCATCCCTCCCGCTCGAAGCGTTCGCTCAGCGCGGTGGGCAGTGCCTGGAGCATCTGCTCCGCGTCGGCCACCGCCGTCGCTCCGCCGCTTTCCGGGGCGGTCAGGCACGCGAACAGCATCAGGCCCGGTACCTCGAGCGTGTAGCTCAGTTCGTGGTGCATGCACATGGGCTGGTTGGGCGGCCAGGTCGAGGACGAGTACACCCCGGGGCGGTACGTCTCGCGGGGAGCGAAGGCCTCGCGCTCGGTCATCAGGCCGCTGGTCAGTCCCTGGAAGACGGCCGCGGTCTGCTCGGGCTCCCGCAGTGCCAGACCGCGGACGATCAGAGCGCCGTGCTCGGTGACCTGCGCGTGCAGGGCGTCGCGGTACTGGGTCGCCCAACTCGGCGCGTCACCGGGCGTCTCGACGTGCAGCACCGGAGGCCTGTCCGGCCGCAGGTCCAGGTCGAGCGGTGGTGCCATTGGTGAGGACGACATCTCGGGTTCCTTTCGGTCGGTCCTCCGGCGGCTCGGGGAATCTCCGGGCCGGGTTTCAGGGGGAGGCCAGTGGTTCGGCTGCGCCGAGGACGGCCTGGGCCGCCTCAGCAGGACGGATGCGCAGGAAGTAGTGGCCGCCGTCGGCGAGTTCGTGCAGTTCGACGTGTTCGGCCAGGTTCTGCCAGTCGCGGTAGCGGTCGTGGTATCCGGCGGTGACCGGATCGTCGGCGGCCACGACCACCGTGACCGGCGCGGACAGTTTCGCGGTCGGCGCGGTTTCCAGCGCCTCGGCGAAGTAGCGGTGTGCGCACGTGTAGTCGTGCCGGTAGGCGGCGCCGATCTGCGCGCTGTGCTGCGCGTTCAGTTCGCCGAGTTCGGTGTATCCGCCGTCCGCCGTCAGGCCCGCGGCGATCTCGGTGTCGCTGCGGCCGGTCAGTTCGGTGAGCGCGGCCCGCCGTTCGGCGGCGGAGCCGAGCAGCTGTGCGCCGAGGAACACCCGTGGGACGTCGATGCCGCGCTCCTGGAGCCTGCGGGCGGTCTCCACCGCCGGCGCCGCACCCGAGGAGTGGCCCCACAGCATGACGCGGGTCAGACCACGCCGGGTGATCTCGGCGACGACCTGCTCCGCCACCTGGTCGATCGGGGCGAACGGCTCGTTCCGGGCGGCCAGGTCGTGTCCGGGGAGGTCCACGGCGTACACCGCGAGCCGGCCCGATGCGTCCGGACCGCCCATCCCGTCGATGCCGCTGCCTGCCAACGCGCTCGCCAGCGGCTGGTAGTTGACCGCGTTGCCGCCCGCGTACGGGAAGCACACCAGGGCGTACTCGGGCACGCCGGCCGGTGTCGACAGCGGCTGGAGCAGCTCCGGGTGCCGGCGGGCGGCGCCGTCGAGGAGTGCGGCCAGGTCGGCGAGCACCGGGTGCCGGGTGATGTCCTTGAGGGACACCGCGCGGTCCAGGGCGATGGTGAGCTTCACCGCCGACAGTGAGGTGCCGCCGGAGTCGAAGAAGTGGTCCTGCCGGCCGATCCGGTATTCCGGAACGCCCAGCAACTCGGCCCAGGCGCCCGCGAGTTTCCGCTCGGACGGAGTGAGCGGGGCGTCCTCGTGCTCTCCCGCGCCGTCGCTCTGCGCGGCCGGCGTCTGCTCGGCGAGCGCGGTCAGCGCCTTCCTGTCGATCTTGCCGTTGGCGGTCAGCGGCAGGCTCTGCTGCCAGTGGACGGCCGAGGGGACCATGTAGGCGGGCAGTTGGGCGGCGAGCGCCTCGCGCAGCTCGTCTGTCGGCAGCTCCCGGCCCGAGTAGAAAGCGACGAGGTGTTTGCTGTCGTCGGCCCGCTGGGCGATGACGACCGCGCCGTCCCGCACTCCGGCCACCCGCAGCAGGGTGTTCTCGATCTCGCCGATCTCGATGCGGAAGCCGCGGATCTTGACCTGGTTGTCCCGGCGGCCGAGGAACTCCAGCTTGCCTCCGGGGTGCCAGCGCCCCCAGTCACCGCCCAGGTAGAGCCGTTCGCCGGGCCGGTGCGGGTTCTCGCGGTAGGCCTCGCGGGTCCGCTCGGGGTCGTTGACGTATCCCCGGCCCACGCAGACACCGGAGAACGCGATGAGTCCGGGTGCTCCCAGGGGGACCAGGGCCAGTTGCTCGTCGACGACGTGGACGTGCACGTTGTTGACCGCGCGCCCCAGCAGGACCCGCTCGGGCACCCCGGTCATCACCTCGTGGTTGGTGTCGTCCGAGGTCTCGGTCAGTCCGTAGGCGTTGACCAGTTTGATGCCGGGCTGGATCGCGAACCAGCGCTGGACCAGCTCCCGCTTCAGCGCCTCACCGGTCACCGACACACAGCGCAGGTCGGGCAGTTCGCACGGATGCCGTTCCAGGTACGACGCCACCACTTCCAGGTAGGAGGGCACGACCTGCACCACTCCGGCCCGGTCGCGGACGAGCGTGTCGAGGAACTGCTCCACGTCGACGATCGCCTCCTGTGCGACCAGCAGTGTCCGACCGCCCACCAGCAGGGCGGACAGCACTTGCCACAAGGAGATGTCGAAGCACTGCGGGGCCGTCTGCGCCACCACACGCCCCTGCACGATCCCCAAGTCGTCGATCTTCGCGAAGAGATGGTTGAGCATGCCCGCGTGCTCGCACATGGCGCCCTTCGGCTCGCCGGTGGAGCCGGAGGTGAAGTAGATGTACGCCAGCTGGTCGGCGGCCACGCTCACACCGACGTCGCCGTCCGCGTGCTGCTGCGCGTACGCGTCCTCGATCAGCAGCTTCTCCACCCCGGGCAGTGCGGTGAGCGCCTGGTCGAGGGTGTCGGTGCTGCCGGCCTCTGTGAGCACGAGCCGGCAGGCGGCTCGCGACAGCGTCGCCTGGATGCGTCCGGCCGGGAAGTGCGGCTCGATCGGCAGGTACACGCCGCCCGCCTTGAAGACCGCGAGGATCGCGGCGGCCCAGTCGGGATTGCGTTCGGTCACCACGGCGACGACGTCCTCGCGCCCGAGTCCGCGCTCCAGCAGGGCGCGCGCCAGCCGGTTCGCGCGAGCGTTGAGCTCGCCGTACGTCCACTCCCGGTCACCGTGCACGACGGCCACCGTCTCCGGGTGCTCCCGTACCCGCTGCTCGAACAGTTCGTGCGCCCGTGCGTCGGGCAACTCCCTGCGGGGTCCGGCCAGTCCTTCGAGCTGCTCGCGCACCTCGTCGGCGGACAGCAGACTCTGCCGCGTGTGCTCGGCGTCGGGGTCCGCCGCCACCGACCGCAGTACGGTCAGGTGGTAGCCACCGATCCGGGCCGCGCACTCGCCGTCGATGACCTGGGTGCGGTACCGCAGCCGCATCAGCAGCCGTTCGCCGCGATCGCACCATCTGACGCCGAGCGCCGTGTCGTCGTCGAGACCGCTCGCGGAGGCCGCCGCGTCGAAGGCGACCTCGTACGACGGCCCGGCCACACCCAGCTCCCGCCGCAGCTCGGCCATCGGGAAGTCCTGGTGTGCCAGCAGCTGTTCCTCGACGCGCTGGACACCGGTCAGCAGCGCGCGCCAGGACCCGGGGCCGACGGTCAGCCGGCACGGCAGCGGTCCGCTCCGCGAACCCGTGACATAGCCCGTCACCACCTCGGGTTCGCCGGAGATCGCGGCCAGCACCTTGGCGTGCGCCGCGAGCAGCACCGTGCTCAGCGGCACGCCGGACTCCCGCACCAGCTCACGCAGGGCCCGCAGTACGTCGTCCGGCACGGCCACCTCGTACTCGGCGACTCCCTGCACGGGCTCGCGAGCCCACCGTGGCACCGCGGTGAACCCACCGGCGGTCAGGACACGGCTCCAGAACTCCCGGTCCGACTCCACGCGCGTCTCCATCATGAACCCACCTTCGCCGCAGTGCCGTTGACCGAGGGCGTCGTCGCTGTCAGCGTCTCGACGCCGAAGGGCCGTTGTTCGAACGCATCCGGCATGTCCGCGGCGGGATTTCCGCCCCACCGCGCCCTCGCCGGGACTTCTTCGCCCTTCATGAGGAAGGAGTCGGCTGCCAGTACGGCGCCGTCACCCATCGTCACGCCGTAGTGCACGTGCGCGCCCACGCCGAGCGTGCAGCCGGCACCGAGGGTGGAGACGTCGGACTTGAACGTGCCGTCCTCCTGGGAGTGGCACTGGATCTTGCTGCCGAAGTTCAGGGTGCACTCGTCGCCGATGGTGGCGAGGGTCCGCTCGGTCAGGTAGCAACCGTCGTCGAACACCCTCTTGCCGATACGAACCCCCATGAGCCGCCAGATCACGTTCTTGAAAGGGGTTCCGTTGAAGATGTTCAGGTGCTGGTCCGGCACCTTCCAGATGCGCTCGTGCCGCCAGAAGACCGGGTCGTAGATGGAGCACAACTGCGGTGTCAGCCGCCGGAACCGGCCGGCCAGACGCTCCACCAGGATGTAGTAGCCGGCGGTGAACGCGAGCGTGAGCGCCAGATAGGCGGCGATCACCACGTGCCCGAACACACCGTAGAAGTCGACGGAGGCGAGGGCGAACAGCGTGAGCACGAAGGTGAACACCCAGCGCGCGAACAGCATGACCGCCATCGAGCGGAGGTTGTAGCGGTTCTTCGCGGACAGGCGGCGGCGCAGTTCGTCTCCCGTGCTGATGTGGTCGAACCGCGCGTCGCGTTCCACCGACCGGGGAATCTCGAAGGCGGGCGAACCGAGCAGCCCCACGCCCTCGCGGATCTCGCCGTCGAGAGGGATCAGGACCTTCGTCGCGAGCAGGCAGTTCTTGCCCGTTCTGCCGCCCGCGGGATAGGCGATGTTGTTCCCGAGGAAGTTGTGCGATCCGATCGAGGCCCGGGACACCCGGAAGGACGTGCTGGAGTAGTCCGTGTTCACGATCGACAGTCCGTCGGCCACCATCGTCCCCGTACCGACGGTCACCAGATACGGGTTGTCCTGCTGCAGCTCGGTGCCGAAGTTGGACCCGGTCTGCTGGACGCGGGACAGGTCGTATCCGAGACCGCGCAGGTAGTGCACGACGTACGAACTGTCACCGAAGAGCCAGGCGAAGAACTTGACGTTCGTCATGCGGGCGATCGCCCGGTGCGCCGCGTACTGGAACCCGTAGAGCGGGTAGACCTTGTCGGGCTGGACGGCCAGATTCAGCACACGGGGGACGGTGTACAGCCAGACCAGACCCAGGACCACGAAGCCGAAGAACACCACGAGGGAGAGATACAGGGCATCGGTGATCAGCACCGACGTCGCGAGTCCGTTCGTGTCCGGCCCCAGCCGCCGGCCGAGTGCCGGAACCTCGATGAACAGTATGTACATCCCGCCGACGCCCAGCGGTACGTACAGGAAGAACATCTGGAGCACGGTGACCAGGCCGAACCAGGTCCGTCGCAGGGCACCGCACCTCGCCGGGGCGACCCTGACGTGCTCGATGTCGGTGGGCTGCGCCGGCGATCCGTGGCGGTGCTCGCCGTCAGGAATCGCCTGACCACGGAGCAGTGCGGAGGAGTGACCGAGCTGGGCTCCGTCGCCCATCGAGGTGTCGATGTCCAGGACCGTCTTCTCGCCGATGAACACATCGCGTCCGAGCGTGACCCGGCCGGTCTGGATACGCCCCGCCTGAGCGCGATAGCACAGGAAGGACGAATCCTTGCGGATCACGGTGCCCGAGCCGATCGTGAGCAGGTCGGCACAGACCGGTACGGAGTGGGAGAGGATCGTGACCCCGCTGCCGATCCGCGCGCCGAGCGCGCGGAGGTACAGCACGAACAGCGGGTTTCCGGCGAGGAGGACGATGGGATTGCTGTGGAGCAGCGCCTTCACGATCCAGAAGCGCATGTAGGCCATTCCCCAGACGGGGAATTCACATGGTTTCGAGCGGCCGATGAGGATCCATTTGGCGGCTATCGGGAGAAGGAACACGGCCAGAAGACCACAGCTCCCGAAGACGGCCGACCTCAGGTAGATGCCGACTGCACCTGAACCGGCGGCAACCCACGCGTAACCCCGCGCGGTTATGAGTCCGAACGCAACGGAGTACGTCAGGAATATCAACAACTGGAACGTGCCGCAGAGGAAATAGTTCAGCTTGTTCGTCGGATTCGGCATCGGCTCGAGCACCGGCGTGGTGCGCACCGCCTGCGATGTCTGAGCGTGCATGCCGACAGTCACGGGAGCCGCGACTGTCAGGGCCGCTGCCAGACTCCTGATCGTGGGATTCCGATAGATGTCCTTCATGGACGCGGACGGCAGGCCGGGTATCTTCCTGATTCGCGCACAGAATTGGGCCATCACCAGCGAATTGGCGCCGAGATCGTCAAAGAAGTGCGCGTCGACCGGAACGCCTTCAGCGCAGGTGACCTGGGCCAGCACTTCCGCGAATTTACTCTCGGTGTCCATCTCCAACGTGTCGGCGCTGCTGTGTTCGCCGACTACGACCCGGTCCGGCCCGGCTATATGGACCTCGGAGGACTTCTCCACCATTTGACCTCCTGGAGGACGTCTCTCTCGCCGATGTCACATCGGCACGAAATGGTTGCCTGTTGTCCTCGTGCCACTGTCCTCGTGCCACGGCTGACAGCCCGATCGGCCATCGGCCGCGGACCCGTGTTCGCTTCTGATCACGAACCGTAAAATCAGTCTCGTTCGGGCACTGGGAGATTGCCACTCCGAATCGGTCGCAAAGCGTGTCGGCGGCGGCCGAGGCACCCGTATCCCTTGGTTTCCAAGCACTCTCGGGGTAAATGCGGATCACCCGAACGGCCGTTCATCCCGAGGGCCCGGCGGGCGCACGGCGAGCCCTCCGCGCGTCATCGTGTTCGCCATTACCGGCCGGCACACGGCCCCGAATGCGCGGGCCGGGAGCCCTCGTCACTCTGGACGCATGCAGATATCCGCGGTCGTCTACGCCCCCGCCCCTGACGGCGGCCGTCGCGTCCGGGTCGGCGAACGCTTCGTCGGCCTGGCGTACACGCTGGTCGACATCGCGGAATTCCTGCGCAGGGCCGGGTGGGAGGACATCGAGGCATCGGACGTCGAAGCCGCCGAGTGGATCGAGTGGCGCGGCGGCGGGCCCGGCGTCTGGGCGCACCGATGAACCCGTCGCGCGTATGCGGTGCCCCGGCCCGGAGACGGGTCGGCACTCATGTACCCGCCGAGGGCATGCGGTCCCCCGGCCCGGAGACGGGCCTCAGTCCGCCCGGGGCAGCCGGACCTCGAAGGCCGCACCGCCGCCCGGTGCGTCGGTGACGGTCAGTGTTCCCCCGTGCCGGTGCACGACGTCACGGGCGATGGCCAGTCCGAGGCCCGCTCCGCCCTCGTCGCGGCCGCGGGCCTCGTCGAGGCGGACGAAGCGCTCGAAGACACGCTCGCGGTCGGCCGGCGCGATGCCGTGGCCGTCGTCGGCGACGGTCAGCAGGACGACGTCCCCCTCCCTCTCCAGGGCGACGGTGACCACGTCGGCCGCATGCCGCTGGGCGTTGTCCAGGAGGTTGGACAGGACACGGGACAGCTGCCCGCCGCTGCCCCGGACCGACGGCGCGGTGTCCTCGATCCTCACAGTGGCGGTGTTACGGCCGGAGCGGGCGTGCCGGGCGACGTCCTCCGCCACCAGCACGGCCAGGTCGACGGTGGTGCCGCCCGGCTGTTCACCCGCGTCGAGGCGGGCGAGCAGCAGCAGGTCGGTGGCCAGTCCCTGGAGGCGCACGACGTCGTGCAGCAGGTCGGTGGTGTTCAGCAGGCCGGGGTGCTGATCGGCGACTTCGAGCTGGGTGCGCAGACTGGCGATGGGGCTGCGCAGTTCGTGCGAGGCGTCGGCGACGAAGCGGTGCTGCCGCTCGACGGACTTCTCCAGGGCGGCCAGCGTCTCGTTGGTGGTGCTCGCCAGCCGGGCGATCTCGTCGCGTGAGCGGGGCTGGGGCACTCGACGGGCCAGGTCCCCGTTGCCCGTGATCTCCGCCATCTCCGAGCGGATCCCCTCCACCGGGCGCAACGCACGCCGGGTGACCAGCCATGTCACCCCGGCGACGACCACCAGCAGGAACGGCAGACCGGTCAGCATGGCCCGGGACACCTGGGCGAGCGTGGCCTGCTGGTCCTCGAGGGAGGTGCCGGCGTACACCGTGTACGTCCGGCCGCCGTAGGTGGTGCCCTGCACCGCGGCGAAGGTGTAGTCGTGGGCTTCGCCGTCCACCGTGACCCTCAGTGTCCTGTGGTCCACGTCCGTGCCGACCTTGCCGCGCGGCGGGCTGCTGTCCTCGTCGTCCCCGCTGTCGTCGTCACGGCCGTCGCCGCCATGGCTGTCACGGCCGTGGTTGTCGCCTCCGTGGTCGTCGCCGCTGTCGTCGGACTGGGTGCGCAAGGGGGTGTCGGCACCTGCCGGGGCGTAGTCGGCGACGACAGCACTCCCGTCCAGGTCGTCGCTCGCCGCCAGCACCCGGCCCGCGGAGTCGACGACCTGGACGAGGTCGTCCTCGCCGTCGGGCAGATCCAGTCCGCCGAAGTCGCCGTTCAGCGCGGCCTGGGCGCCGGCCACGGTGCGCGCCCTGACCTCGGACTCCAGCCCCGCACGGTCGGTGAGGTTGTGCCGCAGGACGGCGACGACCGCCGTGCCCGCCGCGATCAGCGCGACGCACACGACGAGGGTGGCGGCCAGCGCGGCCCGGGCCCGGACCGAGGAGAACGGCCTAGGCATCGCGACCGCCGTCGGCCTCCAGCCGGTACCCGGCCCCGCGGACGGTCTTTATGGACCGCCGTCCGAAGGGCAGGTCGATCTTGCGGCGCAGCGCGCTCACGTAGACCTCGACGATGTTGGGGTCGCCGTCGTACGCGAAGTCCCATACGCCACCGAGGATGTCGGCCTTCGACACCACCTGCCCGGCGTGCAGGGCGAGGTGTTCCAGCACCGCGAACTCCTTGGCCGTCAGCACCACTTCGGTCCCGGAGCGGTCGACGCGCCTTCCGTCGGGATCGACCGTCAGGTCGCCGATCCGCAGCACCGGGGCGCCGCCGCGCGTACGGCGGCGCAGCAGAGCGCGGACACGGGCCTGGAGCACGACGTAGGAGAACGGCTTGGTGAGGTAGTCGTCCGCGCCGGTGTCCAGGCCCTCGGCCTCGTCGTACTCGCCGTCCTTCGCGGTGAGCATCAGGACCGGGGTGTCGTCGCCCGCGGCGCGCAACTGGGCGCAGAACCGGTATCCGTTCAGGCCGGGCAGCATGATGTCCAGCACGATCAGGTCGTAGTCGCGCTCCTGCGCCAGACGGAGCCCGGTGACACCGTCGTGGGCCGTGTCGACGGCGAAGCCCTCGGCCGCCAGGCCGCGGGCGAGGGCCATGGCGAGACGTCTCTCGTCCTCCACGATCAGCAGGCGCATGGTCACAGCGTCTCAGACCCCACCTGAAGTGATCTTCAGGATGCTTCAGCCTGGCTTCAGGGTCTCCCGTCCATGGTGGTGCACGTCAGGCCGACCGGTCGGCTCCGCTGCGGTCGAGCCGCAGACCCCAGGAAGGGACCACCCCACGATGAAGGCTCTCAAGCGCCCCCTGACAGGTCGTCACCGCACGCTGGCCGCCGTGCTCGCGGCCACCGCCCTCCTCGGCGGCGGCGCCGCGGCGACCGCGGCCGCGGTCGCCGACGACCGGCACGACGACGGCACCCGTACGACCGCGGGCGGCCCGCTCGCGTCGCACCACGACGACAACGCCCGTACGGACGACGGGCGGGACGGCTCCGGTCACCACCGTGTCGTCGTGGACGGCACCGACCTCGATCTCAAGTCCGCCGCCGAGGTGGCCGCCAAGTCCGTCGCGGGCACCGTCACCGAGGTCGAACTCGACGGACGCGCGGGCCGGACGGTCTGGAAGGTCGAGGTCGTCGACTCCGCAGGCGTGGAGCGCGACGTCACCGTCGACACAGGCGACGGAAGGATCCTCGGGATCGGTGTCGACCGGGACCGGGACGACGACACGCGGGCCCGGACCGTCGGGGCCGATCTGGGCCGCGCGGTGGACGCGGCGCTCGGCGCCGTCGACGGCAGGGCGGTCTCCGCCGAACTCGACGACCACCAGGGCGGCACCGTCGGGTGGCACGTCGATGTCGTCGATTCCGCGGGTCTGGAGCACGAGATCGGCGTCGACGCGCGGACCGGCAAGGTCGTGTCCACGCGGGCCGACGACGACCGGCACCGTTGGGGCGGCGACCGCCATGGTTCCGGCGACGACGACCACGACAGCGACGAAGGCAGGGGCGACGACGACCACGGGCACGACTGACGCCGGTCCGGGCCGCCGGGCGCCACGCGAGAAGTCCGTCGTCGGGTGCGGGGGGCGCCTACTCGCCCGACGACGTGCGCACTGTGGCGTCCGTGTCCTGGCGGGCGGGCGAGTGCTCCGTGGTCCAGCTCGCGAGCAGCGTGCGAACCAGCGTGCGTCCGGATCACGTTCCGCCGTCCTCGGAGTAGCGGCCACGGCCCGTGCCACAAGGCACGGGCCGTGGCCGGTGAGCGGGGCGGCGGCGCACCGCTGACAGGGAGCGGTGCGCCGCCGGTCAGGTCATGCCGGACGCAGGGTTCCGCGCATATCGGCATGTGCGGGCCCGTCAGCGGCGACCGTCGTGACCGCGGCGGCCCTCGACACGGGACTCGTCGTAGCGGCGGTCGCCGTGGTGGCGGCGTCCGTCACCCCACGAGGCCTCGTCGACGAAACGGCCGCGGTCGGTGCGGAGCGTGGCCGTCCCGTCGTGGTTGTCCCACACGTGGTCACGGCGGTCCTGGTACACGTCGCGCGCGCTGTCCCGTCCGATTCCGGTGTGGACGCGCACCGTGGCGCGGCCGTCGAGCCGGAAGTGGCGGAAGGTGTACGTACGACCGTCCTCGTTCGACAGCGTCCAGCCGTCCAGGTTCACGTCGTACCGGCCGGTGTTGGTGATCTCCACCCACTCCTTGTTCAGGGAGTTGACGGAACGGTTGTCCCAGCCGGGCGCGTCGTACTGGACGGCGCTGATGATCACACGGTCACCCCGGTCGCCCGGGTGGTGGCCGGCGGCGACGGCGGGCAGTGCCACCGCGCCCACGACGGCCGCGGCGACGGCCGTGGCGCCGGTCAGCCGGCGGGCGATCGAGGAAGCAGAAACGGACACTAGGTGTCCCCCTTCACAGGATGAGAGCACACCCCCGCCGGCACGTACGGCAGCAAAGTCGCAGGCCGGCACGGTGTGTTGTGCAAGTGGCGGCCGGGCGGCCGCGCATCCACACCCTCCAGCCGGCGCACCGGACCGCGGCTCCGGCACGAGGCCTGTTACGGATCCCGCACATGCTCGTGATGCTCGGATGTAACGTCCATTTATGCATCGATCGACCCATTTCGACGCCCCGCCGTGCCGGATTCCCCACCGGCAAAGGCGACCGACGCCTCCCCTGCCGGCCGGCCATGTCTCCCACTCACCAGCCCTCACCCGAAAGTGAGCAACAGCCACGACGACGGCGCGTGGGCGGCGGGGACGGCGGACCGGTCCTCGTACGACGGGTCCGGTTCGCGCCGTGCCTCGACGGGGTCACGTTCCCTGAGTCCTCCGCGGCGCAGGTCGGCCGGCCGCCGGCCGCGGCCGGCGGCTTCGCGACCCGCCGGTCACCGGCTTTCCGCCACGGATGCGCGGCTGGAGTCCCGCCCGGGCGAGCCGTACGGAGGAGGGGGCCGAGCCCCGCACGGCGACGCCATCTCGGCGGAACCGGCCCGTCGGGGCTCGCCGGGACGCAAGACTGGTGGGGTGTTGAGCGATCTGCCCGAGGTACCCACGGGATTCGTCGGCCGAGGGAGCGAACTGGCCCATCTGGCCGACGCCTTGGCCAGAGACCGGCTGGTCACGCTGACGGGGCCCGGCGGGGTCGGCAAGAGCCGTCTCGCGCTGCACGCCGCGGACCGGGTGCGGCACGAAGGCCGGTCGGTGGCCTGGGCCGATCTCTGGCAACTGCGGGACGACCGCCTGCTGGTCGCCGTGATCGCCGACGCGCTGGACTTCGCCGACCACACCGCGGCCACACCGCTCGACACACTGAGTGCGTGGGTGGGCGACCGGGACCTGGTCCTCGTCCTCGATTCCTGCGAGGGCCTGCTGAACGGCTGTCGCGCGCTCGTCACCCACCTCCTGGAAGCGTGCCCGCGCCTGACCGTGCTGACCACGTCCCGGGAACGCCTGGGACTGGCGGACGAGCATCACGTCACCGTGGAACCGCTGCCCGTCGCGACCGGCGCGGTGCGACTGCTGTGCGAGCGCGCGGCAGCCGCCGGCACACACCTGACCGGTCCGGAGGGTCTGGTGACGGCTGCCCGCCTGTGCCACGCCCTGGAGGGCGTACCGCTCGCCATCGAACTGGCCGCCGGACACCTCGCCCACCGGGACATCGACCAGATCGAACGGGTCCTGCGCGCCCGCCTCGACCTCCACGGCGCACCAGGGTTCGGCCCGCCGCATCATCGCGTCCTGCGCACCGCGATCGGATGGAGTCACGAACTGTGCGAGCCCGCCGAGCGGCTGCTGTGGGCGCGTCTGTCGGTGTTCCGCGGCACGGTGGACGCCGGCACCGTGGTGGCGGTGTGCGGCGGCGGCCCGCTCGCCCCCGAGGAGGCGGTACGGGCGCTCGAAGGGCTGGAGCGCAGATCGGTCGTGAAGCGTGACGGTGAGCGCTACCGGATGCTCGACACCGTCCGCGAGTACGGCCGCATGTGGCTGGACGAACTGGGCGAGTCGGCCGAGGCGCTGGACCGCCACGCCCAGTACTTCCGGGACCGGGTGCGCGCCGCGGACGCCGCCTGGTTCGGTCCCGGCCAGATCCACGCCTACCGCTGGATCGACGGCGCGCACGCCGACCTGTGTGCCGCGCTGGACCATCTGCGCCGGGGGCGAGGGTTCAGGCCGATTCGCGGACGATCAGCTCCGGGTCGAAGCCGATCGCCGTGGCCTCGGTCCGTGCGCCGCGGATGTGTTCGTCCAGGAGACGGGCCATCTCCGCGCCCATCCGTTCCACGGGCTGGCGGACGGTGGTGAGCCGGGGACGGCTGGTGACGGCGACACTGGAGTCGTCGAAGCCCACGACCGCGACGTCGTCGGGCACTCGCCGTCCCTGCTCCCTCAGGACCTGGCACGCGCCCTGCGCCATGAGGTCGTTGGCGGCGAACACACCGTCCACCTCCGGGTGTTCGGACAGCAGGCGTGCCATGGCCGTGCTGCCGCTGCCGAGGGTGAAGCCGCCTTCGACGACCGGCACACAGGGGTGGCCGTGCCGGGCGAGCGTGTCACGGAATCCCGCGAGGCGTTCCTGACTCGCGAAGACCCCCAACGGGCCGCAGACGGTGGCCGGTCTCCGGCAGCCGCGCGCCACCAGGTGCTCCGCCGCGAGGCGTCCGCCCTCCCAGTGCGCCAGATCCACGTAACTGAGCGGCACCGGTCGCGCGGGGCGGGCGAACAGCACCGCGGGCAGTGCCGCCTCGGCCAGGAGCGCGGGCAGCGGGTCGTCGGGGTGTGTGGACACCACGAGCGCCCCGTCGGCCCGGCCCTGTCGCAGATACGTCAGCACCTCGTCCCTGGCCTCGTCCGACTCGGCGAACATCAGCACCGGGTGCATCGACCTGGGCCGGAGGAATCCCACGACACCGCCGACCACCCGCCCGAAGAAAGGGTCCGCGAACACCCTTGTGGCGAAGGCGTTCTGACGCTCGGCGCAGTGGTCACCCGCACCGGACACCACCAGTGCGACGGTCTCGGCGCGTCGGGTGACCAGCGAGCGGGCCGCCCGGTTCGGTGCGTAACCGGTGCGGTCGATGGCCTGGCGGACCATGTCCCGGATCGCCGGATCCACGTTGCGCACGCCGTTGACCACCCGGGACACGGTCGCCCGGGACACGCCCGCCTCCCGGGCGACGTCCTCCAGCGTCGGGACGCGTCTGCTCATGGCCGCACCCTAACGGCACGGCGCGGTCACGGCATAGAGCGCTCTCCCGGGAGGCCGGGCCCTCCCTCCGCGCACACCGTGACCTCCGTGCACAGGGGCAGGTCGCCCGCCGAGCGTCCGGCCAGGACCCGGCAGGCCCCGGGCTCGACCCGCCAGCCACCCGCGTCCTCGTCCCAGTGCCGCAGGCTCCGCGCCGGTACTCGCACGGGGACCGTCACGGCTTCCCCGGGCCGGGCGCGGACCGCCGTGTATCCCGCCAGCCACCGCTGCGGATACTCCACGGCGGCGTCCGGGCGGGCGAGGTACACCTGGACGACCTCGCGGCCGGTCCGCTCGCCCGTGTTGCGCACCCGCACCCGCACCGTGAAGCCGCCGCCGGTGACTTCGGCCGGAGCACCGATCTCCTCGTAGGCCCAGGTCGTGTAGCCGAGTCCGTGCCCGAACCAGTAGGCCGGGGTACGTCCGGTGCGCAGCCAGCCCCGGTGGCCGATGTGCAGGCCTTCGCTGTACTCGAGGCGGCCGTCGGCGGGCCGGACCCGGGTGACGGGCGCGTCGGCGAGCCGGGCGGGCCAGGTGGTGGGCAGGCGTCCGCCGGGCTCGGACCGCCCGAACAGCACGTCGGCCAGGCCCCCGCCCCCTTCCTGCCCGGTGAACCAGGTGAGCAGGACGGCGCCGGCCTCCGCGCGCCAGGGCATCTCGACGGGGCCGCCGCTGTTGACGAGGACCACCGTGCGCGGATTCGCCCCGGCCACGGCACGTACGAGGGCGTCCTGTGCGGGCGCCAGGGCCAGTTCCGCGCGGTCCCGTCCCTCCGACTCGCCGTGCTCGGTGGTGCCGACGACCACGACGGCCACGTCCGCCGCGCGTGCGGCCCTCTCCGCCGCGGCCAGGGCCTGCGGCGCGGCGGTGGCGGGCGGGGCGGCTCCCACGACCGTCGCCCTGCCGGTGCCGGGGGCGAGTTCACGTCGCGCGACGAGCAGCGGTGTGGTGCCGCGGGTCAGCCGGGCCGTGGCGAGCCGTGCGGGCGGGTTCACATGGACGATCGCCGGGTCGTCGGTGTCCTTCACGAACTCACGGTCCAGCAACGGGTGGTCGTCGAGGCGAAGGCTCATCCGCCCGAATCCCGCGACACTCAGCGTCCAGGCTCCCGAGGTCCGCGGACGCAGTCGTGCGCTGATCTCCACCGTGTGCGCGCCGGGGACCAGGGTGGGTTCCAACTGGCGCCCGGTGCACCGGTGTTCGGCGTACAGCTCACGGCCGTCCGCATCGAGCACACGCAGCATGACCCCGGGCAGGCCGGAACGCGGGTGCGTGCACAGGGCCGTGTCCAAGGGGGCGGGCGGCTCGTCGGGCACCGGCCCGGGCACGTGGACGACCTCGGCCCGGCCGCGCAGACTGCTTCTGATCCCGTCGAGGACACAGACCTCGTCCTGCGGGAAGACGCCGGCGCTGCCGCCACCCTGGGTACGGGTCCGGGCGGCGTGTGCGCCGATGACGGCCACCGTCGTCAGGCGGGCGGGGTCCAGGGGCAGCACGTCCCGGTTGGCCAGCAGAACCGCGCCGGCCGCGACGGCCCGTCGGGCGACCGCCCGGGCGCCGCTCACGACCGACGACGTCCGACGCGGGGGCGGCGCCTCCCCGAGCGCGCCGCAGCGGGCGGCGAGCCGCAGCAGCCGGCGCACCTTGTCGTCGACGACGGACTCGGCGACCGTGCCCTCGTCGACAGCACGCACCAGGGCGGCGCCCCAAGGACCGTCCGGGCCCGGCATCACCAGGTCCAGGGCGGCCCGGGCGGTGTCCTTGGTGCCGCGCACGGCTCCCCAGTCGGACACGACGACTCCGTCGAAGCCCCATTCGCTCTTCAGGGGCTCGGCCAGCAGCGGATGCCCGGTCAGGGTCGTGCCGTTGACGCTGTTGTACCCGGCCATCACCAGTCGGACGCCGGCGGCGACGGCGGCCTCGAAGGGAGCGAGGTAGACCTCCCGCAGGGTGCGCCGACCGGCCCGCACGTCTACGGTCAGCCGCTCGGTCTCGGAGTCGTTCGCGACGAAGTGCTTGGCGGCGGCGGCAACGCCGCCGGCCTGGATGCCCCGCACCAGCGCCGCACCGATGCGGCCGGTGAGTTCCGGGTCCTCGGAGAAGCATTCGAAATGCCGCCCGCCGAGCGGGCTGCGATGCAGGTTGAGGTTCGGCGCAAGGACCACGTCCACGCCCTTGCGCCGCGCCTCGGAGGCGAGGAGGCCGCCGAGTTCCTCGACCAGTTCGTCGTCCCAGGAGGCGGCGAGGGCGGAGGCCGAGGGCAGCAGTACGGAGGTGTGCCGCTCGTCCCAGGTCTCTCCGCGTACGCCCGCCGGACCGTCCGACAGCACCATCTCCCGCAACCCGACAGCCGGTTCGGCGTGCGTGCGCCACGTGGTGGCGCCGGTGAGCAGCCGGACCTTGGCCCGCAGGGTCAGCTTGTCGAGAAGCCGGTCGAGTTCCTCGTCGGTCATTCCCACCCCCTTGTGTGGATCGGTCAGTTGTAGACGCCGAACTCGAAGAGCGAGTAGCCCCAGCCGGTGCCGCGCTCCGTGCCGTTGATCCGGACGTAGCGGCCGGTTCCGCTGACGTCGAAGTCGTCGACGCCGCCGTTGCCGCCCGTCACCGTCCTCACGGTCTGCCAGTTCTGTCCGTCGTCGGACGTCTGGACGGTGTACGCCTTGGCGTAGGAGGCCTCCCAGACCAACTGCACGTGTTTGAACGACGTGCGCGTGCCGAGGTCGACCCGGAGCCACTGCGGGTCGCTCCAGTCGCTGGCCCAGCGTGTCCTGGGGTCTCCGTCCACGGCGTCGGCCGGTGTGCAGGGACAGTCGCCGTAACTCGTCTGGTAGGAGGAGGCGGTGGCCGGCTTGTTCCGGGCGACGTTCGTGCCGTCCACCGTGGGCGGGACGACGCTGATCGAGTGCGTCTCGACGCCGACGTTGCCCTTGCCGTCGGTCGCCTTGACGTAGATCTTCCAGACACCGGGGCGGTCGGGTGCGGTGACCCTGAGACGGCCGCCGCCGAGGGCCGTGGAGGCGAGCGGGGTCAGGTTCTTGCTCTGGTCGATGTACATGCTGTTGCTGAGGACCTCGTACGAGACCTGGTCGCCGTCGGGGTCGGTCGCCTTGACGGCGAGCGTCAGGTCACGGCCCGCCTGCACCTTGCCCGGGTCTCCCTCGACGGTCAGGTCCGCGACGACCGGCGGGGTGTTGTCGTGGGCGGTGTCCCCTCCGTAGGCGCGCTTCACCGCGTAGTACGACAGTCGCTTCTGGCCGGCGGGCAGCAGATTGAACCAGATGCCGCCGAAGTCGTACTCCGTGCCGTAGTGGAACATCGTGGCCCCCAGAGCGACACCCCTGTGCCCGGTGACGCAGCCCCAGGCCTTCGTGTATCCGGCGGCCTTGGCCTGGTCGGTGGGCTCCTGCGGCACGCCGTTGGCATCGTCCGGCACCTCCCACTCCCCCGCGGGGCCGGTCTCGGTCACGATGTACGGCTTGGTGTAACCGCCCTGCTCCCATGCGGACTTGATGTCGCAGACCGCGTTGTAGGAGTTGACGGCGTACAGGTCGAGATCGGGCGCGTTCTTCTTGTAGTAGGGCCAGGCGCCGACCCACGCGTCGGTCGAGGTGACCGGGTGGTTCGGGTCGACGGTGTGGATCCTCTTCGTGATGTCGTTGACGAGGGTGGTGTAGGCGTCGCGCTGTCGTTCCAGTTCGTCGCCCGTGTAACAGTTCTGGAGCCCGAGCACCGACTCGTTGCCCACGTCCCACATGAGCACGCCGGGGTTGTCCTTGTAGGTCTGGACCCACTTGGGGAACTCGTCGAGCATCTGGTTCTTGTACGCCGTGTCGGTCACGTAGTCGACGCAGCCGCCGCTGCCCGGTCCTCCGCCGGGCTGGAGCCAGAATCCGGCGACGACCTTGATGCCGTTCGCCGCGGCCGCGTCGAGGAGGGGTTTGCTGGAGGCGTCGGTGCCCCAGGTGCGGATGGTGTTGACGCCCATGGACTTCAGGTCCGGCAGGTACGTGCCTGCGTCGGCGACCGCCGGGCCCCAGGTCAGTCCTTTGACCTGGTAGGGCTGCCCGTCCACGGTCAGCTGCCAATTGCCCTGGATGCCGGTCACCTTGACGACGCTGCCCGCGGCGTGGGCCGGTGCGGCGGGCAGTGCGGTGAGTGCGCCGACGGTCAGGACGCCTGCGGTGAGGGGCGCCGCGAGGCGGCGCGCACGAGTGCGGGGCGGTGGGTTCATGGTGGTTGCTCCGGTGTGCGGGTGGAGGGGCGGCCCGGCCGCGGCGGGGACGTGGCGGCGGGGCCGCCCGGTTCTGAAGGGGGGCCACCCGGCGGACTTCCTCGGCGACAGACGTCGCGGAGGAAGTCCGCGGGGTGTTCTGTCGGCGGGAGCGTTCAGGGAAGCCGGTAGTTCTCGTCGAGCGCAGCGCCCGCCTCCGGGTGCGTCTCGTCGTACCCGCGCGCGTTGCACTGCAGGCCGCCGACCACACAGTGGTCGACCAGCGCCTTGAGGGTGGCGTCGTCCCAGGCGTTGAAGAAGTCGTAGTGGAACGAGTAGCTCGGTCCACTGGCCGGCCTGACCCGGGAGAGGTCGCCGTTGACGGGGAACGCCATCTTGAACTCGATCATCGGCAGCGCCACCGGGTGATCGGCGGGGCAGACGTTGTCGTTGGTGCCGGGCTTGACCACCGGGTAGGCCATGTGGCTCTTGTGATCCGGCGTGTCCAGGTACTTGCCGTCCCAGCAACTGGGCGCCTGGAAACGGATGTTGAGCTGCACGTCGGCGCGGTCGGGACAGTTCGTGGGGAAGTCGACGTTGAAGAAACTGTCCCCGCATTCCCAGCCCTCGACGAAGCCTGGGTGGTGGCGGAACTCGTCCGCGGTCTGCATCGGGCTGCCCACGACGTATCGCAGCCCCTTCGGGAAGGGTCGCACGCTCGTGTAGTCGGTGACGCCTGCCTTGTAGTAGATCACCTGCGGGCCGACCGGCAGCACCGGCTGGTCGCCGTCGTAGAGCGTCGGCATCCAGTAGCCCGACCTGTCGCCGGGCGCCTTGCAGGTGGTGGTGCCGGCCGCGAGGGAGGCCGTGGTGCTGGCGGCGTTCGTCGTGGTGTTGCCCATGAAGGTGTGGTCGTGGGACTTGCCGGGCTGCTGCGGATAGACGATGGGGTCGTCCGGCTTGGTGTGGCTCACCGAGCAGTTGGCCTGGAATTCGTGGAAGTACCGGTGGGGCGGATTCTGTGTGGACGGGGTGACGCCGGTGACCGGCGGGTTCGCCGGTATGTAGCCGTCGCCGTCCGGGTCCTCGGGCGAGGAGGCGGTCGACACGGCCATGGCGTGGCCCGCGTGTCCGGCCGCCGACGACGTCGTCCGCCCGTTGTCCTGCGCCGGCGGACCGGCGCTCATCGCGACGCCGCCCAGGCCGAGCGTGGTCAGCAGTAACGCGCCCGTAACCAGCGTCCCTGAGAGGATCTTCGATCTCCGTGGCATGGGGAACTCCTGGATGGGAGGTGGGGGTTGGCGTGAGAGAGCGCTCTCCCATCGACTGGAGTGTTGGTGCCGTGGCATGAGAGTGTCAAGAGGTCCAGTCGAAGGATCACTGCCGTGGGGCGCGCCCGATTCGGCTTCCAACAGCGCCGATCGACGTTCGATCGGCGACGCGATTCGGAATTTCGGTCGCATCACTTGACTCCTGGTTCACGCCGCAGAACCATCCATCGTCGAGAGAGCGCTCCCCGAACTCTGCGGCGCGTCACGGCCGTTGCGGCGCGTCCCGACCGGGCGGTCGGGGCGGTGCGGCGGGCTCGCCGGTGCCGGCCGGCGGGACGGGCTCGCCGGTGCGTGCCGGCGCGGCGGGTCGGAGCGTGCCGGTGACGTGGTCGAAGTGTGCCTATCGGATCGGCGGACCTCCGACCGGGCCGTCGGCGCGTGCCGGTGACTTCGTCGAAGCGTGCCTGCCCGATGGGCGGACCGCCGACCGGTCCCTCGGCACGGGCCCTGTGCGGCCGCCGGAGCCGCGTGCTCGCCGCGGCCCGGCGAGTCCGCCCGTGCGTGCCGGTGCGGCCGCCGGAGCACACAGGCGAGGCCGCCGGAGCGGTCCGGTCGGTTTGCCGTGCTTCCGAGTCAGCGCAGAGAGAAGACGGCGGGCTCGCCGCTCATCGACATGTGATTGACGACAACATGACCGCCCCTCACGGGGATCACCTCGGGACGGATCGAGAGTGCCGCGTCCCCGGCGTCGGCCGGCTCGATCCGCCCCCGCTCGGCACCGGAGTCGTCGAGCAGGACGATCTGCCCACCGACCACGGTGGAGACCAGGACTGCGATACGACCGTCCGCTTCACGGGCCAGAGCGTCCGTGGAGACTCCATCGGTCCGGTACTCCCACACCTTGTGTCCGTCCTTCAGGGAGTGGGCGACGACCACGTCAGGCACCAGTTCCTTGCGCTCGGTCAAGGTCACCAGCAGATCGCCGAACACGAGGGGCCGGCCCTCCCTGCCGGTGCCCGCGGGTATGCCCTTGGGCACGACGACGTCCCCGTCGGGCCCGCTCAGCGGCACGGTCGCGGTCGGCGCGCCCCGGTCGTCGAAGCCGAGCAGGGCCCGGGTGCCGCGCCGGTCGTCCTCCGACACCGCGAGAACCGCCGGTGTCACGGACACCACGGCGGCCGCGGTCTTCGACTCGACGGGCAGGCGCCTGGCCCACCGTTCCTTTCCGGTACGGGTGTCGAGGGCGATCAACCGCGCATCCGAACCGCACTGTTCGACGAGGAGGGTGCGTGCGGCGTCGGCATCCGCGGCCCGGGGCTCGCAGCCCTGTGCCAGGGATCGGTGCCAGCGCTCCTGGCCGGTCTCGGCGGAACGCGCCCGAAGGGCGTCTTCCTCCGCGGTGACGGCGATGGAGCCGCCCGAGCCAAGACCGCCCGCCGGGAGTCCGTCGCCCTTGAGGTGCCGCGTCCACAGCTTCCGGCCGTCGGAGGTGCGCACGGCAACGAGGGTGGCGCACGGTTTGTCGTGCTTTCCGTACGCGATGAGGCCGACGCCCTGAGCGGCGCCGGGGCTCATCGCGCAGACGGCCTCCCGGGCCGGCGCGGGCACCGACCAGCGCACGGCACCGTCGCGCACCCCGTACGCGGACAGCCCGTCGACCCGCCCCTGCACCACGGTGTCGCCCAGTCCCCAGGCACCGGGCCCCTCGTCGTAGCGGTCGCCGGTGGCCGCGACGTGCCAGGCGACCGTCGGTTTCGCGGGCGCCTCCACGCCGGCCGATGCCTTCGCCGCCGGCCGCCGGTCCGGCTCGTCGCCCGGCCAGAGGGCCCAGAACCCGCCGACGAGGCCGAGGCACACGACGCACGCGAGCGCGGACCGGGCGGGTGTACCGCGCCATGAGGCCTCGACGGGCTTCGAGGTCGCCTTCGTCTTCTCCGCCGCCTCCACCGCCTCCACCGCGTCCAGCGCGCCCAGCGGGGCATTCCCGCCGGTCGCGTCTCCGGCGGTGTCCGGCGCGCCGACCGACCGAGAGACACGGCGACGTACGGCGAAGCCCGCCAGGAAGGCGACGATCAGTCCGACACCCCACAGCAGCGCGCACGTCGTCGCCCGTGGCGTTGCCCGCTCGCCCGTCGCGACCAGGGTCACCGCCGCGCCGAACACGGCACCGCACAGCAGAACGGCGACGGTCAAGGCCGCCGCACGAGCACGCATCACACACCCCCGCCCCCGGCGCACGCCCCCTCGGTACGCCTGCTGCGCGGAATGTACCGCCTTCGGGCCGGTCACCGGCACGCACCCGCACGCTCGACGCAACCCGACTTCCCAGAAGGCGCGTTGCTCAGCGAACCCAGACGAGTCAGACCGCGCCCGACGGTGCCGGCTCCCCCTTCGTGTCGTCATCCGGATCGAGTCGCGTCGACATCGAGATCGAGGCCATCGCCTTCGGTGACCGCGGTGGCGGTCACCGGCCTTCGGCGTCGCTGCGGATGTCTCACAGTCCGGACAGAGCTCGTCCCATTCTGGTGAGCGCTTCGCGCAGGACCGTGGGCGAGGTGGCGAAGTTGAGGCGTACGCAGCCCGCGCCGCCGGTGCCGAAGACGTGCCCGGAGCTGAGGGCGACCCGGGCCCGGTCGAGGAACATCCTCGCCGGTCCGGCCACGTCACCGACCACGCCCGGGCCGTCGGCGCAGTGCTGGTCGGTGTGCAGGTTCAGGTGTGTGCAGTCCAGCCAGGCGAGATAGGTGCCCTGGGGCGGCAGGTACCGCACCCCGGGGAGGTGTTCGTCGACGAGCTGTCCCAACAGAGCGCGGTTGGCGTCGAGTCCGCTCAGCAGGTCGTCGAGCCACTCGCCGCCGTCACGGAACGCCGCGGTGTGGGCGATCACTCCGAGGTGGCTGGGGCCGTGACCGACCTCTTCGGGCATGCGGTGCAGATCGTCGGCGGCTTCCGTACCGGCGACGGCGAGGGCGGCCTTGAGGCCCGCGAGGTTCCAGGCCTTGGAGGCGGAGGTCAGGGCGAAGGCGTTCTCGGCGCCGGGCACCGTCAGGAAGGGGGTGAAGGTGGCTCCGGGCAGCGCCAGAGGTCCGTGGATCTCGTCGGACACCACCCGTACACCGTGCCGGCGCGCCAGCTCGGCTACCGCTTCGAGTTCCTCGCGCGTGTGGACGGTGCCGGTGGGATTGTGCGGGTTGCTCATGAGGAACGCCGCACGCCTGCCGTGCCGCCGGGCCCGTACGAACGCGTGCTCCAGGGCGCCGAGGTCGATGCGCAGGCCGGACCCGAGGGGTGCTTCGACGATGTGACGGGCGTCGTGGGAGACGAACGCGTAGAAGGGCGGGTACACCGGCGAGCACACCACTACGGCGTCGCCGGGACCGGTGATCAGGCGGAGCACCTCGACGATGCCCAGCATGACGTCGGGCACGACGGTCGTGTTCTCGACGCGAAGGTCGTCCCATTGCCAGCGCTTGCCGGCGAAGGCCGCGAGCGCCTCGGCGTAGGCGGTTCCGTGGGGGTATCCGGTGTCGCCCAGATCGATGGCCGTGCGCAGCGCTTCGACGACGGGCGCTGCGAGCGGGACATCCATCTCGGCCACCCACAGCGGCAGCACGTCCTCGGGGTGCGTACGCCACTTCATGCTGGTGCGCGCTCTCAGCTGTGCCAGGGACAGCTGGACGAGTGGATCCGTCCGCCCGCCGTCGCCCCTCTCGGACGGTGCCTCGCTCGTGCGCTCGCTCACGCGCTCCTCCCATCCCCGGACGAGACCGGGACAGTGCGGTCACGGTGCTGGTCGCCTGCGGGACGGCGCCCGGACCACGGCTTCCGGAGCCCGGGCCGCCCCGCATACAGGATCGTCCCCCCGGGCCGAACGCGCGCCCCTTCGGCCCCGGCTTTCCTCTCACGTCCACCGAACGCGCCGGTACGGACCGGCGGTGGGACAACCCGCCGGGAGGCCGAGTGAGGCTGCTCAGGGGCCGGGCGGCGGGCGGTGGAGGCCGCCTGCCGACGGGACGCGGCAATGATGCGCGTCCGCCGGGAGGGCGTCGGCGGGCGGTCAAACCTCCCCGCCGCCCCGGACGTTGGAGGTCAGTACGGTCCTGAGGGGGGCGGCACCGGTGAAGAGGTGGCCTTGTATGCCGAGCTCTTCGGCGGCCCGTACGTTCTCGGGGCGGTCGTCCACGAAGAGGATGTTCCGGGGCTCGGTCCCCAGCGCGTCGACGCACCACCGGAAGGCGGCCGGGTCGGGCTTGGCGTGGCCGATGCGGCAGGAGAAGGCGCGCAGCCGGAAGTGTCCGAGCCAGCCGTGGTGGCGCTCGTAGTGGGCGGCGAGTTCCGCGGGGATGTTGGAGAGGAGCGCGATGTCGCGACCCGCGGCGGAGAGTTCCCCGAGGAGGCCGATCATGTCGGGGTCGACGCCGTCCCAGCCGGCGATGTCGGCGGCGACGAGTGCGTCCGTGCGCCGCGCGTCGAAGCGGGTGTCCAGTGCCTCGGCCACCTGCCGCCAGTACTGCCGCCCGTCGGTGCGTCCGCTGTCGTAGTCGGGGCGCAGGGACCAGTAGGCGTCCCAGAAGCGGTCGGCGGAGTGCGCCGCGGGCAGGTCCGCCGCCCGCAGGACTCGCTCGCGGTCCTCGGGCGACTGGGTGCGGGCGATGACGCCGAAGAGATCGAAGAGCACGGTGTCCGTCATGGCGTCACACCTTCCGGATGACGGCGCCCGCCGCGGCCAGGGCCGCGGTGGGTTCTTCGGGGGCCGAGGTGTCCGTGACGATCGCGTGCAGCGCGGAGGCGGGGGCGACGAAGGCCAGGGCCGTGCGGGTCAGCTTGGGGGCGTCCGCGACCGCGATCACGCGACGGGCCGAGCCGATCGCCGCGCGCTTCGTCGCGGCATCGGCCAGGTCGTAGGCGGTCAGGCCGTCGGCCGCGGTGAGGCCGCAGCAGCCGATGACGGCGGTGTCGAAGCGCAGCGCGGCCAGCGAGGCCTCGGTCAGCGGGCCGGTCAGGGCGAGTTCGCCGGGGCGCGGCTGGCCGCCGGGGACCAGGAGGGTCACCTCGGCGCCGCCGGTCAGGGCGTTGACGGCGTGCAGGGACAGTGGCATCACGGTGACACGGCGGTCGTGGAGGATCCGGGCCACCTCCAGGCAGGTGGTGCCGCTGTCGAGGACGACCGACTCGCCGTCGGAGATCAGACGGCAGACCTCTTCGGCGATGCGGCGCTTGGTCTCCTGGCCCTCGGCGGCGCGCAGCGCGAACGGCGGCTCCTGGCCGCGCAGCAGCAGCGTGCGGGCCCCTCCGCGATAGCGCTCCAGGACGCCCTGCGCGGCCAGGACCTCCAGATCGCGGCGGACGGTCATCTCCGACGCCCCGGTCAGCTCGGCCAGCTCGGCCACGCCCATACGGCCCGCCGCACGCACGGCATCCGTGATCTGCCTCAGTCGTTCGCTGCTCATGACTCCTATTGAACATCAAGCATGTTCGAGATGGGAGTTTACGAACAAAGAAAGTGTTCTGTATGTTCGCTGCATGCCACGCTCGCTTCGGTTCGCCCGCTGGGCCACCTTCTTCTACTTCGGCTTGAACGGCTTCGTCATGGGCATGTGGATCGTGCACATCCCCGTGATCGAGCACCGTGCCGGGATCAGTCACACCGTGCTCGGCTGGCTGCTGCTGTTGCTCGGCGCCGGCGCGTTCGCCGGGATGCAGCTGGTCGGTCCGCTCACCGACCGCCTCGGCGCCCGCATCGCCGTACCCGCCGGGGCGGCGCTGTGCAGCGCCGCTCTGGCCCTGCCAGGACTGGCGAGCGCCCCCCTCGCGCTCGGCGGCGCCCTGCTGGCCCTCGGCTTCGGCAACGGTTGCCTGGACGTCGCGATGAACGCCCACGCCGTGCACGTCGAACGCGCCTACGGGCGCCCCGTCATGTCCGCCTTCCACGCCGTCTTCTCGATCGGCGGTGTGCTGGCCGCGCTGCTCGGCGCCCGCACCCTCGGCGCGGGCGCCTCCCCGGCCGCCACCCTGGGCGTGGTCGCCGCGCTCGGGCTGACGACCGGCCTGCTCGCCGCGCCCGCCCTGCTGCGCACCTCGCCCGCGCGGGACGCCGCCACCCCTGCCGGAGGGTCGGTACGACGGCGCACCCCGCCCCGTGTCTGGGCACTGGCCGCGCTCGCCCTGATGCTGATGCTCTGCGAAGGGGTGGCCAACGACTGGTCTGCGCTGCACCTGCGGGACGTCCTCGACGCCCCCGCCTCCACCGCCGCCCTCGCCTACGGGGCCTTCGCGACCGCGATGACCGTGGGACGCCTGCTGACCGACCGGATCGCCGCCCGCGTCGGAGCGGTCGCCGTCCTGCGCCACGGAGCCGGAGTCGCCGCCCTCGGCCTCGGCACGGCGGCTCTGGCCCCGTGGGTGCCCCTGGCGCTGGCCGGCTGGGCCCTGTTCGGGATCGGCCTGTCCGGCTGTGTCCCCCAGCTGTTCAGCGCCGCCGGACACACCGATCCCGAGACGGCCGCGACGAACGTGTCCCGGGTGGCGGGTCTCGGCTACCTCGGCATGCTCGCCGGGCCCGCCGTCATCGGGCCGCTCACCCACCTCGCCCCGCTCGACATGGTTCTCCTCCTGCCGGTCGCCCTGTGCGTGGTCGGCGCCGTCACGGCCGGCATCCTGCGCCCCGCCTCCGGCAGCCCGCAGCCGACGGCCACGCCGGTGCGGAGCGCCGAGCCGAGCAACCTCTGAACGCCGAGGAGGGACAGGGACGTTGCCCGCGCGTGGGGCGGCAGGCCGTGCCGGGCGCCGGCCGCCGCACTCCTACTGCGGCACCTCCGACACGTCCGCGACCACACAACTGACGTTGTCGGGTCCGCCGGAGCGATTGGCCAGAGCCACGAGCTCGCGTACCGCCTGCTCCGGGTCCGCGACCGTGGTGACCACCCGGCGGACCTCCGCGGGGTCGACGACCGTCGACAGTCCGTCCGAGCAGAGGAGATAGCGGTCCCCGGGCCGCACGTCGTGCAGGCGCATGTCGGGGGTGCCGTAGGCGCCGTGCCCCAAGGCCCTTATGAGCAAGGACCGTTGGGGATGGGAGACGGCCTCCTCGGCGCTGATGCGGCCCTCGTCGACCATCGACTGCACCACGGTGTGGTCGTGGGTGATCTGGAACAGCTCACCGTCGCGCAGGACATGGGCACGTGTGTCACCGATGTGGACGAGCGCCAGCTGCGACCCGGTCCAGAGCATCGCGGTGAGCGTGGTGCCGGCCCCTTCGGGGGAGGAGCCGGCGACGTCGTACACGGCCTGCCGGGCCTGTTCGACCGCGTCTTCGAGGACGGCGAGGAGGCTGCCCGCGGGGATGCCGCCGGTTTCGAGGTGCTTGAACGCGTCGACGGCGGCCGCGCCGGCCGGCGCCCCCGCGCTGCCGAAGCCGTCGGCGACGGCGAGCAGGCGGGGTCCGGCGTACGCGGTGTCCTGGTTGCCGGCGCGGACCAGTCCCGTGTCGGACAGGGCGGCGTAGCGGATTCCGAGGGTGCCTGCGGTCGATGTCATGGCGGGGTCCTTCCTGGACAGGTGGTCGACGAGGAAGGTGGCCAGATCGCGCCGAGCGGCGGTGTCGGCCTCGGCCTGGGCCCAGAACACGCGGATCTCCTGGGCCGCCGCTGCCGGCTCCAGCGTGCACACGTGCCGGATGCGGGCCAGCGGCATTCCCAGGCGCCGCAGCCAGGCGACGGTGCGGGCACGGTCCAGTTGCTCCGGGTCATAGAGCCGGTAACCGGTGACCGGGTCGACGCGAGCGGGGGCCAGCAGGCCCAACTCGTCGTAGAGACGCAGCGCCTTCGGCGACAGCCGGGACGCCTTCGAGAACGCCCCGATGGTCAACAGCCCCATGCCCTCTCCTCCTCCTGCCGGGCAGGTCGCCCGGCCCCACCCATGCTGTGACCTGCCCCAAGGTGAAGGTCAACAGGCGCCGCACCACGCACTCCCGCCGACGCGCGCACGCGCCGAGACACGCACGTACAACGGCTCACGCACACCGACACACGCACACCCACCCGCCCGCGCACACCGACACACGCACACACACGCGTACGAAGACGCGCTCACGCCCGCCCGCGCACCGACGCATGCACACCGCGTCGGCCACCGCACGGCCCGTGCCCGGCCGAGCCGCCTAGGGGGTTTCGTTCGGATCGGCTCCGATCGGGCCGCGGCGTCCGGTGCGGTGCCTCGCAAGGCGGAGGATCACCCGCGTACCGGGCGTACTCGGGTGGTCCGACAACGCGGCGAGGTGCCGTGCCGGGCGTCGCGGACCCGAGCCGATCCGAACGAAACCCCCTAGCGCAGTCGCGCCGTCGCGAGGTGCATCGTGAAGGCGCAGGGGACGATCCCCTGAGGCGTCGTCAACTCCGCCGCCTCGGTGAGGAAGTCCTCCCGCAGGCGCTCCACCGTGGTGTGGTCCAGCGGGCCGAGGTCGTAGAGGCCCGACACCGTCTCCCACACCTGCTCCACGGGGCCGCTCAGATCGATGGCGAAGGTGTCCCATTCCACGGGAGCGAAGCCCGCCGCCCCGAGGACGTCGTCGAGACCCTCACGTGTGCGGGTCCTTCTGTCTCCCAGTGACGGGATGCGCCGCGAGGGCGGCAACTCCTGCATCGTGGAACGCAACAGGCCGACGAAGCGTTCGTATGCCTCGCCACCGACCGCGCCGCCTCCCACCACACAGGCCAGCACACCTCGCGGCGAGAGAACTCGCGCCACCTCCGCCGCGACCTGGTCGATCTCGGCCATGAGCATCAGCGCCATGTGGGAGACACAGGCGTCGAAGCTGTCGTCGGCAAAAGGAAGGGCCTGGGCCCGGCCTTCCTCCAGCCGGGCGCCGGACAGGGCCGGCCGCTGTCGGGCGAGCGCCAGCGATTCGGGCGACAGGTCCACCCCGGCGAGCCGCCTGCCGTCGCTCCGGGCCAGCAGCTCCAGGAGCAGGCCGTCGCCACAGCCGAGGTCCAGCACGCGCCCGCTGCCGGCGACCCGGTCGCACAGAATCTCGTAACTGGACCGGCCGTCGGGAGCACGGCCACGCCCGAACGCCTCGGCGGTCACCGCCGGACGCTCGGCGTGGAAGGCATGGAGGAACGCTTCTTGCGATGCGGTGGTCGTCACGCCCCCAACCTATTGTCCGGGACCGACGGCCCGGGACCCGACCCCCGTGACGGCCCGGCCTCCGGCCCCGCGACGGCCTGGGCCCGGTCACGTGACGCGGCTTGAAGCCTCGCCGTCGGCAGGCCACCGTTGACGGCCTCAGGGCAGCAGTCGTTGTTCCTTCGCCACGGCCACGGCACCGGCCCGCGTGTCGACGCCGAGCTTGTCGTAGATCCGGCCGAGGTGCGTCTTCACCGTCGCCTCGCTGATGAAGAGGGCCTTCGCGATCTCCCGGTTGCCGAGGCCCTGCGCGAGTTGCGTGAGGATGTCCCGCTCACGGTCGGTGAGGGTGGGGCGCGGGCTGCGCATGTTGGCCATCACCCGACTGGCGACCGGAGCCGAGAGCGTCGTACGGCCCTGCGCGGCGGCGTGGATGGCGGCGAACAGTTCCTCCGGTCGCTCGGCCTTCAGCAGATAGCCCGTCGCGCCCGCCTCGATGGCGCGGGTGATGTCGGCGTCGGTGTCGTACGTGGTGAGGACGAGGACGTGCGGGCGGTCGCCGGGAGCGGCCGTGAGGCGACGGGTGGTCTCGACCCCGTCGATACCGTCGCCGAGCTGGAGGTCCATCAGCACCACGTCCGGATCGAGCTTCGTCGTCAGGGCGAGCGCCTCCTCACCCGTGCCCGCCTCGCCGACGACCTCGATGTCCGGGGCGCTGCCGAGCAGGGCGAGCAGACCGGCCCGTACGACGGCGTGGTCGTCGCAGAGCAGGATGCGGACGGGGCGGGACACGTCGTGTGCGCCGTTCATCGGGGCGGCTCCAGGGGGATCGCGACGGACAGGACGGTGCCCTCGCCGGGGGCGGATTCGACGGTGAGGGTGCCACCGAGCTGGCCGGCCCGCGCACGCATCGCGGGCAGCCCGTGGCCCCGGACGCCGGGTGCGGACACGGACCCGTCCTCGGGTGCGAAGCCGTGACCGTCGTCGGCGACGTCGAGGACGACCTGGTCCTCCAGGAGCGTGAGGGTGAGCGTGGCCGTACGCGCACCGGAGTGCTCCCGTACGTTGGCCAGGGCGCCCTGGGCGATGCGCAGCAGGGCGGACCGGACCCGCTCCGGAAGGCGGGGCGCGCGACTGCCGTCGTCCACGTGGACGCGGACGGTGAGCCGCTCACCGGACTCACGGGCGGCCAGCGCGCGCAGCGCGTCGTCGAGGCCGCGGCCGCGGGCGAGGTCGGCCGGGGCCAGGTCGTGCACGACGCGGCGCGCCTCGTCGAGGTTGTGCTGGGTGACGGCCTCGGCCGTCCGCACGTGCGCGCGTGCCCTCGCCGGGTCCGACTCCCAGAGACGGTCGGCGGCCTGGAGCAGCATCTGCTGGCTCGACAGCCCTTGGGCGAGCGTGTCGTGGATCTCCATCGACAGCCTCTGCCGCTCGGCGAGGGTCCCTCCTCTGCGTTCGGACGCGGCCAGTTCACGGCGGGTGCGGATCAGATCGTCGATGAGGGCGCGCTGGCGCGCGGTCTGCCGCTCCATCTGGAGGAAGACGGCGGTCGCGATCGCGGCGACGGCGGGCGGCGCGAGCAGCAGGTTCGGATCGAAGCGGCCCGCGAGACGGAGCTGCGCGGCGACGACGAACGCCGTGAGCACGGCGACCAGCACGAGTGCGGCCCGGGTCGGCAGCATGCGCAGCCCGGAGTAGAAGAGCGGCACCGCGCACCAGGCGAAGCTGGGCGCGAGCACCACGAGGACCATCCACACCGCGACGACCACGGCGAGCCGGCCGAGCCCCAGTGCGGTGGGCCGCGCGCCCTCGCCGCCCGGGCCGGCGTCCCGGCCCAGCGGCGCCCAGCGCCCCTGCGTCACGGCGGTTCCGGAGGACGGGATCGCGTAGAGCAGGGCCAGGGCGACGGACAGCGCGATGATCCACGGGGTACGGGGCTCTCCGGGGTGGCGCACCAGGAACCGGGCGAGCGCGCCGCCGAGCAGCAGGAAGAACGCCACGTGCATCACGGCGCCGAACCAGGGGCCGTCCGCGGCGTACGTCGGGTCCGGGTGCGCGTACGCCCCATGGTCCCGGCCTGTTCGCGCGTACGCCGCGTGATGCCGGCCCGCCCGCTCGGAGGACGCGTGATCGCGGGCCCCCGCGCGCATGGAGGACGCCGAGTCCCGGCCCGTCCGTGCGGAGGACGCGTCGTCCCGGCCCGACCGCGTGGACTGCGTCCGCCGTCGGTCAGTGCGCGATGACGCGGCGCGCGACGGGTCATCGCCCGCGCCGGTGTCGTCCCCGCGGTCCGCCTCCGGGTCCACGTCATCCACCTCCTCCAGCGCTCCTGCCAGGTCAAACACTCCCATTGTCACCAGTCTCGGCGACCCCGGGGTCATCCGATCGGCTGACCCGGCCGTCGGACGGTCGGCGGCCGGTCACCAGCCGGAACGCCGACCGGACCGGACCGCGTACGGCACCAGGCTGGAGAGCGGAAGAAGTGATTGCCCTCCGACATCAGGAGTCGACCTCATGAAGAAGCTCTCCCGCCGTGCCCGCATCGCCACCGGCGGTGCCGTGATCGCGGCGGTCGCCGCCGGCACGTTCGGCACGGTCTCCGCGAACGCCTCGGCGCCCGCCTCCCCCGCGGCCGCTCCCGTGGCGAACGTGAAGAGCGGCAGCACCACCACGTCGACCCACCTCACGGTCGACGCCGCCACCAAGGCCGCGCAGGCCGCGCTCGACGCCGCCGAGGGGGAGAACCAGAAGATCACCGTCGCGGTCGTCGACCGCAACGGCAACACCGTCGTCACCCTGCGCGGCGACGGCGCGGGCCCGCAGTCGTACGAGTCCGCGCAGCGCAAGGCGTACACGGCCGTCTCCTGGAACGCGCCCACGTCCGAGCTCGCCAAGCGTCTTGAGCAGGCTCCGAACCTGAAGGACATCCCCGGCACCCTGTTCCTCGGGGGTGGCGTGCCCGTGGCCGCCAAGGGTGCCCCGGTCGCCGGGATCGGTGTCGCCGGTGCGCCCTCCGGCGACCTGGACGAGAAGTTCGCGGCGGCGGGCGCGGCGGCACTGGGTCACTGATCCGGTGACCGAGCCGCCCGCCGACGCATGATGACGCCTGCGGCACGAGCCCGTGCCGGCTCGCGCCGCAGGGTCCGCGTGACCCGGGCGGCTCGCCCGAAGGGATCCGTGGACCCTGCCGGCCCGCCCGCAGCTGCAAGCAAAGGAGCACAGCCACCATGAACACGCAGCAACGCGCTCTGCTCGACGCCGCCGGGGAGGGCGACGCCGGCGCCGTGCGGGCCGCACTGGCCGCGGGCGCCGACCCCGAGGCCCGCGACGAACACCGCCGTACTCCACTCCTCCTCGCCGCGCTCGGCGACCACGTCACCGCCGCGGAGGTGCTCGTCGCGGCGGGCGCGGACCCGAACGCCCAGGACGACCGTGACGACAGCCCTTGGCTGGTCACCGGGGTGACCGGCAGCGTCGGCATGATGCGCGCCCTGCTCCCGGCGGGCCCGGACCTGAAACTGCGGTACCGCTTCGGCGGCATCGCCCTCATCCCCGCGGCGGAACGCGGCCACGTGGACTACGTACGAGCCGTCCTGCGGGAGACCGACATCGACGCCGACCACGTCAACCGCCTCGGCTGGACGGCCCTGTTGGAAGCCGTGATCCTCGGCGACGGTGGGCGCGCGCACCAGGAGATCGTGGAGCTGCTCGTCACGGCGGGCGCCACACCGGACCTGCCCGACGGTGACGGCGTGACCGCCCTGGAACACGCCGAGCGACGCGGATTCAGTGAGATCGCCGGTCTGTTGAGGCACCTGGGGTAGCGGCACGCCGACCCGCGCGGCGCGGCGGGCGGAACGCCACGCCGGGCGGTCCGGCGCCCGCCGGACGCTCTCGCACCGGCCTCGCGCCGCGTCGGACCCGTGGGCGACGGAGTCGGACCGGTGGGCGAAGGGGTCGGTTCAGTGGGCGATGGAGTCGATGAGGTCGCGGGCACCCTGGCGGAGCAGGGCGACGGCGACCGCGGTGCCGAGCGTGGCCGGGTCGAGGGGCCCGGCCCATTCGTGGGCGTTGAGGACGGTCTTGCCGTCGGGGGTGAACACGCAGGCGCGCAGGGACAGATCGCCGTTGCGCTCGGCCTTGGCGTACCCGGCGATGGGCGAGTTGCAGTGTCCCTGGAGCACATGGAGGAACATCCGCTCCGCGGTTGCCTCCCGGTGTGTGTCGGGGTGGCCGAGGGCGCTGACGGTGTCGATCAGTTCGGTGTCGCCCTCCCGGCACTGGAGGGCGAGGATCCCGGCACCGATCGGGGGCATCATCACGTCGGTCGGGAGGATCTCGGTGATCACGTCCTGACGGTCGATGCGTTCGAGTCCGGAGACGGCCAGCAGGAGGGCGTCGGCGTCGCCCGCGGCGAGCTTGTCCAGGCGGCGGTTGGCGTTGCCGCGCATCGGGACGCACTCCAGGTGGGGGTAGGACGCGGCGAGTTGGGCCACGCGCCGTACCGACGAGGTGCCGACACGGGTGCCGGCGGGCAGTTCGTCGAGGGTGAGGCCGTCCGGGTGCACGAGTGCGTCGCGGATGTCGTCGCGCCGGAGGAACGCGGCGAAGACCGTGCCTGCCGGGAGCGGGCGGTCGGCGGGTACGTCCTTGACGCAGTGCACCGCGAGGTCCGCCTGTCCGTCCAGCAGCGCGGCGTCGACTTCCTTGGTGAACGCGCCCTTCCCCTCGACCTGGGCGAGATCCCCCATCCACTTGTCGCCGGTGGTCTTCACCGGCACGACCTCGGTGCGGATCCCGGGGTGGAGCACGGCCAGTTCGGCGCGCACGCGTTCCACCTGTGCCAGGGCCATGGGCGAGTCGCGGGAGACGATGCGGATCAGTTCAGGGGCGGACATGCCGTCACGATAGCCAATCGCCCGCCGGCTTCGAGCAGCAACCCCGAAGGCTCATCTCGGAGGCGGGAAACGCACATTGAGGCGCCGGACGCATGTACGAGAAGGGGGACGGCCGTGCGAAGGGGCGGTCCGCGGCTGCGGGCAGGTCCGGCTTCGGGCCGGTTCCAGAACTCTCACCGTCCGGTCGTCGCCGAGTCTCCGGCCGGGCGGAATCCCGGCGCCCGAAAGAAGTACTCCGGGCCGTCCGGACCCGGATGCCAGGTGGTCGTGATCCGTGTGCGCCCCGCCGTCGGATCCGGGCGGCCCCGGTGGACACGGCGTGGAGCGCGTCGGCGGCCGCCGCATCCAGGGTGATCCGGTCGCCTCCCGGTCGGGGCGGCGGCCGGATCGCGCAATCCCTGCGGGGCCGTTGTCCGTATGCATTGACAGGAGGCGATCCCTCCGAGACGACAGCTCCGCGACGCCGGGCTCCGCGTGGTGACCGGCGCGGGGTGTCCCAGGGCGGCGCCCGGCGCGCGGATGCGTCCCGGCCGGCCGGTGCCCGCCCGCGATCCGGCCCGTGCCGCGCTCCGGTCCGCACCGCACCGCACCGCGCGGCGATCACCCGGCCGGGACGCCTTTCCCCCGTGGGCCCTCCGTGCCCATGAACACCTGGAGTCGCCATGACGTCCCACAACGCTGCCGAAGCGGCCTTGCGGGGGCTGGGCGTGTGCTGTGCCGTCGCCAACACGGTGCTGCACACGGTCCTCGTCCCCGACCACCTGGAGGAGATGTTCTACATCGGCGTCCTGTTCGCCGTGGGCAGTGCCGTCATGCTCGGCGTGGCCGTGGCACTGATCCTGATGAAGCGAGCGCTGATCGCCTGGCTGACCGGGGCCCTCGTCAGCCTCGGCATGATCGTCGGATTCGTGCTGTCGCGCACCGTCGGCCTGCCGGGTGGCTATGCCGAGCCCGGTTGGGAACCGCCCTACGGCCCCCTGTCCGTGCTCGTCGAGGGACTCTTCGTGCTGACCTTCCTCGTCTGGCTCGGCGACAGGGCCGCACACGGTGCCGTGCCCGGGCTGCCGCGCAGGACGACCCACGAGCCGGCACCGGCCGGACGAGACCTCTCGGGCGCCGGGCGAGACCTGTCGAAACACGTGTGAGGGCCTTCCCGACGAACCTGGAGCGGGAAGAGATGTGACCACGACCGGCGAACGCAGGACGAGCGGACCGGTGACCGGGGGAGGCGGTCCGCTCCACCGTGTGCCGACCGGCAGAACCCGAGGATCACGCCGATCACGCAGATCACACGGATCACTCCAGGTGGCTCGCTACGGAGCCCGCGGATGACTCCTGGTCGCCCCCCACGTCGCCGGGGCCCAGGCGTGCGGACGCGAGCACGGTGCCGTCGGGCGTCGCGACCCGGGCGCCGGAGACCGCCGAGGGGTCGACCCGGGCCTGGCTCCCCCAGGATCCACGGCCGTCGCGCAAGGTGAAGGTGCCCACGCGAACCGTGCTGCCGTCCTTGTGCTCCAACAGGCAGACGATCTTGCCACTGAAGGGGTTGCCCGCCTCGGCGAGGTCGACGGTCATGTAGACCCATCCCTCGGGGTCGGTGTGTGCGTAGACCTCGCCGCTCGGCTTGTTCTGGGCGACCGTCGAGATCAGGTCGCCGGAGAGCATTTCCTTGTCGGTGCCGGCGGACGTGGCGGCGGGTCCGGCCACGACGTTCTGGATGGCCGTACCGGCGGCCCAGCCGCCGAAACCGACCGCGACGAGGACCGCGGCCGCGACGGCGGCGACCCGAGGCCTCATCCGTCCGCGCCTGCCCCCTGGCCGGGCCGAGTAGTCGCCGGGACGCGGATGCCTCTCGCGCACGGACGTCTCAGGTACGGACGTCCCATGCACGGACGTCTCGTGCGCCGTCTCGCGTGCCGTCGGCCCGCGCACGTGGGCCCCGTGCCCGCGAGCCTCGCGCACGGGCTTCTCCTGCGTCAGCGACTGCGCCACCCGGGCCTCGAAACCGACCGGGGGTTCGCTGCCCGGCAGCAGCCCGATGAGGCCGTCCCCCACGAGGGTGAGCTGCTCGACATACTCGCGGCAGCCCGCGCACTCGTCGAGATGGGCGACCGCGCCGGCCCGCTCCCGGCCGGGCAGCACGCCGAGCGCCAGTTCGGCGCCGACCTCCCGCACCTTCTCGCAGGTCATTTCACTGGACATGGTCGCCTCGTTTCGGAGACGCAAGCGTCGTGCGCAGCTTGCCCATCGCTGTCCTGATGCGCGTCTTCGCGGTGCCCAGCGGGATCTTCTCCGAGTCGGCGACCTGCTGGGCGGTCATGCCGTAGATGCCCGCCATCACCAGGGCACGGCCCTGCTCGGGCGGCAGTTGCGCGACGGCCGCCCGCAGCCGGGCGGAGGCCTCGTCGGCCAGCGCGTGCTGCTCCGGAGTGTCGCTGACCACGTCGAGGATCGCTTCGAGATCCTCGGGCGCCACCGGCTCCAGCCGTCGCGACCGGACGGCGTCGATGGCGAGGTTGTGCGCGATGGCCGTCAGCCAGGTCTTCACCGAACCGCGACGCGCGTCGTAGATCTGCGCGTGGCGCCACGCCCGCTCGAACGTCTGCTGAGCGATGTCCTCGGCGAGCTGCGGATCACCCGTGACGGCGATGGCGACACCGAAGACCGTGTGCTGGAACCTTCGGACGAAGGTGACCGCGAGCTCCGGATCACCGTCGGCCAGCCCGGACAACAGTGCTTCGTCCGGAAGACGGCCGACCGGGAACCTGAATCTCGTCACATCCGTATATACGGTCCGCCCACGCCTGGGGATTGCCCGTCCGCCACGAAAACGGAAGGCCATGTTCCGATTCTCTCTCCGCGACTCCGCCCCGCATCCGTCACAGGCCGAGGGAGATGGCGAGTCGGGTCATCTCGGCGGTGGTGGTGATGTTGAGCTTGGTGCGGATCCGGCGCAGGTAGGCGTCGACCGTGTGCTTGGACAGTCCCATCTGGCGTGCCGCCTGCAGGTAGGTGCAGCCGGCGGCGATATGTCGCAGGGTCTCGCGTTCGCGCGGGGCCAGCGCGGGGGCGTCGGCCTCGGAGGCCGCGGCGGGGGCCTGGGTGCCGGGGGCCGAGGCCTCGGCGGACGGGGTGGTCGAGGCGGTCGGGGTGGAGATCGGGGCGGTGAGGGCGGGGCTCATGAGGTCTTCCTTTTCTGTCGACGGGTCGGATGGGTCGTCACTGCCCACACCCTCGGAAGCAGTGGGCAAATGCCCGATTAGGACGTTTTGCCCTGGTTCAAAAAGACTGACTCGGTGACGTCATCACCACGTCCGCCGACTGTCACGGGCGTGTCACAGGCCACATCCGGCCACCCGGCACCACCTCGCCGTACCGTCGCCGCCAGAGCCCCCCGGGAGCCGGCCACCCTCGCGCACACCACACCGTTCCGGGCGCGCGACCACCCCCGCCGCAGACGCCGCCCGCCTTGACGACAGGCGACAGTCCGGTGAATTCGGGGCAAAATGGGCGTGTGGACATCCGGCGCGTGTCAGTGGACCACCTCGCCGATCAGCCGCCGGGCCGCGGGTGGGTGTTGATTCCCCTCGCGCTGATCGTGGTCATCACGGTCGTGGACGTCCACTCCCCCACCGACATCCACCTCGGTCCGCTGCTGGTCATCGCGCCGGCCCTCACCGCCTCGCTCGCCGGACCGAAAGTCACCGCCCTCGTCGGAGCACTCGCGGTGATCGCGCAGATCGTCATCGCCACCCTCCACGGAGGCCTGATGACGGCGAACCACATCGCGCAGATCATCGCCCTGACCGCGCTCTCCGCCCTGGTCGTCTTCGTCTGCTTCCTGCGCGAGCGCCGCGCTCGGCAGCTGAGCCGGGCACGATCGGTGGCCGAGACCGCGCAACGCGTCCTCCTGCGGCCACCGCCCCGCCGCGTCGGCCCCCTGCGCGTGGCGTGGCTGTACCTCGCGGCCGAGGACGAAGCGCGCATCGGCGGCGACCTCTTCGCGGTCACTCGCGCCGCCGGCTCCTCCACCCGCGTCATCATCGGCGACGTCCGCGGCAAGGGCCTCGCCTCCATCGCCGAGGCATCCGTGCTGCTGGGCGCCTTCCGCGAAGGCGCCCACCGCTATGCGAGCCTGCCCGAACTGACCTCCGCGCTCGAAGTGAGCGTCTGCCGGGGCATGGACGAAGTCGCCGACAACGCGCTCGACCCCGGCGAGCACTTCATCACCGCTCTCGTCCTCGACATCCCCGACGACGGCCCCCAGCCGATGCTGATCAACTGCGGTCATCCGCCTCCCCTGTTGCTCCAGGACGGAGAGGTCACGGTGCTGCACGCGCGCAGCCCGGTGCCGCCCCTCGGCATGTGCGAACTGCCTGCCACCAGCCACCACCCCGAACCCTTCGAGCTGGAAACCGGAGACACCCTCGTCCTCTACACCGACGGCGTCATCGAGGCCCGTTCCCCGAGCGGGGCCTTCTATCCGCTGGCCGAGCGGGTCGCGGCCTTCGCCACCCGGCACCCCGAAGTCCTTCTGCAACGCATCCACGAGGACCTCGTCGCCCACGTCGGCCACCGGCCCACCGACGACGCCGCGCTCCTGGTCATCCAGCGCACTCCGGTGCACCAGCGCCCCCACCTCGCGGCCCACCACGACGGCCATCCCCAGGGCCGCCCGGCCCCGCAGAAGTGATCCGCACCCGCACAGCCGCGGCCCGGGTGAACTCCCGCGGGACATCGCGACAGGTACGCGGGACAGCACCCGCCGAGGCGGCATAGTGGCCAGGTCCGTACCCGGCACCGCAGGAGGCACGACATGCTCGGCACCGACTTCCGCACCGGCTCGCCCAACTGGATCGACCTCGGCAGCCCGGACACGGAGACGGCCGCGGCCTTCTACGCGTCGGTGTTCGGGTGGCAGTACGTGTCGGCCGGTCCCGACGCGGGCGGTTACGGGTTCTTCCAGAAGGGCGGCAGGACCGTCGGCGCCCTCGGGCGACTGACCGAGGAGGGAGCCCGACCCGCCTGGACGACGTACTTCCACAGCGACGACATCCAGGCCACCGCCCGTGACGTGGTCGCCGGCGGCGGGACCGTGCGAGTCGAGCCGGCGCACCTGGGTGAGGCGTCGTTCGCCCAGTTCACCGATCCCCAGGGCGCGGAGTTCGCCGTGCTGCAACCCGGCACGGGCGGCTTGGAGACGACGTCCGAGGACGACACCCTGGTGTGGGTGGAACTGCACGTCGGCGATCCGGAAGCCGCGATCCGCTTCTACGACGGGCTGTTCGGCTGGCGCTCCCTGGAGATGCAGGCGCCAGGTACGACCTACCGGGTGCTGAGCATCCGGGACGGCGATCAGCAGGACGGGTCCTTCGGCGGCGTGGCCCCGCTCGGGTCGGATCAGGAGGAAGCCCGCTGGGTCCCGTACTTCGCGGTGGCCGACGCCGACGCCACCGTCGCCGCGGTGCGGGAGAACGGCGGTGCGGTCCTCATGCCGGCCGCGGACGTCCCGGAGGTCGGGCGGATCGCCTGGCTGGCGGACCCGAGCCAGGCGGTGTTCGCCGTGCTGAAGCCGAACCCGCGCCAGAGCTGAACGCCGCGCGGCGTCCGCGCGACCACGTGCCGGGCAAACCCGTTCGCGCGCCCATGCCCGGCGCGCACCCATGCCCGGTCCGCCGCGTACGCCCTGCCCGGGGTTCCGCGCGGGCCGGAAGAAGTCCCGCCCATGAGCGGTGCGGCCCTGCGCCCGAAGGCCGGAGATCACACAGTGTCAGCTCCGGGACAATTGGCCTTCGCATTGGCATGGACCTGCCCATGATCACCCGTTAGGCTCTGCCGCGGCACCAGACTGAGAGCGCTCTCAGAGCTCTGTTCCACCCCCACCCAGATGGAACGACGAAGGGCAACCCCCATGAGACGCACCACCTCCACGCTCGCAGGCCTCGCCGCACTGCTCACGTTCGGCACCTGCGTCACCACGGGCACCCTGCCCGCCTCGGCGAGCGACTCCCCGATACGCGGCCGGTCGGCCGAGGCCCCCGCCTCCGCCGCTCTCCTCTCGGCCATGCAGCGGGATCTGCACCTGTCGAAGGCCGAGGCCACCGCACGGCTGGCCGCCGAGCAGCGCGCCACCGCCGTGGAACCGAAGGCCCGTCGCGCCGCGCAGACCTCCTTCGGCGGCTCCTGGTTCGACGCCGCCGACGGTCGGCTGACCGTCGGCGTCACCTCCGACGCGTCCCCCGCGACGCGACGGGCGATACAGGCCACCGGAGCGACCGTCCGCACCGTGGCACACACCGCGCGGCAGCTCGACGCCACCAAAGCGCGCGTCGACGAGTTGTCCGCCCCGGCGGGCGTCAGCAGCTGGCACGTCGACCCGAAGGCCGGCACCGTGATCGTGAACATCACCCCGAGCGCGCGGGATGACAACGATGTCCAGCGCTTCCTCGCACAGGCGCGCAAGGCCGGCCCCGTGACCGTCGAGGAGACCGCGGGCGCCCCGCGAACCCTCGCCGCGGGGACGGTGGGCGGCGACCCGTACTACACCGGCAACGTCCGCTGCTCCATCGGCTTCTCCGTGTACGGCGGGTTCGTCACCGCGGGACACTGCGGACAGCCCGGGGCGGGCGTCAGCGGCTGGGACAGGTCCTACATAGGCAACTTCCAGGGCTCGTCGTTCCCGGACAACGACTACGCCTGGGTCAACGTCGGCAGCGGCTGGTGGACGGTCCCCGTCGTCCTCGGCTGGGGAACGGTCTCCGACCAGCTCGTGCGCGGTTCGGCGGAGGCCCCCGTCGGCGCCTCCATCTGCCGCTCGGGCTCGACCTCCCACTGGCACTGCGGCACGGTGCTCGCCAAGAACGAGACCGTCAACTACAGCCAGGGGGCGGTCCATCAGATGACCAAGACCAACGTCTGCGCCGAACCCGGCGACTCCGGGGGCTCGTTCATCAGTGGTGACCAGGCCCAGGGGGTCACCTCCGGCGGCTGGGGCAACTGCTCCAGCGGGGGCGAGACCTGGTTCCAGCCCGTCAACGAGATCCTCAACCGGTACGGTCTGACGCTCCACACGGCCTGACCTCCCCGCGAGGCGGCGGGCCCTGCCGGCTCTCCACGGCAGGGCCCGCCGCACTGTGCGAGGCCCCATCTCGATGCCTCGCACGGTGCCCGCAGCGGCGACGGCCGGGTCGGCAGGTGAACGGGCCCGTGAGCTCAGTCCGTCGGGACGACCGGGCCGGTCAGGGGCAGAACCACCTGGCACGGCACCTTGCGGGGGTGCGACGGGTCGAGCGCGTTGAGGACGTGCGTGAGAGTGACCGGATCGTAAGGCGCCTCCAGGTGGTCCGTGCCGTCCAGGAGGCAGGTGTCCTGGACTTCGATGTTCTTCACCGACGCGCCGGGGCCGGCGGTCAGATACGCGTTGGTGTACGGGGTGACGACCTCGTCGAACCTGGTCGCGACGACTGTGTAGTCCACGCCGGGCACGGTGTCCCCGCCCGCGTCGAGCCGGCGGTTGAAGTCCGAGCCGACCTCCTGCTCCACGAGCGCTGGATAGTCGTCGTCCAGCAGGTCGTTCATCGGCTCCAGCGCGTGCAGTGCGCGCCCGAGTTCAGTCAGGCCGTCCAGCGTGGTGCCGTGGTTGGAAGGGTTGATGCCGATGAGCTTGTCGACCTTGCCCGCGGCACCGGGGAAGTTCTTCAGGTAGTAGCGGGGTACGGGTCCGCCGCCCTGTGAGTGGCCCACGATGTCCACCTCGGCGGCACCCGTCGCCGCCCGGACCCGGTCCACGAACGCCGCGAGGGCGCCGGCGCTGTCCGCCATGTGACCGACGGCCTGGACCGGGGCGGTGGGAGAGGATCCGCCATGGTTGAAGGCGAAGACGCAGTAACCGTTGTTGGCGAGCAGCGGGGACGCTCCGCGCCAGATGTCGTTCATGTTCTCCAGCGTGCCGTGCACCAGGACGACCGGTTCGGGGTGCCGGGCGGTCGGCCGGCAGTTCCAGTCGTTCGCGCCGGGGGGCGCCTCACCGGCCTTGAAAAAGCCTTTCAGGAACCCGGCGGCGAAGCTGTATTCGACGTCCTGAGGATCATCTGCCGCATAGCCTGTGCCGCTGCTCGCGGCGAAGAGTCCGGTCGCCGCGGTGACAGCGACCAGGGCACTGCGGAATGCCTTGCGTCTCATTTCCAGTACCGTCCCATGTTCTGGAATTGCGGTGCGGTCGGAAGCGAAAGTAGGAGGGGCGGGAATGGCTGGCAACGGACGCCGCGGATACCTGGTCCGGTCACTCAGGACGGTGTCACCTCTGAAGTGCAAGGGCCGGGAAACCACTCACTCAAGTGCGCGCTTCAGGCACGACCAGGCTGACGAGCTGCGGGAAACCCCTGAGGACAGATCAACTAACAGTGTTAGTTGATCTTTGCCAAATCTCTTGACCCGTCGGTAACTTAGGCTCATAATCCGCAGGATGACAACGACCGGGAGGGCCGCGGCCAGGGCGGGACCCGGCACCGGCGGGGAGCCGCACGGTGGACCGTGGGTCTCTCTTCCACGACGCCTCGGCGCCGAACTCCAGAAAGAGAACCGCACAGTCGCGGCCGAAATAATTCACGAGATCAGATCTCAGATTCCCCAGTTCTCCCGTCCACTGTCCGGGCAATTCGGGGCCTCGATCCAGCAGGGCGTGGAGACCGCTCTCGCGGAATTCGCCGACCGGGTGACCGCGGCGGGCGGTCCGCTGGAGGCCGCCCGTACCCCCGTCTACCGCGCGCTCGGGCGGGGAGAACTGGTCGAGGGCCGCAGCCTCGACGCGCTCCAGGCCGCCTACCGGCTCGGCGCGCGTGTCGCCTGGCGCCGGTACGCGCGTGTCGCCCGCCGGCTGGCCCTCGGCACCGAGGCGGTCGCCCTGCTCGCCGATGCCGTCTTCACGCACATCGACGAGATCGCCGCGGTCTCGGTCCAGGCCTACGCGGACGCCCAGGCGGACGCCGCCGGGACCGCGGGGCGCCGCCGGCACCGGCTCCTGATCCTGCTCACCGGCGGCAGCGGTCCCGACCTCGAGACCCTGCGCCGTGCGGCGGCCGACGCCGACTGGCCCCTGCCCGACACGGTCGCCGCCGTCGCGCTCGGCCCCATGCCCGAGCCCGGCCGCGGAACGCCTCCCGCCGCCGTCGCGCCGAAGTACGGGGCCGGAGCCGGGGACATGACGGTGCCGGGTCGCGTCGCATCAGCGTCCGCTGACGGCCCGTCGACGGCGTTCCGTCGGCATCGTCTGCCCGAGCCGGTGCTCGCCGACCTCGAAGGGACCTCCCCCTGTCTGGTCGTCCCGACCCCGCATCTCCTCTTCGCCGACCCGCGCCTTCAGCATCTGCTGCGGGAGACCGGGGCCGTGGTCGGCCCCGCGGTACCCCCGTCCCAGGCCGCGGACTCCCTGCGCTGGGCCCGCACCCTGCGCAAGGCGGGCGCCGCGCCGGCGCCGGGCGCCGCGCCGGTCACCGCACCCTCCCTCACCGAACTGCTGCTTCTGGCGGATCCCGCCCTGGTACGGCTGATGGCCGCCCGCCGGCTCGAGCCCCTGGCGTCCCTCACCTCCAAGCAGCGCGACCGGCTCGCCTCCACCCTGCTGGCCTGCCTCCAGACCCCGCACGGCACCGCGCCGGAGATCGCCGCGCGCCTCGGGATCCATCCCCAGACCGCCCGGCAACGTCTCCATCAGGTGCACCGTCTGTTCGGTGACGCCCTCGCCGACCCCGACGCCCGCTTCGAGATCGAGACCGCGCTCCGGGCCGTGCTCGGCCGCGGCGCGCCGGACCCTGACGGCGGCTGAGAACACGGGCCCTCTCACGGACGGTCGGAGACGGCGTCCCGCAGATCCCTGGCGGTCAGCAGGGAGATGAGCTCGATGTCCTCGGCGGCAAGGGCATCGGTCCCGCCCTGCTCACGGTCGATCACGCACAGGGCCGCGCCGACCTCCGCGCCCAGGGCTCGCAGGTCAGCGGTCGACAGCACGATCTGTCCGCCGCTGGTGACGACGTCCTCGACCACCAGCACCTTGCGCCCGACCACCTCCGCGCCCTCGGCGAGACGGCAAGTGCCGTACGGCTTGGCCTGCTTGCGGACGAACGCGCACGGCAGTCCCGTGTGCCGGCCCAGCGCGGTCACGACGGGGATACCGCCCATCTCCAGCCCGGCCAGCACCTCCGTGCCGGCCGGCACCAGGGAGGCCATCGCGCGGGCCGTCTCGTCGAGGAGCACCGGGTCGCCCTCGAAGCGGTACTTGTCGAAGTACTCCGCAGTGGTGCGGCCCGAGCGCAGAGTGAACCGCCCGGTCAGGTGGGAGACGGCATGGATACGGCGAGCAAGATCAGAGAGTGTGGTCACAGGGTCTCAGTCTCCCAGACCTCGCCGCCGGGCCTTCCCGGGGGTGAACACATCCGACCTGGCCGTCCTGTTGACGGCGCGACGGCTCGGGCCCGGCCGCTCCGCGCACCCCGCTCGTCACGGTGCGCGGGTGTTCGTGGCCGTGCGCGCGTTCACGGCCACGCGTACGCGTTCGTCGTGATGGGCGCGGAGCGGCGACCCTCAGCGGACGCGCGCCACGCCGGCGTAGATGCCGCTCCCTTCGGGCGACGGCGACGGGATGCTCTTGAACCACTCCGGGGCCGTCACCAGGCCCGGGTCGACGAGGTCCAGGCCGTCGAAGAACCGGTCGACCTCGGGGCGGGTGCGGAAGCCGAGCCGGATACCGCCCTTCGCGTACTCGGCGGTGACCTGTTCCGCGAGCTCCGGGTAGAGGTCCGACGCCGCGTGGGAGAGCACCAGGTGGCTGCCGGACGGCAGGGCGGCGAGCAGCTCGCTCACGATGTCGTACGGGTCCTGGTCGTCGGGGATGAAGTGCATCAGCGCGATCAGCGACAGGGCGATGGGGCGCTCGAAGTCGAGTACGCCCCGGGCGTGTTCGAGTATCTCGCGCGGCTTGCGGACGTCCGCCTGGATGTAGTCGGTGGCCCCCTCCGGGCGGCTGACCAGCAGGGCCTCCGCGTGCCGCAGCACGATCGGGTCGTTGTCCGTGTAGACGACCTTCGCGGTCGGCGTGAGTCGCTGGACTATCTGGTGGAGGTTGGGCTCGGTGGGGATGCCCGTGCCGATGTCGAGGAACTGGTCGATGCCCTGTCCGGCGAGCCAGGCGGCGGCCCGGTGCATGAACTCGCGGTTCTGCCGGGCCGCGTCGCGCGCCTCGGCCGGGAGCTTCTCGGCCACCGCCTCGTCGACGGGGTAATTGTCCTTGCCGCCCAGAAGCCAGTCGTACACCCTCGCGGGGTGTGCCTTGCTCGTGTCGATCTGCTGGGGGCTGGGGGTGCCGGTCGTCATGGCGGACTCCGTCGCGCGAGGTGACCTGGGGTGCTGACGATCACCGAGTCTCGCACATCATGTCGCCTTGCGGAGCACGGGAGTTGGCGCGCCCGACAGCGAGACCTCGACCCGTTGGCGGGCGCGACAGCCAAGCCTCGCCCCAAGGACGCACCGGCACACCGGCATCGATGCCGACGCCCTTCGGGTCTCAGTCGTCCGTCGGCCTGGGGCGCCAGTCCGTGGCCCAGGCGTCGAGCGGCGCGAGCCGTTCGAGCAGGGCCGTGCCCTGTCCGGTGAGCACATAGCCCTCACCCGTGTGCTCGACGAGGTCCGCCTCCGCGAGCTCACGGAGCCTGTCCGCCAGGACACTTGACGACACCCCGTCGCAACGCTGCTGGAGCTGCCGGAAGGTCGGCGCGGAGCCGTCCCGCAGCTCCCACAGGACGCGCAGCACCCAGCGCCGCCCCAGGAGGTCGAGCAGCGCCATGACCGGGCGCCCGGTGTGTGAGCCGCGGACCCGTCGGCCGGGCAGCGGGGTCGGTCGCGTCATCTGCTTCCCTTTCCGAAGCGCCGACACTAGCATCCCGCCATGCCTCTGAATTCGAAGCAACCGCGCATCGAACCCCTCGCGCCGCCGTACGACGAGGAGACCGCGGCGGCCCTCGATGCCCTCGGGCCGCCGATCCAGTTGTTCCGGGTCTGGGCCCGGCGCCCCGGACTCGCCCGTGGCGTCGCGGGCTGGGGCAGCTACTACTTCTCCCGGCGCTCCGCCCTCACCGTCCGCCGTCGCGAGCTGGTCATCGACCGGACGACCGCGCTGTGCGGCGCCGACTACGAATGGGGCGTCCACGTGGCCGCGTTCGCCGGGAAGGCGGGGCTCGACGCGGAGCAGCTCGCGTCGCTGGCCTCCGGGATGCCGGCCGACGACTGCTGGGACGCGGACGACCGGGCCGTGCTGGAGGCGGTCGACGAGCTCCACCGGACGTACGACCTCTGCGACCGGGCCTGGGCGTCACTGGTCGCGGTCGCCGGCGAGGGCGCGGCACTCGAAGTCGTCCTGATCTGCGGGTGGTACCACGCCGTCTCGTTCGCGGTCCGGGCCCTGCGGCTGCCTCTTGAGCCCGGCACCGGGCCGATCGGTGCGCCGTGACGGTCCCGTCGGCCCACGGCGGCGCCGCCGCTGTGGCGGGAGGTCGTGCCGGGCCGACCGCGTGAGTGTCGCGCTGATGGCGCCCGCGCCGTCCGTGGCGCCCGTCGTGTCCTCCGGACCGGCGTGGCACGACCTGGCGCCACCGCGTCGACGCCAGGTCGTGCCACGCCGGTCGCCCGCCTTCGCCGGTGCGGCCCGCGCCCCGCTCCGCCGCGCCCCGGTCCGGCTACCGGCCCGAGTGGCGCAGCACCGCGCGCGCCGCCCGGCCACCGGAGGCCAGGGCGCCCTGCACGGAGCCGGTGGCCCGATGGTCGCCGCACACGTAACGGCCGGAGCCGACACGGGTCGTGCGGGTGAGCGGCTGCGGGGGCGGCATCGCGGGCAGGGCGTCCGCGATCGTACGGACCGCCACCCGGCTCCACCCCGCCGTGTCCGTGTCGTACGCCTCGGCCAGCGCCTCGCGCACCGTGTCCTCGCGGCCCGGCATGTCCTCGCCGAGGACGGATGTGACGACCAGAGCGGCTCCTCGGGGCGCGTATCCGGGCACCACTTCGCTGAGGACGCACGTATTGACGAACCGGCGCCGCGCGTCGGTCATCAGGGTCGGCTCGGTGAGCGGTGGCTTCGGGACCGCGTGGTAGTACGACGTGACGGTGCGGTAGGCCGGGACCGGCAGGTCCGGCAGCAGCCGGACGGCCGGGCCGGGCCCCGTCGCCACCACGACGGCAGGGGCGGCGGTCTCGGTGCCGTCGGCGCCCAGCACCCCGTCTTCGGTCAGGCGTCGGACGGGGTGGCCGAGGCGGAGGGTGCCCGGCGGCAGGGAGGCCGCCAGCTGGGCCGGGACGGCGCCGACACCCGCGGCGGGCAGGCACAGCGTGCCGCGCAGCATGCTGCGCCACACGAGGTGGAAGACCCGGCTGGACGTCTCCAGTTCGTCCTCCAGGAAGACACCCGACAGGAAGGGCCGCAGGGCGTCTTCGACGAACGTCCCGGACAGACCACAGGCGTTGAGGGCGTGGCGCGTCGTGTGCTCCTTGCCGCGTTTCAACGCGCCTGCCGGCACGAGCGCGTCGCGGGCCGACAACCTGCCCAGAGCGAGCAGGTCGCGCGGACCGGCGCCGTGCCCGGACAGCAGTCCCGCGGCGTGCCGGGGCCGACGGCTGGGGTCGCTGAAGCGGATGCGTCCCCGGTCGGTGTGCGCGAGGAACCCCGGTGTGAAGGGGCGCAGTCGCAGAGGGCGGAGCTCCAGACGTCGTTTGACCTGCGGGTAGGCCGTGTTGAACACCTGGAAGCCCCGGTCCACCACGAAACCGTCGACGCGGTCGGAGCGCATCCGCCCGCCGACCCCGTCCGAGGCTTCGAGGACGCGCACCTTCATCCCGGCGGCGCTCAGGTCGCTCGCACACGCGAGTCCCGCCAGGCCGGCGCCGACCACGACGACGTCCGCTTCATCAGTGGGCATTGCCCTGTCCTTTCGTGCCGGGGAACGGCCGCCGGGCCGTCGCACGGTGCGGCGCCGGTCGGCCGGCGCGGGCCTGCGTGCGGATGGCCTGCCAGACGCGGGGTGGCGGAGCCTGCAGCGGGTCGTACGGGCGCGAGTTCCTGCCCGCGGCCACGACGCGCCGGAAGTGCGCGAGCCGGCTCCGGCACGGCGCGCAGCCGGCGAGGTGGTGCGCGTCCGACGGGCGTGGTGCCTCCCCGCCGTCGAGGGCGTGCTGCGCCAGGTCGGCGGGATGCAGGTGAGGACCCTGCCGAGGTTCGCTCATCGGTCACACCTCCGCGGGCGATCGGCGCCGCCGTGCACACGGCGCGGACTGCGGACGACGCACTCTCTTCCCCGCGACGCGGCCTCTTCGGATGCACCTGGCGCGGGAGGGCCGGGCATAACCGTCGACGCAACTCGCATCGATGGTGCGTCGGTACTACGGGCAGTCACCCGCGCGTACGGGGTCCGGCGGCCGCTCGAAGCCCGCATCGGCGTCCTGAAGCCTGCGGCCGAGCCGGTGCAGCCCGCGCCGGGCGTGACTCTTGACCGTGCCGAGCGGCCAGCCGGTGAGCCGGGCGATCTGGGTCTGTGTGAGGTCGTCGTAGAAGGCGAGGCTGAGCACACGTCGCTGCGGTGCGGGCAGTCGGGCCAGTTCGACGCCTATGACGACGCGGTCCACCACGGCGTCCGGCCGGGGCGGGCCGTCGTGGGTGTCAAGCGACAGCTTCGCGCCGGCCGCCGCGACGAGTTCGGAGCGCCGGGTACGGGCAGAGAGCGCGTCGGCGATCTTGCGCCGGGTGATGCCCACCAACCAGGCCGACAGCGCGCCGCGTTGGGGCGAGTAGCCGCCGCGACCGCGCCAGGCCGCCAGGAACACCACCTGGGTGACGTCCTCGGCCTCGCGCGCGTCTCCCAGGGATCGCCTCGCGAGCGTGTACACCAGCGAGCCCCATCGTTGGTACATGGCCGTCAGGCAGGCCTCGTCCCCTCGCCGGAATCCTTCGGCGAGCTGCTCGTCGGCGAGTGACTCCTCCACCGGCGCCCACAGCGACATGTCGTCGCGGGAGTGCTCGCGGGTCTGGATGGTGGTCATGACGACTGCTCCTAGCGCCGTGGAAGACCGTCTCCTCACGGGATCGGCGTTTCTCCCGGTGGAAGCGGCGGACCGTGCGTTCGCCGTGCCGTCCCCCGGATACCGGGGTGCGCCGGTCGCTCCGGGCGACGTCACGCTCCCACCATGCGGCGCAGGAATGCATCGATACAACTTGCATCGAGTCTGCATCGATATCATGTCGCAGCGGTCTCTCCACGAGACGGGTCCTGATGCCTCCTCCTGGGTGACACCTGCATCCACGGCGGTGGTCCGCGCCGAAGGGAGGGTGTCCACCCGCACCGGCGATGTCCGCCGGTGCGTCCGAGAGGGAAGAGGCCCATGGTCCGAGTCGAGCGCGCCGTCCTCCTTGGCCATCCGCTGCCCGATGCCGTGCGCTGGCTCGCGGACTTCTCCCACGCCGTGGCCTGGGATCCCGGCACCGTCAGCTGCGAGCGGGTCGGGAGCGGCCCGGTCGCCAAGGGCGCCGAGTGGCTCAACGTGTCGGAATTCCGCGGCCGCCGCACCGAACTCCGTTACCGGCTCGTGCGGCACCAGCACGATCGTCTGACCTTCGTGGGGCGCAACAGGACCGCGACGTCGACGGACGACATGCTCTTCCAGAGCCGGGGCGAGCGGACGCTGCTCGTCTACCGGGCCCGCATCGATTTCCACGGCTGGGTCCGGCCGGCCGGCCCCCTGCTGAAGCGGGAGTTCGAGCGGATCGGCAACGAAGTGTCCCGACAACTGCCCCAGGCCCTGGACCAGCACTTCGGCCCCGGCGTCCGGCTGGACTGAGGGGACTCGCCATGGAGGTGAACGCCCACTGGGCGGCGGAACCCGCCGACGCGGGTGTGACGACCGGATTCCTGGCGCGCAAACTGGGTGTCTCCCCCATGACGCTACGGTCCTGGGACCGCCGGTACGGGCTGGGTCCGGCCGTACGGACGGACGGACGGCATCGTCGCTGGTCCCCGGACGACGTCCGCATGGTGCAGGAGATGTGCCGACTGACGACAGCGGGCGTGCCGCCCGCGGAGGCCGCCCGCACGGCCAAGCGACATGCCCGTGCCCACGGCACACCGACGACCGACCCGCTCGGCGCGTCCCCCGTGGCGACGGACGGGCCCGCGATCACGGCCTCCACGCCCACCCCGCGTCCCGAGGACGAGGCCCTGGACAGCGAACCGATCGCCGGGAACGCGCGCAGGGAATGCCGGGGTCTGGCCTCCGCCGCCGTCCGGCTGGACGGCGCGGCAGTGCAGCGGCACCTGACCGGCGCCGTACGCGCCCACGGCCTGGCCGTGGCCTGGGAAGAGGTGATGATGCCCGCCCTGCACGCGGTCGGGCGCAAGTGGCAGGCTTCGGACGACCGTCATGTCGAGGTCGAGCACCTGTTGTCCTGGCACGTCTCCGCCACCCTGCGCCATGCGTATGTGACCGCGGCCGCGGCCCGGGAAACCCGCCAGGATGTCTCCCCCGTCCTCCTCGGGTGTCTCCCGGGCGAACCGCACACCCTGCCGATCGAGGCGCTCGGCGCCGCCCTGGCGGAGCAGGGCGCGGCCGCCCTGCTGCTGGGCGGCGACGTCCCGGCGGAGGCGTTCCTCGCGGCCGTCCATCGCGTGAGTCCTCTCGCCGTGGTCCTGTGGTCCCAGTCCCGCTCCACCGCGAGCCTCCCGCTGGCACGTCACATCGCCGCCGAACGGTGGGGAGTTCAAGGCGCCCGGACCCGCACCACGGTGCTGTTGTGCGGGCCCGGTTGGGACCGGCGGACCGAACCCGGGCTGCTGCGGCCGCACGGGCTGCGCGACGCCGTTCGCATGATCGGCTCGCTCGGAGCCGAGCAGCCGAACTGAGCTTCCCGTGACCGGCGGAACGGTCGTCGGCCACGGGAAGCCCCCGTCTCCTGCGGGTCTGTCGCTACTGGTACTCGACGGTCAGTGTGGCCCGGGTGTCCTTGTTGACGAAGAGGTACGCGGTCGAGGCGGGGTTCGATTCGAAGCGGAGGCGCACCTGGGTGGTGCCCGTCCGGTCGATCGCGGCGAGTCCCGCCGCCGACAGGTCGGTGGAGGACCTGCTGCCGGACGAGAAGGATCCGACGACGGCGGCGCCGGGCGCGGTGGCGGTGGCCGCCCAGTCCGAGGCCTCGACGGAACATCCGCCGAGGCAGCCCCTGTTCACGTCGACGAGCAGCCGGTTGCCCGCGGGACTGGACCAGGGGTCCCCCGCGCCACTGCTCCAGGTGAGCGTCACGTACGCGCGGGTGATCTGCTTGCCGGCGGGGATCTGCGAGGTGTCGAAGGACAGGACCGTCCGGTTGTGCTTGCCGTCGCTGCCGCGGCCGACGGCGAGACCGTACGTGCTCTCCAGCGTGCCGACGGCCGCGCCCGAACCGTCGGCGGCGGCCTTCACGTAGCCGTCCCGGGAGTCGACGCTCGCCGCCGTCACCGTGTTCTGCACCGGTGGCGGGGTGCTGCCGGTGAGCGCCTTCACCATCGCCATGATCGTCTCGATCTGCTTCCCGCCGTGCCGTGCGTAGGCGGAGTCTCCGAGGTATCCCCACCAGTTCCAGCAGCCGTTGGGGTTGTCCAGAGTGGTGGTCGCGACCGCCTGCGGATACAGCACGATCAGGTTGTTCGTGTCGGCGTACTCGTCGAGGTACGCCTTGTCGATGAACTGGCTGCCGAAGCCCTGGTACGAGTAGCCCTGCTTGCAGCCGTGCAGGGCCACGACCAGCTTGCAGGCCGCGCCGCCCGCGCAGGCCGTCGGCACGTAGACGAAGCCCTTGTCGTCCATCGAGAGGGCCTTGGCGGCACCGCCCGGCGCGTACTTGTTCTGGTCGAACTGGATGAGGGTGCCGCCGGGGCTGCCGCTCGGTGCGGCGACGGAGCCGAGCAGGTGGCCGAGCAGGTCGTGCTCGGCGTCGATCCCGCAGTTGTTGATCCACGGACTCTGCGTGACGGTGCAGGAGTTCGGGCCGAGCGGGCTGATCCAGGCGTGTCCCGCTGCCGTACTCCTGTCGTAGCGGACCTGGGCACCGAACCGGCCGTAGTAGGCGGCGAGCGCGTCGGCCACCGGACGCTTGACGGTCGTGTCGCCGGAGCCGCTGAACACGTAGACCGGGTCGCCCGACAGGTCGGCCACGGGGTCGACGAGGCCTTGCGCCGACCAGTCGCGCGTCGTCTGCTCCAGCCTGTCGAGCTGAAGGTCCTGCAGGGTGTCCATGCAGGCGTTCAAGGCCTTGTTGAGGTCGTTCTGCGCGCAGTCGTACGGCCCCGCGGCGAAGACCGCCGAGCCGTTGAACGTCCCCGAGTACGCCACATGGAGCTGGGTGGCCATGTATCCCCCGGAGGAGACCCCCGCGCTGTACACGGCGTCGACGTCGTAGGGCTTGAGGTCCCCCGGCACCGGAGCGGGCGCGGCGGCGGCCACGTCGGTCGCCGTGGGCAGCACGAGGACCGCTGCGACGAGCGACAGCAGGACGATCAGCCGGCGGAATCGGGCAGCTGGCGACGCTCTCATGGGCACTCCGTCGCGTGTGAGTCGCGGTGGATGGGTGTCCGGGAGGTTAAGTCCGGCTGCAGGGGCCGGATATGGGGGCGGAACCCACAAGAGCGCGTTCGCCTATGGGTGTAGTCGTTTGCGTGTGTGCGCATGCGGCGGCGTTGCGGAGGGCACACGGCTTCGAAGCCCGCCTCGTGCGTGACATGGAGCGGGACCGTCTCCCGATTGCGACTGGATGGCCCGTGGAACTGAACCCCCCGCCGTTCGACGGCGAGCTCGAAGGCCTGGCCGGCGCGCTGGCACAGCACATGAACAGCGCGTTGTCGCCGGGTGAGCTGGTCTCGCTGCGTGCCGAGCAGGTTCCTCTGATGCCGACGAACGAGGACCTCGCCCGCGACGGTGCCTTCCACGTCGAGGAACGGACCGTCCCGGGGCCGGTCGGGGCACCTGGCGTCCGCCTCCTCGTGTGCCGCCCGTCGGGTGCCCGAGGAGCTCTTCCGGTGCTGTTCCATCTGCACGGCGGCGGCTTGATCATGGGCAGCAATCGCCTCGGGGTGGACTCGCTGCTGCCCTCGGCGGCGGAACTCGGACTCGCCGTGGTGTCCGTGGAGTACCGGCTGGCACCGGAGCACCCGTACCCGGCGGCCCTCGACGACTGCTTCGCCGCGCTGAAGTGGCTCGCCGGACACGCCGAGGACATCGCGATCGATCCCGAACGCATCGTCGTGACCGGAGTCAGTGGAGGCGGCGGGCTCGCCGCGGCCCTGTGTCTGCTCACCCGGGACCGCGGGGGCCCGCGGCCCCTGGGGCAGGTGCTTCTCTGCCCGATGCTCGACGACCGCAACGACAGCCCCTCCGCCCGCCAGATGGAAGGGCGGGGAATCTGGGACAGGGGCTCCAACGGCACCGCCTGGCGGCACTTCCTGGGCGTTCTGCACGGCAGCGACGACGTTCCCGGCTACGCGGCTCCGGCACGGGCGGAGGATCTTTCCGGCCTCCCCCCGGCGTTCCTGGACGTGGGTTCGGCGGAGACCTTCCGCGACGAGGTGGTCGCCCACGCCTCGCGCATCTGGCAGGCCGGAGGAGTGGCCGAACTGCACGTGTGGCCGGGGGGCTTCCACGGATTCGACTTCGCCGCTCCGCAGGCGGCCGTCTCACGCGAGGCGCGCGCGGCGAGACTGCGCTGGCTGCGCCGTCTCCTCTCCGCCGATTCCGCCGATTCCGCCGACTCCCCCGCCGAGTCCGGCCCCGTACCCGAAGGCCACCGGCGCTGAGCCCCCGTCCGGCACACCCACCGCGCCACGGCGACGCACACCGTCCGCGCGGGCCCCTCGCCGGAGCGCGGGGCTGCCCGACAGGACAGCCCCGCGACGGGGTGAACAGACCGAACGGGAACGGCTATTGGAAGTCGCACCCGGGGTTCGCCGAGTCCTCCGAGAAGGGGGCGCCGTGCGGCAGGACGTAGAGGACTTCGAGGACGACGTCCGTGGTTCCCAGGTTCCTGCCGATGTGCACGTTGCCTGGGCCCGCCGGCTCCTTCAGCGCGCTGCCTCTGGGGTAGACACCGTCCGACGTGCACGTGGCGTCGAAATGGGACAGCGTTCCCTGCCTGACGTACCCGTAGAGGACGCCGTCGTGATAGTGCCATCCGGTCGCCTGACCGGGCGGTATGGTCACCTCCCGCAGGATGTAGTCGGTGCCGCCGACCGTGGTCCGGGAGATGACCCGGCCGGTGACCCCGGGGCCCGCAGGTGTCGCCTGCGCGGCGGGGGCCAGCGCCGAGACGGCGGTGATCAGTGATCCGGCGACGGCCAGTCGAGCCAGTGCGTGCGTCACGCAGGTCCTCCTCGTAGAAACTCACCGCCTCGCCACGCGGTCGGGGCCACCGACGAATGCGTCCCCGGGGCCGCGAGGCGCTGCGGCCGGCATCCTCCGTACCACCGGCCCTGCCGCAACTCGCCCGCGACTGAGCCGACTTGGCCCATTCTGGCCGTGCGCGGTCCAGTGCGGCCACCGGTTCCGGGATGCGTGCGGGCCCGTTCCGGATGCGTGCCCGGAGTTCCGCGCGAGCCGGCCCGGCCCGGGTCAGCGGGCCATCAGGTCCCGCAGGGCCTTCGCGATGTCGCCGGGTGCCTCCTCGGCCATGAAGTGACCGCACGACACGGTGGAGTGCCGCAGGTCCGCTGCCCAGGCACCCCACAGTGCGGCGGCCTCGTACCCGAGGGCCGCGCCCCAGTCCTGCTGAAGCACCGACACCGGCATGGTGAGTTGCTTCCCGCTCGCACGGTCCGCCCGGTCGTGCTCGACGTCGATGCCCGCCGAGGCGCGGTAGTCGGCGACGATGGACGGGACGGCGCCACGGCACGCCTCCAGGTAGACGTCGCGAACGCCGGGCGGCACAGCGTCGGGGGCCTTGGTCCAGGCGTCGAGGAAGTGGCCGAAGAAGGCGTCGGCGCTGGCCGCGATCATTCGCTCGGGCAGGCCGGCCGGCTGGGCCATCAGGTAGAGGTGGAAGCCCACGGCCGCCGAGGTGCCGTGGAGTGCCTCCCACATGTCCAGGGTCGGCAGGACGTCCAGACAGGCCAGGTGGGTGACGACGTCGGGGTGGTCGAGTCCGGCCCGGAACGCGACGAGAGCACCGCGGTCGTGCCCGGCGAGGGCGAAGCGTTCGTGGCCGAGGGCGCGGGCCAGCGCGACGACGTCGTGGGCCATGGTGCGCTTCGCGTACGTGTCCGGGCTCTCCTCCCGGGGTTTGTCGCTGTCGCCGTAGCCGCGCAGGTCGGGGCAGATGACCGTATGGTCGGCGGCGAGGTCCGCGGCGACGTGCCGCCACATCAGGTGGGTCTGCGGGAAACCGTGCAGCAGCACGACCGGTGGGCCGCTCCCGCCCACCGCGACGTGCAGTTCCACGCCGTCGTCCACCCGCACGCGCTGGTGGTCGAATCCGGTCATGGTGTGTGCCATGGCGCTTCTCCTCGGTCCGTCGGCGATCGCCGTTCCTGCCGCCTGAGGTGGTCCCCGGCGGCCGACGGGATCCAGGCTGCGGGGCGCGGATCAGCAACGGATGAACGCTTGTAGGTTGGACGGGTCGACGCGTGGGAGAAGCGGCAGGTGGAAGGGACGGGCAGCGGCGGTGAGGGTGCGGTTCGGGGTGCTCGGGGCGGTGACCGCCTGGGACGAGGCCGGTGACCCGCTGCCGCTCAGAGGACCGCGACACCGCGCGGTCCTGGGCCGGCTGATCGTCGCCCGCCGACGGGTGGTGCCCGTCTCCCGGCTGGTGGAGGACCTGTGGGAGGACCCCCCGGCCGACGCGGTGGGCACGGTACGTACGTTCGTCGGCGACCTGCGTCGAGCCGTCGAACCGGACCGGGCGCCCAGAACACCGTCCCGGCTGCTGGTCACGGAGGGGCCCGGATACGCCCTGCGGGCGGCCAAGGACGACGTCGACGCGTGGCGGTTCGAGCAGGTGCTGGACGCCCTGGGCGACGCCGGGCCCGCGCAGGTGGCGGACCTGCTCGCCGAGGCGCTGACCTGGTGGCGCGGCCCCGCCTTCGCGGACTTCGGCGACGAACGCTGGCTGCGCGCCGAGCGGTCCCGGCTCACCGAACTGCGGCTGCACGCCGTCGAGCGCATGGCACAGGCGCGCATCACCCTGGGTGCGGCGGCCGAGGCGGTGCCCGACCTGGACGCGCATGCCACGGAGCATCCGTGGCGCGAGGAGGCGTGGCGTCTGCTGGCGCTGGCGCTCTACCAATCCGGCCGTCAGGCCGACGCGCTGACCGTGCTGCGGCGGGCGCGCGGCATGCTGCGCGAGCGTCTGGGCGTGGACCCGGGGCCTCGGCTGCGCCGGCTGGAGGAGGACGTGCTGCGGCACGCGGATCATCTGGATCCGGACGCGGCGCAGACCGTGGACGGGGTGTGGGCCCGGGCCACGGCGGCCTACGAGAGTGCCGTGGCGGCGCGGGCACGGACCAGACTGGAGTCGACGGCGGGGCTGATGCGGGACCTCGCCGTCACGGGCGGGGGCGGCCTGGAGGCGGCGCGGCAGCACCGGGTCGCGGCGGTGGCGGCCGCGGAACAGCTGGGCGACCCCGAGCTGACGGCACGGGTCATCGGTGTCTACGACGTACCGGCGATCTGGACGCGTTGCGACGACCCGGAGCAGGCTCGACGGCTGGTGGGAGCGGCGGAACGGACCCTGCGGTCACTGCCCGCGGAGGGGCACGACGCCGCGCGCTGCCGGCTGCTGGCGACGGTAGCCGTGGAATCGCGGGGCACGCTGCCGCCGGAGGAACCGGCGTCGGGTGAGCACGCGTGGCCGGTGCGGGCGGCCCGGCAGGCGGAGGAGATCGCGCGTCGTCTCGGGGATCCGTCCCTGCTCGGCTTCGCGTTGAACGGCGTGTTCATGCAGTCGTTCCGGCGAGCCGGACTGGCGGCGCGACGCGACACGGTCGGGGCGGAGCTCGTGGCACTCTCGGCACGGCACGATCTGGTCAGGTACGAGGTGCTGGGGCATCTGATCCGCCTCCAGTCACGGTGCGCGCTGGCGGACCTCGCCGGGGCCGGCCGTCACGCGGACGCGGCGGACGAGCTGGCCGCACGGCACGAACTGCCGCTGGTGTCGGTCTTCACCACCTGGTTCCGCGCGCTGAGGGTCGCGGCGACGGGGCCGCCGACTGCCGCCCTGGACGCCTACCGGCGGGCGGCCGAGTCGCTGCGCGGGGCCGGGATGCCCGGCCTGAGCCGCGGTCTGCTGCCGCTGGCGCTGATGAGCGTGCGGGTGCGGCACGGGCTGCCCCTCACGGGAGACGGTGACGTCGACACGGGTCCGTACGAGCCTTGGATGCGTCCCGCGCTCCTGGTGGACGAGGGGCGTGCCGAGGAGGCGCGCGATGCCCTGCGGTGTCTGACCTCACCGCCGCGTGACCTGATGTTCGAAGCGCTGTGGTGCCTCGTGGCGCGGGCCGCCGTCGCCGTGGGCGACCGGGGCGTGATGGAGCGGGCGCGGGCGCACCTGCTGCCGGCGGCCGCCGAGGAGGCGGCGGGCAGCGGCCTGCTCACCCTGGGCCCGGTGGCGAGCCGGCTGGAGGAGCTCGACGCGGCGCTGCGCTGACGTGGCGACACGGCCGGGATCCGCAGACGTGGCGACACGGCCGGGATCCGCAGACGTGGCGACGCGGCCGGGATCCGTCGCCCGGTCGCCTCAGCCGGCGGCCAGCGGATGATCGGGGGCCAGGACCGCGGCGATGCGTTCGGCCACGACCTGGGCGGTGTTCTTGTCGGCCGGCGTCTTGGGCCCCTGGGTCGTCGACACGGCGATGGACAACTGCCGGTCCGGCAGATACGCCTGGACGGCGGCATAGCCGGAGAACGAGGGGTTCTGCATGATCCAGCCGTTCAGCACGACGACCCCGAATCCGAAGTGATGCGCTTCGGTCATCGTGACGCAGACGGTGGCGGGACAGCCGGACGTGGCACGGCCGAGGCCCACGGTCCCCGGGTCGAGTTGGGTCCGGAAGGCGTCGCGGGAGAGCAGTTCGCCCGTCCCGATGGCCTTCGCGGAACGGGCCAGGTCGCAGATGTCGGAGGTGATGACGGCGCCGGGGGCCGTGGTCCATGACGGATTCCAGAAGGTGGACTCCTCATAGGGGCCGCGCTCGGATGTGAAGGCGTGCAGGACCGGGGTGGCGATGTCGGGGGTGAAGCTGTTGCTGGTCTCGTGGAGCCCGAGGGGGCCCATGACGCGCTCGTCGAGCAGTTTGTCGAGCCGGGTACCGGTGATCTTCTCCAGCGCGGCTCCGAGCAGGACGAAATTGGCGTGCGAATAGCTCCAGTTGGTGCCCGGCTCGTACCACAGCGGGTGGCCGGTGGAGTAGTCGAGGAGCTGCTGGGGGGTCCAGTGACGGAACGGAGCCGCTTCGAGCGCGGTGACGAACCTGGGGTCGGTCACGTAGTCGTGCAGGCCCGAGGTGCTGCTGCCCAGCATCCGGAGGGTGATCTTGTCGCCGTGCGGTGCTCGGGGCAGCCACCGTGACACCGGATCGTCGAGGCCGGCCTTGCCCTCGTCGACGAGTTGCAGCAGGACGGTGGCCATGTAGGCGATGCCCACCGAGCCGGACCGGAAGCGCATGTCGGGCTGTGCCGGGACGCCGGTCATGGACGCTCCGACGGCCTTGGTGACGACGTCCTTGCCGCCCGAAGTCACGCTCAGGACGACGGAGTTCAGGTCCAGGTCGCGTTCGGCCCGTTCGGCGACGTCCAGGACCTGGCGGCCCCGGCCCTGCGACGGCTCCGGGGAGTTGACGCAGGAGGACCGCCCGGCGGCGGCCGCGGTCACCGCTGCGGCCGGGGCCGGGAGTATCGCGGCGACCAGGGCGGCGGTGCACAGCAGCGCCGTACGCGTACGCATCATGGCTGCGCCCATCGATGACCGAAGAACGGCCGAATCATCATAAATCTCTTCGAGGCGGGCTACCCGCCGGAAGGGATCCGGCGGCCTCGCCAGGCCCGGATGCGGGGGCAGGCCGGTGACGGCCGCCCCCTGGGAGCCGCCGTCACCGGCCGGGCAGCCGCTCCGTGATCTCCTGGAGGACCCAGCCGTTGCCGTCGGGGTCGGTGAACGAGGCGAAGGAACCGTAGCTGGCACGCTCGGAGTCCGGCCCGGGCACCCGGCCGGTCTCGCCCGCCTGATGGAAGATCCCGGTCTCGTCGTGGAAGGGGCCGGTCACCTCCACGCCTCGGCCGGTGAGTTCCTCATGAGCCTTCTCGATGTCGGAGACGATCAGGTAGAGGCCCTGGGCCGAGCCGGGTTCCGCGTCGGTGATGCCCTCTCCGAAGATGACGGAGCACGCGGAGCCGGGGGGCGTCACCTGCACGACCCGGTAACCGTCCTTGACAGGCAGGTCCGCGTCGAGGCGACCGCCCAGCTGACGCGTGTAGAAGTCCTTGGCCCGGTCGACGTCGGAGACGGGCAGTACGACGACTTCGAGTTTCAAGTCCATGGCTGTGGTCTCGCTTTCGGGGCTCTGCCGGTGGAGGGCACCGCCGACGGTGGGGACGACCGGCCGGGTGAGGGCACCACGGGAATCCCCTACCAATGAGCTCCAAAATACGCTAGATACGTCAATTATCCGATTTGACACCCGACAGGGTGACGCCGACATGCTCGCGAGGTCGTCCCGCACACGGCGACACCACGCTCACGAAGTCGCCTCGGCCGCGATGTCGGCGCGTTCCCCGGCGAGGCTGACCGAGTACGCGGCCCTGCGGCCGTCGTGCCGGACCACCCGGACGGGACGGCCGAAGCAGGCCGTCATCCACGGCGCGGTCAGTACGCCGCCGACCGGACCGCCCACCAGGATCCGGCCCTCACGCAGGAGCAGCGCGTGACCGACCGCCGGGAACAGCTCCTCCAGATGGTGAGTGACCGTCACGGTCGCCAGGTCCGGACGGCTTTCGGCCAGGCGCTGCATCGCCTCGACGAGGTCCTCGCGCGAGGGCAGGTCCAGCGCGTTGAACGGCTCGTCGAGCAGCAGCAGGGGCGGTGCGGGCATCAGCGCCCTGGCGATCAGGATGCGCGCCCGCTGTCCGCCGGAGCACACCGCGTAGGGCCGGTGGGCGAGCTCCTTGACCCCGAGTTCCGCAAGGAGCGCGTCGGCACGGTCGCGCACCTCGTCGTCGTACGTGCGCCACAGCGGCTGGACCGTGCCGCTGTGGCCGGTGAGGACGACGGTGCGGGCGTCGACGTCCTTCGGCACAGCCTGAGCCGAGCTCACCTGGCCGATGCGGGTGCGCAGTTCGCGTACGTCGACCCGGCCGAGGCGGCAGCCCAGTACTTCGACGCTTCCGGTCGTGGGGTGCATCTGGGCGCCGAGCAGCTTCAGCAGCGTCGTCTTGCCCGCGCCGTTGGCACCGAGCAGCGCCCAGTGCTCTCCGGCGCGTACGGTCCAGTCGATCTCCGAGAGGATCACCTGCCCGTTCGTCTGGCGGCGGACGCCGACGTCCTTCAGGGCGACGACGACGCCCCGGCCCTCGGAGGTTCGCCCTGCCGTCGTCTCGGCCATGCCTGGCCTCCCACCGGCGCTCGGAACACCACCCGCACATTAGATGTACTGAACACCGTGTTGCCGGGGGTGTCCGCCTCTTGGACATCGGCCCACCCCTCGCCTCCGAGCGGGCCGTCACACGGTGACGGTCTTGTACTCGATGTACTGGGCCAGTCCGACGGCGCCGTACTCGCGGCCGATCCCGCTGGCCTTGAAGCCGCCGAACGGCCCGTCGAAGCCGATGGACGCGCCGTTCACGGTGACGGTGCCGGTCCGGATGCGGCGGGCGACATCGAGGGCGTGGGCCTCGTCCGCGGACCACACGCCGCCCGACAGGCCGTACTCGGAGTCGTTGGCGATGCGTACGGCCTCCTCCTCGTCGTCGTAGGCGATGACCACGAGGACGGGGCCGAAGATCTCCTCCTGCGCGATCCGCATCGTGTTGTCGACGTCGGCGAACACGGTCGGGGTGACGTAGTTGCCGCCCTCGAGTCCGGGCGGGACCTGGGAGCCGCCGGTGACGACCCGGGCGCCTTCCCGGATGCCGAGCTCGATGTAGTCGCGCACACGCTGCTGTTGATCGGGGCGCACCATCGGGCCGATAAACGTGTCGGGGTCGCCCGGGTCGCCGACCTTCAGGGACTCCACGAGATCCTTCAGGGCGGCGACGACCTCCTCGTAGCGGCCGCGCGGCGCGAGGATGCGGGTGTGCGCGATGCAGGACTCGCCGTTGTTGAGCAGGGAGGCGAACTTCAGCCCCTGGACCGCCTTGTCGAGGTCGGCATCGGGCAGGATGACGGCGGCGGACTTACCGCCCAGTTCCAGGCTGACCCGCTTGAGCTGCTCGCCCCCGATCGACGCGATCCTGCGGCCGGCGCGCGTCGAGCCGGTGAACGCGATCTTGTCCACGTCGCGGTGCGACACCAGGTACTCACTGGTCTCACGGTCGGCGGGAAGCACACTGATCACGCCTTCGGGCAGTCCTGCCTCCTGGAGCAGTTCGGCCAGGAACCCCATGCTCAGGGAGTTCTCCGGGGAGACCTTGAGGACGACCGTGTTGCCCGCGAGAAGCGCCGGGATGATCTTGGCGTTGGCGGCGGAGAACGGCGAGTTCCACGGAATGACGGCGGCGACGACCCCGACGGCTTCGCGGCGCAGCAGGCTGCGCACGGGCGAGGCGGGGTCGCTGGGCGCGAGAGCCTCCTCCCAGTCCAGCTCCTCCGCCGCCTTGAAGTAGGCATTGGCCTGCCGCGAGAGCCCGGCCTGCCCGGCGAGCGTGAACCACCGGGCCGAACCGTTCTCCGCGGAGATGAGCTCGGCGATCTTCTCCGCATGAGCCTCGCGCAGCGCGTTGTACCGACGCAGGACGGCGATGCGGTCCGCGGGTGCCGTGCGCGGCCAGGGGCCGGCGTCGAAAGCGGCACGGGCGGCCGCCACCGCGCGGTCCACGTCGGCGGGCTGGGCCTGAGCCGCACGGCCGATCACGGTCCGGTCGTGCGGGGACTGGATGTCGAGCAGCTCCGCACCGCTCGGCGCGACCCATGAACCTCCGACGAAGAGCTGGTCGTACGTGATCATCTGAGATCCCTCTGCATGAGTTCGATGGACTCTCTCGAGCCTTAAATGTCACTGCACCGTAGCACTTACTCCAGTGACAGCTACATTCATGCGCCAGTATGTGACACAGGAGTCACGGTGACGACTAAACTGAGGAGGTGAGAGCCGACGCAGCACGCAACCTGGAAACCGTCCTGACGACCGGCGCGCGCATGCTCGCGGCCGATCCGGCCGCGAGCATCGCGGCCATCGCCGCGGAGGCCGGCGTGGACCGCCGGACCGTCTACCGGCGCTTCGCCTCGCGCGAAGCGCTCCTGGCCGCCATCTACGAGGCCCGCCTCAACGCCATCGAAGAGGCCGTCGAGGCCGCCCGGCTGCGCGAGGCCCCTGTCGCCGTGGCGCTGCACCGGTACGTGGAGGGCATCATCACGGTCAACCGCAAGTGGCCCGTCGAGCTGACCCGGATGCGAGCCGAGGAGTCCATCCGCGAACGCCGCAACCGCGTGATCCGGGAGGTCGACGTCTTTCTGCGACGCGCCACCGACGAGGGACTGCTCCGCTCCGGCCTGCCCACGGGTTGGGCGAGCGCCCTGCTGCCACAGCTGATGCACCTGGCCTCACAGCAGCTGCCGCACCTCAGCGACGCCCAGGCGGCCGACCATGTCGTCGACACCCTGCTGCACGGCGTCGGCACCGCTTGACCCCGTCGCCGGACACGAAGGGGTCCGAAGGTCCGGCGCACGCCCACTCCGTCACCATCTTGACAGGTGACGCCTCGACTGCGAGCATCGTCACCAGTTCAAGCGGTATCGCGGACGGAACCTCCTGAGCAACGATGGAGGATGCCGCCGACGTTCCCGCCGGCTGCGAGCAAACCGTTCACGGCGGCCGACCCGTCCGCCCGGATGGGCCCGCCGGGGCCCGGTCGAGGAGAGCAGATGTCACGCAAGGAAGTGGCCGTGGACACCGCCGCCGAAGCGGCTCGCCGCGCACGCTTCGGCGCATTGCCGGAGCGCATCCGCCTGGAGGACACGGTCGAGGAGCGGCCGGCCTCGGCGCCGGACCCGGCGAAGGACGCCTTCAACTACGACGAATGGCTCGTGCGCACGTGCCTGTGAGGCCCCCGGCCGGTATCCGGCGGGGATGAGCGCACGACGGCGAGGCGCGGTGATACCCGGGTATCCCCGCCGCGCCCTCGTATTCCCCGCGCACAGGTGTCGCCGCGCCCCGGAGATGGGTGGGAATGACCGGCCGCCCCACCCCCGAAAAA
>NZ_JBVHMN010000013.1:252121-278320 GCF_055558435.1 Streptomyces sp. NPDC025784
AACACGCGTTTGGGCTGGTGCCTCGGGGCGTGTGGGCCCCCCGGCGGGTCCGGGGGGGTTTTGCGCCCCCGCGGGGGGGGCGCGTATCCCCGGTTACCCCCGCGCCTCGCCGTCGTATGCCCGTCGAACAGGTGACGCCGCGACCGGAAGAGGCGAGGAAAGGACCTGCCGCCCCACGCCGGAAACACGCGTGGGCGGTGCACACACCCCGCACGAGGATGCGCGCGCCGCCCACAGGTGCCCGGCGAAGGCCGCCCGGAGTCCCGTCAGAAGACCTGGGTGAAGCAGCCGACCGAGATGACGACCACGGCGAACACGGCCACGAGGCCCTGCGCGAACTTCATGTGACTGCACCTTTCCGAAGTCACCACTCATCATGTGCCGACGATCCTCACACACCGATAATCACTCGTCAAGCAGGTGACGTCATCAACAGGCGCGACGACCGCGAGTGATCGTCATCCGACGGGGCATTCCTGCTCATACAGGGACGAACCTGCGAGCCCATCTACACGGAAGAGCCGCCATCGCTCACCTCCCAGACCAACGTCACCAGCTTGACTGGTTACGATCGCCATGCGAGGGTCACCTGGACGTCGATCCGGGGCAGTGCCGCACGCGATCGTCCGGCCGGATCGCCCACGTCGGGCATATCAGGACAATGGATTAGGCACGGAGGGATTTCACATGATCAACAGGCGCACCTTCGGCAAGGCCCTGGGGCTGGGCACGGGCGCGACTGCCGTTGCGGTGACCGGTCTGCACGGCCTCCCGACCGCCTCCGCCGCCCACCGGACTCGGGACTCGGCTCCGGCACGGACCGGGACCGCGGGCGTTCCCGGAGGCCACACGTCCTTCGCCTCGGTGAAGCAGATCAAGGCCGGGCTGCTGGACGTCGGCTACGCGGAGCTGGGCCCCGCACACGGACCCGTGGTCATCTGTCTGCACGGCTGGCCCTACGACATCCACAGCTTCGTCGACGTCGCACCGCTGCTGGCGGCGGAGGGCTACCGCGTGATCGTGCCCTACCTTCGCGGCCACGGCACGACCCGGTTCCTTTCCTCCCGGACGTTCCGCAACGCCCAGCAGTCGGCGATCGCGCTCGACATCATCGCGCTGATGGACGCCCTGAAGATCCACAAGGCCGTGCTCGCCGGCTTCGACTGGGGCTCGCGGACCGCCGACATCATCGCGGCCCTCTGGCCCGAGCGCTGCAAGGCCCTGGTCTCGGTGAGCGGCTACCTCATCACGAATCTGAAGGCCAACCTGCAGCCCCTGCCCCCCAAAGCCGAGTACGCCTGGTGGTACCAGTACTACTTCGCCACGGAGCGCGGCCGGATCGCCATGGAGGACAAGACGAAGCGTCACGACCTGGCGCGGCTCGTCTGGGACACCGTCTCGCCGACCTGGGACTTCGACGACGCCACCTTCGAGCGCACCGCGGCGGCCTTCGAGAACCCCGACTACACGCCCATCGTGCTGCACAACTACCGCTGGCGGCTGAGCCTCGCCGACGGCGAGCGTCGCTACGACCGCTACGAGAAGCAGCTGGCCGCGCGCCCGGTCATCACGGTGCCCACCATCACCCTCGACGCCGAACGCGACCCCTTCACGGCGCCCGGCGACGGCTCCACGTACCGGGACAGGTTCACCGGCAAGTACGACCACCGCACCCTGAAGGGCATCGGCCACAACCTGCCTCAGGAGGCTCCGGCGGCGTTCGCCGAGGCCGTCGTCGAGGTCGACCACTTCTGAGGTGACCTCGGGGGCGCGGCCGGAAGCCCCGCGGCCGGCCGAACCGTGGAAGCATGGGCCCTTCCGACGGAGAGAAAGCCTCGTGAAGGGCGGGAGCCGCAGTGATCGACGGCTGGGAGTGGGACGAGACCCTGTTCTCGGGATCCGCCGCCTACTACCGGCGCGGCAGACTGCCCTACGCCCCTGGACTGGCGGAGGTGCTGGCACAGACCCTGGGTCTCGACGCGGGTGGACGCCTGATCGACGTGGGATGCGGGCCGGGCATCCTGGCCCTGACCTTCGCCCACGTGTTCCGCGAGGTGGTCGGCGTGGACCCGGACGACGGGATGATCGCCGAAGCGGGGCGCCGGGCCACCGAGGCGGGAGTCGGTGGGAAGACCCGGTGGGTGCGGGCCCGGGCGGAGGATCTTCCGGCGGGCCTCGGCGGCTTCGACGTCGCCGTCTTCGGCCAGTCCTTCCACTGGATGGACCGCGACCTGGTCGCGGCGACCATGATGACCATGCTGTCTCCCGGCGGGGCGCTGGTGCACATCTCGGACCTCAAGACCGACGCTCCCGGCGTCGCCGGTCTGCCGCATCCGGCCGTGCCCTACGCCGCGATGGACGCGCTGGTCAAGGAGTACCTGGGGCCGGTGCGGCGGGCCGGCCGCGGGGTGCTGCCGCACGGGACTCCCGGGGGCGAGGCCGAGGTGTTCCGCCGGGCCGGCTTCCTCGGACCCGAGCGACATGTCGTGCCCGCCGGACGAGCGCTGGAACGCGGCGAGGACGACGTCATCGCCTGGGTGTACTCGATGTCGTCGTCGGCGCCCCACCTGTTCGGCACGCGCCGCGCGGCCTTCGAGAAAGATCTGCGCCGCATCCTGCGCGACGCCTCCGCGGCCGGCCGGTTCTCCGAGCGCCCGCCCAGCACCGAGGTCTTCGTCTGGCGGAGGCCACCCACCGGGCCCTGAGACCGTTCCCGCTCTCGCTCGACGACCATGCCTCACCGGTGTCGGCACCGAACGGACACCGCTTCGGCGAGTGACGAACCTTGCAGCCCCACTTGTCACCTGTCAAAATGGTGATGTGAACCTGACTCATGCTTTCGTATGCGGCAATCCCGCCCTCGACTTCGCCGCGACCCTGCGCGCGCGCAGGTCGGTCAGGTTCGAGATGTTCGCGTCACCGGACAGGCTGGACGCCTGGTACCTGGAGTCGGGGATCGTCGACGCGGTGTCCCCCTGCGACGAGTCCGACGTCGAGCAGGCGACGACGGTGCGGGAGGCCCTCTACGAGCTGATCACCGCCCGCCGGCTCGGTGAGGACTACAACGTCCAGGCGCTGGCCGTCCTGAACGGCGCGGCCCGCAAGCCCCCGGCAACACCGCAGCTCACACCGTCCGGACGGTGGACCGAGGCGACACCGGAGCAAGCGTTGTCCACGGTCGCGCGCCAGGCGATCGAGCTGCTCAGCGGCCCGGACGTACCGCTGCTCAAGGAGTGCGGCAACCCGGAGTGCACCCGCATCTACATCGACCGCTCCCGCGGCACGCGCCGACAGTGGTGCGACATGGAGTCCTGCGGAAACAAGATCAAGGCGGCTGCCTACCGCGCCCGCAAGAAGAGCGCTCCGGCCTTCGCCCACTGATCCGACCTTCGCCCACTGATCCGGCCGCCGCTCACCGTCCAGGCGGCCGCCCACTGATCCGGCCACCGCGCTCCGCCTCGGCGGGCCTTCCGTCGGGGTCATCCCGTCCGCACGGCCGCCCCGGCCGTGCGGACGGCCGGGGCGGCGAGCGGTCATCTCACGGCCGGGCCGTGACGGGATGTGCGTTGTAGCCCTCCACCCGCAGGGCCGGCCGGCCCGAGGCCAGTGCCTCGGCGGGCCAGGACACGGTGATCGTGCGGCTCTCGCCGGGCAGCAGCCACAGATAGTTGTCCTCGTACAGCGTCGGCAGGACCCGGGCGCCGCCCTTGTCGTCCAGCAGGGAGAGCCGGACCATCGCCGCGACGGCGGAGCCGCGATTGCGGATCGTGGCGGTCAGCTTCCTGCGGTCCCCGGTACCGGACACACCGGTGACGGAGGCCGACAGCCGGACCCGGTCGACCGCGTTGAGCGACTTCATCGCCCCCGGAGTGCGGTAGCGCCAGTAGGTGTTGCGGGACACCACCTCGCCCGCGCCGTCCCGCAGCGTCAGACGCAGCAGATGCAGCTCGGGCAGGTCCTCCGACATCTCCACCGTGAAGGCCTTCGCCGTGGACGCGGCCTTCACGTCGACCTGGGTGCTCCTGGCCTTCCCGAGCGGACGACCCGAGAGGTCGTACGTCTGTGCCGTGACCGTCGCGCCCTTGAGGGCTTCGGGCGTGTGATTGACCGCCAGGACCTGCCAGTTCACCGGGTCGGCCTGCACGTGCAGGGGCTCGCAGGCCGAACGGGCCCCGTAATAGGTGCCGTTGACGTCGAAGTCGTAGTCGTAGGTCTGCCACACGGTGCTGTGCCAGGCGGGATGGGACATCCACAGCATCAGACCGCTCGCGTTGTCCCACAGGTTCGCGTTCCACGCCTCGAACATGGCGCGCATGTTCTCGTAGTTGACGAACTGTGCCTTGCGCGTGAAGTCGTCGAGGTCGCCCGCCGTACCCAGCCGGCTCTCGATGGCGGCCTTGTAGTTCTGCGGAGCCTGATTCCCGCGCTCGCTCCAGTCGTGGTAATACCAGGCACCCCGGATCGGCCACTCCGGTTCGTCGCCCACGAGGTTGCGCATGCTGGCGGCCGTGGAGACGACGGGCATCCCGATCTCGGTGTGGAAACCGAAGTCCTTGCTGCCGTAGGTGCCCGCATCGAAGTACCGCTCCGGCTCGACCCACCCGTAGGGGCCGCCACCGGTCACGATGCCGCCCGCGGAGTTGTTCTGGTACAGGATGCCGGGCACCTGCTGTTCCACGGCCTCACGCATGGCCTTGTCGATCGCGGCCGGCGGATTGCCCTCGTTGGCGCCGCACCACACCGCCACGGACGGATGGATGCGGTACCGCAGGACGGTGTCCCGCGCGAGGGAGTTGAAGGCGTCGTGGTCCGGCGGGTCCATGCCCCACGCGTTGGGGAAGTCGTTCCACACCAGGATGCCGTGCTCGTCGCAGGCCGCGTAGAACTCCTCGCGGTTGCAGCTGCCCACCCAGTTCCGGATCATCGTGAAGTTCATGTCGCGGTGCATGCGCACCGCCGCGTCCATCCGGTCTGCGGGCATGCGGCGCAGGAGTTCGTCCCAGCCCCAGTTGCCGCCGCGGACCAGCACTCGGACCCCGTTGACGCTGATCTTGAGCGGATCGGGGGTGTTGGACACCGTCTTCACATCGGTCCAGTCGTCGCCGTCGTCGGAGACCTGGATGGTGTACGTCTTCGGGTAGGCCTGCTCCCAGAGGACGGCCACCCGGTCGAAGCGCCGGGCGGAGCCCAGGTCGACCTGGATCCACTGGTGGTCCTCGTAGGCGGAGGACCAGCGGGTGCCCGGGTTGCCGTCGGTGGCGTGCGTGGCGGGGTGGTCGGACTCCTCCGTGGAGGCGGTGGTGGACCGGCGCAGGGCGAGATCGGTGCCCGGTGCCGAGCTGTCGACGACGGCGAGGGACCACAGCGAGTTGCCCCAACTGGTGTTGCGCACACCGCAGTCGATTCTCACGAAGCGGGCGGTTCTCGCCTCGAAGTCCTCCACGCGCAGGCTCGCGTCACCGCTGCTGAAGGGCAGCGGCACCGCGGTGTTGTCCATGGCCTTCGCGTCCGTCCACTGCTTGCCGTCCTGGGACACCTGGACGACGTAGGTCAGCGCGTACGCCTGCTCCCAGACGAGGTCCACGCGGTCGAAGGACTGCACGGAACCGAGGTCCACGCTGATCCATTCGCCGTCCTGGTAGGCCGAGGACCAGCGGGTCGCGGGGTCCCCGTCGGTGACGTTGCCCGCGCCGTGGCCGTCCTCGTCGACGCTCGACGCGTCGGCCTGGGCGTGCAGGGCGAGGTCGATGCCCGGACGCGCGCCGTCGAACACGGACACGGTCCACAGCGAGCTGCCCCAGTCGGTGGCCCGGGTCAGGCACTTGATCCTGATGTGCCGGGCCTGCTGCGCCGCGACGTCCACGGACTGCGTGTACGCGTCGCCCGAGGCGACGAAGGGCAGCGGGATGTCGTACTCGTAGCCGAACTGCCGTATGCCGAAGCGGGTGGAGCGCCGGTCGCTCTCGGTGCCGTCGACCTCGGCGACGAGCGTCAGGTCGTGCAGGCGGGGGCTGCCCATGCCGTTCGGCCACCACAGTTCGGGATTGCGGACCCGCAGGCGCTCGAAGGCATCGGGGGTGAACGTGACAACGATGTCTTTCCCTGCCGGGACGGTGACCGTCCTGGACACCCGCACCGAGCCGAACGAGGCCGAGACGGTGGCCCGGTGGTCGGCGGAGTCGGCGTTGCGGACCGGGACGGTGACGGTCAGCTCGGCGACCGACAGGTCGGGCAGCTTCGGCAGGACGGTGTCCACACGCGGGTCGCCGATCACGACGTGTCCGGTCGAACGCAGCCTCACGTGGTTCCAGATGCCCGCGCCGCGGTCACGGACGGCGGGCATCCAGTCCCAGCCCGAAGAGGCCAGGTACGTGGGCGAGTTCAGGTTCATCTGGTTCGCGCCGGCATCCACCCAGGCCTCACCCGCGGGGCCCTTGTCGCCGGGGCTGCCGGGCACCGGCATCGGCGTGATCTTCACCGCGAGGGCGTGCCGGCCGTCGTCGGCGTCGGCGAGGTGGGAGGTGACGTCGTGGGCGGATCGGGCGAAGGGGAAGGTCAGGTCGCCCACGCTGCGCCCGTTGAGCCAGATCTCGGCCTTGTGGTTGATGCCGTCGAACTCCAGCCACACGTGCCGTCCGGCACCGGTGCGCAGGCCGCGCGGGAGCTCGAAGTCCCGCTTGTACCACCAGGAGTGGCGGGACAGCGCCTCCGGGACGTGCAGATTGTTCAGACCCTCGACGGGATCGGGCAGCTTGCCCTGTTCCACGAGCGAGCCGAGGACCGTGCCGGGGACGGTGGCGGGCAGCCAACCACTGGTGTCCACGCCCCTCGCCGAGAGTTCCTTGCCCGTACCGTCGGCCCAGTCGTCCATGGTCAGGGTCCAGCCCGACTCCAGCGGCACGGTCCCGTCGTCGGCGACGGCCAGCTTCGGTGCCTTGGAGTGGTGGGTGCCCCAGTCCGTCCAACCCGTGGCGTCCGGGCGGTGTCCACGGGCCGTGCCGTACACCTCGAAGCCGTTGAGGCCCAGCGGGTTGGGGTTGGACCGCTTGCGGGCCGTCATGCGCACCCAGCGGGCGGTCACCGGACGGGCGGGGTGGATGTTCACCACTCCCCCGGTGCCCGCCGTGGTGCGGTACACGCTGGACCAGGAGACACCGTCCCGGGACGTCTCCACGACGAACTCGGTCGCGTAACTCGACAGGATCTCCTTGCCGGTGGTGCCCTGCGCCCAGTTCCCGCTCGACGGCGGGGTGAAGACGGGGTCGGCACCGTCGGCCTCGAACGTCAGCCGGATCCAGCTGACCTCGCAGTCCGCCTGGAGGTCGACCGAGATCCACTGGGGATCGCCCGATCCGGCCCTCCAGCCGGTGCCGCGCACACCCTTCGCGGGAACGCCGTCCACCACGAACTCGGCCGCGGCGGAGGCGTAGGCCTGCGAGGAGACCTCGACGGGGCGGAACGCGGCGATCTCCCCCGGAGTCGCGCTCGCGGTCGCTGGTTCGGTCCCGGCGCCGGTGCGCTCGGCGGCGGCGCCGGCGGTGGGAAACACCGCGCCCAGCCCGAACCCGGCCAGCAGCGTCGTGCCGGTGGTGACGACGGAGCGCCGGGAAGGAGGGCGCGACGGACTCGCCTGATCGGCCATGAAGGAGACGTCCAATCACAAGACGGTACCGGGGGCGAGCGGCTCGGTGCGGCGCGACCCCGACGGCATGACAACGTTGCCATAGGCTGTGACGGGGTGACCGTTCCTGTCAAGGCTTCGGGCTGCGGATCGCGGTCCGGGCGCCGGGAGGTGCGGACGACGCAACCCCGGCCGGGCGGACCGCGGTGGCCGTACGCGGTCGCCGGCAGGACGCGGTGGCGGCTGTCGTACACCGGGGGCCGCCCTCCCGGACGGCCGCGTCCCCGGTCGCTCGACCTCTCGATCCGTTTCCGGCCGGTGAGGACGGGCCGTCCGTCAACTCGGCTCCGCTCACTCGGGGTTCCGATCACCGCCTCGAAGGCATGGGCACGCATGTCGGGTCGGCCGGTGGCGCGCCGTGCCCAAGTCCCGGGACTCGACGAGGGAGTGGGCGCTCGTACCGGCGGACTGCCGATGCACCGCACATGTGCCTTGCCGATCTGCTCCACCATCGCTCCGTGTGCGACGACACGTCGTCCCACCTGCACGGATGTGCACACGTGTGCTGCCTGCACACCCTGCAGGACCCGCTCCGTACCGCCGGCACCCTCATGTCCCCGACAGCTCCTGCCCGTTGGACGGTCCGGGGTCGCCACGAGGCCCCGGACCGGGGCACCGGTACAGCTGCGGCGGCCCCTGTCGCCGAAGTCCATGGGCATCGTGTGCGTCGAACACTGCGGCACATGTCATCCGCGTGGGTACGATGCGCAACGTCACCCGAATGTGAGGGAGTGAACGGTTGTGTCCAGCCAGTCAGCCGCCACGCTCCGAACGCGGTACGAGGAACAAGCCGCGTCGGACCTGGAGGAGAACCGCCGCCGACAGCGTGAACTGATCGATGCCCTTGAGGTGTTGAAACAGGAGGAGACACTCCTGCTGGACATCCTGAAGGTCGCGGAACGTTTCGACGTCCGGGTGCCGCAGCAGGCGAAGGACGAACCCGCTGCCGTGGCCGAGCCGCAGGACGAACCCGCTCCCGCGGCCGAGGCGCCGGAGGCGCTCGGCCAGGATGTCGAGATCCCCGAGGCCGACGCCGCTCCCGCGCCGCCCGAGAAGGCGCCCAAGCGCCCCGGCCGGTCCCAGGCCGCCACTCCCCGACCGAAGAAGAAGACGGCCAAGGCCGTCACCAAGGCGCAGCCACACCAGTCCCTCGGAGAAGTCCTGCTGGGCCTGCTGCACACGCACGACGAGCCCCGGCCGGCGAAGGAGCTGCGCGAGGAACTGCTGCGCAAGCACACCGACCGCACACCGACGCCGCAGGTCGTGCGCAACACCCTGGAGGCGCTCGTCGCCAAGGGCCGCATCCAGCGGCACAAGCAGGAGAGGTCGGTGATGTACACGTTCACCGAGGGGAAGGGGCAGCAGGCCACGGTCCCGGACGCGGGCACACCGGAGACGGAGGGCTGAAGCGGCACCGCCGCCTCGTCCGGGCGCGCCTCGACGACCGAGGTGGCGGTCTCGGCCCGGTTCAGCGCGAAGTGGCCGCCGACACGTACGGCGCCGGGTGTGCGCGCAGGCGGGTCACTGCTGCTTCTTGCCGCCTCCGAGGATCGAACCGAGCAGGTCGCCGAGGTCGCCACCCGCGGGCTGGGCTCCGGACGCGGGGGAACCGGCTCCGGCGCGCTTGGCGGACGCGCGTTTGGCGAGGACCGTCACAAGGGCCGGGATCATCACCTCGAGGGCCCGGGTGACGGTGGCCACCGGGATGCCGGTCTTCTTGGCCACGCTCGTGGCGATCGGTCTGCTCAGCTTGGACAGCACCCCGGCCATCATTCCGCCGCCGAGAAGACCGCCGAGGCCGCCGAGGGCCGCCACTCCTCGCAGCGGCTCCTGGCCGGGCTCGGCGAGACCGGCCAGGGCCTCGCGGACCTCTCCGGCGTCCTCGCCGTCGGCCCGCTCCCGGAGTTCGCCGGCCGCGGCGTCGACGGCGGTCCCGACAGCGGCCTGGGCACCGTCGGCGTCGGTCCCGAGCAGCTGTGCGATCTCCTGCACCTTGTCATCGCCGAGCTCTTGCAGGACGTCGTCCTGGAGTGAAGGTTCGCTCATGCCTGGAACGCTACGTCGATGCAGTTCGGGCGGCATGTCGAGCGTTCTTCGCCGCCGGCCTGCGCCCGGAACGGCCGCAGGGCCGTGCGAAGGTCCCGGTGGGCCCGGGTGACCGGTACTGTTCCGGGCCACCCGGAGCCTCGCCGTGACGGGCACCGCGTCCCGGCCGACTCCGCCCGGGATTCCGCGCACGCTGAACAGCGGGGCTGTACGGCCATCGGTCCTGCGCTGCCTGCCCGTTCCACGTGCCGTGTCGAAGGCGAGCGGTCAGTGCGGCCACGGCAGGACGGTGAGCTCCGGCCACGCGTCCTTCCAACGTGCCGCCTTGGCCTCGTAGACCTCCCGCGGAGCGAGGGCCGGGTTGGGCCGAAGGACGAGGCCGAACACGTCGGAGAGCCCGTGCGGTGCGTAGACGCGCCAGTCTCCGCCCGGTTCCAGACGGACGCCCAGACAGCACGTGGTCGACGCGAAGCTGTCGATCGCGGCTTCGGTGGACTCGTGCGGCGGGCAGGGCACCCCGAACTTCTGCTCGTACCAGAGGTGCACGCGGGCCTCGTTCCGGATCTCCACCTCGGCCGGGAGACCGGCGAACACTGTCCGACCCGCTGCGATCACGGCATCCTCCGCCTCCCAGGAGAGGTCGCCGTCGTCGAAGTAGAAGAGGTCGTAGTCACGGATGCCGTGGGTGGGGTCTCTGTCGGTGACCACGTTCCACACCGTCTGGAACAGGCACCCCGCCGTCACGTACCAGCCCGGCAGCTCCAGCGTCGCCGCCCTGGTCATCACGTCCGTCAGGATCTCGTTACGGGAGAGCGCGGCCCGCAGGCCGTCGAGTTGCTCATCGAGAGGAAGTCGGCCAAGCATCCGCCCTGCCTACCACGATCGCTTCCGGACCGTCACGGCCGCATGAAGATCCGTAAGGCACCGTGATCCAATGGGGGGGGCCACAACAGATCTCGGGGCGGAGTGGGGCGTGTTGAGCGACGGAGGGGCGGACGAGGGGAGTCTCCAGCCGCTGGAGGACGGTGATCCGCACGTCGTCGGCAGCTATGTGCTGGTGGCGCGACTCGGGTCCGGCGGCATGGGCCGTGTCTTTCTCTCGCACACACCCGGCGGACGCGCCGTCGCGGTCAAGGTGATCCGGCCGGAGCTGGCCGAGAACCCGGAGTTCCGGCTGCGCTTCCGTGCCGAGGTGGCGGCGGCGAGCCGGGTGCACGGCCTCTACACGGCTCCGGTGGTGGACAGCGACACCGAGGCGTCCATGCCGTGGTGCGCGACCGCCTACGTACCAGGGCCCTCCCTCGCCGAAGCGGTGCGCGTCCACGGCCCGTTGCCCGTGGACACCGTGCTGCGGCTGATCGCCGGGGTGGCCGAGGCCCTCCAGGCGGTGCACCGCGAGGGCATCGTGCACCGGGATCTCAAGCCGTCCAACGTGCTGCTCGCCTCGGACGGGCCGCGTGTCATCGACTTCGGTGTCGCGCGGGCCGCGGACGCCACCTCCGTGACGCAGAGCGGCACCGCTCTCGGCACGGTCGCGTACATGGCGCCGGAGCAGGTGCTCGGTGCGGAGGCCGCCGCGTCGGCCGACGTGTTCGCGCTGGGCCAGACCGCTGTGTTCGCGGCGACGGGCGGTGCCGCCTTCGGGGACGGCGATCCGCACGCGGTGCTCTATCGCGTGGTGCACGAGGAGCCCGACCTCAGCCGAGTCCCTGCGGACATGAAGGAATTGACCGCACGCTGCCTTCGCAAGCCTGCCGCCGAGCGGCCGTCCGTCGAGGAGGTCATCCGTTCCGTCCAGACGATCCGGGCGAGCCGCGGTGACGACGCCCGTCCGACGTCCGGGGCATGGCTGCCGGGCGAGTTGGCGGCCGGGATCGCCGCACGGACCGAAGGCGCGGACAAGGCACGCGCGGGATCGACTCCGGCCTCTCACGGCCCTGGTGTCTTCGGGCCGGCGATCGCCTACTCACCCACCTCCCCGTCCCATGCCGTGTCGCCCGCGCCCTTCGTGATGGGGCACCAGGCGGTCCCGGCCGGATTCGGTCCTCCGCCGCCCGGACCGCTCGCCCAGGAGCCCGCCGCCGCGCGGACCTCTTCGGTGGCCACGAGCGGCAGGAGCCGCAAGGCCCGGGCCTGGATGCTGTCGGCGGTCGGCGTCGTCCTCGTCGCGTGCGGGGCGACCGCCGCGCTGCTGCTGGTCCCGGGGGACGACCACGGGAGCGACGACCGGGCGCAGGCGGCCGCTTCGCAGTCGGCGGCGGCCGAGAAGGCGTCACCCTCGGCGTCCGACTCCCCATCCACGGGGGCGTCGGCGCGGCCCACACCCACCAAGTCCCGGCTGCCCTCGGCTCCTTCGGGCCCGACGGCACCCACCCGGGCCGTGACCTCCGCTCCCGCGATCACCGCGTCCACCGGGCCGACGGCGCCGAAAGCACCCGCCCCGGTGGCCTACGCGGGGATCCGGATGACGGCGAGCCACGATCTGTATCTGGCGGACACTCCGGTACGGGCCAAGGCGGACACCGGAAGCTCCGACGAGGACCTCACGTACGCCGTGTACTCCTCGGGCGCCGTCCTCGCCCCCGGCACCACCTCCGGCAGCTCCCTGGCCCTGCTGCCGGCGGGACGGCAGGGAAGCCTGGACGCGTGCCGGGCTGCGACCGGCTACCGGTCCTACCTGTGGGTGAAGGACCTCGCGGTGGGCCGGCAGATGTGCGTCGTCAGCGGCACGGGGCATGTGGGCCTGGTGACCTACCGGGGCTCCTCCGGGACGACGTACGCCACCTTGGACGTGACGGTGTGGCGCGGCGCGGCCCGGTCCGGGTGACCCGCGGCGAAGCCCTCGCCCGGCGCGCCGCTCGCACGGCGGCGGTCAGGCGCCCGCGGCCTCTGCGGTGAGGTCGGGGACCGGGCCCGGCGGGGAGGCCAACGACGCGTGACCGGCGTCCAGTTCGATGGTCCGGCGCGGGTTCATGCGCTCCGCCATGCGGCGTTCGTTGTCGGCGTGGATCATGCGGTCGGTGGTGGAGACCTGGTACCAGCTCGTTCGCGCGCCAGGCCGGCGCGGTCACGTTGTCGCCGAAGGCGGACGCCAGTGGTGCCTTCTGCGTCACCGCCATCACCAGGGGTCACGGCCGGATCGCACGCTCGGACCGTCCGGGCTCAGTGGCCGCCGCTGGGCCGGTCGCAGCCGGTGTGGTCGGGGTAGCCGGCGAAGGCGTCCGCCTCGGTGGACTCGAGGTTCATCGTGCCCTCCACGCACAGCGGGGAGGCGTCGATGAGGAAACCGACGCCGGTGGAGCCGTTCTGGTACGACTGCACGTTCCCCGCGGAGTAGCCGAGGGCGGTGAGTGCGCTGCGGGTGTTCGCCGGGTCGAAGTCACCGCGCCTGCGCAGCGGTTCGAGCGCGTCCTCGACACGGCCGACGGCGGCGAGTCCTTCGCAGCGGCGCTCGCCGTGCAGCGGGATGGGGACCATGAAGCCGTGGTTCTCGGCGTAGTGATCGGTGGGCGGCACGGCCGGGCCCGAGGTCGACGCACTGGGCGTCGGTGTCGGGGTCGGGCTCTCACCGGGGCAGGGGAAGTCGGCGGGCTTGCTCGGGCTCGCCGCAGGGGTCCGTGAGGGCGCACCCGCGCCGGTGGTGTCGCCCGGCCGCTGCCATCCGCATCCCGCCACCAGTAGGGCCAGCACCGCCACCGGCAGCATCCCCGAGCGCACCGCCGTCGTCCTGATCTTCGTCATGGCCCGATCCTCCCCCGGGTCACACGTGACGTCATGAGTTCTCGTACTCATGTGCGGCGACGAGGTGGTCCGTCGCGCCGTCGGCGGCGCGACCCCCGGTCGTTCGCGCACCGACGACGTCCGGCTTCCCGGGCTCACGCCCGCAGGTCGCGCGCCATGGCGCGCCCTACACTGCGTACGGTGACGAACACCGCGCCCCGTCGCGGGCGCCGGCCCGGCAAGCCCGACACCCGCGCGCAGATCCTCGAAGCCGCACGACGACGGTTCCTCACCCAGGGGTACGACGAGGCAAGCATGCGGGACATCGCGGCCGACGCGGATGTCGATCTCGCCCTGATCAGCTACTACTTCGGTTCCAAGAAGGGCCTGTTCGGCGCGGTGCTGGCACTGCCGGCCAACCCCGCCGACCTGGTGAACCGCCTTCTGGAAGAGGGCGACCCGGCCACCTTCCCCGAGCGCGCCCTGCGTCACATGCTGCACGTGTGGGACGACCCGGTCTCCGGACCGATCCTGCTGGCCACGTTCAAGAACGCCGCCGCCGATGACACGTTCGCGGACCTGCTCAAGGAGATGCTGGGCCGCGAGGTCATCGACCGCATCGCCGCCCGGCTCACGGGGCCGAACCGGCTGCGGCGGGCCGGGGCCTTCTCGACCGTCATGGCGGGGCTGATCACCGCCCGGTACATGCTCCGGCTGGAGCCCGTCGCGTCGATGAGCCCCGACGCGTTGGTGCGTGTCTTCGGTCCGCAACTGCGGATGGCCCTCTCGGCCGGGAGCAGTCACCGAGGACCGGCGCGGTCCAGGTCCGCGTCCGGCTGATGGGCCCCGCGCCTTCGGCGCGGCCAACCTCCGTCCGCCCGGCCGGGATCCGCTCGGCCTGCTCGGTCCGGGACCATCCGGTGCCGGCCTTTCGGCCTGCCCGGTCCGGCCTCTCGGTCCTCCCGTCCGGCCCGGCGCGCCCGCTCGGTCCGGCTCACGAAGACCTGGACGGAAATTCATCACCGATCGCCAATCCCCCGGCACTGCTCGACGACCCCTGTCGAAAGGTCGGCTTCTGCGCAGGTCATATCCCGTTTCGCCCAGGTGGTGCCGCATGGACGGCAGGCAACGGTCGGTGCGGTTAATTCATCGCCATGGAAATGACCTGTGCGCGGTTCCCACCCTTGGGGGCACACACAGCCGACCCACCCCGGGTCGTCGCCAGGAAGAGATGCCTTCGATGCCCACACCCCAAGTCGTTCCCGCCACGGCGCCCGCCCGGGCCGTACGCCACAATCTGGTCCTCGCGATCACGTGCCTCGCGCTCGGCACGGTGGTCGCGGCCATGGCGTCGCTCAATGTCGCCCTGCCCGACCTGGCGCGTGAAACGCACGCGAGCCAGACCCAGTTGTCGTGGATCATCGACGCCTACAGTCTCGTCTTCGCGGCGCTGCTGCTCCCGGCCGGCGCGTTGGGCGACCGGTTCGGCCGCCGCAAGGCCCTGATCGCGGGACTGGCCCTGTTCGGGGGCGGTTCGGTGGCGGCTGCCTGCACCACGGACCCCGACGCGCTGATCGCCCTGCGCGGTGTGCTGGGCGTGGGCGCGGCCATGGTCATGCCGGCCACGTTGTCCACCATCACCGGGACGTTCCCGCGCGCCCAGCGGGCTCGGGCGGTGAGCGTGTGGGCGGCGGTGGCCGGTGCCGCCGCGATCGTCGGCATCTTCGCCACGGGATCGCTCCTGGAGGCGTGGTCGTGGCGCTCGGTGTTCCTGCTCAACGTGGTTCTGGCCGCCGCGGCGTTGACGGGCACCGTGCTCTTCGTCCCCGAGTCCGCCGACTCGGACCAGCCCCGGCTGGACGTCGTCGGCGCGCTGCTGGCCATGGTGGGCCTGGTGGCGTTGGTCTACTCGGTCATCGAGGCGCCGACCCGCGGTTGGGGCGATCCGGTCACCCTGACGGGCATCGCGGCGGGCCTGCTGGTCCTCGCCGGTTTCGTCCTCGTCGAACTGCGCCGCCGTCATCCTCTCCTGGACCCGCGGCTGTTCCGCAACCGCCGCTTCGCCGCCGGGTCCTTGTCGATCATGCTGCAGTTCTTCGTCTTCTTCGGCTTCATCTTCGTGATGATGCAGTACCTGCAACTGGTGCGTTCCGACAGCGCGTTGATGGCGGCGGTCACCATGCTCCCCATGGCGCTGGCGATGATTCCGGTGTCGCGGCTGACGCCGAAGCTGGTCGCACGCTTCGGCGCGCGGGGTCCGTGGGTGACGGGTCTGGTGGCCGTGGCCCTGGCCATGGGCGTGCTGTCCCGGCTGGAGACCACCAGTTCGTACTGGCTGATCGCGGCGGGCCTGGTGCCGCTCGGCATGGGCATGGGTCTCGCGATGACTCCGGCCACCACGGCCATCACGGACGCCCTGCCGCGCTCGCTGCAGAACGTCGGCTCGGCGATGAACGACCTGTCCCGGGAACTGGGCGGGGCCCTGGGCATCGCCGTCCTGGGCAGCCTGCTCAGCGCCGCGTACCGCAGTCACCTGAGCCTGCCGGGCGCTCCCGAGCACGTCACCGACATCGCCCGCTCGTCGCTGGCCGCGGCGAGCGCCATCGGTGGACCGGTGGCCGACCATGCGCGCACGGCCTTCATGGACGGAATGCAACTGGCCCTGCTGGGCGCGGCCTTCGCGGCCGGGGTCGCCGCCGTCGCGGTCGCCCTGCTCCTGGGCCGAGCCGGTGCGGAACCGGGCGAACCGGTGGACGAGGCCGAGGACGAGGTGAGCGGGGCGCGCATCCCGCAGCCTGCCGACGTCGGCTGAACACCCCCGTCGCCGGGGCCGCGCGGCCTCGCGAAAACCAGCTGCACCCGCACGATCACTGCCGTTAGTGCCTGTCTGAGATCCCTGGTCCTACGTTCCGGTGATCAGGATGCTGAGCGGTATGGCGTCTGATGAGGTGGTTCGAAGGTATTGCCGGGAGTGTGGCGTGCCGCTGTCGCCGACGAAGTCGGCGTCAGCGGTGTTCTGTTCGGGTAGGTGCAGGTCACGGCGGTGGCGGGTGTTGGAACAGGCCCGTCGGCGGGTGGCGGCGATGCCGTGTGGGGACGAGGCGGTGTGTCCGGTCTGCGGCCGGGAATGGACGGTGGGGGTGGAACATCGGCGGTCGGCGGTGTTCTGTTCTTCTCGGTGCCGCACGCGGGCCTGGAGAGAGAAGGCGTCACGGGATTCCGTCACGGTGACGCCATAGCCGAACGCTGCCCCGGCAGGACCACAGGTTCGCAGAGGGTCAAACGGCCTCGTCTTCGCGCCTCGCGCGCCCCCACTTCGAGCCTGCCGCTGGGAAAACCAGGGCTCCACTCTGGTCGTGACCTGGGCTGATGTGTTGTCGCGCGGCCGCTGTCCGGTGGCTGGCCCTGCCCGGGATGAAGAGGGTGGATGCGGCATGTCGGAGCGGGTCGGGAACGTCTCACGGACGCGTTACGAACAGTTGGTGGCCGAAGCGAGGGAACTGGTCGCGCAGGTTACGAAGGCCCAGTTCGCACTCGGGGACAAGGCTGTGGAGATCGAGCCGATGAGGCCGGTGGGCGGCTCGGTGGCCAAGGGCACCGAGGAGCTGTTCACGGTCGAGGAGTCGCTGCAGATGTTCGCCGACGACATCGGGGTAGCTCTGGCCACGGTGATGGACTGGCGGTGGACCGCGTCGCGCTGGCCGACCGGCAGGCGCAAGGACGGGGTGTCGTTCACCGTCCACAAGATCCTTGCGTCGATCCTGGACGAGGCCGAACGGTGGATCGCCATAGAGGACGCCCCGTTCAACCCTCGGGCCAACAAGAAACAGTGGACCACGGACGGGGCGAAACGCCTGGTCGGGCAGCAGGTCGACCGGCCGGTGACGGTCGAGGAGAAGGTCCGGGCGGTGAGGGATCTGACCCGCGACGACGAGGTCGCCGTGAAGGTTACGGCCAGTCTGCTGAGCAGGCCGGAGACCGCGGCTGCGCTGCCGGCCGCCGACCGGGTGAGGGTGGTGAGGGATCTGACCCGGGATGACGAGGTGGCCACGCACGTCACCTCCGAGCTGCTGCAACGGCCCCGCGTCGCACGACAGGCCATGCGCAATGACGACACCCGCTTCACGGTCAACCGGGCTCAGTTCGACAACAGCGAAGAGTCTCGGGAGAGGATCCGCGACCGCGTCCCGGCGGTCCGCAGGATCGAGCACACCCTCGAATATTTGGACCTGGTCGGCTCCTGCCACCAGTACGTCGCCACCCTGGGACGGCTCGTCCCGCGGATGCGGGACCAGGAGTTCACCGACGACGAGCGTGAGACGATCCGCCGCGGGATCGCGAAGGTCCGCGGCGCCGCGAACTGGCTGGAAGCCGCGATCGACACCGGACACTTCAGCCTGGACGAGCAGCTCGCACAGCTCCTCAAAGGCGACTGAGCCATGGCTGCCCGCCGCCGCAGTTCACAGGCCCGGCCGCTGAGCGAGCACTATGGCGACCTGGTCCGCGTCGCCCTGATGGAGGCCCGACCATCCGGCCTGCACACCGGACAGCTGGTCGCCGCCACCCGCCTCACCCCGTCCCAGGTCGCCCGCGGGGTCCGCCACCTGCGCGATGTCGGCGCCGCCGAGCACCTCACCCCGATAATCTGGCGCCGCAGGGACGGCTACCTGTTCTCCGACGAGCCCGCCGACTGGATCGAGTACGAGAAGAAGCAGTTCCGCACCATCCTGGGCAGGCTCACGCGACTGATCACGGGGACGCTCGACCCGCACCTGGTCCGCTACCCCGACGACGAATGGGCCCAGCTGGCATCCGCCCAGCTCACCGGCGTCCGCGCGACCCTGGCCCAGCTCACCAAATAGGCCGAACCCGAACGAATCCCGAGCCCCGGCCATGCCTCTGATGTCCCGCCGACGCCGCTACCCATCCGACACCACGGTCGCCGAATGGGCGCTGCTCGAACCCCTGCTACCCCTCCCGGCCTGCCAGAGCAAGACCGGTGGCCGGCCGGAAAAATGGCACCGCCGCGAGATCGTCGACGCCATCCGCTACCTCGTCGACAACGGCGTCAAATGGCGGGCCCTGCCCGCCGACTACCCGCCCTGGCAGACCGTCTATTACCACTTCGCCCGCTGGCACCGGGCCGGCGTCGTCGCCTTCCTGCGCGACCAGCTGCGACAGCGAATACGTACTGGCCAGGGACGATGCCCCTGGCCAGTCACCCTGATCGTCGACTCGCAGTCCGTCAAGGGAGCCGAGACCGTCTCCAAAGCCACCCGCGGCTTCGACGCCGGGAAGAAGATCAACGGACGCAAGAGACACATCGCGGTCGACACCCTCGGACTCCCAGTGATGATCACGGTGACACCCGCCGACACGACCGACCGCGACGCGGCCCGCGAGCTGCTCTGGCGCCTGCGCGTGATGCAACCGCAGATCACGCAGGTCTGGGCCGACTCCGCCTACGCCGGTCAGCTCATCAACTGGTCCGACGACTTCCTGAGCATGACACTCCGGACCGTCTCCCGTCCCCGCGGGGCGAAGGGCTTCGTCGTCCTGCCTCGCCGCTGGAAAGTCGAACGCACCCTGGGCTGGATCATGAAAGCCCGGCGCAACGTCCGCGACTACGCACGGCTTCCCCAACACTCCGAAGCCCACCTGACCTGGGCACTCATCACCCTCATGACGCGCAGACTCACCAGCAAAGGCCCCCAGGCCAAGTGGACGAAGAAGGCATGACTGCCAGCTCCGGCAGTTTTGAATGCAGTCGATATCATCTGCCTTTTGATGCGCACGGCTGACAGCGCCTGCACTGACGATTGGTGGACACCATGAGCGACATGTGGACCGGCGAAAAGGTACGTCTGCGAGGTGTCGAGCCGGAAGACTGGGAGAGGTTCCGCGATCTGGCCAAGCACACGGTCGATGTCCGCAACGCTGACCTGGTCGACCCTCCTCGCTCAGAAGAGAGCTTTCGTGCCTGGACTGCTGAGCGTGCTGGGCGCCCACCAGGGGGAGAAGCCTTCCGGCTGGTCATCGAGACGCTGACCGATCGTGCGTTCGCAGGCTCCGTGACCATCGGAGAAACCGACAGCCGTGCAGGACGATTCAAGACCGGCATCGAGATCACCCGTGATCACCGCCGCAAGGGCTACGCGGCTGAAGCCACTGAGCTGATCCTCACCTACATGTTCGCCGAGCAGCGATGCAACAAATGTGAGGTGGAAGTCTACGCATTCAACGAGGCTTCCCTCGCTCTCTACCACCGTCTGGGCTTCGTTGAAGAGGGGCGGCTACGGCAGCACGAATTCTTTGCCGGCACCTATCACGACGTGGTGCTACTGGGCATCACCGCCGCCGATTACTGGGCCACGCACGAACTCCCATCGGTGCGCTGACCTACACAGAACTCTCATCTCAGCCGCCCAAAGCTCTCGTTCGTCCTGCCAAAAGATCCACAGCGACGATCTGGGATCTCAGACAGGCACTTAGGGTCGGAGTCGTGCAGGTGCGCAGGCTGCGGCTACTTCGCCTGCAAAGCGGGAAACGCGGGTTCGAATCCCGTCACCGGCTTCTCGCCGGTGTCGTCCAGCGGCCCAGGACACCTACAGCCGCCGCCGACCCTGATCTCTGCACGTCCACGGCACGAGCCGCCCGCCACGGGGGAACACGGCGGGCGGCTCTGCCTGTCGGGGCACAGGGTGTCGCGTTCGAGTCGCCGCCCGCCCACGGCCGCACGGAACGGCTCGGCCCCGCATGCCGCACCTGGGCTCCGACTAGGCCAGGCGCGACACCTGATAGTGGGCGATCCGCCAGCCGTCGGCCGTACGGCGCACCAGGACACCGAGGTTGACGGCGAGGGTGGGGCGGTCGGTGAAGGAGAAGTCGACGGCCAGGTAGCCGAGGACGAGGTCCTCGGACAGGCGTCTGGTCTCCAGGATGCGATAGGCGGCCGCCAGGCCGAGGGGCTGCCCCTCGTAGTAGGCGGCCACGCCCAGTCGGCCGGTGCTGTAGGGGTGCAGTCCCTGGAAGATCGCGTCCTCGGTGAACTGTGCGGCCACCTGCTGCGGTTCGTGGGCGTCGACGGCGGTCTTCCACCGGTCGAGGACGTCACGCAGGATCGCTTCGCTGTTGTCTGTCATGGTGTCCATCAGGGTGCTCCTGGTGATCGGGCGGGCTGGGATCTGCCGGTGCGGCGTGTCGCGCGGGGCGTGAGGGGAACTCCGTCCCACGCCCCGCAAGGGGTGACCCGCGCGTCAGTGTCCGGCGCTCATTCCGCCGTCCACGTGGAGGATCTCGCCCGTCACGAACGGGGCGTTCTGCAGGTACATCACCGCGTCGGTGATGTCGCTGGACTCACCCATCCGGCGGACCGGGTGCAGGCCCGCGAGCACTTCGTGGGTCTCCTCGGGGTGCATGGGGGTCTTGATGGTGCCCGGCGCGACCGCGTTGACGCGGATGCCGCGCGTGGCGTACTCGATGGCGAGGGACTTGGTGGCGGACTGCAGGCCACCCTTGGTCAGCGAGGCCAGCACGGACGGGACGCGGGCGTCGGCGTTGTCGACCAGGCTGGTGGTGACGTTGACGATGTGACCGCCGCCCTGCGCGAGCATCTGCTCGATGGCCAGCTGGGTGATGCGGAAGAAGCCGGTGACGTTCACCCCGGTCACGGCGGCGAAGTCGTCCTGGGTGTAGTCGGTGAAGGGCTTGGCGACGAAGATGCCGGCGTTGTTGACGAGCGTGTCGATACGGCCGAACCGCTCGACGCCCGCGGCGATGACACGCTCCGCCGTGGCGGGGTCGGAAATGTCGCCCTGGACCGTCAGAACGCCCGCGTCGTCGGCGGGAGCGATGGTGCGCGAGGTCGCGACGACGGCGTAGCCCTGCTTGCGGTAGGCGGCGACGAGGTCCGCGCCGATGCCCTGCGAGGCGCCGGTGATGACTGCGACCTTCTGGTCCTGAGTGCTCATGATGACCTTCTCCGTGATGGTTGGAACGACCGTCCCGGTGGGAGACGACCGCCGAACGATCTACTAGCCGACCGGTCGACTATTTGAAAGTAAGGCGTCGTGGTCCAATCGTCAAAGGCGCACGGGCCCCGGGACGGGACCGAATTCCTCTCAGTTGGTAGGCGCAGGCTCCCAGTACAGGTCAGCGGGCACGCGCCGGCTCATGAGTCGAAGGAGCCCGGGGGCTTCGGGGTCCCTGCCCGGGCCGAAAAGCCCTCGGCCGCCCGGCCCCCGCGGAAGGGATCCGCTACTGCCGGTACGGATCGCAGTCGGGGAGCCAGGCGCCGGAAGCATGGATGCCGAGGTCGCCCACGCCGTCGCAGAGCGCGTCGACGGCGGCCAGGACGGAGGAACGGACCTCGTTCCGGCGCCAGACCAGGGACCAGGTCCAGTAGATCTCGGGCCCGACCACGGCGCGCCGGACCAGGTCGGACGGCAGCGGGCTGGTCTGCCCCTTGGGCGAGTTGATCACCGGTCGGCCGCTGCGGCGGACATGGTCGAAGAACGCGGGTCCGGTGATGCCGCCGTCGGAGATGCGTACCGCGCGGGCCCCGGTGCTCTTGGCCAGTGCCTCGGCGTAGGTGTTCCAGGACGACCAGGAGGTGGCGTCGTCGTCGAGGAGCACGTCGGTGTCCTGGGCCGCCACGTCACCCGTGGCGTCGCCGACGGCGACGGCGTACAGCCGGTCGGCGCCGACGAGACGGGCCCGCAGGCCGCGCTCCTCCAGGGAGCCGGTGGGCACCCAGCAGACCGCGACGTCCAGACTGCCGTCGGCGACCCGTGCGACTTGGGTGTGCGAGGGGGCGACCCAGGCGTCGACATGCACTTGGGCCACGGGGGCGGTGCGCGCCGTCAGGTGCGGCGGAAGCCAGTTGACGTAGCCGAGGCGGACGGGTTCCGATCCGGACAGCCTGCGCGCGCGAAGCTGGAGGTCGTCGGCGCGTTCCAGCAGGGCGCGGGAGTGCGGAAGCAGGGCGGAACCGGCCGGGGTGAGGGCCACCGAGCGGCGGTCCCGGTCGAACAGCCGTACACCGAGGTCGCGTTCGAGCGCCTTGATCTGCTGGGACAGGGAGGGGCCGGCGATCAGTAGACGCTCGGCGGCCCGGCCGAAGTTCAGTTCCTCGGCGACGGCGACGAAGTACCGCAGCTGGCGCAGTTCCACGCTGGTCATGCTACGTCGCTGGGAGGGTGCGCCTACCAGCAGGGAGTCAGCCGGTCGTGGCGCTCGGCCGGGAGCGGGCGGACCATGAGGGCATGAATGCCCGACGGCGGAGCGACACGCTTGCGCCACCGCAGGACGTGTCACCGGCGGGACGCCTCATCGAACGGAGAAGGACCATGCGCGAGTTCCTGGTCGAGATCACCACGACCGTTCCCGAGGGCACTCCGCAGGAGGAGGTCGACCGGCGGCGCGCCGCCGAAGCCGTGCGGGCGCGGGAGCTGGCCGCCACCGGTCATCTGGCACGGCTGTGGCGCCCGGTCGGGGAGCTGCGCAGCATCGGCGTCTGGCGGGGCGACGACGAGGAGGACCTCCGGGAGAAGGTGCTCGGCACGCTGCCGCTGAGCCCGTGGATGACCTTCGGCATCACCCCGCTGGAATCCCACCCCAACGACCCGGGCCGGACCGACTCCACCGCCTGAGCCGCCCGCTCGCCGCGCGTGACCACCGGGCTCGGACCACTGGCGCCGCCTGTCACCCGGCGCCGGCATCCCCTCCCCGGACGCTCACCCGGCGGTGCCCCGTGCGCCTGTCCACGATCCGCACCCCTCGTGCTCCGCACCGTCCGTGATCGGCACCGTCCGTGATCCACACCGCTTTCCAAGGACTTCTCATGCCACTACGACGGCCCTCACGTGCCTCCACGGCCGAGGAGGGCGCCGCGCCGCACTCTCCCTGGCGCCACGTCGCCCAAGCCGCCGCGGCACTCGCCGCGGGCATGGGAGTGGGCCGGTTCGTCTTCACTCCGATCGTCCCGCTGATGCACGCTCAGGCCGGGTTGTCCGCGGGCGCGGGCGCTCATCTGGCCACCGCCAACTACATCGGCTACCTCGTCGGCGCACTCGCCGGCATCCTGTGTCCCGCCCTGGTCCGCTCCCCCGCCCTCCTGCGCGCGAGCCTGGCGGTGCTGGTCGGCAGTCTCGCCGCCATGCCCGCCACCCACAGCACGGCCGTGTGGATCGCACTGCGGCTGCCGGCCGGGGTGGCCAGCGCGCTGATCTTCGTCATCGCGGTGAGTTCGCTCCTCAGCCACCTGCGGGAGCACCCGGCCCATCTGCCCGGCTGGGCGTTCGGCGGGGTCGGCGCGGGGATCGCGCTGTCCGGGCTGCTCGTCCTCGGCGTACGCTCCTTCGCCGACTGGCGGGCCGCGTGGTGGGCCTCAGCAGCGCTCGCCGCGCTCCTCACCGTCATGGCGTGGAACCTCCGCCCCGAAGCCGCACCGGCGGCGCCCACGGCGACAACGGAGACCGCCACCGCCGGGGAACGCGAACCGAGGGCACGGACCGGGCGCTGGTTCACCGCCCTCTTCGCCTCCTACACCCTGGAAGGCATCGGCTACATCGTCGCCGGTACGTTCCTGGTCGCCGCGATCGAGCAGGGCTCACCCGGGTGGATCGGCAGCGGCGCCTGGGTGCTGGTCGGCGTGGCCGCCGTGCCGTCGTCGGCGCTGTGGGCCTGGCTCGGGCGCCGCTGGTCGCGTCCCGGCCTGCTGCTCGCCGCGCTCGTCATCCAGGCGGTCGGCATCGCGCTGCCCGCGCTGTTCGACGGCGTGACGGCCGCTCTGGTCTCGGCCGTCCTGTTCGGGGCGACCTTCATCGGCATCAGCACGCTCGCCCTCGCCGCGGGCGCGCACCTGCGCTTCCCGCGGTCCGTCGCCCTGCTGACCGCCGGATACTCCGTCGGTCAGATCCTCGGCCCCCTCGTCGTCGCACCACTGCTCCGGCACGGTTACCACCAGGCGCTGCTCCTGGCGTCCGGCGTGGTGCTCGCGGCGGCGGTGGCGGCGGCCGTCCTGCGCAGCGGGTTCCCGCACCACGTGGTCGTGGTGCAGCAGGGCACGTCCGAGGGGCGCTCGGAAACCGCCGAGCGCGTTCCGGCTCCGGACGGGAGCGGTGCCTGAGCGAACCGGGGCGGGGACGGCGGGCGAGGGAACCGCGTCCTGGCCCCTTTCGCGGTCACCACACCGCGTGACCGAATCGCGGTGCCGTGACGGCCTGACCGGTTGGCGGTCACCACACCGGTCACCACACCGCATGACCGTTCGCGGTCGCCGCGCAACCGGTGTCAGACCGCGGCCACGGCCTCCCGCGGAGCGGCGGCACCGAGCAGCGCCAGGCAGTTCGCCCACAGGGGGCTGAGCCGCTGGGTGCTGTTGTAGAGCTTGGCGAACAGGACCTGGCCCTCCAGCTGGGCCACCACCGCTCGTGCGGCCTCCCGCGTGTCGGTCACGGTGACGTCCTGGCGGGCGAGAGCCTCGGCGACGACCGATTCGACCATGTCGACCTGTGCCTCGAAGATCTCCTGGAGCCGTTCCCGGATGGACTCGGTCTGGTTGCTCATCTCCAGCGTGAGGTTCCCGAACATGCAGCCCGACACGGTGCCGCAGCTCTGCTGACCGGCGCGCTGGGTGGCTTCCGTCTCCTCGAACAGCGTGCGGAGCCGTTGCAGCGGTTCCGCGTCGCTGCCGAGGATGCGCGTCCAGGCCTGCTTCTGCGCGGCCCAGTGCTCGTCGATCACGGCGAGGGCGAGGGCTTCCTTGGAATCGAAGAAGTAGTAGAAGCTGCCCTTCGGCACACCGGCCGCCTTGCAGATCTCGGCCACGCCCAGGGCCGAGTAGCCGCGCAGCTCGATGAGCGTCTGCGCAGCACCGAGGATCTTGTTCCTGGCATCGCTGGTGCGTCCCATGAGAGCAGTGTACGACCGGTCGTCTACAACCGACGTCACCTCCGTCGGTTTCCCGGGTCATGCCGGGCGATCCGCGCACCGGACGCCGGGCCGTACGGGGCGAGCTGCCGGGCGCAGGCCTCCCGGGCCGCGCTGGACAGCAAGACGCCGGCGCCGTCGAACAACCGGTACAGCGCGGGGCCGTACCGCTCGGCGAGCTCCTCGTTGTGGGCCAGTACGTCGAGCTCGTTGGCGGCGGTGATCTCCAGGAAAGCGCGCAGATCCACGTCGGCGACGGCATGCTCGCGACCGGTGAAACGATCACGGAAGGCGACGGGCCGGCCAGGGCCGATCCGGGGGTAGACGGTGCCGCGGTCACAGCTCCCGTAGAGGTGGACCAGCGCCTCGGCGCGGTAGCCGATGACCTCGGCCAGGGTCGCGCGCTCGGCTACGGGCAGCAGGTGCCGGTCGAAGCCGTCGGTCCCGTAGGCCGCGTGGCACATGCCCGCCGCCTGGACCGCCTCGTCGGCCCCCCACTCCGCCAGCAGTTCCCGGACGCGGCACAGGTGCGCCAGCAGGGTGCCGCCCGGGTGCGGGATCCCGGCGGCCCCGTGAGCGCGCAGGAAGGCCTCGGCCCGGGACCAGCGGGGTGCGGTGTCGGTGTCGTCGGCCGTGTCGGCGTGGGCGGCCGTGTGGGCGTGATGGGTCAGGGCGGCGGCATCGGTCATGTCGGCGGCATCGGCGTCGTCGGTCATCTCACGAGTCCTAGATGAGTAGTTCCGATGTGGCTCAGTGGTCGTAGGCGATCAGTGACCTGGTGATGGGTGCGCCGATGGTGCGGTTGTGCCAGATCGCGCAGG
>NZ_JBVHMN010000014.1:0-22799 GCF_055558435.1 Streptomyces sp. NPDC025784
TCCTCGTACTGGACGTACTTGGGCTTTCGGCGGGTGCGGCGAGAGTGCGTGCCGGGCGTCGCGACGGGGCGAACGTTGCCTGCCGCGGCACTAGGTCCGGGACCGCGCCGGCCGCACGGGCCCGGCGCGTTCCGTCGTGCCGGGCCGTCCGTCCTGCCGGTGCAGAGACCGGAGCCCGGCCGGCCGGCATGACGCCGATCGACCGGGCTCCGGTGGCCGGGGCGGTCACGGGCACGGCTCCGGCCGTGCCCGCAGGACCCGACGGCCCACTGCCCTACCGGGTACGGACCACACAGATCTGCGAGAGATCCGTGCACCCCTCGAAGCCCGGGACGCTCACATAGAACGCGTCCTTGTCGAGCATCCGGTTGTTCGGCACGAAGAACAGGCCGATCCGGTTGGCCGCTCCCGAGTTCTCGTCGCCCGGGATGCTGGCCCGGCCGCAGATCTCGTTCCAGGTGTTCACCCGGGCGTAGCGCGGGTCCTCCAGCAGGGTCCAGCCGGTGCTGAGCGGCTTGGCGTACAGCTGGGTGCACTCCTTGCCGTTGCTCACCGCCTGCGGGGGCATGCCACCGCTCTGGTAGGTCGCCGCGAACGGGTACTCGTCACAGCTCGACGTGCTGTTCGGCGGCTTCGAGTCGGGGTGGCCGACGAACTTGTCGGGTCCGCTCGTCGGACAGATCACCTTGCGGTTCGCCTTCTGGCGCGCGGTGTCCGCCAGGTAGTTCAGCGGCGAACTGTGATCGCGGCTGCCCGGGTGGTACGGCAGCTTCTGCATGAGGATCCAGTAGAACGCCGCCGCCGAGGGGTTCGCCTCGGTGTTGACGACGTACGTCGGGATGTAGTCGGGGAAGACGCATCCCACCGTGCTCTTGCCCTTGGCCTCACGGTCGCAGCGGATGCCCAGCTTTCCGCTCGGCGGCTGGTAGTCCGCCCCGCCGTTCGGAGCGCCGCCCATGGTCGAGGACAGGATCCAGTTCAGGTGCACGGTCTCGTTGCCCGCCGTGCCCGACCAGGTGTGGTCGATCCGGCCGACGGCCTCGTGCTTGTCGAGGCCCGACCACTCCGGCAGGCTCGACCAGGTGATCCCGGCCGACGAGCAGTTGTGCTGGCAGAAGGACTGCACGTTGATCGTGACGGGCGGGACCTTCGGGTCGACCGTCGTGGGCTGGACCGACACCGTCTGCTGGATCGTGGGGCTGTCGAGGTCCAGGTCGATCTCGTGCTTGTAGGCGTAGATGTTCTGCGCGATGGGCGTGCCGTTCTCGTACAGCGTGGCCGAGAAGCTGTCCTGGAGGCACGCTCTGGTGCGCGTGTAGAACATGTCGGCGCCGCTCTTGGAGCAGAAGGCGGTGCCCGCCGCGGCCGCGGCCCCCTGGTGCTGCGACGTCTTCCCGGCCGGCTTGCCGCGGAACTCCAGACACACCTCGGAGTTCTTCCTGCCCTTGACGGCACGGCAGTCGAAGGCACGCGGGTGGTCGTCGGCGGCCGCCCCCGCGCGGGAGGCCTGCACGCCGGCCCGCGGGAAGATGTGTCCGGGCAGGGTGGTGACGGGCTCCACCGCGGGCGGCTCGGGAGCGCCGGGGTTCCACTCCGGCAGCCGCATGTCGGTGATCAGGTCGTAGCTGCCCGGGACGAAGGCCACCGCGTCGAAGGCGATGTCCTGGTCCCCGGTGCCGTCCGGGGTGATGGTGTCCAGCCGCACGGCGGCTGCGTTGTCGAAGCGGTACGCGCCGAGCGACACCCAGCGGTTGCCGTCGCCGGGCTGCTTGATCGTACGGGTCTCGGTCCCGTACGCGGTGTCGATCTCGTACCGCGCGTAGTTGGTCTGCGCTCCGTGGTCGGGCAGGTGGACCATGACCTTGGCCTGACCCTTGAGCGTGTCCTTCAGCTTCCAGGTTCCGGTGATCTTCAGCCGCTGGCCCTTGGCGTCGTCCTGGCGGGTGTGGCCGAAGTAGAAGTGGCCGCCGAAGCCCGCGCCCAGCTGGTGGAGGTCCACCTTGGCGGGATAGACGGTCTCCACCCCGTTGTTGGCGAAGTTGAAGCTGAACGTCCCGGAGTTCGTCCAGGAGTTGGTGCAGCCGGGGCGGACCACCGGGGTGCCCGCCGGCACGTCGTCGACGATGAGCGCGTTGCCCGGAAGACCGCTGGTGCTGCACACGGGCGGGTACGCCGTGCCGTCGGCCTCCTCCGGCATGCTGTCACCGAAGCGGATGAACTCGTATCCGCACGTGTCGGCGCAGTCGCTCTTCCAGGTCACCGGCTTGTTCCACCAGCACTGGAAGTCGCTGCGCCCACAAGGCCCGCTGCTCGCGGTGTCGTTGGAGGCACCGTCGGAGATCCGGCCCGGGTCGCAGCTGTTGGAGGAGTTGCAGAACGCGTCCTCCGGCGCCTTGAGATGGGCGCGGTTGTACAGGGCGCTGCCCTTGACCGTGACGGCCTCGGAGGTGCCGTTCCAGGTGGAGGGGCGGAAGGCCGGGACCATCACGCCGGGGGACTCCAGGAAGGACGGCGGGTGGGCGGCGAAGCCGAGGACCTTCTCCTGGTAGGGCCAGTTCTGCGGGCGGGCGGCGGCGCTGGCGTCCTCACCGCCTGCGGCGTTCTCCATGAACGGCAGGCGCCCGGCGTCCCATTCGGGGTTGGCGGGGTTGTTGGCCCAGCCCAGGCCCCAGGGCGAGCCGTTGCCTGCGTTGGGGTGGAAGCCGGAGTTGTACGCCCACAGGGCGAAGTACCAGTTCTCGGGCCGTCCCGTGGTGCCGTGGTTGGCGATCATGCCCGCGGCGCGGGTCTCGTTCCACTTGGAGATGAGGGTCTGCAGGCCCGCGGAGATGTTCGCGGTGTAGTCCAGGGCGGCGGCCCGCTGCTTCTGGTAGTCCCAGGCGGCACCGCCGTGGCCGTCCTCACGTCCGGCCATCCGCATGTGGTCGGTGATCTGCGTGATGCCGTAACCGCAGTCCGCCTTGGCGAAGTTGACGTCCCAGTCGTTGCTGGTGTCGCCGTCGTAGAGGTTGATGCCGTAGTAGTTGCCGATCAGCGGGCTGGCGGTGACGCCCGGCACGGCCGAGCGGGCGGCCTGCCACATGTTCGACTCCTGGGTGGTCACGCCGAGCATGACCTGCGCCATGGCGCGACCGCCGCCGTCCAGCGCCGGGTTCAGGAAGAGGGCCTGCGGCATGTAGGCGGGCATGCCGAGGTTCTTCCAGTTCGCCGCACGCGAGACGTGGGTGTTGAGCATGCCCTTGACGGCCTGGTCCACGGCCCACTCCACCTGGCGGGGCTTGGGCTGCATGGCCTGGTTGCGCGGGTCGTTGCGGGGCACGGAGCAGGTGCGCTCCGACTCCACCGGGTCGCTCGGGTCACCGGCGGCCGTCGCGGTCAGCCGCGCCTTGCCGCCGCCTCCGGAACCGGTCAGCAGACCCGGCGACGCGTCACGGCCCTGCCCCGCGAAGGCCGGCACCCGCCGGGCCGGGTCCACGGCGAAGGACGCCGTGCGCCCGGTGGCACGGGTGGTCAGGGACATCTTCACCGTACGGGCCTTGGCGGTCTCGCCGGGCAGCAGCAGCGTGCCCCTGCCGTCGGCCCACGTCGTGTGGGTCAGGACGGCCTCGCCGCGCGAGGAGACGGTGGCGTCCTTCGGCACGGACACCAATCGCCGTACGGTGGAGGGGAGTCGGTCGGCCGTCGCTCGCGTGGTGCCGGTCACGTACACGGTGCCGGCGCTCCGGGTCAGCCCCGTCTCGGTCGCGAGCCCCTCGGCCAGTACGGCAGCACGCGTGCCGCGCCGGTCCGGGTGCGCCACGGCGGCAGCCGTGATGCGCTTCACCTGGGACGTGGCGCCGCGCTTGTCGAGGAAGGCCAGCCCGCCGTCGCCGTCGGGCGTGAGCCGGTAGGGGACACCGTCGGTGCGGACGAGCGCCTTGCGCGTGCCGCGGGCGTCGATCTTGACGACCTCCGCGCCGGAGGCCGCGAGGACGGAATCGTGAGCGGCCGGGACGGCCGAGGTGACCTGCCCTCCCAGTGCGATCGGCTTGCCGACCCTGCCCGTCGACGCGTCCAGCCGGAACAGCCGGGTGCCGGGCAGGTCTTCGCCCCCGGACTGGGTCAGGATCACCGACTCCCCCGGTCCGCAGCCCGGGTTGTAGTACGACAGCGACGCCTTCAGCTTCAGCTTCGTCACCCGGCCGGAGGCCAGATCGACGACCGCGGTGAACCCGCCCCTGGCCATCAGCTGGGGTTTGTTGGTGAAAGTGCGGGGTGCGTAGACCACCACCGCCCGCTTGCCCGAACCGGTGACGCAGATGTTGCCGATCCAGGCGTCGGCGTCGAATCCCGGCTCGGAAAGCGACGCCGTACTGCGCCAGGTGTAGCCGTCCTTCTTCCGGGCCGTGAGGATGTGGAATCCCTCCGCGTCACCCGACGTGGTCCACGCCAGGTCGCCCGAATTCTTCCAGGTCTTTCCCAGTACCGCGGCCCGCTCAGCCGACGGCACCGCGTCGCGCCGTTTCTCGGCCGCCGTCTTCGTGACGGGAGCCGCCGGTGCCGGCGGGGCGGCCCAGGCCACGGCCTGAGTCAGTCCCGCGAGCACCGCCCCGGCCGCCACGGCGGCCAGCGGTGCCCTCGTTCGTCTGTGGAATCTCAACGGTTCTCCTTCACACATGGGCTCCCGCGTCGCGGGAGTTCCGGAAGGGGAAAGGGCGCATGAAACGCAATCCGGGCACGCGTGACAGTCCGCGCACGGTCGGCGGAATTCGTGAATACAGGCCGTGAAGAGGCGCGGGCCACTGGTCAGTGTGGAGCGCGCGTTGCCCCTTGGGTTCCCTCCCCGTTACCGGAAAAGCATGATCCGCGCGCGCGGCCCGGGTCAACAAAATTCTCATCGAACTCCGAGCTTCCGGAACGTCTGGCCAATAATCGACCGTCGACATATCCGGTAAGTCCCGCCCGCACACAAGGAAAAGGCGCCCGGCGAATCATCGGGCGCCCTTTTCTCGCGCTACCGCAGCCTCCTCGGCCTGGGGTCCGAGGCTGCCGGCGAAGGGGCGACGGGACCACCCCAGGGCCGTGACGCGAGCCCGGCCGTTCGCCGGGTCGGGGTCATGCCGCCGGTCCGGGTCCCGCAGGGGCGAGGACGATTCCGTCCCCTCGGTCGCCATGCGGTCGTCGATCCACACCCGTCCCGCGCCCTGGTACTCCAGTTGTAGCTCGTGATCTTCATGTCTGATTCGCGGCTTGTCGCCGGTAGTGACTGGTGCGCGATCGGGCTTGATGACGTCGTCTCCACTCGGACCGACGCTCAGGCGGTGAGCCGCGGTGGACAGGGGCTGGCCGACGAGCGCGATGAACAGGTGCTGGATCTCGTTGCACGTCAGCGGAATGAGGTCGTCGGAGGCGGGGGCGGGTGTGTTCGTCGGCGCGGACGACGGCGAGGAAGGCGTGGGCAAGCATGGCGAGGGTGACCCAGCGGGCCCACGACGGGTAGCGGCGGAGCTGGTGCTCGTCCAAGCCGGTCAGCTCCTTCTCGGTCTGGAATGTCTCCTCCACCCGCCACCTTGATCCGGCGACCCTGACCAGGGTGGTCAGCGGAACCGGCCGGGTGGAATGGCACCGGTAGTGGGCCAGTTCACTGGTGCGACGGTTCCTGCGGATCAGCAGATGCCAGTGGCCTGGTCCGGTCTCGACCAGGTCGATGACGGTTCAGTCGTAGAAGCGGTTGCCCTTGGCTCCCGCACCTGCTGACAGCTTCTGCCAGGCCCGCTTGGGTACCTTCGCCGCGAGCGTGTCGGCGCGGATCGTGCCTGCCTTGGTGGTGACTTCAGCCGAGCAGGCCACCGCGAGGACATATCCCAGGTCACGTTCCTCCAGGGCGGAGCGCAGCTTGGGGTTGCCGACGTAGACCTCGTCGCCAACGACCCAGCCGACGTGGTGTCCGGCGTCCAGGAACCGTTCGATCATCCTGCGGGCCAGCTCGGGCTTGGTCGCGAAGACGGTGTCCTCGCCGAGCCCCGCCGCCCGGCAACGGTCGCGGTCGCGGTCGCGGGTCCGCGGGACGTACAGGTCCCGGTCCACCGCCGCGTGGCCTCGGGCCCCGCATAGACGAGATGAAAAGCGACTTGGGAGTGCTCGATCCGCCCGGCCGTGCCGGTGTAATCGCGCTGGACACCGACGGTGTGGACACCCTTCTTCACATCGCCGGTCTCGTCCACGACCAGCACCGCCTCCTGGTCGTGCAGGTGTTCGACGACGTACTCACGGAGATTGTCACGGACGGCGTCGGCATCCCATGGGGCCCGGCACAGCAGATGCTGCATGCCGTGCGGATTCGCTTCCCCGGCCCACTCCGCGATCGTCCAGCAGTTCCTGGGCGGCAGGTCCGACAACAGGCCCAGCACCAACCGCCCGGCCCGAAGCCGTGGCTCGACCCGGGAGAACCGGTGCGCGATCCGGCCCATGACCACCTCGAACGCCTCCCGCCAACGAACGGGATCTATGCTGTGACCTGCCGCCACCGCCTCATCGTTACTCCACACAAGTCACGATGATCAACGGTGGCCGCAATCAGTTGCCTCGGATAGCCCGGGAAAGCTGTCGGCGGCAGCTGCTACGAATGTCGCCATGACCGACGACGAGATCATCCACAGAATCCGAGAGCAGGATGCGGCCGGCGAGCTGCCACCGCCTGCGCCGCCCGAGGCTGTGGCCGAACTTGAGGCCGCGGTGGGGCACCCGATGCCGCCGCTCCTCAAGCGGATCTATCTCGAAGTCGCCGACGGTGGGTTCGGCCGCTGGGGTGAGGCTTTGTCCCTTACCGATGCGACCTACAGTTTCAGCGATAGCCGTCGGCTGCTGGAGGAGTATTTGGGCTGGCGCGGACGCCCCAACTACCCGCCGTCTGTTGTACCGCTCTTGACGTGGGGCTGTGCGATCTGGTCCCTCGTCGACTACAGCACTCCGGAAGGCCGCATGTGGGGTTGGGATCCCAACGCCCGATGCCCTGAACACGGACACGCTCTGTTCCCCGAAGACCTCACACTGGCCGAACGGCTCTGCGGGTGGCTGGACGGACGCTCGGACTTTCCGAAGGCGCCCGCTGGTCCGTACTGCTCAGATTGCTGAAACCGCGGCACTGCCGTGCGACTGCATCCCGGTGGCCATTTCGCCAGGCTCCCTTGCGCCCCTCACAGGTCGGCCGAAGCGACCAGCGCAACAAGCAAGATCCCGATCTACAGCTGGAGTACTAGGGGGCATGGTTCGGATCAGCTCGAGTCCGAGCCGATCCGAACGAAACCCCTAGGCCGACTCGCGCACCACCAGTTCCGTCGGCAGCGTCACCTGCTGCCGGGCACCACCGTGTCGGGTGATCTCGGTGAGGATCCGGACCATCGTGCGGCCCAGTTCCTCCACCGGCTGGCGCACCGTCGTCAAGGGCGGGTGGGCGTAGCGGGCGAGCGAGTCCTCGAATCCGACCACCGCGACGTCGCCGGGTACCTGCCGCCGCCGGCGGCGCAGCTCTTCCAGGGCGCCGAGCGCCATCAGGTCGGACGCGGCGAACACGGCGTCCAGATCAGGAGCGCGTTCAAGAAGCGAATACATCGCTCGGCGGCCGCTCTCCCAGCTGAAGTCGCCGGTCTCGACCAGGACTTCGCTCGCAGGTGCCCCCGCTTCGTGATGGGCGGTGCGCCAGCCCTCGAGCCGGCTGCGGCCGACGTCCATGTCCAGTGGGCCGGCAATCGTGGCGATCTTGGTGCGTCCGGTGCTCAGCAGGTGCCGGACGGCCTCCGCCGCCCCGCCGGCGTTGTCGGCATGCACGTAACTCAGCCGCTCGCCTACGTCGCGGCGGCCGGCCAGCACGGTGGGCAGACCCAGGTCCTCCAGCATTCCGGGGAGCGGATCGTCGGCGTGGACGGAGACCAGCAGGACGCCGTCCACGCGGCGTGCCGCCACCGACTCGGTGAGCTGCTCCCGCTCGGCCTGGTCGCGGACGAGCATCAGCTGCAGCTGCGTCCGGCTGTCGGCGAGGGCTTCGCTGACACCTCGGATCAGTGCGGCGAAGAACGGTTCCGAGCCGAGCCGGCTCGCAGATTCCGGGATGACCAGGGCCACCGCGTCGGTGCGACTGGTCACGAGACCGCGGGCGACCGTGTTGGGTACGTAGTTGAGTTCCTTGATCGCCGCCAGGACCCTGGCCCGCGCGTCGGCACTGACCAGCTCCGAGCCGTTGACGACCCGGGACACCGTCGTCCTGCCCACGCCCGCACGGGCGGCGACCGTCTTGATCGTCGGACGGCGATTCCCAGCCATGCGCTCCCCTCCCGGCAGCCGCGGCAGCGTCGGCCGCGCTGATGACCAGCACCGATTCTTGCAGACGCCGCTGTCGGCCGGGTCCTGCGTCGTCCAAGAACGACGAACGCGACGGCCGGGGCAATCTCCCTTCGTCGTGTTCAAGTCATTGACAGATCGGCTCGATGCAGTGAGTCTGCCATGCGTCGGTGGGAACGTGCCCACTTTTTCTTTGGACATCGATGGGCACGTTCCCATCACCCCACCAGAGCCGCAGTAGTCGTCGCAAAACGTGTCAATCCGACGCGTTCGCGCCGCCGCCTAGGAGGAGATCCATGAGCAGTCCCGGTTCGTTCGGCAGAAAGAGGCTGGCGTCAGCAGCTGCGGCCGTCTGCGCGTTGGCGCTCGTCGCCGGCTGCGGCGGCAGTGACGGCTCGGTCACGGGCGGTGGCAAGAAGGACGGCAAGACCGTCATCACCATGGGCATGTTCGGGGTGATGGGCTTCAAGGAGTCGGGCCTTCTCGAGCAGTACGAGAAGGAGCACCCGAACGTCGAGATCAAGGCCGAGATAGCCGGCGACGAGCAGACCTACTACACCGCGCTGCAGACCCATCTCGCCGCGGGCAACGGCCTGAAGGACATCCAGGGCATCGAGATCGGCCGGGCCAAGGAGATCACCGAGACGCAGGCCGACAAGTTCGCCGACTTCTCCCGCACGGCGGGCACCGACCACTTCCTGCCCTGGAAGCAGTCCCAGATCACCACCGCGGACGGCAAGGTGCTGGGCCTCGGGACCGACGCCGGCCCGATGGCGGTGTGCTACCGCAAGGACTACTTCGCCGAGGCCGGTCTGCCCACCGACCGCGACGCCGTCGGCAAGCTGTGGGCGGGCGACTGGAAGAAGTACGTCGAGGTCGGCCGCACCTTCAAGAAGGACTTCAAGGGCGGCCGCGTGTCGTACATGGACTCCTCCAGCGGCCTGTTCAACGCCATGGTCTACGGCTACCCGCAGCAGTACTACAACGAGAACGGCGACCTGATCTACGACAAGAACCCGGTCGTCAAGCAGGCCTGGAACCTCGCCGCGGACGCGGCCGACGACGGCCTGAGCGCGAAGCTGCGTCAGTTCCAGCCCGGTTGGGACCCGGGACTGGCGAACGGCACCTTCGCCACCGCGGTCTGCCCGGCCTGGATGCTGAGCCACATCAGCGAGAAGGCCGGTGAGAAGAACAAGGGCAAGTGGGACGTCGCCAGGGCCCCCAAGGGTGCCAACTGGGGCGGCTCCTTCCTCGGCGTGGTGGAGAAGAGTCCGGTGAAGGCGGAGGCCCAGAAGCTCGTCGCCTGGCTGACCGCGCCCGAGCAGCAGGCCTACATCTTCAAGAAGCTGGGCAACTTCCCCTCCTCCCGGCAGGCGCTCGCGCAGGACGACGTCAAGAACGTCACCTCCGGCTACTTCAGCGACGCGCCGATCGGCCAGATCTTCGGTGCCGCCGCGCAGGAGATCCCCGACAAGCAGGTCCTCGGCCGCAAGGACGGCACGATCAAGGACACCTTCAGCCAGGGCCTGGCCCTGGTCGAGCAGGGCCAGGCGCGGGACAAGGCGTGGAAGACCACCACTGAGCGCATCGACAAGGCGGTCGGCTGACCCTCGGGCTTCCGACCCCCCCGGGCGCGCCCGCACTCCGCCGGCGCGCCCGGGTCCCGGCTCAGACATCCGTTCTCAGGAAGGAATTCCGGTGGCCACCTCCACCACCAACGCCCTGGCCGGCGAGGAGCGTTCAGGTCCGCCCACGAAGACCCCCGACGGGGAGTCGGGCCGGCGGCGCAGCGCGCTGCTGCACCGGCTCGATCTCAAGGGCGCGCCGTATGCGTTCGTCGCGCCGTTCTTCGTGGTCTTCGCCGCGTTCAGCTTCTACCCCCTGGTCTACACGGCGTGGATCTCGCTGCACCATGTGGAACTGGCCACCCTCGACTCCATGCAGTGGGTGGCGTTCGACAACTATGTCGACCTGTTCAAGGACTCACGGTTCTGGAACGCGCTGCAGAACACCATCACCATCGGCGTCATCTCCACGGTGCCGCAGCTGCTGATGGCGCTCGGGATGGCGCACCTGCTCAACTACCGGATGCGCGCCTCGCTGTTCTTCCGCGTCGCGTCACTGGTGCCCTACGCCACCTCGGTCGGCGCGGCCGCCCTTGTGTTCACCATGCTCTTCGAACGCGACTTCGGCATGATCAACTGGGTGCTCGGCTGGGTCGGCATCGACCCGCTGGACTGGGAGGCCGGCAAGTGGCCCGCGCAGGTGGCCATTTCGACCATCGTGATCTGGCGGTGGACCGGCTACAACGCGCTGCTGTACCTGGCGGCCATGCAGGCCATCCCTGCCGAGCGGTACGAGGCGGCGTCCCTCGACGGCGCCTCGCGGTGGAAGCAGTTCACCCATGTCACCATTCCCGGGATCCGCTCCACCGTCGTCTTCACCATCGTGCTCTCCACCATCGGCGCCACCCAGCTGTTCGGTGAGCCGCTGATCTTCGGCCAGGGGCCCAACGGGGTCACCGGAGGCGCGGACAACCAGTACCAGACGCTGGGTCTGCTGCTGTACGAGGAGGGCTGGAAGAACTACCAGATGGGCCGCGCGGCGACCGTCGCCTGGGCGATGTTCCTGCTGCTCATCCTCGTCTTCGCGGCGCAGCGCCTGATCCGCCGGCTGCGCCCCCGCACGCCCTGACCAGGAGCCGTCATGACCGTCAACTCCCTCCCGGTCCGCACGGACACCCCGGTCCGGACCCCCGCCCCTAAAACCCCTCGCACCGGCCGTCGGCTGCTGCGCGTACGCGCCGGCCGCCAGCACCACGCCGGCCCGCTCGCCTATGTCCTGCTCGCCGTCATGGCGATCGTGTCGATCTTCCCGCTGTACTGGACGATGGTGGCGGCCTCCACGGACAACACCCGGGTCAGCCAGACGCCTCCGCCGTTCCTGCCCGGCCCCAACCTGTTCAGCAACCTCGCCCGCGCGTGGGACGAGGCGGCGATGGGGAAGGCCATGATCAACAGTCTGATCGTGGCCGGGGTCATCGCGCTGTCCACGGTGCTGTTCGCGACGCTGGCGGGCTTCGCCTTCGCCAAGCTGCGGTTCAAGGGACGCAACATCCTGCTCACGCTGGTGATCGGCACCATGATGGTGCCGCCGCAGCTCGGCGTCGTCCCGCTCTTCATGATGATGTCGGAGCTCGGCTGGTCGCAGCAGCTGCCGGCCGTCATCTTCCCCACGCTGGTGAGCGCGGTCGGGGTGTTCTTCATGCGGCAGTACCTCTCGGAGGCGCTGCCGGACGAGCTCGTCGAGGCGGGACGCGTGGACGGCGCGCACTCGCTGCGGATCTTCTGGAGCATCGTGCTTCCGGTCGCGCGGCCCGCGATGGCGGTCCTGTTCATGATCACGTTCGTGCACGCGTGGAACGATTTCTTCTGGCCCTTCGTGGTGCTCGACATGACGAACCCGACCGTCCCGGTCGCCCTCACCCAGCTCAGCGCCGGCTATGTCCGCGACCAGTCACTGATCATGGCGGGTGCGCTGCTGGGCACCCTGCCGCTGCTGGCGATGTTCATCGTCTTCGGTCGCCAGATCGTCAGCGGGATCATGGCCGGCGCCGTCAAGGGCTGACGCCGACCGGCCTCTCGGCCGGTCCTCCGCACCGGCCCGGCGCCCGGCCACCGGGCCGCCCCCATCCGTATCTCCGTTTTTTCGCACCCCCGCGACACACCCCCTTGAGAGGATCTACGTGGTCACCGCAGCACGACATGGCGGATCTGCCCCGGACGCGGCCCGAACCTTCCCCGACGGCTTCCTCTGGGGCTCCGCGACCGCCTCGTACCAGATCGAGGGCGCAACCGCCGAAGATGGCCGCACCCCCTCCATCTGGGACGTCTACGCCCGCACCCCCGGTCGCGTCCGCAACGGCGACACCGGCGACATCGCCACGGATCACTACCACCGCTGGCGCGAGGACGTCGCGCTCCTGGCCGACCTCGGCCTCGGCGCCTACCGCTTCTCCCTCGCCTGGCCCCGGATCCAGCCCACCGGCCGCGGCCCCGCGGTCCAGAAGGGTCTGGACTTCTACCGTCGTCTCGTCGACGAGCTGCTGGCCCACGACATCACTCCGGTGGCCACGCTCTACCACTGGGATCTGCCGCAGGAGTTGGAGGACGCGGGAGGCTGGCCCGAGCGCGTCACGGCCGAGCGGTTCGCCGAGTACGCGGCCATCGCCGCGGACGCCCTGGGCGACCGGGTGAAGACCTGGACCACGCTCAACGAGCCCTGGTGCAGCGCCTTCCTCGGCTACGGCTCCGGTGTCCACGCCCCCGGCCGCACCGACCCGGTCGCCGCCCTGCGCGCCGCCCACCACCTCAATCTGGGGCACGGGCTGGCCGTCCAGGCACTGCGCGACGCGCTTCCCGCCGACGCCCAGTGCTCGGTCACGCTGAACTTCCACGAGGTGCGCCCGCTCACCGGCAGCGACGCCGACACCGACGCCGCCCGCCGGATCGACGCGCTCGCCAACCGGGTCTTCACCGGCCCGATGCTGCAGGGTGCCTACCCGGAGGACCTCCTCAAGGACACGGCGGCCCTGACCGACTGGTCCTTCGTGCGCGACGGCGATCTCCGGCAGATCAACCAGCCGCTGGACTTCCTCGGCATCAACTACTACACGCCCACGCTGGTTTCGGAGGCGGACGGCAGCGGCGCGCACAACGCGGACGGACACGGCAGGAGCACGCACAGCCCCTGGCCCGGAGCGGACCTGGTCGCCTTCCACCAGCCTCCCGGCGACACCACCGCCATGGGCTGGGCCGTCGACCCCACCGGCCTGTACGACCTGCTGCGCCGGGTGGCGTCCGAATTCCCCACCCTGCCGTTGGTCATCACGGAGAACGGGGCCGCCTTCGACGACTACGCCGACCCCTCCGGCAAGGTCAACGACCCCGACCGGATCGCCTACGTGCGCGGCCACCTGGCCGCCGTGCACCAGGCCATCACCGACGGCGCTGACGTACGCGGCTACTTCCTGTGGTCGCTGCTGGACAACTTCGAGTGGGGCTACGGCTACAGCAAGCGCTTCGGCGCCGTCTACGTCGACTATCCGACGGGCACCCGCATCCCCAAGGCCAGCGCCCGCTGGTACTCCGAGGTGGCTCGCACCGGCGTCCTGCCCGGCGCCTGACCGGACCGGGTGGCGGCACCACCCTGCCCGCCCCGCACGGTGCCGCCACCACGGAGTCTGCCCCCGGCCCGCTCGACGCGGGCCGGGGGCAGGCTCGACTCAGCGTCCCGGCAAGGAGACCGGCCCTCGGGACGGCGGTGACCGGGACCTCCCCGGCCGCGGGCACCCGGTGGATCACCGGGTGCCCTTCCGCACGCTATTGACTGTCCGGTTCGAAGGGATTGTCCGGAATTCCGCCGGTCGGCGTCCCCGTCGGCGTGGCCGGCCTCGTGGTCGTCGGCTCGGTCGTCGTCGGCTCGTCCGTCGGAGACGGCGGACTGCTGCTCGTCGGCGGCTCGGTCGACGGCTCCTCGGTGGTCGGCGTCGACGAGGGGGTGCTCGACGGCGTCTGCGTGACCGTGGGCGTCTCGGTGGGCTCCACCGCCGCACCCGACGTGGTGTTCAGGTCGAACTTGCTGACCTTGCCGTCCAGCGCGCCGAAGGTGTACGCCGCCCAGATCTGCGCCGGGAAGCCACCGCCGTTGACGCGGCCGCCCTCGGCGACGAGGCCGGTGGCGCCCTTCATCGACACCTGGCGACCGGTCTTCTTCTCCTCGCCGAACAGACCGACCGAGGTGACCAGGTCCGGCGTGTAGCCCGTGAACCAGGCCGACTTGTTGTTGTCGGAGGTACCGGTCTTGCCCGCGACCTGCTGGCCGCCGCGGGACGGGTTGTCCCGCACGGACGTCCTGGCCGTACCGTCGTCGACCACGCCGGTCAGCACCGAGGTGACGGTGTCGGCCGCCTCCTCGCTGATGACCTGGTCGCCGATCGGGTCGGGGAAGTCGACCGAACGGTCCTTGTGCTCGGCCTTGGCGACGACGGCCGGGGTGACCTTCTTGCCGTGGTTGTCGAGCGTGGCGTAGACGCCGGCCATCTCCAGCGGGCTCGCGCCCATGGAGCCGAGGGTCTGGGCGGGCACCGCCTGGAGCTTCTTGGTGTCCATGCCGAGCTTGCCCGCCACCTTCAGGACCTCGTCCATGCCGACGTCGACGCCCATCTGCGCGAAGACGGAGTTGATGGACTTGTTCATCGCGGTCTGCACGGTGACGTCGCCGTAGCTGTGCTCGTCCTCGTTCGGCGGGGCGAAGCCGATGTCGCTGCCGACGACGGGCCGGCGGTTCGTGCCGTCGTAGACCGTGTTCGCCGTGATGGGCCTGTCGCGCTGCGTCTTGGCCTCCTCCTCCAGGGCGGCGGCGAAGATCAGCGGCTTGAAGGTGGAGGCGACCTGGTAGTCCCGGCGCGTGGCGTTGTTGTAGTAGTGCTTGAAGTAGTCCTTGCCGCCGTACATCGCGAGGACCCTGCCGTTCTTCGGGTCGACGGAGACGGCACCGGCCTGGATGTTGTCGTCGACCTTGCGCTTCTTCGGGTCCAGCTTGCTGGTGAGCTGCGCCTTGACGGTCTTCTCCAGCAGGGCCTGCTTCTTCTTGTCGATGTTGAGCGTGATGGTCCAGCCGCCGGCCTCCACCATGGCCTGGGCCTGGTCCAGGTCGGAGGCCGTGCCGTCGGTGACGAGCTGCTTGGCCAGCTCGTTCTCGGCGGCCTTGACCAGGTAGCCGGTCTGGCCCTCCATACCGGGGGCGCCCTTGGGGTCCTTCGGCACGGGGAACTTCAGCTTCTGGCGCTCGCCGGAGTCCAGCCAGCCCTGCTCGACCATGTTGTCGAGGGTGTAGTTCCAGCGGGCCGTGACCAGCTTCTTGCCCGTCTCCGTCGCGACGCCCCAGTCGTACTGGCTCGGGGCCTGGAGCAGGGAGGCGAGGTAGGCGCCCTGCGCGACGTCGAGTTCGCTCGCGTCGACGCGGTAGTACGCCTGCGCCGCGGCCTGGATGCCGTAGGCGTTGCGGCCGTAGTAGCTGGTGTTGATGTAGCCCGCGAGGATGTCGTCCTTGGACTTCTGGCGGTCCACCTTCAGCGAGATGACCAGTTCCTTCAGCTTGCGCGTGACGGTCTGGTCCTGGTTCAGGTAGTAGTTCTTGACGTACTGCTGGGTGATCGTCGAGCCACCCTGCTTGCCCTTGCCCGACAGGGTGTTGATCAGACCGCGGGCCGTGCCCTTGAGGTCGACGCCGGAGTCCTTGTAGAAGGACTTGTTCTCGGCGGCGACGAAGGTCTTCTGGACGCTCTTCGGCACCTTGGACAGGTCCACGACCTCACGGTTGACCTTGCCCGTGCGGGCGAGGACGTCGCCGTTGCGGTACTTGTAGATGTTGCTCTGCAGGCGTGCGGCCGCGTTGCCCTTGGGGACGTCGACGACCATGTAGAGCACGATGAAGGCGCCCATGCCGAGCAGGCAGAGGCCGAAGAACGTCCCGGTGATCGTCTTCCAGTTGACGAACCGACGTATGCCGCTGCGGCGGCCCTTGCCCCCGGCCGGCGCGCCCGCGGCGCTCGTTCCGGACGAGCGCTTGGGCGCCGCGCGGCGGCCCCGCGCCTGCCGCGCTCGTCTCTCTTCCGCTCGTCCCATGGGTCGATCCGCTCCGCTTCACTCTCGTGTGGCACACAGGTTCGTCGCTCAGGTCAGCTCAAAAAGCTAACACCGCGCGCTATGACAAAGGGCCGCCGATCCGGTCTTTTCCGGACGTGACAATCAGCACGCCGGGCGCGCCCTCCCCAACGAAACCGACGAGCGGGAGGGGCGGAAGGTTGCCGAGCGAGTTAAAGTGATATCACTTAGCTAGACGGAAGCTATGCCGTACGGAACGGGGGACCTCCCATGTCGACACACCGCTCAGCCCCGCACGACTCCGCACCCGAGGGCGTGCCCGAGATGCCCGCGCCACGGGTCCGGGAGTTCGCCGCGCACAGCATCGGCGGCGGCCTGGCCCTGCTGCTCGGACTCGTCGGACTGCTGCTGGGCGCCGGACTGATCGCGGGCGCGACGGCCGTCGCCGCGGCGGGCGCCAAGGCCGCGCTGATCATCGTCGGCGTCCTGGTCGGCATCGCCGCGTTCTTCGCGATGTGCGGGCTGAACACGGTCGCGCCGGGCGAGGCCCGTGTGGTGCAGCTCTTCGGGCGCTACCGGGGGACGATCCGCCAGGACGGGCTGCGCTGGGTGAACCCGCTGACGTCCAGGACCAAGATCTCGACCCGCGTCCGCAACCACGAGACCGCGGTCCTCAAGGTCAACGACGCGTACGGCAACCCCATCGAGCTCGCCGCGGTCGTCGTGTGGAACGTGCAGGACACCGCCCAGGCCACCTTCGAGGTGGACGACTTCCTGGAGTTCGTGGCCACCCAGACCGAGGCGGCCGTGCGTCACATCGCGATCGAGTATCCCTACGACGCCCACGACGAGGACGGGCTGTCGCTGCGCGGCAACGCCGAGGAGATCACCGAGAAGCTCGCCGTCGAACTGCACGCGCGCGTGGAGGCGGCCGGAGTGCGGATCATCGAGTCGCGCTTCACGCACCTCGCGTACGCTCCCGAGATCGCCTCCGCGATGCTCCAGCGCCAGCAGGCGGGAGCGGTCGTCGCGGCCCGGCGGCAGATCGTGGACGGCGCGGTCGGCATGGTCGAGGCGGCGATCGCCCGGATCACCGAGCGGGACATCGTGGAGCTGGACTCGGAGCGGAAGGCGGCGATGGTGTCGAACCTGATGGTGGTGCTGTGCGGGGACCGCGCGGCGCAGCCGGTCCTGAACACCGGGACCCTCTACCAGTGACGGCTCCCTCAGAGGGGGCGTCCCCTCAGCGTCGGCCGCAGCAGCGCAAGCAGGTGCTGCTGCGGCTGGACCCGTTGGTGTACGAGGCGCTCGCGCGCTGGGCCGGGGACGAACTGCGCTCCGCCAACGCGCAGATCGAGTTCCTGCTGCGCAAGGCGCTGGCCGACGCGGGACGCCTGCCCGGCGGGACCGGGCCGCTGCCCCGGCGGGGACGACCGCCGGTGGAAGCCGAGGGCCACCCCCACCAGGGACGACCGCCGGCGGAACCCGGGACGTAGGGCGTCGCCCGTCACCGGTGACAGAACCGTGACAATCGCCCCCCACCTGCACCGCGGTACGCCCCGCCACGATCTACACACTGGACGTATACATACGGCGTATACACCGTGTGTAGAGTGCTCGCATGTCCATCGGTCACACCCTCCTGGGGCTCCTGGAGTCCGGGCCGCGTCACGGCTACGACCTGAAGCGCGCCTTCGACGAGAAGTTCGGTCACGACCGGCCGCTGCACTACGGCCAGGTCTATTCGACGATGTCCCGGCTGCTGAAGAACGGACTCGTCGAAGTCGACGGGATCGAGCCGGGCGGCGGGCCCGAGCGCAAGCGGTACGCCATCACCGACGCCGGCATCACCGACGTGCAGCAGTGGCTCGCGACGCCGGAGAAGCCCGAGCCCTATCTCCAGTCGACCCTCTACACGAAGGTCGTGCTCGCGCTCCTCACGCACCGCAACGCCGCCGAGATCCTCGACACACAGCGCTCGGAACACCTGCGCATGATGCGCATCCTGACCGACCGCAAGCGCAAGGGCGACCTCGCGGACCAGCTGATCTGCGACCACGCCCTCTTCCACCTGGAGGCGGACCTGCGGTGGCTGGAGCTCACCGCCGCGCGCCTCGACAAGCTCGCCGAGGCGGTGACGACCCGATGACTCCCCCGCCCGGTTCCCTGCTCACCGCCTCGGACCTGCGCAAGGCGTACGGGCCGACGACCGCCCTGGACGGCGCCGAGTTCTCCATTCACCCCGGCGAGGTCGTCGCCGTCATGGGTCCGTCCGGCTCCGGCAAGTCCACGCTGCTGCACTGTCTCGCCGGCATCGTGACGCCCGACTCCGGTTCGATCACGTACAACGGCCGCGAGATGGCCACGATGAACGACGCGCAGCGCAGCGCCCTGCGCCGCAGCGACTTCGGCTTCGTCTTCCAGTTCGGCCAGCTCGTACCGGAGTTGACCTGCGTCGAGAACGTCGCCCTGCCGCTCCGGTTGAACGGGACGGGCCGCAAGGAGGCCGAGCGCGCCGCCCTCACGTGGATGGAACAGCTGGAGGTCGACGACCTCAAGGGCAAGCGCCCCGGCGAGGTCTCCGGCGGCCAGGGACAGCGCGTCGCCGTCGCCCGTTCACTGGTCACCAACCCGCGGGTGCTGTTCGCGGACGAACCGACCGGCGCGCTCGACTCCCTCAACGGCGAGCGCGTGATGCAGCTGCTCACCGACGCCGCACGCTCGACCAACGCCGCCGTCGTGCTCGTCACGCACGAGGCGCGGGTGGCCGCGTACTCGGACCGCGAGATCGTCGTGCGCGACGGCAGGTCCCGGGACATGGAGCGGGTCGTATGAGTGTCCGCCCCTCACCCGGGACCGGCCCGACCGAGGCTCCGCCCGGCCCCTCGCCCGTCACCCCGTCGGCCGGGGAACCGCGTGTCCCGCGCGGCCTGACGCAGTGGTCCCGTGACCTCGTCATGGGCGCCAGGTTCGCGGTGACCGGCGGCCGCGAGGCCTGGGTGCGCGTGCTGCTCACCGCCGTCGGAGTCGGCCTCGGCGTGGCCCTGCTGCTGCTCACCACGGCCATACCGAGCGCTCTGGCCTCCCGCCACGACCGGGAGCAGAACCGCAACGACATGACGTTCCGCTCGGACGTCGTGAAGAAGTCGGACCGCACGCTGCTCGTCGCGGCCGCCGGCACCACCTTCCACGACAAGGACATACGCGGACGGGTCCTGCGACCCGAGGGCCCCCGGGCGCCGCTGCCGCCCGGGCTGAAGGAGTTCCCCGCGGCCGGCGACATGGTCGTCTCGCCCGCCCTGGACCGGCTGCTCAAGTCCCCGGACGCCAAGCTGCTGCGCGAACGCCTGCACTACCGCATCAGCGGGACGATCGCCGACAGCGGTCTCGTCGACCCGCACGAACTCGCCTACTACGCGGGCTCCGACAGCCTGGAGGCGACCTCGCAGACGGCCGGCCGGATCGAACGCATCGACTCCTTCGGGGCCGACAACCCGTCCGAGGCCATGGACCCCGTCCTGCTGCTGCTCGTCCTGATCGTCTTCGTGGTGCTCCTGATGCCGGTCGGCGTCTTCATCGCGGCGGCCGTACGGTTCGGCGGCGAACGGCGCGACCGCAGGCTCGCGGCGCTCCGGCTGGTCGGTGCGGACGGACGGATGACGCGGCGGATCGCGGCGGGCGAGGCGCTGGCCGGAGCTCTGGTCGGGCTGGTGCTCGGCGCCGGGTTCTTCCTGATCGGACGCCAGCTCGCCGGAATGATGGAGGTCTTCCGGGTCAGCGTGTTCCCCGGCGACCTCAATCCGGCGCCCGGCCTGGTGGCACTGGTCGCCGTCGCCGTGCCGGCCGCCGCCGTCGCCGTGACGCTGTTCGCGCTGCGCGGGGTCGTCATCGAGCCGCTGGGCGTGGTCCGTACGGCCCGGCCTTCGCGGCGCCGGCTCTGGTGGCGGCTGCTGCTGCCGCTGGGCGGTCTCGCGCTCCTCTACCCGATGATCGGGCAGGGACGCGAGAACGGGGACTTCAACCAGTACCTCGTCATCGGCGGCGTCATGCTGCTGCTGGTCGGCATCACCGCCCTGCTCCCCTGGGTCGTCGAGGCGGTCGTCGCCCGGCTGAACTCCGGCGGTGTCGCCTGGCAACTGGCGATCCGCAGGCTCCAGTTGAGCAGCGGCACCGCGGCTCGCATGGTCAACGGCATCGCGGTGGCGGTGGCCGGCGCGATCGCCCTGCAGATGCTGTTCGCCGGCGTCGACAGCGACTACACCAAGGTCAGCAGGAACGACCTCACCCGCGCCCAGATGTCCGTGGAGGTGCCCGACGGCGTCCCGGCGAGCGAGGTCGCCCGGCGCCTCTCCGCGACCAAGGGTGTCCGGCACACCGTCGCCCTGGCCAACAGTCAGGTCGGCGACGCCAGGAACGAGCCCGAGCGCCAGTCGCCCGTGACCGTCGGCGACTGTGCCGCCCTGCGCGAGGTCGCCCGGCTGCCCTCCTGCAAGGACGGCGACGTCTTCGCCGTGCCGAACGCCCAGTGGGACGAGTACACCGACCAGATCGACAAGGCCGGCACCAAGCTCTACATCGACCCGTCCTACGGCAGCGACAACAAGGGCAGGGAGATCGCCTGGACGGTGCCGAAGGGGGTCCGGGAGGCGGCCACGCGCAAGGATCCGCAGGGTGACGAGCGCGGAGGCTTCCTGTTCACCCCGGCCGCGCTGCCCGAGAAGGCGGAACCGGCCCTGTACGGAACCGTGTTCCTCGCGCTCGACGAGTCGGTGCCGGACGTACGAGAGCTCGTCCGCAACACCGCGGCGGAGATCGACCCGCTCGCCGATCCCATCACCTGGAGCGAGTCGACCCAGTCGAAGCGATTCACGTCCATCCGCACCGGCCTGTTCGTCGGCGCGACCTGTGTCCTCGTGCTCATCGGGGCAAGCCTGCTGGTCTCCCAGCTGGAGCAGCTGCGCGAGCGCAAGAAGCTGCTGTCGTCGCTAGTCGCCTTCGGCACCCGGCGCCGCACCCTGAGTCTGTCGGTGCTGTGGCAGACCGCGATCCCCATCACGCTGGGCCTGGCGCTGGCGTCGGTCGTCGGCCTGACGCTCGGCACGGTGCTGCTCAAGATGACCGACACGCCGGTCGGCGTGGACTGGGCGAGCGTGCTGTCGATGACGGGCATCGGCGCGGCGGTCGTGGTGCTGGTGACGGCGCTCAGCCTGCCGCCGCTCATCCGTCTGATGCGGCCGGACGGGCTGCGCACGGAGTAGCCGGTCGGCGCCGGGCACGGGCGGCCCCTCCCCCCTCCGGGGAGGGCCGCCCTTCGGCGTTCAGAGTCCGTACTCCCGCACCACGCGCCGGGTCTGGGCGAAGAGCATGCCGACGTTCACCGACTTGCGACAGACGACCACGGCGACCACGTCCTGCTGCTCGCTCATGCGCACGAACAGGTGCGTGAGATTGTCGCTGTTCACCAGGATCTCCTGGAAGAAGTGCTGGTCGCTCTCGATGCCGCGGCGTTCCTTGAAGACGTCCTCGATCATCTGCACCGTGCGCCCCTGGAACAGGTCGAGGGTCGCGCCCGCCAGCAGGTCCAGCACCTCGGGCGGGTGGTTGTCGACGGTCTCGTACGAGAGCAGCATCCCGGTCGCCATGTCGACGACGCCCGAGGCGACGCAGTCCGGTGCGTCGGTACGCAGTGCCTTGACCAGGCCCATGACCTGGTCGGAGAAGCCCGATGTCATGCGCTTGCTCGCCATCCTCTCAAGCTCCTTCGGTCGCGGTCAGGATCGACCCGATGCGTCCGAGTGCCGGCCGGGTCTCTTCGTGCAGCCGCTCGATGTCGATGCCCTCGTCGCCGAGCACGACCATCAGCGCCGTGTCGCCGACGGCGTAGAAGGCCGCGCAGCCCTGACTTCCGTACGTCACCGTCTGCCGGAAGGTGCCCCGGCCCGTCGCCTCGGCGGCGCGCCGGGCGATGCCCAGGCCCGCCGCGGCGATCGCGGCGAGCCCCTCCGGGTCGATGGTGGCGGCGGTGTCCGCCGCGATGAGCATTCCGTCCGCGGCCGCCACGGCCGTGTCGGTGATTCCGGTGACCTGCTCCCGCAGGCCTCTCATTTCCATCGCCAGTGCCTCGTGATTCATGTGCCGAACTCCCTGACAGCTGATCGCATTTGCTTGTTCTCGCGCTGACGAGCGCGCGTCCACTACGCGGTTCTCCGGGAATGTCAGGAACCGGAATCCGGGGTCCAGATCCGGTTGCGCAGACGGAAGAACCCTTTCCAGCTCCCCCCGGCCGTTTCCGGGGCGAGAGTCTCGGTGATGCCGCTCGCCCCTGGCTTGCGCCGGGGCAGCGACGACGCGTGGGGGGAAGGCGGGCCGCCCGGCGATCCGGGCTCGCCCGCGGTGTGTTCGGCCCCGGCCGACGGCTCGGACCCGGCCGGTTCCTCGGGTCCCGGCGCGGCGTACCCGGGCTGCCCGGGTACGCCCTGCTCGGCGGCGGTGTCCCCGGACTCGGGCCACCCGGTCTCGGGCCAGCGGATCTCGGGCCACCCGGCGTCGGCCCACCGGGCGTAGGGCCACTCCGCGTCGGCCGGTTCGGCCTCGGTGCTCCCGGCGTCGGCCTGTTCGGACTCGGCGGGCTCGGGAGACGCGGGAGGGGTCCTTCCGCCCGCGGAACGCTCGGCGCCGACGGGTTCGGGAAGAGGGCTCCCCTCCTGGGACCGCTCGGCGGCGACGGACTCGGAAAGGGTGCCGTCGGCCTCGGTCCGCTCGGCATCGACGGGCTCGGAAAGCGTGTCGCCCTCCTGTGACCGCCCGGCACCGACG